>CAZRNE010000017.1:0-68209 GCA_964601365.1 uncultured Opitutaceae bacterium | reverse complement strand
GCTTCGCGGATGTGCGTCTCGAGCATCCCGTAGAACTGCTCGCGCAGGCGGGGCGAGGGCTCCTCGGACGGGAGGTGATCGAGCTTGGCGGTGATCTCCTGGAGGGCGGACCACTCCTTCTGGCAGGTGAGGCAGGTGGCGAGGTGCGCGCGCACCTCGGCGGACTGGACGGCGTCGAGCGCGCCGGCCTGGTAGTCGAGAAAGTGTTCCTGGATGCGTTGGCAGTTCATGGCGGGAGCGGGGGTGAGAGGGGGAGTGAGGGTGAAAGGGGATGGATTCTTCGCTTTGCTCGGAATGACACGGGGCAACGGGGCGTTCACGCCGCGCGTTCGCGGCGGACCTTGAAATAGACCTCGCGCAGCTCCTTCAGCGCGCGGTGGACGCGGACTTTCACCGCGCCGACGGAGCAGTCGAGCAGGCGGGCGATCTCCTTGTGCTCGACGTTTTGCAGGCGGGAGAGGACGAGGAGTTCGCGGGATTCGAGGGGCAGGCGGGTGAGGGCGACGCGCATGAGGTCGAGGTCGTCGGACGCGGCGGCGCGGGCGTCGGGCGCGGGCCCGGAATCGGCGTGGTCGTGCAGGTCGACGGGATCGGTGGCGGTCGGGGCGTTGGCGCGCTTGCGGTGGTGGTCGGCGGCGACCTTGCGGGCGAGGTGGTAGATCCAGGCGGAGAACTTGCCCTCGTCGCGGTAGGTGTGGCGGTATTTGAGGATGCGGTAGAAGACGAGCTGCACGAGGTCCTCGCTGGCCGCGCGGTCGTTGGTCAGGCGCACGAAGAACCCGTAGAGCCGCTGGTGATAGCGCTCGAAGAGATCGCCGAGCCGGCGGATTTCCCCCGCGCGGACGGCGATCATGAGTTCGTGGTCGGACGGCGACTCCGCGGCCATGGTCACGACGTTAGCGGGCAAGTCGGCGCTGTGAACTCGGATTTCGGGGGCAAGGCTGAGCATGGGTTCGGAGCAGTCATGGGTTGTGCAGACGGGATAACCGGGCCGGATGGGGGTGGTTACGCGGAAAATGCGAAAGGGCTGGCGGAAAGGGATTTGGGCGCTAGTTTGGCGGCATGAATCGCCGTGATTTCCTGCTGCGTTCCTCCGCGGCGGCCCTGGCCGCCAGCCTGTTCGGCCCCGGCCGCCTCGCCGGGCAGACGCCTCCGGCCAATGCCGCTGCCACGCCGAATCCGGCCCCGCCCGTGCGCCCGCCACCGTTGGTGACCGAGTTCCGTCCGCTGCGGCGCAACGTCGGGCTCTTCACCGGCCGCGGCGGCACCATCGGCTGGCTGGTGAACAACGATGCGCTGGCGATGGTGGACACGCAGTTTGCCGAGCCCGCCGAGGTCTTTTTGCGTGACCTGCCGGGTCGCGGCGGACGCACCCTCGATGTCGTCATCAACACGCATCACCACGGCGACCACACGGGCGGCAACGCCACCGTGCGCCCCTCCGCCAAGTCCATCGTCGCGCACGCCAACGTGCCCGAATTGCTCCGCCTCCGCGCCGAGGCCGACAAGACGGCCGTCAACCCCGCCACCGTGCCGGACGCGACCTTCTCCGACACCTGGCGCATGGACCTCGGCGACGAGACGGTGAGCGCCCGCCATTTCGGTCCGGCCCACACCCGCGGCGACATCGTGGTGCTCTTCGAGAAGGCCAATGTCGTCCACATGGGCGACCTGATGTTCAACCGGCTCTATCCGGTCATCGACCGCCCGGGCGGCGCGAAAATCGCCGGCTGGATCAAAATCCTCGAGAAGGTCGCGGCGGAGTATCCGGCGGATGCGCATTACATCTTCGGTCACGGCAACGCCAGGTTCGGCGTGCTCGGCGGGCCCGCGGAGCTGCTGGTCTTCCGCGACTATCTCTCCGGCCTGCTCGCGCATACCGGGGCGGAGATCAGGGCGGGCAAATCGAAGGAGGAGATCCTCAAGCTCGAGAACCTGCCCGGCTTCCCCGATTTCCACGCGCCCCCCGGCCGCGGCAACCGCCTGCCGATGAACCTCTCCGTCGCCTACGCCGAGCTGACCGCTCCCGCCGCCTGAACCCCGGCGGGCGCAGGAATCACACGGATGTCACGCCCGCGACGTGACTCTTGCGGCCGGCGCGTTTTTTTGGACGAGTAAAACCCACCATGCGCCGCCTCGGCCTCCTGCTTCTGCTCGCCTCCGCCGGCATCGCCGCCTCGGCGGCGCCGCGGCTGGCGGTGTTGATCAGCGTGGACCAGATGCGCGCGGACTACCTGGAGCGCTTCAGGCCGTATTTCGGTCCGGACGGGTTCAACCGCTTCCAACGCGAGGGGCTTGTGTTCACCCAGGCGCATTACCGCCACGCCGTCACCAAGACCGGTCCCGGCCACGCCACGATGATGACGGGCGTGTCGATTCGCGCCCATGGCATCATCGGCAACGAGTGGCATCTGTCCGACTGGCCCGCCCTCGAGCAGGTCAACTGCGTGGAGGATCGCGGTGCGCCGCTCGTCGGCCTGCCGGCCCGCGCGTGGCAGTCGCCCGGCGGAGTGCTCGAGGCCAAGCGCGGGCGCTCGCCGCGCCACCTGCTCGCCGAGACCGTCGGCGACCGGCTCAAGGCGAAGCACGGCGCGCGCTCGCGGGTGTTCGGCGTGTCGGACAAGGACCGCGCGGCGATCCTCCCCTCGGGCGCGAAGGCCGACTGCGCCTACTGGACCGAGGAAGGCCGTTTCGTCACCTCGACCTACTACCGGGCGGCGCTGCCGGATTACGTGGAGGCGTTCAACCGGGCGCGCGGGGCCGACGCATTTTTCGGCCACACTTGGGACCGGCTGCTCCCCGCGGCGGAATACGACCGCGTGCAGGGCCCCGACGAGGCCGACGGCGAATCCAGCCCCGACGGATTGGGGCGGACTTTCCCGCGCCGGGTCGACGGCGGCGTCACGGCGCCCAATGCGCGGTATTACTCCGCCTTCGACCACAGCCCGCGCAACAACGAGATGGTGGCGGAGTTCGCCCGCGAGCTGGTCGAACGGGAAAACCTCGGCGCCGCCGACGGTGCGCCCGACCTGCTCACGATCGGTTTCTCGCAGCCGGACAAGATGGGCCACGCCTTCGGGCCCGACAGCCACGAGGTGATGGACACCTACATCCGCCTCGACCGCACGCTGGCGGAGTTTTTCACCTATCTCGACCAGCGCTTCGGCGCGGAGAACTACGTGGTGGTGCTCACGGCCGACCACGGCGTCGCTCCGCTGCCGGAACGCAGGCTGGCGACCGGCCAGAGCGCCGGCCGCGCCAAGGGCGCGGAGTTCGACGAGGTCGTGCGGAAGCGGCTCGATGCCACGTTCGGCCCCTTGCCCGCAGGCGAGCGCTGGGCCGCGCGCGACGGCCAATCCTACCGGATCAACCCCGCCGTGTTGGCGGGCAAAAAACTGACCCGCCCGGAAGTGGAAAAGGAGCTGGCGGCGGCCTTGCGCGGACATCCCGCGGTCGCCGCCGCCTACACGAGGACCGAGATGGAAGGCGCGAACCCGCTGGACCAGATCGGCGAGGCGGTGCGGCTCGGCTTTCACCGCGAGCGCAGCGGCGACGTGCTTTATGTCCACCGGCCGTATTTCATGGAGCGGACCGAGCCGGGCACGACGCACGGCACGCCCTACGACTACGACACGCATGTGCCGATGCTGTGGTTCGGACATGGTGTTCCCGCCGGCCCGTCGCGTGCCGGGCGCGTCGTGGTAGACGACCTCGCGCCCACGCTCGCCGTCCTGCTCGGCGTCGATTTGCCGAAAGCCGAAGGCCGGCGCCTCTTCTGAATCGCGTGCTCTGTTGCCGCCCCGCCCGCGGCGGTTGTCATATAATGTATGACAAACGCCGGTGGGGCGCGCGGCTACTTGACGGCCCAGGCGGGCAGCGATTGCGGGTCGAAGTTCATGATCAACGGCAGCAACCACTGGGAGAACACGGCGATCACGACCACGCCGATCAGGTTGAGCGCGAGGCCGACCCGGGCCATCTCGGCGATGCGCACGCGCCGGCTGGTGAACACGATGGCGTTGGGCGGCGTGGCCACGGGCAGCATGAAGGCCATCGACGCGGAGATCGCGCAGGGGATCATCAGGATCAACGGATGAATCTGCTCGGCCACGGCCCACGCGGCGAGGATGGGCAGGAACATCGTGGCGGTGGCGACATTCGACGTCAGCTCCGTGAGGAAGGTGATGAGCACGCAGACCAGCAGCAAAATCACGATCTCCGGCATGTGCCCGAGCCCGCGCAGGACCTCGGCGAGGTATTGCGAGAGGCCGGTCGAGACGAAGCCCGCCGCGAGCGCGAAACCGCCGCCGAAAAGCAGGAGCACATCCCACGGCACCTTGGCGAAGGTGGATCCCTCCAGCAGCGGCCCCGGCCGGGCCTTGGCGGGAATGAAGAACAGGAGCAGGGCGACGAGCAAAGCCACCGTGCCGTCATCGAGGGCCTTGAGGGCGGGGTGGAGCCGGTTCCAACCGGGCACGATGAAGGACCCGAGGTTGAGGTCGCTGCGGAACACCCACAGCACCGCCACCACGCCGAACAACACGGCGACGATGCGCTGTTCATGCGTGACGGGCCCGAGCGCGCGCAATTCCTCGCGGATGACGGCCCGGTCGAGCCGGATGGAGGTATCCGCGCGGCAGAAAACCTTCACGAGCATCAACCACGTCGCCGCCAGCAGCACGGCGGCGAGCGGCGTGGCGTAGAGCATCCAGGCGCCGAAGGAGATCTCCGGCGCGGCGGGAAAGGTCTCCCGGTAGATCTTGAGAAAGGCGAGGTTGGTCGGCGTGCCGACGAGCGTGGCGATGCCGCCGATGGAGCAACCGTAGGCGATGGCGAGCATGATGCCGAGCGCGAGCGGCCGGGCGCGACCGTCGCCGAATTTTTCCTCGAGCTGCGTGACGACGGCGAGGCCGATGGGCAGCATCATGAGCGCGGTGGCCGTGTTGCTGATCCACATCGAGAGCAGGCTGGTGGCGAGCAGGAAGCCGCCGATGACCGCCCCGGGCGCGACGCCCACGCGGTTGAGCAGGCCCAGCGCGATGCGCTTGTGCAGGTTCCACTGCTCCATCGCCAGCGCGATGAAGAAGCCCCCGAGGTAGAGCACGATGATCTCGTTGAAATAGTTCTGCGGCGTGCGGCGCACATCCGCGATGCCGAGCAGCGGGAAGAGCGCGAGCGGGAGCAGCGAGGTCACGGCCAGCGGCACGGCCTCGGTCATCCACCAGATGGACATGAGCGCGGCGATGGCGGCCATGGCGCCGACGAGGGGCTTGTCCGCCGGGCCGCCCCAGCCCCAGTAGATGGCCGCGAAGGCGGCGAGGCCGAGAAAAAGTCCCGTCAGGCGGACGCGATTGATGGCGGATTCGGGGTTCAAGGGGTGGGGTAGTTTCGCAGATCGGCGGTGGCCGCGCCAGTCGTGGGCCTACGCCATGGCGCCGGCGACGATGTAGGTGAGGCACCGGTCCGGGCGACATGAATTTCGTTCAGTTTCCCGCTGCGTCCGCTTTTGCCTCGCGGCGCGGCGAAATCCCCGCCTCACTCGAAGCCGTTTTTCCCGGCACCCCTCCAACGCAGCACACCCCATGGCCCTGCAAAACCTGACCGACGAGCAAATCCAGACCTGGACACGCGAACAAAAAGACAAGTGGTGGTTTGAGAACATCTACCGGGGCGACATGCCCCAGCTCACCCTCCGGTCGGCGGTCACGGGCTTCGGGCTCGGGTGGATCCTGGCCGCGACGGCGCTCTACATCGGCGGCAAGACCGGCATCAGCATCGGCGTGGGCCTGACCTCGGTGATCCTGGCCTTCGCCATCTTCCGCATCCTGGCGAAGTCGGGGATGATCGCGGATTTCACCATCCTCGAGAACAACTGCACGCAATCCATCGCCACGGCGGCGGGCTACATGATCACGCCGATGATCTCCAGCCTCGCCGCCTACATGCTGGTCACGGGCATCATCCCGCCGTGGTGGCAGATCATGACGTGGAACATCGTCATCTCGATCATCGGCGTGCTGGTGGCCTTCCCGATGAAGCGGCGCTTCATCAACGAGGACCAATTGCCCTTTCCCGAGGGCCGGGCCTGCGGCGTGGTGCTCGACGCCCTTTACACCGGGCAGGCCGCCGCCGGCATGTTCAAGGCCAAGCTCCTCGCCGTCACCGGCATCGCCACCGCGGCCTACCAGACGATTTCCAGCGACGGCTGGATGAAGCTCATCCAGTTCAAGATCCTGCGCCTGGACAAATGGGCGGGGATGACGGAGCCGTGGTATTTCCACGAGACCTTCGACGTCTATTACTACACGGCGGCAGCCAAGTATTCGTGGTGGATGCCGAAGATCCTCGGCACGGACATCCGCCAGCTCGGCCTGCGCCTGACCCTCGATGCGGCCATGCTGGGCGTGGGCGGCCTGATGGGCATCCGCGTGGCCACGAGCTGCATCCTCGGCGCATTCATCAACTTCGTCGTGCTCGCCCCGATCATGATCCAGCGCGGCGAGATCAGGGAATACCTCAACCCCGCCGGGCAGCTGGTGAAGATTTCGCGCGCCGAGATCGTGAACCAGTGGTCGCTCTGGTGGGGGGTCACCATGATGGTCGTCGGCGCGATGATCAGCCTGTTTGCCAAGCCCGAGCTGTTCACCAATGCCTTCAAGGCGCTGACCAAGAAAAAGGAGGCCGCCGCGCCGGCGGGCACGGATGTGCTCAAGGACATCGAGCTGCCGTTGTGGATGTCGTTTGTCGGCGTGCCCATCTTCAGCGCCATCGGCATCTACATCACCCACGTCTTCTTCGGCGTGCCGTGGCTGCTGGCCGGCATCTCGCTGCCCCTCATCTTCGTGCTCACCGTCATCTGCACGAACTCCATGGCGCTCACGTCGTGGACGCCCACCGGCTCGCTCTCGAAGATCACGCAGTTCACCATGGGTGCGATCGACCGCACCAATCCCGCCAGCAACCTCATCCCGGCCGGCATGACGGCGGAGATCGCGTCGAACGCGGCCAACCTGCTCTCCGACATCAAGCCCGGCTACATGCTCGGCGCCAAGCCCCGCCAGCAGGCCGTCGGGCACGTCATCGGCATCTTCGCGGGCGCGCTCTCGTCGGTGCCGCTGTTCTTCCTGCTCTTCGTGCCGAAGAACGCGGAGGGCGTGCGCTCGACCGCCACCATCGTGTCGGAGCAGTTCGCCATGCCCGCCGCGCTGCAGTGGAAGGGCGTGGCCGACCTCATCGCCAAGGGCTTCAGCAACCTGCCGGCCTCGGCCGTCATCTCCATCGTGGTCGCGGCGGTCGCCGCCGCGGTGTTCGAAATCCTCCGCATCCGGACCAAGGGCCGCTTCCCCATCTCCGCGGTGTCCGTCGGCCTCGGTGTCGTGCTGCCCCCGACCTCCTGCTTCGCCATGTGGGTGGGCGCGCTCATCTTCTGGTGGCACGAGCGCCGGAAATACCCCCCGGGGTCCCGCGAGCACAGCATCTGGGTGGATGGCATGGAGCCGATCTGCGCCGGCCTCATCTCCGGCGCCGCCCTCATCGGCATCGGCAACGCCATCGTCAACGTCCTGCTGAACTGACGCAGCCGGTCCGGCAAAACACCCGCCTGCGTCCTAGGGCCGTGTGTCGGCTCGACAACGGCATGGGGTCTGCTTGTGTGTGGGCGAACCCCGGCGCCCCCACGCCGTCACCGACCACCCCCTTAGAACCATGACTACGAAATTCCTGCGTCTCATCGCGGGGACGGGCAGCTTCCTGCTCGCCGCCGCCCTTGCCAGCGCCCAAGCCGCGCCCGCCCCGGCCGAGGAAACACCCCCGACCGACGAGAAGGTCGTCGAGCTCGAGAAGTTCGAAGTGAACGACGTGCCGATCCGCGAGGTCGTGCTGCCGCAGTCGCGGCCGTTCAACTCGGTGTTCGGCGTCGAGCGCTCGATCCTCGACACCCCGCGCAACGTCACGATCTTCTCCCGCGAGCAGCTCAACGCCATCAGCGTGCAGGACGTGCGCGACTTCTCCAAGCTCACGGCCAGCTCCTACACGCGCACCAACTTCGGCGCGCCCACCACGCCCGACATCCGCACGCAGATCGGCGACATGTTCCTCAACGGCATGCGCATCGGCCTTTCCTCGAACGGCAACGGCCTCCCCATCAACTTCAACTCCGTCGAGTCCATCAACATCGTCAAGGGCCCGGCCACGGTCGTCTACGGCACCTCCCCCTACGTCGGCGGCTACGCCGACCTCATCTCCAAGCGCCCGTCCTTCGACCGCGCCGAGGGCAGCGCCTCGATCACCGTCGGCTCCTTCGACGTCTACCGCTGGACCTTCGACTACGGCGCACCCGTGAACCGGCAGACCGCCTGGCGCGTCAGCTACGCGGGCGAGCAGTCCAAGGGCTTCTACGACAACTCCAAGAAGAACACCCAGGCCCTCTACCTCGCCATCACCCACCGGCCGGACAAGGACACCGAGTGGTTCTTCAACAACGAGGTCTTTTTCGCCGACTACACCGAGAACTTCGGCGTCAACCGCGTCACGCAGCAGCTCATCGACCGCGGTCTCTACCAGACCGGCATCAACAACAACCCCGCGCCGAATTTTGCCCTCTATCCCTTCGGTTACGTCGACGCGAACGGCAATGCCATCACCTTTACCAACATCAACGTCGTCGCCGGCACGCCGGCCCCCGTCTCCGACGCGCAGAATTCCCGCTGGGTCGTCTCGGGTTTCCCCGCCGTCAACCGCATCGCACCCGGCCCGGTCGTGCCGCTCGACCGCTCGAAGCGCCTGCTCAAGCCCGGCGACGACTCCGAGGGCTGGAGCTACAACGCCCAGCTCATCTACACCAAGAAGCGCACCGACGACTTCGAGGTCGGCAACAACGCCTTCTTCCGCTACGTCGCGCGCAACACCCTCTCGTCCTACTCCTACTCCGAGATCATCGACCCGAGCTGGAGCATCGAGAACCGCACCGAGTTCCGTCTCAAGAAGGACCGCCACCAGATCAACACCGGCCTGACCCTCCGCTACCAGTTCGTCGAGGCCTACAACGACTTCTTCAACGAGCCCGCCGGCGTCTGGGACATCACGCGCGACCTCAACTTCGCCAACTACTTCAACTCGGTCAACCACCCGAACCCCTTCACGCAGATCCCCGTGCCCGGCTGGCGGAACCGCTTCTACACGCCCGACAACGGCGACTCCGGCATCTCGAAGGTCTGGATCGTCGGACCGTTCTACCAGCACGACTGGCGCATCAACGACCACCTGTCGTTCCTCTTCGGCGGCCGCCTCGACTTCATGAGCGCCGACTTCCACATCGACTGGGTCAACTCCATCATCGGGCCGCAGCGCATCGCCGACGAGACCAGCATCACCCTGCCCAACTACAACGGCTCGCTGCAATACAAGGTCAACGACGGCCTCAGCTTCTACGCCACCTACAATTACAGCGAGAACCCCGTCGGCGCGGTCGGCAACGGCGGCGGCATCACCACCGGCGGCAATGCCACCTTCTCCGAGGACTCGCTCAGCAACGAGGCCATCCTCTGGGAGGCCGGCGTGAAGAAGACCTACTTCGGCGGCAAGGGCTTCGTCTCGCTCGCCGCGTTCAAGCAGAACCGCGACGCCGTGCAGCAGGACCGCTCGCTCCGCAAATACGAGACCCGCGGCATCGAGTTCGAGATCAACTACCAGCCGAACAAGAATTTCTACTTCACGGCCGGCTACTCCTACCTCGACGCCACCGTCAACCAGCCCGAGTTCGACGTCGGCAACACCTCGCTCGTGTCGCCGCTGGACCGGTTCTTCACCCTCTCGGGCTCGAAGTTCCGCCGCCAGGGCGTGCCGGAGAACCTCGTCAACCTCCTCGCCACCTACAAGTGGAGCAACGGCTTCGGCGTGACCGGCGGCTTCCTCTGGACGAGCGACATCCTCAACAACGTCAAGGGCACCCTCGTCATCCCGAGCCAATACAACCTCGACCTCACCCTCTTCTACTCGACCAAGACCTGGGAGGCCCGCCTGGCCGTCCTCAACGTCACCGACGAGGAGAACTGGGGCGCGCCCAACGCGGTCTACGGCAACGAGTCCATCGTGGCCGAGCTGCCCCTGCGCGCCGAGTTCACGCTCAAATACAAGTGGTGACGACGCAGCCGTAAGGCCATCTCGCTTCCGGCGGCGGACTTCGGTCCGCCGCCTTTTGTTTATCGCGCTGCCTCCAGCGCCGCGCGGGCGCGTTGTTGGGCGGGCTCGTCGTGCTTGCCCCGCGCCGGCAGGTCGAGGGCCTTCTGCCAGGCGGTGCGCGCGGCGGCGGGATCGCCGTTGGCGGCCAGCGCATGGCCGAGTTCGACCCAATGGCTGGGCTCTGCGGGCTCGAGTTCGGTCGCGCGCCGCAGGTGGCGGAGGCCCTCGGTCTTCGACGCCGGGGGCAGGCCGCCATAGATCAGCTTCACGAGGAACCGCGCGGTCATGCCCAGCCGGGCAACCTCAAGGTGCCAGCGGCCCAGCAGGTGGTGCGCCCAGGCGTAGTTGGGATCGAGCTGGAGCGCCCGTTCCGCGTCCTGCTTGATGAGGCGGGAATAGCGCACCTTGTCGGAGGTGTCGCCGACCAGCGCCAGATGTCCGTGGCAGATGGCGAGGGAAAGCACGTGCACGGCGTTGTCGGGCGCGAGGTCCACCGAGCGCCGCGCGTAGGCGAGTGCGGTCTCGGCCAGTTGTTTTTTCCGGCCCCGGTCCTTCTCGCCGAAGACCTGGTCGGAATACTGCTTCGCGATCTTTTGGAGGATGAAGGCGTCGTTCGGGCGCAAGCGGTCGGCGGCCAGGTAGAGTTCGGCTGCGGCCGCGCTGTCGAGCCTCGCCTCGGCCGCCTGCGCGTCCCGGAGCAGGATTTCAATGTCGGTCCCGGCGGCGGCCAGCCGGCCGCCGACGAACAGCACGCCGGCCAGGAGCGCAGCTCTGGTCATGGCTTGCGGAACAGATAGTGGCTGACGTGCCATTCCTCGCCGCCACGAAACCACCACAGCTCGGCGCAGGCGAGGTAGAACACGCGCCAATAGCTCCACCACTTCACGGCCTGGTCCGCCCCGTAGGTCTGGGCGAAGAGGGGCAGGATCTCGGCGCGGTGGGCATCCATGTTTTGCCGCCAGTGCTCGGCCGTGCGCGCGTAATGCGTGCCGTTGACCTTCCAGTCGGCCGTGAGTTTCAGGTCATCCTGGAACCGCGGGAAGAGCGCGTGGGCCGGCATCATGCCGCCGGTGAAGAAATAGCGGCTCATCCAGTCGGTCTCGTCGCGCGCGACAAAGTGATAGGCGAAACGCGAGTGGGTGAACACGTGCGCGAAGAACAACCCCTCCGGCCGCAGCCAGCGCGCGATGCTCGCCATCAGTCGGGGCCAGTTCTTCATGTGCTCGAACATCTCCACCGACACCACGCGGTCGAAGCTCGCCGTGTGGAGCGCAAGGTCGTTCATGTCGCAGGTGAGGATGGTGACGTTGGCGAAGCCGCGCCGCTGCGCCTCGGCCAGGATGTGCTCGCGCTGGGTGCGGGAGTGCGAGACGCCGGTGATGCGGGCGCGGGGGTATTTCTCCGCCATCCACAGCGTGAGCGAACCCCAGCCGCAGCCCAGCTCGAGGATGTCGAGGTTGTCGGCGAGCCGCGCCCGTTCGCAGGTGAGCGCGAGCATCGCCTCCTCGGCCTGGGCCAGGGTCTCGCGGCCGGTCTCGTAGTAGCACGACGAGTATTTCAGGCGCGGCCCGAGACAGAACCGGTAGAACGCGGTCGGCACCTCGTAGTGTTGCTCCTTGGACTCGGCCGTGTTGACGGCAATCGGCATCGCGCGCAGCTCCTCGGCGAAACGCGCCACCTGGGTGGCGGGCGAGGGGTGCTCGATTTCACGCAGGCGCTGGCGCAGCAGGCGGCGGATGCCTACCCGGATGAGCGGGTCGGGCAGGAGGTCGCGGGAGAGGAGGGCGTCGATCATGGGAGTTGGCGGGGAAACCACGGCACGAAGGCGCTGGTGGTCTGCTGGTAGCGGCGGTAGGCTTCGCCCTTGGAGCGCAGGGCGGCTTCCTCGTTGAGCGGGATGCCGCTGACCTTGAGCAGGAGGAAGAGGATGCTGGCCGGGCCGATCGCGGCCACCCAGCCCCCGGGCGAAGCCAGCGCGAACAGGAAATAGGCCACCCACACCAGCCACTCGAAGAAATAGTTCGGATGCCGGCTGTAGCGCCACAACCCGACCTCGCACACCCGGCCGCGGTTGGCGGGATCGCGCTTGAAGGCGGCGAGCTGCGCGTCGGCCACGGACTCGCCGAACAGGGCGGCGAACCACAGGGTCACGCCGGCCATCTCAAGCCAGTGAAAGGCCGGGGCCGGGTTCAGGACCGGCAGCAGGAACGGCACGGAAAGCAGGGCGACGGTCCCGGCCTGCAGCTGGAAAAAGCCGAACATCTTGGGGTGGAAATTCGCCGCCCAATCCTTCCGCATCTGGACGTAGCGGCTGTCCTCGACGGGGTGGTGGCCGGCCACGCGCTTGAGCAGGTGCGAGCCGAGCCGCACGCTCCACAGCACGGCCAGCCCCGCGATCATGAAGCGCCGCAGATACCAGCCGTCCCCGAGCCAGGCATAGAGCACGGCCACAAACGCGAAGGCATAGGACCACGCCACGTCCACGAAGCCGTAGTTGTCGAGCCAGCGGCAGACGAGGTAGAGCAGCGCGAAGAGTCCGCACAGGGCGGCGAGCACAAGGAGGAGCAGGGGCAGGGCGGACATCGCGGGAAGTTACGCGCGGGCGGGCCGCAGGGACGCCAGCCGGCGCAGGGCCGGTCGCAGCGGAAAATACAGCGCCGCCACCAGCAACGGGGCCGTGAGCACCCAGGCCGTGAAGGCATGGATCCCAGCCCAGCCGAAGAGGGCGAGGAATTCGCCGAGCGACTTGCCGCCGAAGGTCTCCACCATGCCGGAGACCGAGAACGGCATCGGCGGATCGCGCCAGATGAGTTCGCCGAGCCGGAGGTAGCCGAGGATCAGCACCAGCTGGAGCGGCCCGAGCACCTGGTTGAGCGTCTGGAGCACGGGCTGGTTCATGCGCAACCAGACGCCCACACCGAGGTTGAGCAGCGAGGTGAAGCCGAGGAAGGGAAAGAGCGAGCAGGCCGTGCCGACGGCCAGCGTGGCGGCGAGCTTGTCCGGCGTGACGCCCTGCGTGAGCTGCGCCCGCAGCGGCGCGACGACGCGGCGCTGCCAGAGCGACGGGCGGGCAGTGGGGGCGGCCGCGGTCACGCGAACAGGTAGACGGCCGCGGCGAGACCGGTGAGGATGCCGGGCAGGACGAGTCCGTCGTAGTTGTGCCGCGTAAAGACCTTCTCCAGCGCCTCGCGGGCCGGGTCCTTCGCCGAAACGGAGAACAGTTCGGCGAGCATGTAGGCCGCGATGGCGATATTGCCGAGCAGGATGATGCTGAGGAACCAGAGCACGCGCGCGGCGGGCGAGCGCTCCTTCCAGGCCACCCACACGTAGAAGGCGATGAAGGCCCAGTAGGCGTCGAAGAGCGTGGCGATGACCCACGGGTCGCGGATGGTGGTGCTGCGGGCGAAGTCGCCCAACGCCTGGTGCAGGCTGGCCCAGGTTGTCACCGCGAGCATGGAGACGAGGACGAGGCCGAAGAGGATGCGCAGGAACAAGATCATGGATCAGAGCGACAGGTTGTTGGGCCGCGTGTGGACCGTGTGCACGACGGAGATGTTGCGCAAGGCGAAGGCGGCCTCGCAGTAGCAGAGGTAGTATTCCCATTTGCGGACGAAGCGGTCGTCGAAGCCGAGGGCGCGCACCTCGGCGAGCCGCGCCCGGAAGGCGGCGCGCCACGCCGCGAGGGTGCGGGCGTAGTCGCGGCCGAAGTCCTCCAACCGGTGCAACACAAAGCCGCCTTCGCGGGCCAGCAGGTCGTTGAGGCGGTTGACGGAGAGCAGCAGCGAACCGGGAAAGATGTGCTTCTGGATGAAGTCCACGCCGGTGCGGAACTGGTCGTAACGCGAATCCGGGCAGGTGATGAACTGGAGGGCGAGCAGGCCGTCCGGCTTGAGCAGCCGGTGGCAGGCGGCGGCGAAGGCGGGATGGTAGCGGTGGCCGACCGCCTCCAGCATCTCGATCGAGACGAGCTTGTCGAACCGCCCCGTGATGTCGCGGTAGTCCTGCAGGCGCACCTCGATGCGGTCGCCAAGACCGGCGGCTGCGATGCGCTTCTGCGCCAGCTCGAACTGCTGGCGCGAGATGGTGACGGTGGTGATGCGGCATCCGTGGCGTTGCGCGGCGTGCAGGCTCCAGCCGCCCCAACCGGTGCCGATCTCCAGCACATGGTCCGTGGGCTTGAGGCGCAGGTGGCGGCAGAGGGCCTCGTTCTTGGCGACCTGGGCCTCGCGCAGGGTGGCGTCGGCGCGTTCCCAGCGCGCGCTGGAATACATCATCGTGTCATCAAGCCAGAGGGAGAAGAAGTCGTTGGAGAGATCGTAATGCCCGGCGATGTTGCGGCGCGCGGTGGCGCGGCTGTTGGAGCGGAGCAGGTGGTCGAGGCGGTTGGCGGCGCGGAGCAGATTCAGCGCGAGGCCGCGCGCGCGGCGCGAGCCGGACAGCGTGGGCGCGTGCTCGAGGTTGAGGATGAACCAGCCGATGACGGCCGTCAGGTCGGGCGTTTCCCAGTCGCCGTCGAGGTAGGACTCGGCGAAACCGATGTCGCCCGCGAGGACGCATTTCCGGAAGAAATCCGGGCGGCGGACCTGCATGGCGGCGTGGCCGGCGACGCCGGGCGCGACCGCGGTGTGGCTGGCGTGCGGGTCGCCGAATTCGCGCACCGCGCCGTCGGGCAGGGTGAGGCGCAGGCGGCCGCAGGGCATGGCGGCGAAGGCGTCTAGCACTGCGGGTTCCATCCAGGAAACGGCGCGACCGGAGGTGACGGCGGGAAGGGCGGTGGCTTGGCTCATGCTTTCGGGGCGGGAGAGAGGGATTCAGGCGCCGGGAAAGTGTCATCTAATAGATGACACTTGGCTTGGGCGGCTGACGGGCGGATGGAGCGGTGCGGGCGGTAGAGGTCGCGCTGGTCGGCGGCGCGGGCGGCCTTGGGGAACCACGGGACGTTTTTCAGCCAGAGCTTCAGGGCGTTCCAGTGGATGAGGCCGATGATCTGCAGGGTGACGAAGGGGTATTTGCCGCAGAACCACGCGAGGCGCGCATCGGTGAGCGGCTGCTGCCGGCCGGTGAGCGTGCTGGTCAGCGTGCGCTCCGCGCCGACGTAGTCGTCGATCTGGATGGAGAGGCGGCCGTCCGGTGCGCGCAGGGTGAAGTCGAAGGCGACGTCCACGTCGGAGAACGGCGACACGTAGAAGTTTTTCGGCACGCGGAGGCGGAAGGTTGTGGAGTCGCGAGCAAGCTCGCTCCCACCGGCATTCCTGGTCCCGGGGCCGAGCACGAAGGGTTTCACCTCCTTGAAGGTGTTGGTGACCTCCGCGATGGCGGCCAACGGGCGGTTGTCGCGGTCGAGGCAGAAGTAGAATGAGACCGGGTTGAAGAGATAGCCGAGCACGCGCGGCAGGGTGACGAGCAGCACGCGGGTGTCGGCGGGCAGTTCGGTGCCGTGGGCGGCGAGATGGCCGAGCACGCGGGATTTTAGATTTCCGATTTTGGATTCTCGATTCTCGATTGGCTTCGGCGAATGGGCGTTATGGGGAGGCTTGTGAATCGGCAGGAAGTCGGCCTCGCGGAACGAGAAGAGATTCGGGCGGTTGAGCGAGAACAGGCGGAGGCGGCGGCGGAGGGTTTCCAGTTCGTCCAGATCGAGCGCGAACATGAAGATGCGGTAGACGAAGCGATGCACGCGCGGCGCAAAGCGCGCGTGCATGACATGGCATTCGTATAGGCTGGACCTCACGGAATGTGCTACGGCCCAGCGGCCTCCGCGGATGCAGACCGGGATCAGGCGCAGGTGGCCAAGGCCGGTGCGGGGTCAACCGGCGTCACCCACGGGTCGCGGGCGAGGAGTTGGCGGGAGAGGTTAACGGCGGAGAGGAGGCCGTCCTCGTGGAAGCCATAGCGGGTCCAGGCGCCGCAAAAATAGGTGCGCGTGGTTTCGGCCGCCGCGGCGTTGAGCGCGGGAATCTCGGCCTGGGCGCGGACGGCCCCGAGGGTGAAGAGCGGATGCTCGTAGGCGATGGTGCGGAGCACTTTCTTCGGGTCGATGCGGTCAGGGCGGTTGATGGAGACGAAATAGTTTTCGCGATCTGAGACGCCCTGGAGGCGGTTCATCCAATAGACGGTCATCGGCTCGATGCGGCCGGAGGCGTCGCGGGCGATGGAATAGTTCCACGCCGACCAGGCCATCTTGGTGCGCGGCATGACGGAGGCGTCGGTGTGCAGCGTGGCGGTGTTGGGCTGGTATTGGAATTCGCCGAGCAGCCGCGCCTCCGCCGGCGTGGGGTCGGCGAGCATCTTCAGGGACTCGTGGCCGTGTGCGGCGAGGATGACGTGGTCGAACGTCTCGCATTGTCCGCCGGCCGTCGTGACCTGGACCCCCTCCGGCGAACGGCGCACGCGGACAACCTTGGCACGATGGCGGATGCGGTCGCACCAGGGCGCGGTGAGTCGCGCCACGTATTCGTGCGAGCCGCCGTCCACGGTCCACCACTGATGCTGGGTGTGCAGGCCGAGGAAGCCGTGGTTGTGGAAGAAGCGCAGGAGCGTGCGGGCGGGGAAACGCAGCATTTTTTCCGGGGGCGTGGACCACACGGCGCTGCTCATGGGCACGAGGTAGAGATCGAGGAAATCGGCGCCGTAGCCGCGGGCGCGGACGTAGTCGGCGAGGGTCGTGTCTGCGAACGCCGGGTCATCCAGCGCGGCGAGGGCCTCGCGGTTGAAGCGGTCGATCTGCCACAGCATCCGGTAGAACGACGGGCGGAGGAGGTTGCGGCGCTGGCAGAAAAGGTGGTTGAGGGAGGAGCCGCAGAACTCGAGTCCGCTGTCCTCATGGCGCACGCTGAAGGACATGTCGGTTTTCTTGACGGGCACGCCGAGCTGCGCGAACAGCCGCGTCAGATGGGGATAGGTCTCGTGGTTGAAGACCATGAAACCGGTGTCGATCGGGACTTCGCGGCCCGTGCCCGGTTCGGGGGCGGTCACGGTGTTGGTGTGGCCCCCGGTGTAGTTGTTCTGCTCGAAGAGCGTGAGGTCGTAGTCCCGGTGCAGGAAATGGGCGCAGCCGAGGCCGGAGATGCCGGTGCCGATGATAGCGAGACGTTGTTTGGTCACGGGAAGACCGCCAGTGGGTGGCGGCTCCGTGACTTACGACCCGGGGGCCGGGCCGGATGCCGGGGGCGGGTTTTCCGCCTGCCCGGAGACGTCCTTATGGATGGCGGGGCTCTTCATCGCGACGGCGTCCGCCTGCACGGTGGCGAGGGCGATGGCGGCGGCGGTGGGCACGACGCGCTTGAGGTGGTTGATCTCATCCTGCACGTCGGAGATGGAGAGGCGGTGCACGGTGTCGCGGTGGGCGAGGCGCTCGGCTTCCTCGTAGATGGACTGCGGCACGGGCTTGAGGCCCCAGATGAAGCCGGTCCACGAGAGCAGCTTCAGGCCGTAGTAGGTGGGGTCGATCTCCCACCAATAGAAGCCGTTGCGGGTCGAGGACTGGTAGCGGTGGTGGTTGTTGTGCCAGCCTTCGCCGAGGGTGATGAGGGCGAGCAGGAAGCTGTTGCGCGAGTCGTCGGTGGTTTCGAAGCGGCGTTTGCCCCAGAGGTGCGTGAAGGAGTTGATCGAGGCCGTGCCGTGGAAGAGGGCGGTCGTGCTGATGAAGAAGCCCCAGACGAGGAGCTGGGGGCCGTTGGTGCCGAGCGCGGGTGCGTGGGCCTCGAGCATGCGGCCGAGGAAGAACAGCCCGGTGGCGAAAAGCACGGGCACGACGATGTCGAACCGGTTCAGCCAGACGAGTTCGGGATACTTGGCGAGGTCCTTGACCTTCGAGTAGTCGGTGGGGAAGTTGCGGCGGCTGGTGATCCAGCCGATGTGCGACCACCAGAAACCGTGCACGTGCGGCGAGTGGGCATCCTCCTCCTGGTCGGAGTGCTGGTGGTGGTGGCGGTGGTGGTAGGCCCACCAGAGCGCGCCGCGCTGCACAGTGGTGCCGGTGCACACGGCGAGGATGAACTGGCCGAAGCGGGACGTGCTGTAGGTCTTGTGCGAGAAGTAGCGGTGAAACATGCCCGTCACGAAAAACATCCGCAGGAAGTAGAGCGCGATGGCGGTCCAGACGGCGAACCAGCTCCAGCCGGTCCAGATGACGCCGAGGCAGCCGAGGTGGAGGATGACGAACGGGATGCAGCGCACGAGGTTGACCCCGTCGGGTTGGGCGCGGATCACCTCGGGCGGCTCGACCGAGTAATCGGAATCAATCCACTGGACGAGCGAGCTGAGAAAGCGGGAACGGGAGGACGGACGGGATGGCACGCGGGGGAGATTTTGAACCGCCGGCCTGATGGCAAGCCGGGGTTTCGTGTCATACGCGCGCCGTCAGGCGATGGATGCAGAGCACGGGCAGGCCAGCTGACCTACCGGCGACCAAGAGAGCCGCTCAGGCGGCGCGGCGGCAGGGATCGCGGGAACCTTGATCGTCGGAGTTGCGTCGCGGCCGGGTGGGCCGCCGCACGTTGTCGGGCGCGACCTGTTCCTCCGGGCCGGTATGATCCGGCTCGGTGGCGATGAGCAGCGCGAGGAGCGCGAGGACGATGGTGGCGGCGATCATGCTTGGTGTTGCTCCGTGGGAGGCCCGGAGCGGGGCTTTGTTCCCGGCATCTTCATAACGCGCGGAGGCGAGCAAAAGTTGCCGAAAATGGCGCGCGGATGTGGTCAGCATCCGGCGACGCTGCGGAAGACATGCAGGCCGGTGGCCCCCGCAAGTAGAAATTCACGGGCCGGTCGGCTAGGACACGATTAGTCGGAGCGCAAAACCACGCCCTCGGACCCACTTATATCCAACGGCGGACACGATCAGCGTAGTGCCGGTATTCGCTTCCGAAGACCCCGGCCAGAAATTTCTCCTCCGCCCGGACGAACCACCGGTCAACCAAGAGAACAAACGACAGAGGAAACAAAAAATTGATGTATGAACTGAACAGAAGGGCAAAACCCAGCAGGCCGATCGACACGCCGAGATACATGGGATTGCGGGTGTGGCGATACCAGCCATCGGTATGCAGTCGCCCGGGATTGGCGGAGGGCATCATGGGTGTTCCGCTGGCCTTAAAAGATTTCTTTGCGGCCATAGCCATGTAAACGCCGAAGACGAAAACCGGCAATCCCGCCAGATTGAATGGGAAATCGATTAGGCGTGTGCCGGGCAGCAGAAAGTAGATGGCAAGCATGCACAGCATGAACGCCTGGTAAAGATGTGGCGGCTTTAGTTTCACGTTGTGCATACGTATCGCAGAACCGGACTCACGGCCCCGTGCATCATTCCTCGATGTAGAGGTCCATCTGCTGGCCGACGTAGACGGGGCGGTCCGGCTTGTTCGGGAAGGTGAAGATGACCTGGAGGACGCGGGTGTCCACGCGTTCGGTGCTGGCGCCGGTGAGCGATTTCTTCGGGATGACGAAGGGCTCGATGCGCACGAAGGTCATCTCGATGGGGTGGGTGGTGTCACCCTTGAGGTAGCCGATGGCGCGGCGGCCGGGTTTGACGCGCGGGGCGACCTGTTCGTCGACGTCGGCGCGCACCTGCACCTCGTCGATGTGACCGAGCACGAGCGGCGGTGTGCTGGTGCCGAGGGTGGAGATGTATTCGCCCGCGCGAACATTGACCTGCAAGACCGTGCCGGCGATGGGGGCGCGCACGGTGAGGCGCTCGATGAGCGCCTCGGTCTGGGCCACGGCGGCGCGGGCGGCGGCGAGCTGGGCCTCGGCCACGGCCGCGTCGTTGCGGCGGGCGTCGAGATCGTCGTCGGTCACGGCGCCGGATTTGTGCAATTCCTCAAGGCGGGCGAGCGGCGTGCGGGCCTTTTTCAGCACGGCCTCGGCCACGAGCACGCCGGCCTGCTGCGTGCGCAAGGCGGCGCGCAGGTCGCGGTCGTCGAGCTGCAGCAGGGGCGCACCGGGCTCGACCCGGTCCCAGACCTTGACGTGCACGGCCGTGACCAGGCCCGGTGCGGGCACGCCGATCAGCGTGTTCTCGCGGCGGGCCTCGACGAGGCCGGAGGCGGCGATGGCCGTGGCGAAGGGCTTCACCGGCGGCGCGACGGGCGGCGGCGTGACGGGCTCGGTCAGGCCGGCGCGCAGACGGATGACGAGCTGGCCGGCGAGAAAGAGGCCCACGAGGGCGAGCCAGAAGGAAATTTTGCGGAACAGGATCATGGCGGGCGGGGGTTAGAAATTCGGGTGCGCGGCCGCGATTTCGGCCGGGGTGGACAGAACACGGAGGATGCGACCGTCTTCCATCTCGGCCATGCGGTCGGCGAACTTGTAGATGCGGGGATCGTGGGTGACGACGATGACGGTGCGGTTGTCGCGCCGCGCGACGCTGCGGAGGATCTCCATCACGCGCTGGCCGTTCTCGGAGTCCAGGGCGGAGGTCGGTTCGTCGCAGACCAGCAGGGGCGGTTCGTGGACGAGGGCGCGGGCGATGGCCACACGCTGCTGCTGGCCGCCGGAGAGCTTGGCGGGGCGCTCGCGGGCCTTCTCGGGGATGCCGACCAGCTCGAGCATCTCGCGGGCCTTGGCCTCGGCGCGGCCGGCCCCGACGCCCTGTATGAGCAGGGGCACGGAGACGTTCTCCGCGACCGTGAGGGTCGGGATGAGGTTGAACTGCTGGAAGATGAAGCCGAGGTGGTTCGCGCGGAATTTCGTGACCGGGCCGGGTTTCATCTCGTGCAGCCGGTAGCCGAGGACGTTGATCTCGCCCGCGTCGGCGAGCAGCGTGCCGGCGAGGATGGAGAGCAGGGTGGTCTTGCCGCACCCGGAGGGGCCGACGAGCATGAGCAGCTCGCCGAGTCGCGCCTCGAAATGGGTCTGTTTCAGGACGGCGGTGCGCGAGTCGCCCTCGCCGAAGGACTTGTCGACACCGGCGAGGCGGACGGAGACGGGATCTTTCGCGGAGGTCGTCATGGTCAGCCGCGGAAGACGATGGCCGGCTCCAGGCGGGCGATGCGCGCGATGCCAAGGAGGGCGGAGAGCGTGCAGATGACGAAGACCGCAATCCCGACGATGGCCGGGATCTGCCAGAGCAGGAGGAAGGGCACCTTGCCGAGCGAGAGGGCGAGATGGCCGAGCAGGGCGACCCCGCCCAGACCGACGCCGTAGCCGATGAACCCGACGGCGAGCGACTGCAGGATGAGCATGAAGCAGAGGGTGGCGGTGCTGGCACCCATGGCCTTCAGGGCGCCGAGGTTGCGGGTGTTCTCGTAGACAAATGAGTAGAAAGTCTGGCCGGAGATGACTGTGCCGACGATGAACCCGAGGAGCACGAGCGTGCCGACGTTGATGGGGATGCCGGTGTTTTTCACATACCACCACATGGTGGACCACATGAACTCGGTTTCGGTGAAGGCCCGCAGGCCGGTGGTCCGCTCGATCTCGTCCGCGACACGGTGGGGATTCTGACCCGATTGGGGTGCGGCGAGGATGAAGCTGAGCATTTTGCGCTGGCTGGGGGCGTATTGGACGGCCCGGTCGTAGGTCGTGAACACGTAGGGTCCGCCGAAGAACGAGCGGTGGGCGCGGCAGATGCCGACGATGCGCGCCTCGCGGTCGTTGATCTCGAAGGTGTCGCCAAGGTCCACCGGCCGCGGGCGTCCTTCGCTCAGGCGCTCGACGCCGTATTCGTCGATGATGACGGTGTTGGGCAGGCGGAGGTCGTCGAGATTGCCGCGGAGCATCTTGGTCGGGGCTCCGGCAAAGGTGGTGGCGTCGATGCCGACGAGCTGGATGAGCTTGAATGAGCCGTCGAACAGCCGCGCCTGGATCGTGCCGCTGTAGAGCGGAGCGGCCCAGGCGACGTGCGCGACCGACCGCACGCGGTTCACGTCGGTGTCGCGCAGCGGCTTGGTGTCGTTGGCCTGCTCGACCTTCGGGTCGGCGATCCATATCTCCGCCCGGGCGTTGCGCACGGTGGCGAAGGTCCAGGACATGATGCCGCAGAAGAGCGCCGCACCCTGCGCCATGAGCAGGGTGGAGAAGGTGATGCCGCTGACCAGCATCAGGTATTTGGCGTGGTCGCCGAAGAGCATCTTGAGGGCGAGGCGATACATGGCGGTCAGGCGACGGGCGTCTTGGGCGCGCCGAGTCCCGCCACGGCGAAGTCGATGAGCCGGCGGATGGACGCGTCGGGGTCGTCGCTGCGGCACAGGCCCTGGGAAAGGCGCTCGATGCTCTGGGAATGGGCGGCGACGAAAAGCATGGATCCGGTCACATAGAACATGCGCCAGAAAACCTCCGCCGGGCTCAGATGGGGCAGGGAGGTCTGCAGGACCTGGAGGTAGCGCTGCGCGACCTTGCCGAACTCGCGGCCCATGACCTCGTGCATGAAGGCCGGAGGCGCCGAGAAGTTGCGGCTCATCAGCAGCAGGAAGGGTGGCCGGCCGCGGGCCATCTCGAAGACCGGCCGGATGAAGCTGTCCACGATGGCCCGGAGCGGCACGGGTTGGTCGCCGGCCAGTTGCTCGGCATCCGCCAAGATGGCCAGGCGGCGTTCATTGATCGGGCGGATGACGCGCTGGAAAACCTCGGTATAGAGCGCCTGCTTGGACCCGAAGTGGTAGTTGACGGCTGCGAGGTTTACCCCGGCGGCCTTGGTGATCTCACGCAGGGTTGTTCCGTCGTGCCCGTGCTGCGCAAAGAGCTTTTCCGCAGCATTTAAGATGCGTTCATGGGTTGCGTCATCACACGTATCCGAATTCACGAACAGATGTATCAAACATATGTTTGAAAATTACAAGTCCGATCATCTTGGTCTTTCGGCTAACACAATTCGGAAACCCCGTTTGCGCCGCCCTGTCCCAAGCGCATATTATCCGCCATGAAAGCCAAGTTCACCGTCTACATCAGCCTCCTTCTTGCGCTCGGCCTGCCCGCGGCCTTTGCGGAAAACGAGAAGAAACCCGACGCCGAGAAGGAGTCCGCGACCGACGCCGACCGTCGCGACCTCCGCATCAAGGTCGATTTCCGCAACCCGGAGGCCTACACTGACTGCAAGGACGACTTCGTCCCCTCGAAGGAGGAACAGGTGCGCATCCTGGGCGACCTGCAGCGCGAATTGCGCAAGCACGCGACCCTTTACCTGAAGGAGGGCGAGCGCCTGGAAGTGGTCTTCAATGACATCGACCTCGCGGGGGACATCGAGCCCATCCAGAACGGGGCCGGCAAGCGGGTGCTGCGCGACGTCACGCCCCCGCGGATGGACATCGAGTTCAAGATCATCGGCCCGGACGGTGCGGTGAAGGCCGAGGGCAAGCGGATGCTGAAGAAGCTCGCCTATCTCTCGACGATGAACCTGAACCGCACCGAGGAGCGGTATTACCACGACAAGAAACTGATCCGGGAGTGGGTGGAGAAGGAAATCGGCCGGCGCGGTTAGGGACCCGGCTTTTCCTTTGACCGGGGGTTCGGCCGCCGCGAACCTGCCGGCGTGAGCGACCCCGTGCCTGCCGCCGCGAATCCGAAGCCCGATCCGGGCCTCGTGTTCTCGAAATTCGAGACCGAGCTGCAGGTGCGGCCCGACGACATCGACATGTATCAGCATGTCCACAGCAGCCGCTACATGGACTACGTGCTGGCGGCGCGCTTCGACCAGATGGAGCGTTGCTACCGGATGCCGATGGCGGAATTCGCCCGGCGCGGCTACGGCTGGTTCATGGCGCGCGCCCACATGAACTTCAAAAGCCCGCTCGAGCTGGGCGACCGGTTCGTGGTGCGGACCTGGATCGAGGAGTTCCTGGCGGTCGGCGTGAAGGTGCAGTTCCAGATCGAGCGGAAGGCTGATGCGCGGCTCTGCTGCGACGGCTGGTTCGACTACGTGATGGTGTCGATGGAAACGGGCCGGCCGGCGCGCGTGCCGGCCGACATCCGGGAGAAATACAGCGTCTAAACCGTTGCCGCGCAGGGCGGCGGGAAATTCCCGCTTGCCATGCGCCGCCGGCGCGCTGTGCTTCGCGGCCTCGTGAGAGATAGCGTTAGGTGACAGGATCTGGTGAGTCGTAGGCTGAGCTGCTTAGGCTTAAGTGATGATTTGAAACCCACGTCGGGAACAGACTGGCAGCGATACGGTGGCTCGAACGACTTCAACCATGAGCAACAGCAAACTCTACGTCGGCAACATGTCCTTCCAGACCTCTGAGGCCGAACTTCGCGCCCACTTCGAACAGTTCGGCGCCGTCACCGACATCTATGTCGCGATGGACAAATTCACGGGCCGCCCGCGCGGCTTCGCCTTCGTCACGATGGGCACGGCCGATGAGGCCAAGGTGGCCATCGAGAAGACCAACGGCGTCGACTTCGGGGGCCGCGCCCTCCAGGTCAACGAAGCCCGTCCCAAGGAAGACCGTCCGTCCGGCGGCTTCGGCGGTGGCGGTGGCGGCGGTTTCCGCGGCGAGCGCCGTGGCTTCGGCGGCGGTGGTCGCGGTGGCGATCGCGGCGGCCGGGGCGGTTACGGTGGCGGCGGTGGCGGTCGCGACCGTTACTAAGCCATCCTTCGCATCCGCGAATTGATTTCCCGGGGTGGAGCCCGAGCGGCTCCACCCCTTTTCTTTTCCTGTCCATCTCCCGGCGCCCCGCGCCCTTCCCATGCCTTTCAAAGCCCTCCAACTTTCCGAACCGGTCCTCCGCGGCGTCCAAGCCGCCGGCTACACCGACCCCACCCCCATCCAGCTCCGCGCCATTCCCGTCGTCCTCGGCGGGGGCGACCTCATCGGCTCCGCCCAGACCGGCACGGGCAAGACCGCCGCCTTCGCGCTGCCCGTCCTCACCCGGCTGGCGAAACACGCGCCGCGCCCGCGCGTCCTCGTGCTCCAGCCCACCCGCGAGCTCGCCGCGCAGGTCGAGACCGCCTTCCGTGACTTCGCCCGCTACACCGACCTGCGCACCCTCGCTGTCTTCGGCGGTGTCGGCTACGGCCACCAGCGCGCCGAGCTGCGCAAGGGTGTCGACGTCATCGTCGCCACGCCCGGCCGTCTCATGGATTACGTGCAGGACGGCTCCATCAACCTCCGCGACATCCAGATCCTCGTGCTCGACGAGGTCGATCGCATGCTCGACATGGGCTTCCTGCCCGCGGTGAAGGACATCATCGGCCGCTGCCCGCGCGAGCGGCAGACCCTTTTCTTCTCCGCCACCGTGCCCCCCGAGATCGCCGCGGTCGCCTCCTTCGCCCTGCGCAACCCGACGCGGATCGAGGTCGGCGTCAACCGCACGGTCAACCAGTCGGTCACCCACGCGCTCTACCCGGTCGCGACCGCCCAGAAGTTCGACCTGCTCCTCGCCCTGCTCGACCGCATCGACTACGACAGCGTGCTCGTGTTCTCGCGCACCAAGCACGGCGCCGACAAGATCGCCCGCAAGCTCAAGGCCGCCAACCACAGCGTGGCCGTTCTTCACGCCAACCGCTCGCAGAACCAGCGCATCGAGGCCCTGGCCGGCTTCAAGTCCGGCAAATACGAGGTCATGGTCGCCACCGACATCGCCTCGCGCGGCATCGACGTCGCCGGCGTCTCGCACGTCATCAACTACGACGTGCCCGAGAACCCCGAGGACTACGTCCACCGCATCGGCCGCACCGGCCGGGCCCAGGCCGTGGGCGACGCCTTCACCCTCGTCACCCCGGAAAACGCGGGCGACATCCGCGACATCCAGCGCTTCATCGGGGCCAAGATCCCCGAACTCCGGCTCGAAGGGTTTCCCTATCAGCCCTTCGGTGTCGCCCAGCCGCCGCCACCCCGCGGGCAGCAGCGCCCGCACGGGCACCGCGGCCATGGCGGTCGGCCCGGTGGCGGTTTCCGCGGCAGCCCCGGACAAAACCGCGACAACCAAGGCGGCAAGGTCGGCTACTCTTTCCGCGGCCGCCGCGGGTGACGCAGGTGGAGCGGCTTGACCCCAAGCCGCTCAAGACGCGTTGTGGTCAACGCGTCCCACCATGCCGACCATTTCCGCCGTCCAAAGGCACCTCGCGCGCCTGTCCGCCTGCGGGCTCTGCCCGCGCATGCACAAGCCGGTGGTGACGGGCCGCCCGGTGGCCTCGCGCATCCTGCTCGTGGGCCAGGCTCCCGGCGACAAGGAGCCCAAGCTCGGCCGCCCCTTCGCGTGGACGGCGGGTCGGACGCTGTTCCGGTGGTTCCATGAGGCGCTCGGCTGGACCGAGGACGAGACGCGGGATCGCATCTACTTCGCCGCGGTGTGCCGCTGTTTTCCCGGCAAGAAACCGGCCGGCGGTGACCGCGTGCCGGACGACGAGGAGATCGCCAACTGCGCGCGCTGGCTCGCGGCCGAGGTCGAGCTGCTCCGCCCGGCGCTCGTGCTGCCGGTGGGGAAACTCGCGCTCACGCGGTTCCTGCCGCCGGCGCCCCTGCAGGAGGTCATCGGGCGCAAATTCCGCATCGAATACCACGGGCACACGATGGACTGCATCCCGCTGCCGCATCCCAGCGGCGCCTCCCCCTGGCACCGGATGGAGCCGGGCAAAACACTCCTCCGCCGCGCCCTCGCACTTGTCGCGGCGCATCCGGCGCTGCAGAACTAGGGGATGCCCGCCGGGGAAACCGCCGCCCACGCCCGCCTGAAGCAACTGGCCCTGGCTTGGGCCGGGGAGAACGGTTTTCCGATTGCCGCCGCCGAGGTGCGGCTGCCGCGCAGCGGTTACCGCGTCGATGTCGCCGCCTACCGGCCGGGGCGGAAAGGCACGGCTGCCGCAACCGTGGTGTTCGAGTGCAAGCAGGCCCGCGCCGACCTGCTCAAGGATGCGCGGGCCGAGGCCGGCACCCGGCGCCAGCTGGCGGAATTGCTCGCCCGCCGCGACAAGCTGGAGGAGCTGCTGGCCACACACCGGCCCGACCTGCGCCGGGGCGAGTCGCTGTTTCCCGAGTTCGATGCGTTCGACTTCGCCGCCGCGGATCACGCCACCTACACCAGGGTGCTTGCGGAGATCGCCGCGGCCCAGCGCCGCCTCTCCGGCGGGGTGAAATTCGACCGCATCTTCCGCTATCAGGCCGCGGACCTGCTCTACCTTGTCGCCGAGGACGGCATCTTCGCCCGCGACGAGATCCCCGCCGGTTGGGGTCTGCTGGTGCGGCGAGGTGATGGGCTGGCTTTGGAGCGAAGACCGGCGCGCCTTCGCCCCGGGGTCGCGGCGCGGGTGGACTTGCTCGAGCGCATCGCCTTGGTCGCGATGCGGCCGCGGCCGGTCGCGCCCGGGAAATGAGCCGGGCCGGGATTTGGCGTTGCCAGCGGTGGGCGGTGCCTTTGCGTGGCCGCATCCGCATGCCGGTCCGTCACCTCATCCGTATTTTTCTGGGCCTGTCACTGGTGCTTGCCGCTCCCGGCGCCGTGCGCAAGGTCGCGCGCTCGCCCTATCTCGGCGCGATCGTCATGGAGGCGGAGACGGGCCAGGTGCTGTTCGAGGACAACGCCGACCTGGTCGGCTATCCGGCGAGCGTGACCAAGCTGGTCACGTTTGCCGTCGTGATGGACCGGGTGAAGGCGGGGCAGCTCCGGCTCGATGACACGGTGACGGTGAGCGCCGAGGCCGCCAACACCGGAGGCTCGCAGGTCTACCTGAAGCAGGGCGAGGTGTTCACCGTCGATGAACTGCTCTACGCCCTGATGGTGCAATCGGCCAACGACGCCGCCGTGGCGCTGGCCCAGCGCGCCGCCGGTTCGCGCGAGGCCTTCGTCGAGCTGATGAACCAGAAGGCGCAGGCGCTCGGGCTCACGGCCACGGCGTTCCACTCGCCGCACGGCCTGCCTCCCAACACCAAGAAAGGCCAGCTGCCCGACGAATCCACGGCGCGCGATCTGGCCGTCATCTCGCGCGACCTGCTCCGGCAGGGCGAGATCCTGCGCTACTCCGTGGTGAAGGAGCGCACGATCCGGCAGGGCACGGCCAACCCCTTCGTCATGCGCAACCACAACAACCTGCTCGGCGCGCTGCCCGGCTGCGACGGCCTCAAGACCGGGTATTTCTCCGCCGCGGGTTTTTCGCTGGCGGCCACGGCCGAGCGCAACGGCCGCCGGCTCATCGCGGTGGTGCTGGGCGCGGAGGACCGCGTGGCCCGCGACGTGAAGGTGAAGGAACTGATGGAGCGCGGGTTCGCCGCGACCCCGGCCGTGCCCAGCCTGCGCGCCACGGCAGCGGAACCGGCCTCCGTCCCGGTCGTCAAACCCGCACCGCCTCCACCCTCGACTCAACCCAAGGCGCCGGTCAAATTCGTCATTCCCAACTCCACCCAACCGTGAAACCACTTCGTTTCCTTGTCCATCTGGCCTGCCTCTCCGCCTGCGTCCTGACCGCGCAGGCGCAGCGCGAGCGCCTGCCGCCCGAGGACCTTGAGATCGTCGAAAAACGCTGGCCCGACGCCAAGAAGACCTCCACCGGGCTGCGCTATCTTGTCCTGAAAGAAGGCGACAAGCAGGCGGGCTCGCCCAAGCCGGGCGACCGCGTGCGCGTGCTCTACAAGGGCATGCTGCTCGACGGCACCGTGTTCGACCAGGCGCAGGATCCCGCGCAAGCCTTCAGCCCGCGCGTGGGCCGCGAGCAGCTGATCGAAGGCTGGGAGCAGGCCCTGCAACGCATGCACAAGGGCGAAAAGTGGATCCTGATCGTGCCCTATGAGCTGGGCTACGGCACGCGCGGCCAACCTCCAAGGATCCCCCGCCGCGCCACGCTGGTGTTCGAGATGGAGCTGCTCGACTTCGGGGCCGACCTGCCCGTCACGCCCCCGCCGTCCTGAGCAGGCTGCGGCGCTGAGCCCACAGGCTGTCGGCGCTGTAAACCGCCAGGCCGGCCCAGATGAGCGCAAAGGCCTGGGCGCGCGCGGCGTCGAACGGTTCGCGGAAAAACAGCCAACCGAGCAGAAACTGCACGGACGGAGATACGTATTGGAGCAGCCCGAGCGTGACGAGGCGGATGCGTTGCGCGCCGTAAGCGAAGAGCAGAAGCGGGATGGCGGTGATGACCCCGACGCTCAGGAGGTAGGCGTGCAGGCGGGCATCCACGCGGCCGAGAGCGCCGGCACCCGTCTGGTGCCACCAAAGCAGCAACGCCACCGCGAGCGGAAAGAGCAGCAGGGTCTCGACCGTCAGGCCGGCCACGGCGCCGAGGGAGGATTTTTTCTTCAGCAGGCCGTAGGCGGCCCACGTCAGCGCGAGCGTGAGGGCGATCCACGGCACATGTCCGGCGCGGAAAAGGAGCACGCTGACGCCGGCTGCCGCGAGGCCGATGGCCGACCATTGTGCGGGCCGGAGCCGCTCGTGCAGCAGGAGCGAGCCCATGGCGACGTTGGCCAAGGGCACCAGGAAGTAGCCCAGGCTCGACTCGATCACATGCCCGGTGTTCACCGCCCACACGTAGACGGTCCAGTTGACTGTCAGCAGCGCGGCGCTGAGGCCGTTGAGCCCGAGCGCCCGTGCTCCGGCGAAACCGGCGCGAAGCGAAGGGAGGCTCCTTTGCCACCACAACACGGCCAGCAGGAAGGCCAGCGACCAGACGATGCGGTGCGCGATCAGCTCGAACGGCGACACCGCCTGCATTTGCTTCCAATAGACGGGCACGACGCCCCAGACGAGAAAACCGGTCCCGGCGGCGAGGGCGCCGCGCGCGCGGTCGGAGGCTGCGGGGTCGGTGGACAAGGCCGGCCAACGTGCGCGGCGCAGCGCGCGGCGTCAATCACCGGCCCGGCACAGCGACGCGCTCGAACAGACCGTCGCTGCACTTGGCCGGTCAGCCGATGTTTGTAATACGAACACCGGGTTCGGCATCATCTCGCGGGCGCAGGGCCGGGGATCGTCGAGGAATGGTAGGAGGCGAGGCGCCATTGCATGCCTTGGGTGACGTAGACGGCGGTCACGAGGAGTTTGCGCTGGATGCGGCCGGGCCCCTTCATCTCGGCATCGATCAGCGTGACGGCGTTGAGCACGGCGGTGCCGTCGCCATAAAGGCGCACCGTCGGGGCGCCCTCGTAGCGGATGGAATGATACTTGAGCGCGCCGCCTTGGAGGGCGGCGATCATCTCCGCCTTGGTCTGCTTCTGCCCGGTGCTGTGGGCATAGATGCAGTCGTCGGTCATCAGGCAGGCGAGATCTTCGAACTGCGCCTTCTCCATCGCGACCAGGCGGGCCTGGTCCGCGCGGAGGACATCCGCCTTGAGCCGGTCGGCCGGCGGGGCCGGTTGGGCGAGAGCGGTGAGGGCCAGGGCGAGGCCAAGCAGCAGGCGCACGGCAGGCATGTTCTCAGCGGTGCACGGGGTGGGGGCGGCCCTGGTCGTCGATGGCGACGTAGGTGAAGACCGCTTCGGTGACACGCAACAGCGTGCCGTCCTTGCCGCGCTGCACCCAGGCCTCGACCGCGATCTTCATGGAGGTGCGGCCGACCTTGAGCAGATGTGCGTGGCAGTTGACGATGTCGCCGACGTAGACCGGGTGGTGAAAGACCATGCCATCCACCGCGACCGTGGTGACGCGACTGCGCGAGAGGTTTTTGGCCACGATGGCGGCGCCAAGGTCCATCTGCGACATGAGCCAGCCGCCGAAGATGTCGCCGTTGGCGTTGGTGTCCGCCGGCATGGCGATGGTGCGGATGACGAGTTCGCCTTGAGGTTGGGCCGGAGCCGGGCGGTTTTCGCTCATGCCGGCAGGATGCGTGTCGTCACGGGCCGCGCAAGCCCGGTCAGCGCCGGTCGTAACGCACCCAGGCCCCGGATTTTTCGGTGCACACGAGGATGGAACGCGCGTCAGACGAGAAGCAGGCGCCCTCGGATTGGTCGAAGTTGTGGGGCGACAGCCGCAGCGGAACCTTCGCGAGCGCGGCGGCCCAGGTTTCGTCCTCGGCCCGTGCGAAAACGAGCAGGTCGCCGTAGGTCAGCACGAGGGCGGCGGAGCCGTCGGGCGCGAAATCCATCGCGCAGGGCATGCCGCGCAGGGCACCGGTCGGGGTCTGGATGAGCTGTTGGGCGGCCGTGGGCTGGGGGAGGTGCGGCACCGGGCCGAGAAAGCGGGCCACGGCGGGCTGGTCGGCGGGGGCAGGCTGTAGCGGCAGGCGGTAGAGCCGCGCGGGGGTGTTGCGCTTGCTGAGCAGGTAGATGAACCCCTCGAGCGGATCCACGGCGACCGATTCGCAGTCCCGCGCGCCGTCCTCGTAGACGAAGTGGATCGAGTAGTCGGCCCGCCGTGTAAGCTCCCCGTCGGGTTTCAGCTCATCGACCGCGGGCTCGGCCAGCACATGCAGCACGCAGCCGGAGCGCGTCGCGAAATTGTCGCCGATGTCCGCGGCCAGCAACCAGGCGCGGCCGGCCTTCTCGAACGAGGCGCAGTCCTCCCAGTCAAAGTTGCTTGTGCCCGCAATCCGCACGGCGCCGCGCCGCGAGCCGTCGGCATTGACCGCGAACAGCACGGGCTCGCCGCCGCTGTCGTTGTGCGTCCAGAAGACATCGGCGGTCCGGCGCGAGGCGGCGAGGCCGCTGGCCTCGTGGTTGGCCGGCTCGACCATCTCGCCCGCGGGCTGGGGCCCGCTCCAACCGGAAGACGGGCCGGGTTCGCTCGCGCAGGAGGCGAGGAGCAGGCCGACGAGGAGAAGGAATGACTTTGCGGTTGTTTTCAGGTTCACGCGACGGGATACTCTGCGGGCCATGGCATACACGGGACAAGCCGCATTCCGCCGATTGTTCAACGAGATCGGCACGGTCGATCAGGTCGGCATCGAGGAGCGGGTGGCGAAGTTCGCCACGCGCAGCATCAAGAAGGCGTCGAAGGTCAAGGGGCTGAAACTCGCCGTGTCGATGGTCGACCTCACCACGCTCGAGGGCAAGGACACCCCCGGCAAGGTCGAGTCGCTCTGCCAGAAGGCGATGAGTCCGCACGACGACCCCGACATCCCGCAGGTGGCCGCCGTGTGCGTCTATCCGTCGATGGTGCGGCACGCCCGCCGCGCCCTCGGCGAGGACACCGCCATCCGCATCGCCTCGGTCGCGACCGCGTTCCCGTCCGGCCAGGCGCCGCTGCGGACCCGGCTCGCGGAGGTGAAGGCTGCGGTGGCCGACGGCGCCGACGAGATCGACATGGTCATCAACCGCGGCGCCTTTCTCGCGGGCGAATTCCAGGAAGTGCAGGACGAGATCGCCGCCGTCGTGCAGGCCTGCGGCGGTGCCACGCTCAAGGTCATCCTTGAGGTCAGCGAACTGGAGACCTACGACAACATCCGCGCCGCGTCCTTCATCGCCATGCGCGTGCTCCGGCCGGGCGACTTCATCAAGACCAGCACGGGCAAGACCTCGCTCAACGCCACGCTCGGCAACAACCAGGTGATGATCGAGGCGATCCGCGATTTCTACCTCGATACCGGCACGCCCATCGCGATGAAGCCCGCCGGCGGCATCCGCACCGCCAAGCAGGCCCTGCAGTTTCTCATCGCCGTCAAGGAGACGCTCGGCGATGAATGGCTGAACAACGCCCGCTACCGTTTCGGCGCCTCCTCGCTGCTCAACGACCTTCTCCGCCAGATCGAGAAGGAGAAGACCGGCGCCTACCAGGCCCCGTATTACTTCAGCGAAGCCGCCGAGAGCTACTAAGGAGATTCTGCCATGCCCACCCTGACTGAAAAGAAACGTCCTGCCTCGCGCCATCAGGGCCGCCCGCTGCCCGAGCTGATCTTCGGCGACCTCTGGGAATTCGATCCCTCGCCCGAGACGGCCGACCCGAAGCTCAAGCCGCGTTACGACCTCTTCATCGGCGGCAAATTCGTCGCGCCGCAGAGCGGGAAGTATTTCGACAGCATCAACCCGGCCAACGAATCCAAGCTGGCGGAGATCGCGCACGCCAACGCGGCCGACGTGGATGCCGCCTATGCCGCGGCCGCGAAGGCGTTCGCCGTCTGGGGCAAGATGCCCGGCCGCGAGCGCGCGAAATACATCTACCGCATCGCCCGCCTGTTGCAGGACCGCGCCCGCGAGTTCGCCGTGGCCGAGACGATGGACGGCGGCAAGCCGATCAAGGAGTCGCGCGACTTCGACGTGCCGATGTGCGCGGCGCATTTCTTTTATCACGCCGGTTGGGCGGACAAACTGGAATATGTCGCCCCCGGCCGCCGCGTCGCGCCGCTCGGTGTCGTCGGTCAGGTCATCCCGTGGAATTTCCCGCTGCTCATGCTCGCGTGGAAGCTCGCCCCCGCGCTGGCCATGGGCAACTGCATCGTCATCAAGCCGGCCGAGACCACCAGCATCACCGCGCTCAAGCTGGCCGAGATCGTCCAGGACGCCGGTCTGCCGCCGGGCGTCGTCAACATCGTCACCGGCTTCGGCGACACCGGCGCGGCCGTGATGGCGCACCCGACGGCTGTGAAGGTGGCCTTCACCGGCTCGACCGACGTGGGCAAGATCATCATGCGCTCGCTCGCCGGCACGGACAAGAAGATGACCATGGAGCTGGGCGGCAAGGCGGCGAACATCGTGTTCGACGACGCGCCGGTCGACCAGGCCGTCGAAGGCGTGGTCAACGGCATCTTCTTCAACCAGGGCCACGTCTGCTGCGCCGGTTCGCGCCTCCTCGTGCACGAGCCGATCAGGGATGAGTTCCTCGCCAAGCTCCGCACGCGCGTCCGCGTGCTGCGCCTCGGCGACCCGCTCGACAAGAACACCGACATCGGCGCCATCAACTCGCGCGAGCAGCTCAAGAAGATCGAGTCGCTGGTCGCCGCCGGCGTGCAGGACGGCGCCGACCTCTACCAGCCGCCCTGCAAGCTGCCCGCCAAGGGCTTCTTCTACCGCCCGACCATCTTCTCCAACGTCACGATGAGCCACCGCATCGCGCGCGAGGAGATTTTCGGGCCCGTGCTCAGCGTGCTCACCTTCCGCACGCTCGAGGAGGCCGTGGAGAAGGCCAACAACACCGCCTTCGGCCTGAGCGCCGGCGTGTGGACCGACAAGGGTTCGCGCATCCTCAAGATGAGCACCGAGCTGAAGGCCGGCGTCGTCTGGGCCAACACCTACAACAAGTTTGATCCCACCTCGCCGTTCGGCGGCTACAAGGAGAGCGGTTTCGGCCGCGAAGGCGGCCGGCAGGGCCTGCTCGACTATTGCCAGCTCGCCTGAACGCCATGGCCGCGCCGACCTACCGCACCACCCCCGAGAACATCACGGGCATGCCCCCGGGCATCCCCTACATCGTCGGCAACGAGGCGGCGGAGCGGTTCAACTTCTACGGGCTGAAGGCCATCCTCGTCATCTACATGACGAAGCACCTCATGGATCGCTCCGGCGCCGCCGCGCCGATGAGCGAGTCCGAGGCCTCCGGATGGTATCATCTTTTTGTCGGCTCGAACTATTTCTTCCCCGCGATGGGCGCGATCATCTCCGACGCGTTCCTCGGCAAATACCGCACGATCCTCTCGCTCTCCATCCTCTACAGCATCGGCTGCATCGTGTTGGCGATGGACAATACCCGGCTCGGTCTCGGCATCGGTCTGACGCTGATCGCGCTCGGCGCCGGCGGCATCAAGCCCTGTGTCTCGTCCCACGTCGGCGACCAGTTCGGACCGTCGAACCAGGGTCTGCTCGCGCAGGCCTTCGGCTGGTTCTATTGGGCGGTCAACTTCGGCGCATTCTTTTCGATCATGCTCACGCCGTGGCTGCTCGACCGCTACGGTTCGCGCTGGGCCTTTGGCGTGCCCGCCGCGCTCATGCTGCTCGCCACGTGGATCTTCTGGTCCGGCCGGCACAAGTTCATCCACGTGCCCCCGGCCGGGAAGGAATTCCTCGCGCGGACCTTCAACAAGGAGACCGGCCTCGCGCTCGGGCGGCTGGCCTTCATCTTCGCCTTCATGGCCGTGTTCTGGGCGCTGTGGGACCAATGCGGCAGCACCTGGACCTTGCAGGCGGAGAAGATGGACCGCTTGGTCTTCGGCGTGGAGATCCGCTCCTCGCAGGTGCAGGCGGTCAATTCCGTCCTCACGCTCACCTTCATCCCGCTCTTCGCCTACGTCGTCTATCCGCTCATCGACCGGGTGTGGAAACTCAGCCCGCTCCGCAAGATCGGGCTCGGCATCTTCACCATCGGCGTCTCTTTCCTCATCAGCGCGTGGATCGAGTCGCGCCTCGGCACCGGCGCCAAGCTCAATGTGCTGTGGCAATTGCCCGCCTACGTGCTCCTCACCGCGGGCGAAGTCATGGCCTCGATCACCGCGCTTGAGTTCGCCTACACGCAGGCCCCGCGCCACCTCAAGGCGGTCGTGCAGGCGGTCTACCTCCTGTCCGTCACCGCCGGCAACTGGTTTACCGCCGGCGTGCAATGGTTCATCTCCAATCCCGATGGCACCGCCAAATTGAGCGGCGCGCCCTACTTCATCTTCTTCGCGGTGCTCGCCATGGTCGCCGCGTTCGTGTTCTCGCTGGTCGCGAAGAACTACAAGGACACCGCCTACCTCCAGACCGAACCCGCTGGTTGAACCAACCGCTAATGAACACCAATAATCACGAATTGGCTCCGATTGGCGCGACTGTAGAAGTGGTGGCACTAGCTCATTCGTGTGAATTCGTGTCCATTCGTGGTTAACCTCTGCTCCGATTCCGCCATGTCCCGCCTCCCCATCACCAAGACGCCCAAGGTTTACGTCGGCGGCGCGTTCATCCGCTCCGAAAGCAACCGCACCTTCCCGCTCAAGGACGCCGCCGGCGCGTTCTTCGCCAACATCCCCCAGTGCACGCGCAAGGACGTGCGCAACGCCGTCGAGGCCGCCGCCAAGGCCGGTCCCGGCTGGGCGAAGCGCACGCCCTACAACCGCGGCCAGATCATCTACCGCCTCGCCGAGATGATCGAGGCGCGCAAGGCCGACATGGCCGACGCCCTCATGGTCGGCGGCGCCCCGAAAGCCGCCGCCATGAAGGAAACCACCGCCGCCATCGACCGGCTCATCTACTATGCGGGCTGGGCCGACAAATACGAGCAGGTCCTCGGCAACGTGAACCCCGTCGCCTCGCCGCACTTCAACTTCACCGTCACCGAGCCCACCGGCATCGTCGGAGTCATCGCGCCCGACGGGGCCCCGCTGCTCGCGCTCATTTCGCTGGTCGCTCCCGTCATCACCAGCGGCAACACCGTCGTCGCGCTCGCCTCCGAGAAGCAGCCCTATCCCGCCATCGTGCTCGGCGAGATGCTCGCCACCAGCGACCTGCCCGGCGGCGTGGTCAACCTGCTCACCGGCTTCCGCAAGGAGATGGTGCCCACCTTCGCCACGCACACGCACTTCCGCGCCCTTGCCGCCGTGGTCGGCGCCGACGACCGCAAGACGCTCAAGCTCGGCGCGGCCGAGAGCGTGAAGCGCGTGAAGACGTGGAAGGCCGAGGAGCCGGTGGACTGGTTCGCCGCCTCCGCCCAGTCGCTCTACGCCATCCGCGATTTCGTCGAGTTCAAGACCACCTGGCACCCCATCGGGGCCTGAGACCGGCCTTGCCAAGCGATGTGAAACACCCATGTTTCACATCGCCATGAAGACCGCCAGCATCCGCCAGCTCCGGACGGAGTTTCCCAAGGTGCGCGCCATGATCGAGCGCGAGGGCGAGCTTGTGGTCACGGAGCGCGGACAGGCCGCCTACATCATCAAGCCCTACACGGCGCCGAAGAAAAAGCCGTCCAAGGCCCGTCGCATCGATTACTACGCCCGCCTGCTGAGCTACATGCCCAAGCCGATCTCGGCGGAAGCCTCGCGCGCGATGGAAGCAGACCGCGATGATCGTTGAGGGTTTTTATGTCGATTCCAGTGCGCTCAGGCATCTCTACGCGCACGACCGCCGCTCGGGGGCAATGGCGGGCTGGCGGTTCAAGAACCCCGGAGCGTTGCCCATAACGCGGTTCTGCCGCGCGGAGATTATCAACTCCATGGCTTCCGCTGTTTTTCGCGGCGATATTGGCGAAGCGGCCTTCCAGGCTTTCCTTGCTGCTTTTCAGCAAGACCTGCGCGAGGACGAACTGCGGTTGGTCGACGTGCCTTGGCGTGCGGTTTTGGACAAGGCGACCGAGCTCAGTGAGCGCTACACCGTCAAGCTCGGCACGCGTTCGCTCGACGTGCTGCATGTGGCTTCGGCGATGGAGCTGAACGCGCGGTATTTTCTCACCTACGATGCCCGGCAGGCCAAACTTGCCGCCATGTGCGGGCTGAAAATAGTGCAGCCATGACCACGGAGGGCGAAACAACGCAGCTCAGGGCGCGCCTTCTGGTCTGGTGGGTCATCTGGGCCGCGCTGCTGGGCGGAGTTGTGGTCATCTACTTTACTTTGGGACGCCGGTCGGTGCCGGCGTCCGGCGGAATCACCATCATCGATGTGGTCGGATTGGTGCAACTGGCGGCCAGCACGACCCTGCGGTGGCTTTTCTTTCCCCGGTTGGGCAGCGACCCGCAGAAAGCCCTGATTGCATTCATCATCGGCCTGGCGATGGCCGAATCCTGCAGTTTTCTCGGCATCCTCCTGGGCAGCTCTTATCGCGACGAGCTTTTCGTGCTCGGCGCCCTCGGCATCGTGCAATGGATGCCGCTCTACGCGCGGGCGCTGTATGCCCCCGCCGCGGCGGGTTTCAGGCCGGCGGCCGAGAAGTAGGTGCTCAGCAGCTCGGGCAGCGGCGGGCCGCCGGGTGTGCCAGCGGAGCGGGTTTGCGCAGGGTCAGCAGATCCCGGCTCTGGTCGATCGGGGCCGGGCCCAGCAGCTGGGCCAGCTTGCCGAGCCACGAATCGGCCGGGGCCGATTCAGGCGCGCCGTGGCGCAGGCGCTCTTGTTGCGGGGTTTCGAGGTCGCAGAAGCTTTGCATGGTCGTGGTTTGGATTGCGCACACTTTAGTCGCGATCGGCGCAAAGAACATGGGCCGGACGGCCAGTTTCGCGCTGTGCGAGCCGGAAACGGACGCGACTGTGACGGCGCGTTAGGGCCCGCGGACGACGATCTTGCCGAAATGCTCCCCGCGGCTCAGGCGCGTGAACGCCGCCGGCAATTCGGCGAATTCGAACACGCGGTCGATGACGGGCCGGATGGCTCGCTGGCCGAGCGCGCGGTTCAGCGCCCGGAAATCGGCCCGCGAACCGACCCGCACGCCGTGCAGGACCGTGAGATTGCCGATGAAATCGAAGGCGTTCACCGGCAGGGCGTTTCCGCTCAGGAAACCGATCAGCGCGATGCGCCCGCCGAGGCGCACCGCGCGGACGGCCTCCTGGAACGTGGCCGGTCCGCCGACCTCGAGCACAAGGTCCGCTCCGCGGCCGCCGGTAAGCTCGCGGACGCGTTGCCCCCAGCCGGGTTCAACCCGGTAATTGATGGTGGTGTCAGCCCCGAGCGTCCGGGCCCGCGCAAGCTTCTCGTCGCTGCTGGAGGTGATGATGGTGCGCAGGCCGGCGGCATGGGCGAGCTGCAGGCCGAACAAGGACACGCCGCCCGTGCCTTCGAGCACGACGGTTGCCCCGGGCGTGAGATCATGCTGGGCGAACAACGCGCTCCAAGCCGTGACCGCCGCGATCGGCAGCGTGGCGCCCTCCTCGAACGACAGGTGCGCGGGCAGGCGCACCAGGCCGTGCGCGGGCAGGACCGAAAACTCGCGCGCAAGCCCCGGCAGCACCGCGCCCCCGAGGGAGAGGCGCAGGTTTTCGGGCGTGGCCGGGCCCTCGAGCCACGACTGGATGTAGTTGCCCGCCACGCGGTCGCCGGGCTTCCACTCGGTGACGCCCGCCCCGACCGCTACGACCTCGCCGGCGCCGTCCGACAAGGGCGTGTAGGGCATGGCCAGGTCGGGCAAATAGCTGCCCTGCACGATCACCAGATCACGATAGTTCAGCGAAAAGGCGCGCCAACGCACCAGCACCTCGCCCGGACCCGGCGCCGCCGGATCGGGGATGTCGGTTGTCTGCAGGGAATCGATCCCGAATCGGTTGATTTGCCAGGTCTTCATGATGCTCCAGCATATCCCGGCCGCCCGGGTTGGCTATGGGCCGGTCGGCCCCCGCGGAACTCCCGGCGTCAGCTGTAATCGGGATTCTTCAGCGAGCCGGTCTCGGCCAGCCGGTCGATGAACAGCCAGCAGCGCTTCGCCTGCACCTCGGGGCTCTTGGCCTGGTAAACGTAGCGCACGAGCTGGCGGCGGAACGCGATGCTCTGCCGTTCCCACGCGGCGGCCAGCTCCGGCCGGGCCTGGAACGCCTTGCGCATCTCCTCCGGCAACTCGGGTTCGCGGGAGGCGGTGTCGGCTTCAAGGGTGAATTCCACCACGTCGCCCGCCTCGACGCCCGCGGCGCGCAGCAGCTCCACCTTGAACGCGAACTTCACCTTGCCCGGCTTGCCCGGAAGCAGCGTCACCCGGTCGATGTCACCGTTGAATCGCAGGATCGCCTGCCAGCCCCGGTTCTGCGCGGGCGGCAACCTGAGAGCCTTGACGACTCCGGCCGGCAGGTCGACCCAGCGGACCATGGTCACACGGTAGAGCTTGGCGCGGAATTTCCGTCGCATGCCCCTCCATGCCCTGTGGTGGGATCGCAGGCAAGGCCGCTCATGTTCCCGTCAAGCCGTCCATCCTCGGCCGCTTGGCAACGAGGTTGCGACGCGGCAGCCTTGCACCATGAAAACCCCCAAACCCGGCACGATCACCTGGACCGACCTTACCATCCGCGATGCCGACCGCGTGCGCGATTTCTACGCCGCCGTCGTCGGCTGGCAGGCCACGCCCATCGACATGGGCGGCTACAACGACTATTGCATGGGTCCGCCCCGCGTCCGCAAACCCGCCGCCGGCATCTGCCACGCGCGCGGCGTGAACAAGAATCTGCCGCCGCAGTGGCTCGTCTACATCACCGTCGCCGACCTGAGGAAAAGCCTCCGTGCCTGCGTGCAGGCCGGCGGCAAGATCGTCTGCCCCGTCCGCAAGATGGGCGGAGCGCGCATGGCGGTCATCCGCGATCCCGCAGGGGCCGTGGCCGGACTCTACCAATTCAAGGCCTGAAGCCCCGATTGACCTTTGATGACACCCGATCTCATCCAAATGGTCCGGATGGTGGCCTCCCGTGGCTGCGCCTCGGAGCTGACACGTTAGCGGTTTTTGCCGCCTCCCGTCACGCCGTGGTCCGTCGTCCGGCCTGGTTCGAATGCCCCCGGGCGGACCACCGCCGCCGCGATGAGGGCGGTCACGCCGCCGACGCCCAGATAGACCACCGGGGTGGCCAGGGCCAATCCAAGGGGACTGTAGACCGCACGCAGCGCCGGCTCGATCCGGGCGAACTCATCAGGCGGCATGGCCTGCACCATGGGTTGCGAACGGATGTGGGTGAGCAGGTGTTCGGTGAAATCCGCTGCGATCCAGCGGTAATGACAATACGTGCCGAGTGCGACCGGCAGTGCTGCCGCCCCCGCAATGGCGAAACCGGCCGCCGATCTTCGGCCATAGCCGCCCGTCGCTTGGCGTCCGGTTTCGCGCACGCCGAGCGAGACGCAGAGCGCGATGAACAGGTAGGCGAGGGGGAAATACCACATGCCCTGGCTGATCCGCCCGGAGTGAAAGCCCAACAGATGCCCGACGAGCAGATGCCCCAGGTTTGTCGCGGCCAATATGGCGGCCCACTTCACGTCTGTTCGCATGACGGCATTCCCATGGACGGGGGCCTGCTGTGCAATCCCGCGCGGGACGAACGGTCGCGATCAACCGCCGGCGGTTTTCCGCGCCTTCTTCAACGGCGCTTCTTCGCCGCGGCCGCCTGCGGGTTGTAAGCCAGCGCGAGGTCGAGCCATGCGGCGAGCTGGCGCGTGGTGCGAAGGCCGGTTCTTTGCACGAAGACGAAGCCGCGCATCGGCCGCCCCGTGAAATCCATCGACTTGCACCCGGGCCGGCGCAGCGCGGCATCATAGGCATCGGGTCCGGTGCGCACCATCAACCGATCCTTCTCGACGCCGGCGCACATCTTGCCGCGCACCATGAAACACAGGCCGCCCATCATGCGCTTTTCCTCCACGGGCAGGTTCTTTGCGGCCAAGTAGGCCGCGACCCGACCGGCGAGCATCTCATTGTAAGCCATCGCGGGGCAGACTACGCGTGGTCGCGGCGGCGGAGGAAGCGCAGGATCTCGCGCGAGGTCGGCATCGAGTCGGCCGTGCCGGGGTGCGTGACCGAGATGGCCGCGACGGCGTTCGCATAGTGCGCGGCCTCGAAGACGTTGTTTTTGAATTTCACCAATCCGGCGGCGAACCCGCCCACGAAGGCGTCGCCCGCCCCGGTCGTGTCGATGGCCTCGACCGTGTGCGCCGTGATGCGCAGGTAAACGTCGGGTTCGGAGACGAAACAGCCGCGCGCGCCGAGGGTCACGATCACCACCGGCACGCCGAAGCTCCGGCACAGCGTGTGGAACTTGTCGGCCGGCAGGCGGGCGAGCGAGTCGGCCGTGAGAGTGCGGCCGTCCGCCTTGCGCAGCTGGTGGGCGAGGGCGACAAACTCGGTTTCGTTCGGGATGAGGATGTCGGTGTGCCGCAGCAAGGCCGGATCGAAGTCCGGGCGCATCGGCGCGGGATTGAGGACGGTGGTGGCGCCGTTGCGGCGGGCGGTGCGCAGAACCTGCGCGACCGTGGTGTAGTCGGATTCACCCTGGCAGACGACCACACGGGCGGCGCCGAGCAGCGGCGCGGGCACATCGCGGGAGCGGAGGTGTTGGTTGGCACCCAGCGAGACCACGATCTGGTTTTGCCCGGCTTCGTCCACCGTGATGCCGGCGGCGCCGGTGAGCACACGCGGTTTCTCGACGAGGTGGACGGGCAGCCGCTCGGCGGCGGCGAATTTGCGCGCCTTCACGGCAAAGGCATCGTGTCCGACCGCACCGACGAACACCGTCCGGGCCCCGGCGCGGCGCGCGGCCACGGCCTGGTTGAAGCCCTTGCCGCCGCAACCGGTGCGGAAATCGCCCACGGTGGTCTCGCCGGTGCGGGGAAAACGCCGGGTGAAGAAGGTCAGGTCCTGGACATAGCTGCCGACAACGAGGACCTCGGGTTTCATGCGCGGACCGGCAGGCTGCGCCGCGGCCGCGGGGGCGTAAAGGGTAATCCTGCGCGCGGCAGGTTTTGCGGTTTTGTTACGGCCCCTCCGTTCATCCCGCGCGCGGGCCGTCCGTCCTTGTCTGCGCTGCGGCGAGGAGATAGGGCTGCGATATGCCCGATATGTCCGCCGTCACCGCCTCCTCCGACGCGTCTTTTCCCGCCGCCCCGTTGCGGACTGCGGCCGCCGGTTCCGCGGCGGCGGCAGCCGCCGCGACCGAGGACCGCTTGATCCGGGCACGCGAGCGGCTCTATGTCATCTGCCAGCTGGGCGGGTGGGGCTTTTTTGCCGCCTTGCAGGCGGTCTACACCGAACTGGCCGGTCCCAAATTCCGCGGCGGCCTCGATCAGATGTCCGCGCACGCGGTGAACTTCCTCGTGATCTTCGTGGCGCTGCTGCTGACGCATTTCTCGCGCCGCTTCATCCACCGCTGGGGTTGGAAGGAAATGCGCTGGGGCCGGCTCGTGCCGCGCATCATCGGCATGTCCTTTGTGCTGTCCACGGCCTGGTCCTTGATCGGTTTTGGGGTGATCTACGGCCTGATCGGCCTTCCCTGGAAATCCCCGTTTTCCCTGACGTTCACGGTCACCGCCAGCGTCGTGAACGGCACGATCATGCTGCTCGGTTGGTTCTGCATCTATTTCATCTACCACGTTTATGATCGGGTGCAGCGGCTCCAGGTCGAGCAGCTCCAGCTGGCCGCCAGCGTCAAGGAGGCCGAGCTGCGCGCGCTCAAGTCGCAGGTCAATCCCCACTTCCTCTTCAACTCCCTCAACAGCCTGCGGGCCCTCATCGATGAGGACGCGCCCCGCGCCCGCGAGTCCGTCACGCGCCTCGCCAACATGCTCCGCTACTCGCTCTCCTCCGGGCAGCAGGAGACCGTCCTGCTGGAGGATGAGCTGCGCGTGGTCGAGGACTACCTTGCCCTCGAGCAGATCCGCCACGAGGAGCGCCTGCAGGTGCGCTGGGAAATCGCCCCGGAGGCCCGCCGCCAGCCCCTGCCCCCGATGCTGCTGCAGACCTTGGTGGAAAACGCGGTGAAATACGGCATTTCGCCGCGCCGCGGCGGTGGTGAGGTCGTCATTTCCGCCGCCGTCGAACATGATGCACTGCACCTGCGGGTCACCAACCCCGGCGAACTCGGCCCCGTCGCGTCTTCTTCTGCGGCGCGTGCGGGTTCCTCGACCGGCGTCGGCCTGCGCAATGCCTCCGAGCGGCTCAAGCTGCTCTTCGGCGACCGCGCCATGCTCCGACTGCTGGCCGAACCCGTGGGCTGCGTCACCGCCGACGTGCACATCCCCCTCGCCAAGGTCACGCCATGAAAGCCCTGCTGATCGACGACGAGCGCCTCGCGCGCAATGAGCTTCGCCGGCTCCTCGCCGCGCACAAGCACGTGCAGGTGGCGGGCGAGGCCGCCGATGCCACCGAGGCCCTGGCCCGCATCGACGAGACGCGCCCGGACCTGCTTTTCCTCGATGTGCAGATGCCCGGCGACGACGGGTTCGCGCTCCTCGAGAAAATCGAGCCGCCGCTGCCGCTCGTCATCTTCACGACCGCCTACGACGAGTTTGCGGTGAAGGCCTTCCAGTTCAACGCCCTCGACTACCTGCTCAAGCCCGTCGACCCGGCCCGCCTCGCCGCGGCGCTCGACAAGGTCGAGCTGCGCGTCGCCGAAAACAAGGCCGCGCAGAGCCGCGGGCGCCTCTCCGCCGAGGACAAGGTTTTCGTGCGCGAAGGCGACCGGTGCTGGTTCGTGCCGGTGAAGAACATCCGCCTGCTGGTCTCGGAGGGGAACTACACCCGCATCCACTTCGACGGCGAGAAGCCCCAACTTTTCCGCTCCTTGACGGCCATGGAGGAGCGGCTTGATCCCAAGCAATTCTTCCGCGCCAACCGCAAGGAGGTGATCAACCTCGCCTGGGTCGAGGGGATCGAGCCCTGGTTCAGCGGCGGCCTGCTGGTGAAGCTCAAGGGCGGCGCCAAGGTGGAGCTCTCCCGCCGCCAGGCGCAGGATTTCCGCGAACGCATGAGCCTCTGAAAAACCCCCATGAATCCCCGCCGCCTGCTTCCCCTCATCGCCCTGCCCGTCGCCATCGCCGTCGGCCTCATCATCTCCGGCCGCTGGGCCGGCGGGCTCCTCGCCGCAGCGGTGCTGTCAGCCGGTGTCGCTCTGGTGGTCCGACGCGAACAGCCGGACTGAACGACCACGCTTTTCATCCCAAAAGATTTCCATGATCGAAGTCCGCAACCTCACCAAGACCTTCCGCGACAAGAAGCGCGGCGAAATCCACGCCGTGCAGGACGTGTCCTTCACCTGCCGGCCCGGGCAGATCTACGGCCTGCTCGGCGCCAACGGCGCGGGCAAGACCACCACGCTCCGCCTGCTGGCCACGCTGCTCAAGCCCAGCAGCGGCACCGCCGTCGTGGCCGGGCACGACACCGTTGCCCAGCCCGAGCAGGTGCGCGCGCGGGTCGGCTTCCTCGCCGCCAGCACCGCCCTCTACGGGCGGCTCTCCGCCCGGGAGATGATCGCCTACTTCGGGCGCCTCAACGGCATGCCCGACGACGCCATCCGCGCCCGCATCGACGTGCTCGCCCGCGAGCTGGACATGCACGACTTCCTCGACCGCCGCTGCGACAAGTTCTCCACCGGCATGAAGCAGAAGACCTCCATCGCCCGCACGCTCGTGCACGACCCGGACGTCATGATCTTCGACGAGCCGACCCTCGGGCTCGACGTGATGACCGCGCGCGCCATCGTGAAGTTCGTCCGCGACTGCCGCGACCGCGGCAAGACCGTCATCTACTCCACCCATGTCATGAGCGAGGTGGAGAAGCTCTGCGACGTCATCGGCATCATCCACGACGGCCGCCTCGTCACCGAGGGCTCGCTGGCGCAGCTCCGCCAGCGCTTCGGCGAGCAGGACATGGAGGAGATCTTCGTCAAGGCCGTGGGCGGCGAGGCCGCCGTGGCCGCCGCCCTCAACCGCTGACCCGTTTTCTCCATGAATTGGAAATCCATCCTCGTCGTCTTCCGCAAGGAGCTGAAGGACCAGCTGCGCGACCGCCGCACCGTCATCTCCACGCTCGTCATCCCCGCCGTCATCATGCCCGTCATCATGCTCGGTTTCGGCGCCGTGATGACCAAGATCATCAAGAAGGCCCAGGACGAGGGCACGAACGTCATGGTGGTCGGCGCCGCCGGCGCCCCCGAGCTGGTCAAGGCCCTGAAGGCCGACCCGAAGTTCCGCGTCGTGGCCGAGGCCCCCGACTACGAACAGCGCATCGCCGACAAGAAACTGCGCGTGGCCCTGAAGCTGCCGGAAAATTTCGAGGAGCGGCTCCGGAACGGCGAGGCGGCCGAGGTCGGCATCCTGCACTACGAGGGCGAGATCAAGTCCGGCCTCGGCGTGCGCGAGCTCGACGGGTTCATGCAGAAATACCGCACCACGCTCGTCGAGGGCCGGCTGAAGGACCGCGGCCTGCCGCCCGAGCTCGTCCGACCCTTCGAATTGAAGCGCAGGAATGTCGCCCCGCCCGAGAAGGTCGGCGGCGCCACCTTCGGGGCCTTCATTCCCTACATCATCATCATCCTGTGCTTCACCGGCGCGATGTATCCGGCCATGGACCTGACCGCGGGCGAGAAGGAGCGCGGCACGATGGAGACGCTCATGTGCAGCCCGACTTCGCGCATCAACATCGTCTTCGGCAAATTCCTCATGGTGCTCACCGCCTCCATCGCCACCATGGTGGTGGTGCTCCTGTCGATGGGGGTGACCGCGGCGCTCGGCGGCGCGTTTTTCACCGGCAAGACCGCCGCGCAGGCGGCGGCAGTCAAGACGGCCCAGGCCGGGGCCATGATGCCCACCATCGACCCGGCGGGCATCCTCGGCGTCTTCGCCATGATCGCCCCGGTGGCGATCTTCTTCGCCGCCCTGCTCCTCACCGTGTCGCTCTTCGCCAAAAGCTACAAGGAGGCGCAGAGCTATGCCGGCCCGCTGGTCATCGTGGTCATCATCCCCGCGGTCTTCGGGCTGCTCCCCGGCATCGACTTGAACGTCAAGACCGCGCTCATCCCGATCCTCAACCTCTCACTCGTCTGCAAGGAGATGCTCTCGGGCACGTGGAACTGGCCGTATATCGGTCTCATCTTCGCCTCTTCCTGCGCCTATGCCGCCGCCGGCCTGTGGATCTGCGTGAAGATGTTCAATCGCGAGGACGTGATGTTCAAGGCGTGAGGCGGCAACGGCCTCTCCCTTCAGGACATTGCCGTGACATACCCGCTGGGGGAAGGCCCCTATTTTTGCCTCCATTTTTTTGTCAAAGCCGGCCCCGGCGGTAAACCCCGGGTAAATGCCCCCGCGGCCTCTGGCGCGGAGGAAACACAATCTGCTATCTTGGCGTCGCACTCCCCGCCATGAGCACGACACCTCCCTTCCGCCCCTCCCTAGAAACCACCCGCCTCGAAGCCGCGCATCTCGAGCGCCTGCGCGAACAGGTGCAGGCCGACATGGCCGCCCTCCGCGAGCGCGAGGCCAATCTCCGCGCCTACGAGGACCGCCTCCGGCTCGCCGGTGGCGATCCGGTGGCCGCCGCCCCCGCTGCCGTCCCGATGCACAAGATGCCCGAGATCGCCGCCGAACTGCACCGCCTCCAGACCGGCACGCAGTTGCTCGAAGCCGAGCGCGCCGTCGTGCGCGACGACCGCCTCAAGCTCCGCGACTTCGAGGCCTCGCTCAAGAAGCGGGAGGCCGAGCTGAAGGCGCGCGAGGAGCGCCTGACCGCCCGCGAACGCACCCTTGCCGCCTCCGAGGCCTGGCTCGCCGCGCAACAGCCGCCCGAACCCTCGATCAAGATCGGCCTCAATGCGATTCCCTTCGCCGGGCTCTTCCGCGGCCAGCAGCGCAAGACGGCCTGAAACCGCCTCTCTTTGCCTTCCGTGCGAACCCGGCCCTCGGGCCGGGTTTTTGCTTGGGCCGGTCCAGGGCCATGATGTAGGAGCGGCTCCATGCCGCGACTCTACATGCATGTGGGAAAACCGGTCCGGATCGGGGCATAAAGCCCCTCCTGCTGGGGAAACGGAACCGCGTGCTTGATTTTGCAGGCGCGCCTAGCCCAGAGCTTCCAACTGATTCAGCTTGGTCGCCGCGGCCTCCCATTCGGCGGTGGCGGCCTGCAGGAGGTCGACGGTGGCGCTCAGCTCGCGGTTCAGGTGCTGGGCGCGGCCGGGTTGCGTATAGGTCTCCGGCTTCTCCAGCTCGGCCGTGATCTCGCTCTGCTTCGCCTCCAGCTCGCTGACGTTCTTCTCGAGTTTACCCACCTCGATGCGCAGCTTCTTCAGCTCGGCGGGCGAAGGTTTCTTGGGGTGGGGCGCGGCCGCCGGCCGCGCCGTCGGCGCCGCCCGCCGGGCGGGGTCCGCCGTCTGCGCCGGCCGCGCGGCGGGGTAACCCGCCGGCCGCGCGGCGCGGGGGGGCGTGGCCTTGGACTTGTCGAGATAGTAGTCGTAGTTGCCGGCGTAGGGCGTCAGCCGACCGCTGTGGACGTGGAGCACGTTGAGCGCGAGCTGGCGGATGAAATACACGTCGTGGCTGATGAAGATGAAGGTGCCCTCGTATTGCTTGAGCGCGTTGACGAGCGCGTCGATGGACGGGATGTCGAGGTGGGTCGTGGGCTCGTCCATCAGCAGCAGGTTGGGCGGGTTGACGAGCAGGCGGGCGAGGGCGAGCCGCGACTTCTCGCCGCCGGAGAGCACGGAGACCTTCTTGAACACGTCGTCCTTGCGGAAGAGGAAGCCGCCGAGGACGGCGCGGGCCTGCTGCTCGGTGAGCTGGTTTTCCGCCGTGCGCAGCTCCATCACGTTCTCGAGCACGGTGAGGTCGAGGCGGAGGTTGTCGGCGCGGTTCTGCGCGAAGTAGCCCGGGGTGACGTTGCTGCCCAGCTCGCGCGTGCCCGCCCGGATCGGCACCACCCCGGCGAGGATCTTGAGCAGGGTGGACTTGCCAGCGCCGTTCGGCCCGACGAGCACGATGCGCTGGCCGCGCTCCGCCTCGAAGTTCAGGTCGCGGTAGACGACGTGGTCGCCGTAGGCCTGCTCGACGTTCTTGAGCGTGACGACCTTCAGGCCCGAGCGCGCCGGCTGCGGGAAACGGAAATTGATGCGCTTGAGGTCCTCCCACGGCTCCTCGACCGCGACCTCCTTGAGGCGCTCGATCTGCTTCTCCTTCGACTTGGCGCGGGTGGCGAGTGAGGCCTTGGCGCCGAAGCGGTCGACAAAGCGCTGGAGGTGGGCGATCTCGCGCTGCTGGTTCTTGTAGAGCGCGGCCTGCTGCTCCTTGCGGGCATCCTTTTCCGCGAGGTAGTCGTCGTAGTTGCCGGTGTAGCGGTTGAGCGTGCCGCCGCGCAGTTCGAGGATGCCCGTGCAGAGCGTGTTCAGAAACTCGCGGTCGTGCGAGATGATGAGCAGGCCGCCGGGATAGCGCGTCAGGTAGTCCTGGAACCACAACAACGCCTCGAGATCGAGGTGGTTGGTCGGCTCGTCCAGCAGGAGCAGCGCCGGCTCGCTCACGAGCAGGCGGGCGAGGTGCGCGCGCATCACCCAGCCGCCGGAGAAGGACTTGGCGGGCTTGTCGTGGTCGCTTTCGCGGAAACCGAGGCCGGCGAGGATCTTCTTGGCCCGCGGCTCGAGCGTCCAGTCGATGTCGTAGTCGTGGTCGTCGTCGGGCACGAGCTTCTTGCCGCTGGTCGCGATCTGCAGCACGGTCTCGTCGCCCACGGGCGCGCTCTCCTGCGGCAGGTAGCCGAAGTCCGCCCCGCGCTCCCACTCGATCGTGCCCTCGTCGGCCGTCTCCTCGCCGAGGATGAGGTTGAACAGGGTGGATTTGCCGGCGCCGTTGGGGCCGACCAGGCCGTAGCGGTCCGTGCGCGCGACGAAGAGCGACACGTCCGCGAAGAGTTCGCGGGTGCCGTAGGACTTTGCGACGTCGGCCAGGGTCAGCATGGAAAACCCGCGAGTCAGCCTGCCGCCACCATATCCGTCAACTCTAGGCTTCAGCATCCCCCGCCCTTGGCGGCACGCCCGTCCTTTTTTAACCAATAGGCTACAGACCGGGCCGGGGCCCGGAGCCGCACAAAGCCAACACGCAGTTGCGTTTGCCCGTCCGGAGGCCCTGTGCCGCGCGTTTGGCTTTGCTTCCGGGCGTGGCTGCGCGACCGTGAAAGCGATGCCCAACCGTCTTGCCGCCGCGACCTCGCCCTACCTGCGCCAGCACGCCGACAACCCCGTGGACTGGTTCCCGTGGGGCGACGAGGCCTTCGCCAAGGCGCGCGCGGAGAACAAACCCGTCTTCCTCAGCATCGGCTACTCGACCTGCCACTGGTGCCATGTGATGGCGCACGAATCCTTCGAAAACCCCGCCGTCGCGGAAATCCTCAACCGCGATTTCATCCCCGTGAAGGTCGACCGCGAGGAGCGCCCCGACATCGACCGCGTCTACATGACCTACGTGCAGGCCACGACCGGCCACGGCGGCTGGCCGATGAGCGTGTGGCTCACGCCGGACTTGAAGCCGTTTTTCGGCGGCACCTACTTCCCGCCGGAGGACCGGCACGGCCGCGCCGGGTTTGTCTCCATCCTCAACGCCGTGAGCCGTGAATGGGCCGCGCAACGCGAAAAGATCGCAACCGAGGCCGACCGCGTGCTCGAGGCCTTGCGGCAGCACGCCCTCGCGGGCGGCGCGCACGAGATCCGGGCCGAGGGTGCGCCGGTGCCGCTCCACGAGGCGGCGGGCGACGCGTTTGAGAAATGCTACCAGTATTTCCACGAGGCCTTTGATCCGAAGTGGGGCGGATTCGGCGGCGCGCCGAAGTTTCCGCGCGGCTCGGCCATCGATTTCCTCTTCCGCGTCGCGGCCCTGCAGGGGCCGGACACGGAGCTGGGGCAGGAGGCGGCCAAGCTGGCGGGCTTCACGCTGCAGCGCATGGCCGAGGGCGGCATCCACGACCACGTGGGGGGCGGCTTCCACCGCTACTCGGTGGACGAGGAGTGGCATGTGCCGCACTTCGAGAAGATGCTCTACGACCAGGCGCAGATCGCGCTGAACCTCCTCGCCGCCCGGCAGGCGACCGGCCGCGAGACCTTCGCCTGGGTGGCGCGCGGCATTTTCGACTACGTGGCCCGTGACCTCACCGGGCCGCACGGCGGTTTCTACTCGGCGGAGGACGCCGACAGTCTGGTGGCGCACGGCCGGCCGGAGCATGCCGAGGGCGCCTTCTATGTCTGGACCAAGGAGGAGATCGATGCGGCCCTCGATCCCGCCGCCGCCACGCTGGTGGCCGCGCACCTCAACGTGAAGCCCGGCGGCAACGTCGCGCACGACCCGCACGGCGAGTTCCGCGGCAAGAACGTGCTGCGGCAGACGCAATCGCTCGCCCTCACCGCGCATGCGCTCAAGCTCGAGCTGCCGCGGGCCGAGGAGCTTTTGCTGGCCGGCTTGGAGAAGCTTCGGGCGGTCCGCTTGCGGCGGCCGCGCCCGCACCTCGACGACAAGGTCATCACCGCGTGGAACGGCCTCATGATCTCGGCCTTGGCGCGGGCCACCCAAGTCCTCGGTGAGCCCGCCCGCCTGGCCGCGGCCACCCGCGCCGCGGAATTCATCCGGCGCGAGCTGTATGATCCGGCCACGGGCACGCTTTACCGCAGCTGGCGCGGGCAGCGCGGCACCGCCCCGGCCTTTGCCGAGGACTACGCCGCGCTCATCCAGGGCCTGCTCGACCTCTATGAAGCCGGCTTTGACGTCCGCTGGCTGCAGTGGGCCGTGCAACTCCAGGGTGAAATGGACGCGGCGTTTTGGGATGATGCCGCGGGCGGCTATTTCAACTCACGCGCCGGTGCCGCGGATGTCATCGTGCGCATGAAGGACGACTACGACGGCGCGGAACCGGCCCCGAGCTCGATGGCGGCATTGAATCTCGTGCGCCTCGACTGGATGCTGGGCGGGTCGGGCTCCTACCGGGGGAAAGCCCGCCGCACCCTCGAGGCCTTCCGCCGGCAATGGAGCCGCACACCGCACGCGCTGCCGCAGATGCTGGGCGCGCTCGAACTCTACCTTGAGCCGCCGCGCACCGTCGTGCTGGCCGGCGATCCCGGTGCGGAGGACTTCCGGGCGCTGGCCGCCGTGCTGCACGAAAGGCTCGGTCCGCGCCGCGCCGTGCTCTGTGCCGACGGCGGGGCCGGGCAGGCTTGGCTCGCGCAACACGCGGCTTATCTCGCCGTGATGAAACCGCGCGATGGCCGGGCGACCGCCCATGTGTGCGAGAACTACGCCTGCCGGCAACCCGTCACCGCGCCGGAGGATCTGCGCGCCCTGCTGGCCGGGTGAGGGCTCATGCCGGGTGTCATCTATTATTTGACACTCGGTTTTGGCGCTTCAGCGCCGCAAGGCTTCCCGCGCGAGACGGTCGTCGCCGTCGTTGGGCGCCGGTTTCAACCCGAGGATGGCGCAGACCAGGTTGTAGACGTGGATGTTGTCCGTGCGCTCGATGGTTTTCCCGCGCGCAAAGGCCGGCCCGGCCGCGACGAAGAGTCCGCCCATGTTGGCCGAACGGTGATCCCAACCGTGGTTGCCGCGGGAATAGGTGAGCCGCTTCGCGCCCCAGCCGCGCTTCTCCTCGATGCTCCATTGGTCGTCGGCGATGAGCAGCACGGCGGGGATGCGGTCGCTGCCGCTGAATTCATAGCGGGCCGGCACCTCGTCGCGCGTGTAGACCTGCACCTGCCGGGGGGCGCGGGCGCGGATCGCGGCGGCGAGTTCGGCGTCGGTGCGCGTGCCGGGTTTGGGCCGGAGACCCGCGTAGGGGCCCGTGGTCTCGATTTCGATCGTGCGCACGTCCACGAGGTCCTCGAGGAAGACCACGCGGTCGGGTGATTGCGGCGACATGCCGTGGTCGGAGACCACGATGAGGTTGGTGCGGCCGCTCAGGTCGAGGCGCTTGAGGCCGGCCATCAGGCGGGCCAATGCGCCGTCGACCTCCGTGATGGACTCCTGCAGCGCAGGCGCATCGGGCCCGTGCTTGTGGCCGGCGTGGTCCACCGCGCTGAAATAAAGCGTGGCCAGCCGCGGCCGCTCCGCCTCCGGCACATCCAACCAGCGGAGCAGTCCGTCCACGCGCTCGTTCGACGGGATCTTGTCGTTGAAGGGCACCCAGCGCGACGGCCGCACCCCGTCGTGCGCGGCCTCGGAGCCGGGCCAGAAATAGCAGACGCTGCGCACGCCCTGCCGCTCCGCCGTGATCCAGAGCGGCTCGCCGCCCCACCAGCGTTGCTCGGTGTTCGAGGCGGCCTTGCTCATGCCGAAGGTCTCGCCGCTCTCCGGATCGAAGAACCAGTTGCCGACGATGCCATGGTGCGCCGGGCGGAGGCCGGTCACGAGCGTGTAGTGGTTGGGGAAGGTCTTGGTCGGGAACGACGGCGTCAGCGACCGCATCCGCACGCCCTCCGCCGCCAAGGCGCGCAGGGTGGGCGCCTCGTAGCGGTCGAGGTAATCCCACCGGAATCCATCGAGCGAGACCAGGATCGTAAGCCGGCCCGGGTCGGCCGGGCGCGGCAGATTGACGGTTCCGCAGGAAACGAGCAGCAGCGAGGCCGCCAGCGGGGCAAGGAAACAGACCGGTCGCGTCATCAGTGGGGTCGCAAACTAGGGTTTGAGCACGGAGCGGCAACACGCATTGTGTCTTGCCACCCGCGATGAACGAAGACGAACGCCTGACCCGCCTGGAGGAACGCTTGGTGCATCTGCAGCGCCACGTGACCGAGCAGGACAAGGCCATGCTCAAGCTGGCCGACGAGCTGGCCCGCATGCGGCGCGAACTGGAGCTGCTGCGCGATCGCCCGCGCCCGTCCCAAGAAGAACCGGGCGGGCCCGCGGACGAGCGTCCACCGCACTTTTGATCAGAATGTGGCCGTGATCTCGGTGTGACGGCCGGGTTCGAGGACGATCTCGCCGAGCGGCGCGGCGACCTCGTCGTTCTTGTAGAGCTTCACGCGCACCGGCCCGGCCACTTCGGTGCTGGACCAGCCCCACTTGCCGATGGAGACGAATTGCATGGGCTGGCCGCGGTCCCAGCTCAGGCCGGGTCCGTCGCCGCGGATGAAGAGCTTGTTGCCGATGCCGATGTAGGCCGTCGCAAGGAGTCGCGTGGCGCCGTCGGAACTGGCGGACACCTCCGGCGCCTCGGCGACCGCGGGCTCGGCATGGGTCGCGACCGGGTCGGTGGCCGGCGCCGCTTCGGCGACGGTCGCAGTCTCGACCGTGGCGGTGGTGGCGGAAATCTCGGCGAGCAGGGCCTCGGGTTTCGGTTTCTTGGCGCGCGGCTTTTTCGGCTTCGGGACATCCGCGACCATGGCCGATAGATCGACCGATTCCACCGCCGGGGCGGCGGCGGCTTCCGAGGCCGGGGCGGGCTCCGCAATCGAATCCGAGACCACCGCCGAGGGGGTCTCGGGGATGGGGGTGTGGAGTGGCGCGGTGCGGTCGGGGGTCTCGGAAGCCGGGGCGGGTTCGGCCAGCGAGTCCTCCACCACGGCGGACGGAGTCTCGGCGGGTTCAGCCTCGGTCTTGGCGGTCCTGCGCTTCCTCTCCACCGGGGCGGGCGCGGTGGCGAGGCGGGTCTCCAATTCGGCCAGCGCGGACTTGATGTGGGCCTCGACGTCGCTGGCCGCCTTGGTCACGGCCGCCACGGCCTTGTCGGTGGCCTCGGTCGTGCTGGCGTTGAGCTTGGCCTGCGCGTCGGTGGCCTGCTGCAGGTGCTTGCGCGCGGCGGTCTCGAGGGCGGTCCAGTCGGCGGAGATCTTGTGGATCTTCTCGGCGAGCGCCTTGAGCTGGTCGCTGTTGGCGGCGCGGAGTTCGTCGAGTTCGCGTTCCAGCGCCTCGCGGTCCTCGTTTTCCTTCTCGCTGAGGGACTCATTGAACTCGGCCAGCTTCTCCTGCATGCGGTAGGGCAGGTTCTCGGCGGCGTGGGCGGCCTTGTGCACGGCTTCCTCGACCGACTTGATCTGGCTGGCGGCGCGGGTGAGCGACTCGGCGGCGGCATTGAGGCGCGCGGTCTGCTCGGCGAGGCGTTCGCGTTCCTCGCGGGCGGCCTCGGCGCACTCGGCGGCGTAGTCGGTGAGGAAAGGGATGAGCAGGGCGATGCCGCCGAGCACCACCAGGGTGACGGCGCTGACGAAGGGCAGCGGGGCGAACGGGTCCTTGGCGTTGTAGGCGATCAGGCCGGCCGTGCCGAGAAAGACCAGGTCGATCAGGATGAAGTGCAGCTTGGACAGGCGGGGTTCGTTCGGGAGGTTCATGAGGGTTGGTTCCGCGCACCGGAGTTTTCCGCCGGGCCGGGCGCAGGCACAAGGCCAAATGCGGGCCCGGCGCGTGAGAACGGCCTTGAGACGCCGGTGGACTTGGCGCAAGCTTCCGGCCGTGCCGCCGCCTTCACCCCATTTCGTCCGGGTCGACCGCGATGATCGCGCCGGCGGGCGCCATTTCGTGGTGCACGGACACGAGCCGCGCTTTGCCCTCGAACTGGCGCCCGATGCCGATGCACCCGACCGGATGGGCCGCGGCGTCATCCGGCGCCTCTGCGTGCCCAACTCATGGGCCGGTGACTACGGCAAATACGCCCGCCTGCTCACCCAGGCCCAGGACTTCTTCGCGCAATCCTCCCCGGCGCAACCGGCACGCCGCTGAAGCCTACATCGCCATCAGCCGCCGCACGCTCGAGCCGAAGAGCGAGATGAGCATGCCGACGCGGATCGATCCCTCGAAGGTCAGCACGACGAGCACCCACTTCAGCCCGCAGGTCGTGCGCAGCGAGTAGCCGATGGCGGTCGTCATGAGCAGGACGAAGCCCTGCGCACGTCCGACCGGGTGCAGGAGCAGCGTCACCATCCACAGCGAGTAGAGGATGAGCCCGAGGCTCCAGAACGCCGCCAACTCCTCGCGCATCGGCAGCTCGCGTGGGTCGGCGTTGGCGCGGATCTGCTTCACCCCCATGTAGCGCTCGCTGATCACGAGCTGCCAGAGCTCGAAGATCAGGAAAAGCGGCGCGAGCAGGGCGAGGGGATTGAAAGGCACGCGGCCAGCATCACCAGGCCGGCCGCAGTGGCAAATTTTTCCGCGCCGCGTCCGCCGGTCATCCGGACGGATCGCCACGGCCCGCTACGCGGGCCTCGCGATGACAAGGCCTCCGGAAGGCCCTCGCTCCAGCATTGCGCGGGACCACCGCACCCGCACACTGCCCGCAACCCCATGCCGGAACAAGGCACCCTCGGTCGCTTCTCCCGCTGGCTTGTCCGCTCGCTGGTCAAGTTCTACTACCCGCGCATCGAGGTGACCGGTCTCGGCCTCATCCCGCGCTCGGGGCCGGTCCTGCTGGCGGCCAACCACCCCAATTCACTCATCGATCCCGTCCTGCTGGGCATCGCCGCGCGTCGTCCGGTCCACCTCATGGCCAAGGCCCCGCTGTTCACGGTGCCGGTGTTCGGCGACCTCATGCGCGCACTCGGGATGGTGCCCGCCTACCGCGGCAGCGACGACCCGCGACAGGTCACGAAGAACCTCGAATCGCTTGCCGCCGCCGCGCGCCAGCTCGCCGCGGGCAAGGTCATGGGCATCTTCCCGGAGGGCAAGAGCCACGACGCCACCGCGCTCGCGCTGGTGCGTTCCGGCGCGGCCCGCCTTGCCATGCAGGCGCTCGCCGCCGGCGCCACGGATCTGCAGGTCGTGCCCGTCGGCATCAACTACGAGCGCAAGGAGCGCTTCCGCTCCGCCGTCTGGATCAAGGTCGGCCGCCCCATCCACGCGGCCAGCTGGCTGGCCCAGCACGGCGGCGACGAACACCTCGCGATGCGCACGCTCACGCAGGAGCTGAATTCCCGCCTGAAGAACTGCATCGCGCACCTCGACAACCCCGCGTGGGAGCCCTACCTCGCCGACCTCGAGGCACTGCTGCCCGCGGCCGGCTTCCGGGCCAAGAATGCCCTCGCCGCCCTGCATCGCCGCAAGCGCGCCGCCGACGCGCTCAACTGGTTCCACCGGCACGACCCCGCGCGCGCCGAGGCCGCCACGCGCGCCCTTGCCGCGCACCGGCATGCGCTGGAGCGCGCCGGGCTGCCCGGCGACGCGCGCTTGTTCCAGTTGCGCGGCTGGCGTCTCTTCGGGGCCATGGTGCGCGACGGCCTGCTGCTGTTGCTCGGCGGCTTGGTCGGCCTGCTCGGCGCGCTGCACCACATCGTGCCCTACGGGGTGGTGCGCCTCGCGGTCGGCCGCATCGCCCATGACGGCCGCATGATCGTGGCGCTGTGGCGGCTGCTGCTCAGTCTGCCGGCCTACGCGCTGTGGTATGCCTTCGTGTGGTGGCGGATGGACTTGTATTTCCTGTCGTGGGTGGCGTGGGCCTGGGCCGCCGCCATGCCCTTCGCCGGCCTCGTGGCCGTGAACATCAGCCGGCGTTTCCGCACCGCCGTGCCGTTCTGGTGGGCGGAATTCCGCCTGCTCGTGCGCGGGCGCGATCCCGCGCGCCTGCGCGCCCAGCACGACGAACTCGTGCGCCTGCTCGACGCGATTGCCGGCGAGGCGAAGCTCAAGACCACCGTCGCGCCGCCGCAAAGCGTCACCTACCGTCCGCCGTGGTGGGTCAACGTCACGGTGGCCGCCGGTCTCGCCGCCGCCGTGCTCGGTTGCGGCATGTGGCTGCTGCGCGACCGGCCGACGGAGTTCCTGCGGCAGCATTCGCCGGCCCTGCACGAGATGGCTCCGGCCACCCTCGCCGCGCACCTCGATGGCGACGAGCGGTCGCTCATCGCCGTCATCACCGGCCTCGAGGAGCTGGAGACGCGGTTCCGCAAATTCGAGCAGGCCCTGATCGCGGGCGAGAAGAGCTATTACCGGCAGGAGGACGACGACGAGATGCGCCGCATGCTCGTCACCTATCTCAGTTACCGCACCGCGCTGCTGCGGCTCGCGTGGTTCTACCAGCGCAACGACCAGATCGCCGACGGGCGCGCCCGCCTGCGCGCCCTGCTCATCCATTACACGGCGGCGGCCGTGGCCTACGACTACTCCGCCCGCTTCGTGCTGGCCTTCGACGGGCAGGAGACGGCCATCAAGAAACTCAACGAGGCCGAGCCGCGCTGGGACCTGCCCGCCGGCACCTACGACGCCATCCGCGCCAACCTCGGGCACGTGGCGCACCGCGCCTGGCTGGAGCGCGGCTGGCGGCATTACCACGAGACGCTGCCCGCGTGGACGGCGGCGGGTCTGCGCGAGGCCGAGCCCCACGCGCGCTTCCATGCCGCCATCGCCACGGCCGGCGCCAACACCGCGCACCTGGCCGAGAAGCTCTTCCGCTACAAGTTTGAGACCGCGGTGGCCGACGTGAAGAAATTCGCCGGCGGCGGCTACTACCGCGCCAGCTCGGCCGTCTCCACGCTCATCGGCGACACCAAGCTGCGCGAGCCGGTGAAGGATGTGGGCCTGATCTCGCCCGCGCAGGTCGAGTCGCTTCGCGCCCGGTTGCGGCCCGGCGACATCCTGATCGAGCGGCGCAACTGGTATCTCTCCAACGCCTTCCTGCCCGGCTACTGGCCGCATTCGGCGCTCTACCTCGGCACCGTCGAGGAATTGCGGGCGCTGGGGGTGGACCGGGATCCGCGCGCCGCGCCGCACTTCGCCAAGCTCGCGCAACCCGACTACGCGGGCCATCGGCTCGTCGTCATCGAGGCCATCAGCGAGGGCGTCGTGTTCACGTCGCTGGAGCACTCGGTCGGCGAGGCCGACTCGGTGGCCGTGCTGCGGCCGCGCCTCGGCGACGCGGAGCGGCGCGAGGTCCTCGCCCGCGCCCTCAGCCACGCCGGCAAGCCCTACGATTTCGACTTCGATTTCTTCAGCAGCGACAAGCTCGTCTGCACCGAGGTCGTCTACCGCGCCCTGAACGGCTACATCGACTTCCCGTTGTCGGACATCCTCGGCCGCAAGACCCTGCCGGCGCTCGAGATCGTGCGATATTGGACGCAGCCCGAGGGCGCGGCGAAGCTCGAATTCGTGACGTTCCTCGACGGCGACGACCGCAAGCTCACCGTGGTCGAGCGCGACGCCGCCGCGCTGAAGGAAACCCTCACCCGCCCCGCCCTGACTTGGTTGCAGTGACTTCGCTTTGGATGGATGTAGGAGCGGCTTTATGCCGCGATGGGCGTTCGCACCGCGGGATCAACCCACCTCCACAACAATGCTGACACTGGCGCGCAAGAAGCCTCACCAAGTTTGTCATCTATTAAATGACAAACCGGCGGCAGCCGTCAGTGCCACCTGACCGGTTTTGCTGTGTCGCCGCGGCGGAAAACGAGGACGCATTCGCGGCCGGAGGTGCGGATGCGGAGGGTGTTCTCCTGGCGGGGGAATTCGTCCGTCAGGAGCAGGTGGGCGAGGCGGAGTCCTTCGGGACCGGCGGGTGCGGGGATCTCGAAGTGCAGCCAGAGGGTGAAGTGCGGCGACTCCTCCTTCAGCTCGTGGCCGACCCAGTCGAGGGCGAGTGGTCGGCCGTCGGCATCGAGGGCGAGGAAGCGCTCGCGCAGCCACGCCTGCAGAAGCTTGGCCAGGTCAGCCGCCGGCTCGCGTTCGAGGATGACATGGCGGCCGGTTCGCAGGTTGAGCGCGTGCGTGGCGTCGTCGGCATCGAGCGGAATGGAGACTTCGACGCGCTTGGTCGCGGGGTTGTGGTCGGCGCGCGCCGTGCTGAGGTGGACGGGATGGGCGAGCGCTGGCTGCGCCAGCGAGCCGTAAGCGATAAGCAATAAGCTGTATGCAATGGTCCGGAGCATGGAATGGATTTCTCTCCCGCAATTGCGGGACCAAAATGACACGCGGCGATTACTTGGAGGGGGGCTCGTCGTCCTTCTCAGGCTTGGTCAGCTCGCGCATCGGGTTGGGCTGGGCTTCCTCCTTGAAGAGCTGGAAGCGGGTCTTCACGGCGCGGCGCGGCCAGAAGTTGTTCTCGATGTCGCAGTCGACGAGCTCCTGCCGGGGGTCGAAGGTGACGGCCTTCAGCTCCCTGGTCGTCATGATGAGCTTGGCGCACTCCTCGGTGTTGTAGCGCCAGATCTCGGCGGGGAGCTTCATCTCCTCGCTGGTGCCGTCGGTGTAGTCGAGGCGGAGGTGGAGCGGCGTGATGAGGCCGCCGACGTTGCGGAACTCGATCAGGTAGAAGTTGCGCGCGGTCTTGAGCAGGTCGGGGTTGATCTTCTCCTTGCGCAATTCCTTCAGGAGTTCCTCGTATTTCCGGCGGTCGCTGGGGAGGACGGTGGCTTCGTCGTAAGAATCGTAGAAGTCCTTCAGCTCGGGAAAGCGGTCGACGCGTTTGGGCAGGGCGGCGTTGCGCTCGCGCATGGTCATCTTGGGCAGGGCGTCCTTCTCGGCCTTGGCCTTCGGTTTCTCGACGGCGGGGTCGCGCGAGTCGAGCTGGAGCCATTTCACCTCCTCGATGGCGACGTCGACGTGGTCGGTGCCGTAGAACCAGCCGCGCCAGAACCAGTCGAGGTCGACGCCGCTGGCGTCCTCCATCGTGCGGAAGAAGTCGGCGGGCGTGGGGCGCCTGAACATCCAGCGCTGGGAGTAGGTCCGGAAGGCGTGGTCGAAGAGGTCGCGGCCGAGGACGTGCTCGCGGAGGAGGTTGAGCGCGACGGTGGGCTGGGCGTAGGAGTTGTTGCCCAGCTCGGCGATGGACTCGGAATTGGACATGACCGGCACGCGGTCGCGGCGGCGCATGTAGTCGACCAGCTCGCGCTCGTTGCGGCGCTGCGGGTAATCGGCCTCCCATTCCTCCTGCGCGAGCATCTGCACGAAGGAGTTGAGGCCCTCGTCCATCCACGTCCACTGGCGCTCGTCGGAGTTGACGATCATCGGGTAGTAGTTGTGGCCGACCTCGTGGATGACGACGCCGATGAGGCCGTATTTCTGGCGCTTGGTGTAGGTGCCGTCGTCCTCGGGGCGCGGGCCGTTGAAGCAGATCATCGGATACTCCATGCCGCCGCCGAGGCCGCCGAGCACCGACCAGGCGACGGGGTAGGGGTAGGTGAAGGCGTAGCGCGAGTAGACCTGGATGGTGTGCGCGATGGCGTGCGTGGAATATTTGTCCCAGAGCGGCATGCCCTCCTTCGGGTAGAGCGACATCGCCATGACGGGCGGGCGATGCATGCGGTCGCCGATGCCGCCGGCGCGCGCGGGGGTGGGCGGATGCGTGAAGCCCTCGACGGCCATCGCGTCCCAGATGAACTTGCGCGAGGAGGCGAAGGCGAAGTCGCGGACGTTCTCGGCGCGGAAGACCCAGGTCTTGGTTCCCGCGGGCTTGCCCTGCTCGGCGGCCTTGGCCTCGTCGGGGGTGACGATGAAGACGGGTTTCTTGAACTCGCCCTGCGCCTGCCTGAGCCGTTCGCGCTGGGCGGCGGTCAGGACCTGGTCGGGGTTCTGCAGGGTGCCCGTGGCGCCGACGATGTGGTCGTCGGGCACGGTGAGGCGCACGGTGTAGTTGCCGAATTCGAGCGTGAACTCGCCGGTGCCGAGGAACTGCTTGTGCTGCCAGCCGGTGTAATCGGTGTAGGGCGCCAGGCGCGGGAACCACTGCGCGATGGTGTAGGTGCAGTTGCCGTCCTTCTCGAAGAATTCGTAACCCGTGCGCTCCCCCATCCGCTTCATGTCGTTGATGGGGAAATCCCACGCGATTTTGAACGTGAAGTCCGCGCCCGGGGCGAGCGGCGCGGGCAGGTCGATGCGCATCATCGTCTTCACGACGGTGTGCGGCAACGGCCGGCCCCCGGCGTCGGTGACGGCGGAGATGTTCATCGTGCCGTCGTAGGACTCGAGGAGGAGCATCCGGTCGAGGGCGCGGTAGGAGAGCCTGGCGGCGTCGGGTCCGCGGCGGGTGTCGCCCGCGGCGCGGCTGTCGGCGTTGTGCGACATGTAGTTCTGGTCGAGCTGGAGCCAGACATAGGCGAGCGGATCGGGCGAGCGGTTGTGGTAGGTGATGGTCGCGCGGCCGGACAGGTGGCGCTTCGCATCATCGAGGGTCGCGTCGATGTCGTAATCGGCGGTGTTCTGCCAGTAGGCGCGGCCGGGCGCACCGGAGGCCGTGCGCTGGTCGTTGGGCGTGGGCAGCAATGTTTCGAGCTGCTGGAATTTCTCGACCGGCGCGCCGGTGCGGGCGGGCGGAGGGGTGGGGGTCTGGGCGCACGCCAGCGCGGCGCCGAGGAAAAGGAGGGGCAGACGCATACGGGGTAGGGCGCGAGAAAATCCGCCGGCCGCCCCAAGGCCAGACGAAATGCGGCCACGCGTTGCCGTGGCGCGGTCGCAAAACAGCATCGCCTTCTCCGCCCCGGTCCGCATCATGGCTGTCGACCAGCCACGCACTGGCAGCGTGGCGGCTTGCAACCTCAACCCCGGAGATTCCCATGAACGAGGCCGTCGTCATCATCACGTTCATCCTCACCGCGCTCGTTGCGGGCGCGCTCGGCGGTCTGGCGATGGAGGGCGCCATGTGGGCCATCGGCAAGGGCGGCTGGGCCAAGGCCGACATGATCGTCGCCCTCGGCAGCCTGCTCACGAAGTCGCGCGAGAACGCCCGCCGCGTCGGGCTGACCATCCACGCCGTGTCGAGCGTGGGCTTCGCCATGGTCTACACCACGCTCATGCTCGTGCTGGGGATGACCGGCATGCCGGCGGCGATGATGCTCGGCCTCGGCGCAGGGTTCCTCCACGGGCTCGTGGTCAGCCTGATGTTGATGTGGGTGATCGCCGACCGCCATCCGCTGGAGGAGTTCAAGGAGGCGGACTTTGCGGTCGGACTCAGCCACCTCGTCGGGCACGTGGCCTACGGCGGCGTGGTCGGGCTCGTGGTGGGCATCTCGCCGTTGTAGCGTGCCCGCTAACGGCGGGGGGTCGGTTCGGCGGGCTTGAGGTGCAGGCCGGCGAGCGGGGCGAGGTCGAAGCTGAGTTCGCCCGCTGCTTCGCCGCTGCGGTGGCGGAGGGTCAGCTTCTTGGGACCGGGTGCGACGGGGAAGAAGAAGCTCACCGTGCGCTCGGTGCCGGGTTCGAGCGTCATCGGCAGGTGCGCGCGGCGGCGGTCGAACTCGTCGTTGATGGCGTCGCGCGCGACCAGGGTGCGCACGCCGGAGCCGATGGCCCACAACGGCACGCCGACGAGAACGGTCGCCGCTCCCGCGGCCAGTGCGGTGCTGCCCCCCCAATCCCAATGCCATGCCTGCGGCCACATCGACTGAGGCGACCCAGAGCAGGGTAACCCCCGCGCCGATCAGGATGGGCCGGCCCGATTCCCGGTAATTTTTCAAGCGTGCCTTGCTCTGTTTTTCCAACTCCCAGGGATTTTCGCCGGGTGTCAGGATGAGGGAGTCGATGTCCGTCAGCTCCGCGCCGGTGATGGTCAGGGGCGCCGGGCCGGGGTTGCGGACCGACACGACATACTCGTCCCAATACGCCGCCTTTTTCCACGACCCCGGGCCTTGGTAGACCACGACGGTTCGCAGAACGGCCTGGGCCGCCGTCTCCTCGGCCTTCAGCTCGAGCAGCTTGGCCGGCGGCGTGTCCTTGCCCGCCATCTTGTATTTCGACGAAACGCATCCGCCCAGCCCGAGGGCCAGCAGCAGGAAGGGCAGGGCAAAGCGCGGGGTGGGTGCCATGTGACCGGGGTGACTTCCCCCACCTTGTGCGGCCCGCCTGGCGCTGTCGAACCGGCATTCGGCCCGCCAGAGCCGGGAAATCTGCAACTAAGGTCCGCCTGCCGGGTATTGGAGGGCAATACCCCATCCTTATGTCGTCTGATTTCCGCCTCGCCCTGCGGACTCTCGCGAAGAGTCCGGGCTTCGTTTTTGTGGCCGTGTTCACGCTCGCGCTGGGCGTGGCCGTCAGCACCACGATGTTCTCCATCGTCAACGCCGCCGCGTTGCGCGGCCTGCCTTTCCCCGACCAGCACCGCCTGATCCACGTCGAGAACCACAACCTCAAGGAAGGCATCAACAGCATGGGTGTCTCCACGCTGGATTACATGGATTTCCGGGCCGCCCAGAAATCGTTCGAGGACCTGGCGGTCTATCAGGAGCGCACCTTCAACCTCAGCGGGCCCGGCGGCGACCCCGAGCGCGTCACCGGCTGTGCCGTCACCTGGAGCACGCCGGCCATGTTGCGGGTGCCGGCGCATCTCGGCCGCTGGTTCTCGGCCGACGAGGGCCGGCCCGAGGCCGCGCCCGTCGTCGTCCTCGGCTACAACCTCTGGCAGAACCGCTTCAAGGCCAACCCCGCCATCCTCGGCACGCAGATCAAGGTGAACGGCGAATGGGCCACCGTCATCGGCGTCGGTCCGAAGGATTTCCAGTTCGAGGAGCGGTCCGACGCCTGGATGCCGCTGCGCCGGCTCCCCGGGGACGAGAAGCGCGACAACCGCTACTGGGAGGTCTTCGGCCGGTTGAAGGATGGCGTGACCCTTGAGCAGGCCCGCGCGGAGCTGCAGGCGGTCGGCGCCGGTCTCGCCGTTGCGCACCCGGCCACCAACAAGGACGTCGGCGTGACGGTGAAGCCCCTGCGCGACGAGTTCGTGGGCGAGGACACCATCGCCATCCTCGGCGTGATGCTCGGCGCCGTGATGCTCGTCATGCTCATCGCCTGCGCCAACGTCGCCAACCTCCTCCTGGCCCGCGCGGGCGTGCGCACCAAGGAGATCGCCATCCGCACCGCCCTCGGGTCGGGCCGGCGGCGCATCATGCAGCTGCTGCTCACCGAGGCGTTCCTGCTCGCCGGCGCGGGCGCCGTGCTCGGCCTCGCCGCGGCGTTCCCGCTCATGGCCGTGTTCCGCCACTACGTCATGAGCACCAACCCGCCGCCCTACTGGATGGTGTTCACCATCGACCACGTCTCCGTGCTCTTCACCGCCGGCCTCGCCCTGCTCGCGGCCTTCCTCGCCGGCTTCTTCCCCGCGTGGCGGGCCTCGCGGGCCGACTTCAACGCCGTGCTGAAGGACGGCACGCGCGGCTCGACCGGCGCCGCGCTGAGCCGGTTCACCCGCTTCATGGTCATCGCCGAGGTCGTGCTCTCCACCATCCTGCTCGTGCTCTCCGGCCTCTCGGTCCGCTCCGTCATCAAGATGCAGACGACCGACCTCGGCTACCAGACGGCGGGCCTGTTCACCAACCGCATCGGCCTGCCCGAGGTGGAATACAAGACCATCGAGGCGCAACGCGACTTCTACGCGCAGCTCCTCGAGCGCCTGGCCGCCCGGCCCGAGGTCGCGGCCGCCACCCTCACCAACACCCAGCCGACCTGGAACAACCGCGGCACCATCCTCCTCGACGGCGAGACCCCGGGCAAGGACACGCCGCGGCGGTTCGCCACCGAGGTCGGCGTGGCCGGCAGCTATTTCGAGACGCTCGGCATCCGGCTGTTGCAGGGGCGCACCTTCGACGCCCGCGACACCGGCACCGCGCTGCCCGTCGCCATCGTCAGCAGCCGCTTCGCCGAACGTTACTGGCCCGGGCAGAATCCGATCGGCCGGCGCTTCGCCTACGCGCCGGGCAACGACCAGCAGCCTCCCCGCTGGCTCACGGTCGTCGGCGTGGTCAGCCCCACCCTGCAGGGCAACTTCAACGCCCGCGTGACCGACATCCCGCAGGCCTACGTGCCCTACACCCAGCGCAACGAGGCGCGCTTTTTCACGGTCATCACCAAGGCCCGCGGCGGCGACCCGGCCGACCTCGCCGCCGTCGTGCGCGCCACCGTGCGCGAATTGAACGACGACCTCCCCATCTACTGGCCGCAGACGCTGGAGAAGATGGTCGCCGACGCGAAGTTCTTCAAACAGCTCTTCGCCTGGATCTACGGCATCTTCGGCGGCGTGGCGCTCCTGCTCGCGGGCATCGGCCTCTATGGCGTCATGGCCTACAGCGTCGGGCAGCGCACGCAGGAGATCGGCGTGCGCATGGCGCTCGGCGCCACCGCGGGCGACGTGCTGCGGCTCATCCTGCGGGAGGGCGGCGTCCGGCTCGCGCTCGGGCTCGCCCTCGGCCTGCTGCTCGCGTTCTTCGCCGCCAAGCTCCAGGCCAATTCGCTCTACGGCATCACGCCCGCGGATCCTGTCACCTATGGTGTCACGCTGGTCACGCTCGGCGCCGCGGGATTCCTCGCCTGCCTCGTGCCCGCGCTCCGCGCCCTCCGCGTCAACCCGGTGGAAGCCTTGCGCAACGAGTGAACCTCCGGCAGAGATGGAGTGTCGTTCGTCGGTGACCGGTCCCCAATCCTGAACCCCTCAACCAAACCGCCCCATGCTCTCCGACCTCCGTCTCTCGCTGCGCACCCTGGCCAAGTCGCCGGGATTTGTCGCCGTGGCCGTCATCACGCTCGCGCTCGGCATCGGCGTGAACACCGCCATGTTCTCCATCGTCCACGGCATCATGCTCAAGGGCCTGCCGTTCCCCGAGCAGCACCGGGTTCTCGCGGTGCATTCGGCTCCCGAAGGCGGTCGCGCCGGCGAGCGCAACGGTCTGTCGCGCGCGGAATTCGACGACCTGCGCGCCGCGCAGCAATCCTTCATCGACCTCGCCGCCTACGAGGAAGGCACCATGACCCTCAGCGGCCCCGGCGGCGAACCCGAGCGCATCGACGGCCTGCGCATCACCGCGTCCGGCCTCGCCATGGTCAACGCCCCCATCCAGCTCGGCCGCTGGTTCAACGCCGACGAGGACCAGCCCGGCGCGGCGCAGACCGTCGTGCTCGGACACCGGCTCTGGCGCGACCGCTACAAGTCCGACCCCGCCGTCCTCGGTGCGCAGCTCAAGGTCAACGGCGAATGGACCACCATCGTCGGCGTCGCGCCGCCGAACTACCGTTTCCCGCAGGAAGCCGAGGCCTGGGTGCCGCTGCGCGCGCATTACCGCGACACCAAGCGCGACTACCGTGGTCTGCTCGCCCTCGGGCGGCTCCGGCCCGGCGTCACCCCTGAGCAGGCGCAGGCCGAGCTCCAGACCATCCGCGCGCGCCTGCTCGCCACGCACCCCGAGGAAACCAAGGGCGTGCTCTACCGCGCGGCCGTGATGCGCGATTTCTTCGTCGATTCCGAAACCCGCCTCATCCTCGGCATCATGCTCGGCGCCGTCGGGCTCGTGCTTCTCATCGCCTGCGCCAACGTCGCCAACCTCCAGCTCGCCCGCGCCGCCGCCCGCGAGAAGGAGATCGCCGTGCGCGCCGCCCTCGGCGCCGCCCGCAACCGCGTCGTCCGCCTCCTGCTGGCCGAGTCGCTGCTGCTCGCCGTCGGCGGCACCGTGTTCGGGCTCGGCGTGGCCTGGATCGGCGTCGAGGCCTTCGCGCTCCACGTGCAGAAACTCCAGCCGCCCTACTGGATGACGTTCGAGCTGAACGCCGCCGCGCTGCTCTACGCCACCGGCCTCACCGGGATTTCGTGCCTGCTCGCCGGGCTCTACCCCGCGCTCCGCTCCTCCCGTCCCGATCTCAACGCCGTGCTCAAGGACGCCGCGCGCGGCTCCACCGGCGCCAAGACCGGCCTCTTCACGCGCGTGCTCGTCGTGGGCGAGATCGCGTTCTCCTGCCTCCTCCTCGTGCTCGCGGCGCTGATGGTGCGCTCCATCGTGAAGATGCAGACCGTGCCGCTCGGCTTCGAGACGGCGGGCGTCTTCACCGGCCGCGTCGCGCTGCCGGCCAACGAATACCCCAACGCCGAGGCGCAAAGCCGCTTCTTCGGCGAATTCGCCGCGCGCCTGCGCGCCCGGCCCGAGGTCGCCGAGGTGGGTCTCGCCGATCTCACGCCGACCTACGATGTCGACCAGCCAGTCCAGATCGCCGGCCGTCCGCCGACGCCCCAAGGCCAGCGCGCGCCCCGCGCCGCCATCCGTTCGATCACACCCGGTTATTTCGCCGCGATGGGGCAGTCCGTCCTGCAGGGCCGCGACGTCGCCGAGAGCGACACCGCCGCCGCTCCGCTCGTCGCCGTCGTCAGCACGACGTTTGCCGAGACCCACTGGCCCGGCGAGAACCCGCTTGGCCGCGCCTTCAGGCGCGGCTCCGGCAAACTCGGCGAGAAGGAGGCCTGGATCACCGTGGTCGGCCTCGTGCCCGCGTCGATGCAGGGCCGGTTCGACGCCAACGCCGACCCGCAGGTCTACGTGCCCTACAAGCAAGCCGAGGAGCTGCCGCGCATGACCGCCTTCGTGAAGGCCCGTGGGGGCGACGCGGCCGCCCTCGCGCCCGTCGTGCGGCAGGAGTTGCGCACGCTGCACGAGGATCTGCCGCTGTATTTCGCCGAGACCCTCGAGCAGATGATCGAGACCGCGCGCTTCAACAAGCGGCTCATCGGCTGGCTGTTCGGCATCTTCGGCGGCGTGGCCTTCCTGCTCGCCGCGGTCGGCCTCTACGGCGTCATGAGCTACAGCGTCGCCCAGCGCACGCAGGAGATCGGCGTGCGCGTCGCGCTCGGCGCCACGCCGGGCAAGGTGCTCGCGCTCGTGCTGCGGCAGGGCGGCTGGCAGATGGCGCTCGGGCTCGCGCTCGGCCTGCTGCTCGCGCTGCCTGTCGCCAACCTGATCGGCATGATCCTCTACGGCGTCACCGCCACGGATGCCGGCGCCTATGGCGGCGCGGTCGGCGCGCTCGTGCTTGCCGGCCTCGCCGCCACGCTCGTGCCCGCGCTCCGCGCCCTCCGCGTCAACCCGGTGGAAGCCCTGCGCAACGAGTGAGGCGCCCACGCCGTTTGTCACGACATGTGTGGCAAAAGTCACGGCGTCTTTGTCATCTGTTAAATGACAAATGGCGGGCACGCCCGTCTGGCCCCACCGGGACGTTGGCGACTTTGTCATCTAGGGCACGTCTTCAAAATAGCCGCCGGAGGGAACCAAGGGGGCGGAGGCGTG
>CAZRNE010000016.1:0-68586 GCA_964601365.1 uncultured Opitutaceae bacterium | reverse complement strand
GCCGCCGGGCACACCCTGTTCGTGCTGATGATCGGTTACTTTGTCTTCTGGGGGGCGGTCATCCTAGAGTTTTTCGAAAAACTCTTCGCCCGGATCGTGGGCTGATCAGGTCCCGCGCTTGTTGCCGTAAAGCTCGATGTGCAGGCGCGGGCAATACCGGTAGCCGCGCGCCTTGCACAGGTCCGACAGCCACCCGGCCTTTTCACCCAGGGCCTCGCGCGTGACGCCCTCGGGCATCAGCAGCACGCGCTCGGGCGGCACCGGCCGGCCCAGTTCCACCAGCATCCGCCCGATCTCCGCCACGTCCGCCTCGCGGCCGACGACGAATTTCAACTGGTATTCGCCCTGTGCCATCCAGGCCGCCACGACCTCCGGTTGCCAGCGCAGCTCCTCGTGCTTGCGCCGCCAAGTGTCGTCGAGCCGCGCGTCCGGCGCGGAATGGGCCAGCTTCGGGCTGAGCGAGGCCAGATCACAAGCGATGCCGCGCGGCGGCACCGTGCCCGCCGTCTCGATGGTGATGTGCTTGCCGCGTTCCCGGAGCTGATCGGCCAGCTCGTGGATTTCCGGCGCGATCATCGGTTCTCCGCCGGTCAGCACGACGTGCCGGGACGGGTATTTCGCCACCGCGGCGAGGATATCGCCGACCGACATCTGCGCGCCCTCGGGATGCCATGACGCATACGGCGTGTCGCACCAGTTGCAGCGCAGGTTGCAGCCGCTGGTCCGCACGAACACCGACGGCACGCCCATGAGCAGGCCTTCGCCCTGCAAGGAATGGAATATTTCCGAGACCAACATGCGTGGCGAGCCCGCCTACTTCGCTGGCGCCGCAGGCAGCGGCGCCACCAGCTCATACACCGTCGGATCGGTGAGACCGGCAAGCTGAAAGGCCTCCCGGCGCTCCACGCAGGTGCCGCATCTGCCGCAGTGGTTGGCCCCGCCGACATAGCAGGACCACGTGCGGGCGAAATCCACCCCCAGCTTCGCGCCTTCGGCCGCGATCTGCGCCTTGTTCAGGGAGATGAACGGCCGGAGCAATTCCACCTGCGCGTAGGTGCCGGCCTTCAGCGCCGCCGCCATCCCCGTCATGAAATCCTCCCGGCAATCGGGATAGATGGCGTGGTCCCCGCCATGCGCGGCGATGACCAGACCCCGCGCGCCCGTGCTCTCGGCGAATCCGCCCGCCACCGCCAGCATGATGCCGTTGCGGAAGGGCACCACCGTGCGCTTCATGTTTTCATCCGCGTAATGGCCCTCCGGCACGGCGCCGCCCGATTTGAGCAGGTCGGATTTGAAATGCCGTCCGATGAAATCCAGCGGCACGACCACGTGCCGCAACTTGAGCCGGTCGGCGTGCCCGGCCGCGAAGGGAATCTCCCGGTGGTTGTGCTTGGCCCCGTAGTCAAAGCTCAGCACGGCCGTGACGTGGTGGTGCTTCCGCGCCCAGTAGAGCGCGGTCACCGAATCCATCCCGCCGGAGCAGAGCACGACGACGTCCATGCCGCCACCTTGCCAGCAATGCCCCGGAAATCACCAAAAAAGTCTGGTCGCCAATCCCGCCGGCCTGTGTTCCGTTGCGCGCATGGGTCGCACGCTCGTCATCGGACATCGCGGCGCGCCGCTCTGCGCGCCGGAGAACACCCTCGCCTCGTTCCGTGCGGGCCTGGCGGCGGGCGTCCGGGCCTTTGAGCTGGATGTGCATGTCACCCGCGACGGCGTGCCCGTGGTCTTCCATGATCATTCGTTGCGCCGCCTGACCGGCGACCGCCGGCAGATCACGGCCTGCACCTGGGCCCAGCTGCGCGGCCTGCGCGTGGCGGGGCGTGAGCGGATTCCACGCCTTGCCGATGTGCTGCGGCTGTTGCGCGGCCGCGCGCTCGTGCAGATCGAACTGAAGCGCGGCGCGCCTGCCGCCCCCGTGATCGCCGCCGTGCGAAGCGCCCGGGCGGCAAAGTCCGTCCATCTGGCCTCCTTTTCCGGGCGCATCGTGCGGGAGTGCGCACGGCTCGCCCCCGGCATTCCGCGCGAACTCATCGCCCACCGGCCCGGCGGCGCAGCCCGATTGCTCGCCCGGATGCGCGCCGTGGGGGCGGGCGGATTGAGCCTGGACCACCGCCTCGTCCGCTCCGCCGCCTTCGTGCGTCAGCTGCACGCCGCCGGGGCCACCGTCTGGTGCTGGACGGTCAACGATCCTGTCCGCGCCCGGCGCCTCGCGGCGCTCGGTATGGACGGCATCATTTCGGACAATCCCGCCTTGCTCCGGCGCGCCCTCCGCCAAGGCTAGCGGCTTGTGTTGATTTGCCACGACCCGCGTTGCGCCGACTACGGCTCCCATATGCGGCCGGAACAGCCGGCCCGCATCGTGAAGACCGTGCCGCACCTGCGCGCCGCGCACCCGGACTGGCGCTGGGCGACGCCGTCCGCGCCGGTCGAGGAACCGACCCTCCTGCTCGCCCACACGCCGGCGCTGCTCAGGCGCATCGGCCAGCCGCCGGACATCGATGCCGACACGCCCTACTTTCCCGGCATCGACGACCACGCCCGGCGCGCGGTGGCCGCGACCCTGCTCGCCACCGATTCGGCGCTGAAGGGCGCGCGGGCCTTCGCGCTGATGCGGCCGCCGGGACACCACGCCACTCGCAACCAGGCCATGGGCTTCTGCTACCTCAACCAGATTGCCATCGCCGCTCTCCATGCGCAATCGGCCCGCGGGACGCGCGTCGCGGTGTGGGACTTCGACGCCCACCACGGCAACGGCACCGAGGACATCCTCGAGGGCAAGGCCGGCGTGCTCTTCGCCTCCGTGCACCAGTTTCCCGGCTATCCCGGCACCGGCACGCGTTCCACCGCCAACTGCCGCAACTTTCCCGTCGCGCCCCACACGCCCCGCGAGAAGCACATGGACGCGCTCGCCCGCTCCTGGGAGGCCGTGCTCGCCTTCAAGCCCGACCTCGTCCTCGTCTCCGCCGGCTTCGACGCCTACGTGCACGATCCCATCACCGAGATGAACCTGGAGACCGGCGACTTTGCGGAGCTCGGCCGCTGGCTGCGCCAGAGCGCCCTGCCCGCCGCCGGCGTGCTCGAGGGCGGCTACAGCGCCGACCTCGCGCAGTTGGTTGACGTCTTCCTTTCGGCGTGGGAAACCTGACGCCCTGTCCGCTTTGAACCAAGCTCCGCATTACCAACTCATCGACCAACCCGGCCAGCTCGCCCCCCTGCTGGCCGCCCTCGACCGCGTCAACGAAGTCGCGCTCGATACCGAGGCCGACAACCTCTATCATTACCGCACCCGCGTGTGCCTCCTGCAGATCCTGGCCGCCGGCGAGATCTACCTCGTGGACCTGCTCGCCGGCTTGTCGCTCGAAGGGGTCTGGTCCCGCCTGCAGACCAAGCACCTCGTCATGCACGGCAGCGATTACGACCTGCGCCTGCTGCGCGGGCTCTGCGACTTCCGGCCGCGCAGCCTGTTCGACACGATGTTCGCGGCCCAGCTGCTCAACATCCAGCGCTTCGGCCTCGCCGCGCTGCTCGAGCAGCATTTCGGCGTGCGCCTCGACAAGGACCACCAGAAGGCCAACTGGTCCAAGCGCCCGCTCGAGCGGGCCATGCTCGACTACGCCGCGGAGGATGTCTTCCACCTGTTTGCGCTGCGCGACCGCATGACCGCCGAGCTCACGCGCCTCGGCCGCATGGAATGGATCGAGCAGAAATGCCGCTGGCAGATGGAGGTCGCGCGCGAGGGTTTCGCGGAGTCCGACGAGAATGCCTGGCGCATCGGAGGCTCGGAGAAGCTCAACGGCCGCGGGCTCACCGTGCTCCATGCCGTCTGGCACTGGCGTGAAGGCTGGGCCGAGAAGCTCGACACCCCGCCCTTCAAGGTCACCGGCAACGAGCTGCTCATGCGCCTCGCCACCGCCGCGCACGAGGGCAAGTCCGCCCCCGACATCCTGCACGTCCACCTCGGCCGCCGTCACGACCGGTTGTTCCCCTCGCTGGCCGAGGCCGTGCGCCGGGGCCTGGCCACCGATCCGCACACCCTGCCGCGCCGCGAGCGCCGGCGCGACTACAACCCGCTCACCCCCGACGAGCTGGCCCGGCAGGACCGGCTCAAGGCGGGCCGCGACAAGCTCGCCCAGGGCCTGAACCTCGACCCCACGCTCATCGCCACGCGCACGCAGCTCGTGCAGATCGCCCGCGAGCCCGCGAGCATCGAGTCCGTCCTGCTCCCCTGGCAGGCCCGGCTGCTCAAAGCCGAGCCCTCCTGGCAGAGCTAACCGCGGACGGCCCCGCCCGTGTCCGAGTCCGCCAACATCGCCCGCCACCTGCCGCTGATGGCGGCGCGGCAGCCGGACCATCCCGCAATCAAGATCCCGCGCGGCCGCACCGGTGGCGACCGCATCGATTATCTCACGCTTTCCTTCCGCGAACTCGACACCGAGGCGGATGCCTGGGCGGCGCACCTGTCCGCCAAGGGTGTGCGGCGCGGCGATCGCGTGCTGGTGATGGTGCGGCAGGGCCTGCCGCTCATCGCGGCGGCTTTCGCGCTGTTCAAGCTCGGCGCCGTCCCGGTCATCATCGACCCCGGCATGGGCCGGAAGCAATTCCTCGCCTGCGTGGCCCGGTCGCGTCCGCGGGTGCTGCTCGGCATCCCCCTGGCGCAGATCCTCAGCCATATTTTTCGCCCGGCATTCGCCTCGGTCAAGGTGCGCGTGTGGGTTTCCGGCGCGCCCACGGGTCGGATGTCTTCTGCAGGGTCGCCGCTTGTCGGCGGACCGCCGGTGACCCGGCCACAAGGGCCGGCCCTGCAATGTTGTGAAGTCGAGGCTGGTGACCTTGCGGCGATATTGTTCACCTCCGGCTCGACCGGCGCGCCCAAGGGCGTCTGCTACGAGCATGGCATGTTCGAGGCCCAGGTGCGCCTGATCCGCGAGACCTACGATATCCGGCCGGGCGAGGTCGACCTGCCGATGCTGCCCATCTTCGCGCTTTTCAATCCCGCGCTCGGTATGACGACCGTCGTGCCCGAGATCGACCCCTCGCGCCCTGCCGCCGTGGATCCGGCGAAGATCGTCCAGGCCATCCAGCAGGAGAGTGTCACCAACTCCTTCGGTTCGCCTACATTGTGGCGCAAGATCTTTGACCACTGTCTCGCGCAGAATCTCGCCCTGCCCTCGCTGCGCCGCGTGCTCAGTGCGGGCGCGGCCGTGCCGGCTTCGCTGTGGGCCGACGCCGCGCGCGTCCTGCCCAACGGGCAGCTCCACAGCCCGTATGGCGCGACGGAAGTGTTGCCCGTCGCCTCGGTCGCCGCCGACGAGGTGCCGGCTCACCCCACTGCCGGTTCACTTGTCGGACGTCCGCTGGCCGAAAACCAGGTGAAGATCATCGCCCTGCACGACGGCCCGCTCGCTTCCCTCGCGGAGACCCGTGAGCTGCCCACGGGCGAAATCGGCGAGATCATCGTCACCGGCCCGACGGTCACCAAGGCTTACGACGCCCTGCCCGAGGCCACAGCGGCGGCCAAGATCCCCGATGGACCCCGCATCTGGCACCGCATGGGCGACGCCGGCTATCTTGATGCGCAGGGCCGTCTCTGGTTCTGCGGTCGCATCGCCGAGCGGGTCGAAACCGCCGCGGGGGTCCTGCACACGGAGCCGTGCGAGCAGGTCTTCCGCGGGCACCCGCGGGTGGCGCGCTGCGCATTGATCGGACTCGGGGAAACTGGCCGACAGGAACCGGCCTTGGTGGCGCAGCCCGCGGAGTCCGGCGTCGACGAAGCCACCCTCGCCCGGGAATTGCGCGTCCTGGCGCAACGACACGCGCACACGGCGGGCATCACCCGTTTCTATTTCCACCCCGCCCTCCCGGTGGATGTCCGCCACAATGCCAAGATCCACCGCCTCGCCCTCGCCCGCTGGGCCGCCACGCAGCCCGGCTACAGGATGGACGCCACTGCGACACCCGGCGATACTCCGCCCCGCTGATGCCCCGGCTTTCCCTCCAGACCAACTTTCCCGTCTTTGTCACCGGCGCCAGCGGTTTCATCGGCGGCAAGCTCGCGGAGCGACTGCTGGCCGAGGGTCGCCGCGTCCGCGTGCTCTCCCGCCGGCCGCTGCCTGAACTGGAAGCACGCGGCGCGGAAGTCGTCCCGGGCGATCTGCACGACGCGCACGCCCTCGCGCGCGGTTGCCGCTCGGCGGACACCGTCTTCCATGTCGCGGGCCGCGTGGGGGTGTGGGGTCCGGCCAAGGAGTTTTTCCGGGTCAACGTGGAAGGCACACGTCTGCTGCTCGCGGCCGCGCAGGAGGCCAAGGTGCCGCGCTTCGTCTACACCAGCTCGCCGAGCGTGGTCTTCAACGGCGGCAACCTCGCCGGCGTGGACGAGAGCGCCCCGCTCTGCACCGCGGCGCCCTGCGCCTATCCCACCAGCAAGGCCGAGGCGGAGCGTCTTGTCCTGGGGGCGAACCGCCCGGATTTTCGCACCCTCGCGCTTCGGCCGCACCTCGTCTGGGGCCCGGGCGACAGGAACGTCGTGCCGCGCGTCATGGCCCTCGCGCGATCGGGCCGGCTGAAGATCGTCGGTTCCGGACGCAACAAAGTCGACATCACCCACATCGCCAACGTGGTCGACGCGCACCTGCTGGCCGAGGGCGCCCTCGCCCAGCCCGGACATCCCGCCGGCGGCAAGGCCTACTTCATCTCCAACGGCGAGCCCGTCGTCCTTTGGGACTGGATCAACGAGCTGTTGCGCGGCGTCAGCCTCCCGGAGATCCGGCGCCGCGTGCCGGTGCCCGTGGCCTATGCCGCGGGCGGCCTGCTGGAGGCGCTCTGGACCCTGCTGCCCCTCAAGGGTGAGCCGCCGATGACACGTTTTGTCGCCAAGGAATTGGGCACCGACCACTGGTTCAAGATCGATGCCGCCCGCCGCGATCTCTCCTACCATCCGCTCGTCTCCATGGCGGACGGCACGGCGGCATTGATCGCCCATTACCGCGCCGGGAACGCATACTGAGCTTCAGTTCCCGCCCGCCCCGACGATGATCGGCACCCGCAGGGGGATTTCGCGGCCGTCGTGATGGCCGCGCAGCCCTTCAATCACCTCGGCCACGCACTCGGCGCGCTCATGCCCCGAAAAACTGTCGAAATACGGCCGCATCGGCGCGGAAACCTCGTATTGCCGCTGCCATAGCTCCTCCGGGGTTCCGGGCCAGGAAATGCGGACGGTGCGGGTTTCCTCCACGACGGACGCAAATCCGGCCGCCCGCAGCTCTCCCCCGAGTTTGCCCGGGGCGGCATAACTGAATTGCTGCGAAACGCCCGGCGGAGGGCGGCGTTTCTTGAACGGCCCCGTGACGAGCCGGATGAATTCGTTCTGTTCGGGCGGGCCCCAGACAAGGAACACGGCGCGGCCCCCGGGCCTCAGCACGCGGCGCACCTCGGCGAGAGCGCGGGCGCTGTCCCAGAAAAACATGATGCCGAGGCGACAGGTCACCACATCGAACGCAGCGTCGGGGAACGGCAGCGCGTGGGCGTCGGCCGTTGTGCAGGTGACGTTGGTCAACCCATCGCGCGCGGCGAACCCGCGGGCAATCTCCACCATCTGGGGCGCAAAATCGGTGATCACCACTTCGCCGGGGGCCACGCGTCGGGCGATTTCCAGGCCGGGATCACCCGTGCCGCCGGCAAGGTCGAGCACGCGTTTTCCCGGCGCGAGGGCCGCATGGGCAAGAAGGGCGGCGTTCAATTCCCGCCAGAAATAGACCGACTTGTCGTGCCAGCGCCGCCAAGCCGCGCAGGTGGCGTCGTCGAGCCACTCGGCGCGGACTTTGGCCTCCATCTGGGGGTCGTAGGGCATGGGTCAACGGGTCGGAACGAGGTGCGTGCCGTCCGGCGACAGCTCGGGCTCGCGGATCGTGGGCAAACCGAAGAAGGTCTCGAGCGGGACGAGCGGTTCAACCGCCCGGGCGGAAAGCCCGAGCATGGCTGCAAACAGGACCAAGGGACGCATGGGCGGATGAAAGCCGGATTGCCGTGGAAAATCAACCGCCGCGCTGGGAACCAACACCCAAAGGCAGCCGAGCTGCACGGCTACTTGGCGAACATTTCCCCGAGAATATCCAGAACCGCGTTCGCCGTTTGTTCGTCGAGGCGGCCGAGTTTCTTCGCCAGGCGTTGCTTGTCCACGGTGCGGAGTTGGTCGAGCACCACCTGACCTGATTTGCCTTGGAACACGCACGGCACGCGCGTGGGGTATTCGCGGCCCTTGGTCGTCATCGGTGCGATGATGATGGTGTTGATGTGCGCGTTCATCTCATCGGGCGATAGCACCAGGGCCGGACGGGTTTTTCTGATCTCGCTGCCGACGGTCGGATCGAGGTTCACCAGCCAGACATCGAAGCGCTGGACTACCATTCCCATTCCTCCGCGTCGAACCGCGTGGACGCCGGCGGAGCCTCCTGCACCATAAGATCGTCCTTGGCCGCGGCCATTCCGGCGAAGGCCGCGCTCCAGCCGGCGCGCGTGGAGTCGACGGGTCGCACGATCAACGCACCATTCTTGGTTTCGAGCTCCACGGTTTCGCCAAAGCCGCAGTGCTCCAGCATCGCCTTCGGGATGCGGATGCCGCGCGAATTTCCGATGGGCACAATCTTGGTCTGCATGACCACAAAGTAATTACATCATCACTCTGGGCAAGCGTCAAACCTATGGTCTGCTACCCGCCACGTTGGCGGACGGCCTCGAAGAGCGTGATGATCGTCGCCATGGCGACGTTGAGCGAATCGGCCTGGCCGGCCATCGGGATGCGCACGAGGGCATGGGCCTCCTTGAGCCAGAATTGACTCAGCCCGTATTGCTCGCTGCCCATCACGACCGCGAGCGGTCCGCGCAGATCCGTCTGGGTGTAGAGGTGGGGCGTATCCGGCGTCGTGGCGACGATGCGGATGCCCTTCTCGCGGAGCCAGCCGTGCACCGCCGTGGAATCGGACACGACCACGGGCACGTTGAACAGCACGCCCGTGGACGAGCGGACGACGTTGGGGTTGAAGATGTCGGTGACGGCGTCGCAGACGATGACGGCATCCACGCCGGCGGCATCGGCGCTGCGCAAAATGGTGCCGAGGTTGCCGGGTTTCTCAATCGACTCGACCACGAGCAGGAACGGGTTCGGGCTGAGGGCGAGGTCTCCAAGGCCGCGCTTCCACTGCGGGGCCACGGCGAGCAGCCCGTCGGGGCGGTCGCGATAGGACACCTTGGCGAAGGCCTCCTTGGACAACTCGAAGAGCTGGGCTCCCGCCTGCCGGGCCTGTTCGAGCAGCGGCCGCTCATTTTCTCCCAAGAACCAGTCGGGACAGAAATAGACCTCGCGGAGGCGGATGCTCTTCTCGAGGGCGCGGCGGACCTCGCGATAGCCCTCGACGAGGAACAAGCCGGTGTCATCGCGCTCGTGCCGCTCGCGCAACCGCACGAGTTGCTTCACGCGCGGGTTCTGCAGGCTGGTGATCTTCTCCGGGGGGCTGGCCACGAAGAAGCACTAAGAGACAGAAAAAGGATTGGGAACCCTTAGTTTTTGTGAATTTTCGTGCGTCTCGTGGCCAAGAAAAAGTTCAACGACCATCCCTTTGCCTATCATGCCGAGATCGAGCTGGAGATTTCCACGCTCACGAATCTCGGCGTCGGCCTCGGGCGGGTGGCATTGCCGAGCGCTCAGCCTTCAGCGCTCAGCCTTCAGCCAACCCAGCCCGCAACGGGCTGGGTAATCATGGTCCCCTTCACGCTGCCGGGAGAAAAGGTGCGGGCGCGCGTCTATCGCAACCACAAGAATTACTCGGAAGCCGACCTGATGGAAGTGCTCGCACCGTCGCCGCACCGCATCGCGCCGCGCTGCCCGCTCTTCGGCGCCTGCGGGGGCTGCCAATACCAGCACCTCGCCTACGCGGAGCAGCTCCGCTGGAAGCAGCGGCAGGTGGAGGAACTGCTGCGGCACATGGCCGGGTTGGACTTCCCCGTTGCCCCGACCGTGCCTTCGCCGCGGGAATTCGGCTACCGGTCGAAGCTCACGCCGCATTTTCAAGCGGGCAGGGCGAACCGTCCCGGTGAACCGCGGGCCGACGGCTCGTCCGGAGGACTCGCCCTCCCGCCCATAGGCTTCCTGAAGCAAGGAACGCGCTTTGATCTGGTTGATGTGCCGCAATGTCCGATCGCCACACCGGAGATCAACGAGAAGCTGACTGAAGTGCGGGCCAAGACCCGCGCGCGTCTGGCCGCCGGCGAATACAAGCGCGATGCCACGCTGCTGTTGCGCCATGCCCAGGAAGGAGTGGTCACGGATTACGACGCCATCATTCATGAAGTGATTGAAACCACAAGCTGTGGGAGCGCGCTTGCTCGCGAACCGAACCTGTCGCGAGCAAGCTCGCTCCCACAACAAGCCAGCCAGGCCAAACCGCTCCGTTTGCATTTCCTCGCGCGGGATTTTTTCCAGAACAACCCGTTCATCCTGCCGGCCTTCACGGCCTATGTGCGCGAACAAGCGGCCGCCAGCGGCGCGCGGTGCCTCGTCGACGCCTATTGCGGGAGCGGACTGTTCGCGCTGGCCTGCGCCCCGGCGTTCGGACGCGTGGCCGGCGTGGAGGTGAGCGAAACCTCGGTGAAATTCGCCCGCGAGAACGCCGCGGCCAACGGCATCACCAACGCCACATTCCTCGCGGGCGATGCGGCGACAATCTTTGCCGGGCTCGGGCCGGACTTCCCCGGAGCGGACACCGTCGTGGTCATCGATCCGCCGCGCAAGGGCTGTGATGAGCCGTTCCTCCGGCAGCTCTTTGCCTTCGGGCCGCGCGCCGTCGTCTATGTCTCGTGCGACCCGGCCACGCAGATGCGCGACCTGAAGCTCTTCACCGCCGCGGGCTACCACCTGAAGGCCGTGCAGCCCTTCGATCTCTTCCCCCAGACGCGGCACCTCGAGTGCGTGATCACGCTGGTGCGGACCACAGGGTAGCAGCTTATTTTGATTTCAGTATAATAGGTGGGCGTCGGCGTCCCAGCCGACGCCTGTCGTCGCCGAGGACGGCGACGACCACCTGCCCAACCGAAACTCGCACAGGTAATGTGGATCAGCGGTCGCCGAGCCGTTTTTTGAGGTTTTTGATCTCGGGCGTGACGGCGGAACAGGTGTCGTTGCCGCAACCGGGCGAGGATTTTTTCCTCAGCCACGAGCGCAGTAGCAGGCCGGCGGCGAGGGCGACGACGCCGAGGGCGAGGATGGTCTGGAGGTCCGAATTCATGTCAGAAACCCAGGGCGCGGCCCGCCTGGTAGACGAGCAGGCAAAGTAGCCAGGCGGTGCCGGTCATGTAGGCGGTCTGGAAAAGCGGCCAGCGCCAGGAGTTGGTCTCGCGCTTCACGATGGCGAGGGTGCTCATGCATTGCATGGCAAAAACATAGAACACCATGAGCGTAATGCAAACGAGCGGGGTGAAGAGCGCGGCGCCGTCGGGCCAGGTGGCCGCGCGTAGGGCGTCGCGCAAGGGCGTGGTGTCCTCGTCCGCGCCCTCGACGCCAAAGATAACGCCCATCGAGCTGACGAACACCTCGCGGGCGGCGAACGAGGTGATGAGGCCGATGCCGATGCGCCAGTCGAAGCCGAGAGGCTTGATGACGGGCTCGAGGAGATGGCCGGCCTGGCCGGCGAAGCTGTGCGCGATCTGCTGGGTGGGCGTGGCGGCGGGATCGGGGTGCTTCGGATAGGTGGTGAGGAACCAGAGCACGATGGAGATGCCGAGGATGATGGTGCCGGCGTTCTTGAGGAAGAGCCAGCCGCGTTCGGCCATCTGACGGAGGATTTCCTTCAGGCGCGGGGGCTGGAACGGCGGCAGTTCCATGATCATGAGCGGCGGGGCGCTCTGGAACAGGGTGCGCTTGAACAGCCAGGCGAAACCGAAGGCGCCGGCGGTGCCGAGGGCATACATCGCCAGCATGATGCCGGCCTTGGTGGCCGCGGGCATGGCCTCGCCCGGCAGGAGCGTGGCGATCATGAGCAGATAGACGGGCAGGCGCGCGGAGCAGCTCATGAGCGGGGCGACGAGGATGGTGACGAGGCGGTCCTTGGCGTTCTCGATGGTGCGCGTGGCCATGATGCCGGGGATGGCGCAGGCATAGGAGCCGAGGAGCGGGATGAAGGACTTGCCGTGGAGGCCGACCTTGCTCATCGGCCGGTCCATGATGAAGGCGGCGCGGGCCATGTAGCCGGTGCTTTCGAGCAGACCGATGAAGAAAAACAGGATGAGGATCTGGGGCAGGAAGATCACGATGCCGCCCACGCCGCCGATGACGCCGTCGGTGATGAGGTCACGAAGGTCGCCGGCCGCCATCGCGCCCTTGACCCTGTCGGCGAGCGACGCGACGCCGGAGTCGATCCAGTTCATCGGATACTCGGCGAGGGAGAAGATGGAGAAGAACACCGCAGCCATCAGGCCGGCAAAAAACAGCCAACCCCAGATCGAGTGGCAGAGGACCGCGTCGACCCGATCGGTGAATGAAAGTCCCTGCTCGGCAGGGCGGCGGATGACGCCCGCGCAGAGACGGTTGATGGCCTCGTAGCGGCTGCGGATCAGCAGGCCGGACCAGTCGGTCCCGTTCTCCTCGAATCTTTTCCTCCAATGCGCGAGGACGGCGGCGGTCTGCGGGCTGTGCGGCGTGGAACCGGCGACGCGCACGGCATCAAAATCGGTTAGCAGGAGCAAGGCCTCGGCGCGCGCGATGAGCGGCGGGCGGCCGTCGTTTTCGGTGAGCGAGACCTGGAGCGCAGCGACGGCGGGGGCGATGTCGGCCGGCACGTCCCAGCGGTGTTTGGCGAGCGGCAGTTCGATGCGGCTCATCGCGAGGCGCAGGGGCACGAGGCCCTTGCCGTGGACCGCCTCGGTCGGAACGACGGGCACGCCAAGCTCGGCCTCCAGTCGCTGCGGATCGACGCAGATGCCGGCCGCGGCGGCCAGATCCACCATGTTCAGCGCGATGACAACCGGCCGGCCGAGGTCGAGGACCTGGTGGACGAGGTAGAGGTTGCGCTCGAGATTGCAGGCATCGACAACGCAGATGATGCGGTCCGGCTGCGGGGTGTCGGCCCGGCGGCCGAGGAGGACATCGCGCAACACGGCCTCGTCGGGAGAGCGGGCGGCCAGCGAGTAGGCGCCGGGCAGGTCGATGATCTGGATGGGGCGGCCGTGCTGCGAGTAGGTGATGCCCATCTTCTTCTCGACGGTGACGCCGGGATAGTTGCCGACCTTCTGGCGCAGTCCGGTGAGGGCGTTGAAGAGGGTGGTCTTGCCGCAGTTGGGGTTGCCGACGACGGCGTAGACGGGAGTGCGCTCCGGACCGGTGCCGGGGCGTTTCAAGCCGGCCAGCGTGATGTGGGCGGGGAGCTTCACGGGCGGCGCACCGGAACCGCCGGTTCAGCGGGCGCCGGCCGGCAACGGTTCCACCAGAATGGACATGGCGGCGCCGTGATTGAGGGCGATGCGCGTGCCGTTGACCTCACAGAGGCTGGTGGTGCGGCCGGAAATCTTGGTGACCAAGGCGGCTTCGCCAAAGCCCATCTCGCGCAGGCGCTGGCAGAAGCCCTCGTCGCCCTCGATGGCGCAAATACGCCCCATGGCTCCGGCGGGGAGCTGGCAGAGGGGCGAGCGCGGGTGGATGGCGGACATCGCGGCGTGAAGGAAGGTGAGTTGGCCTCCGGTTTCAACCGGAAAGACCACGAGGAGTATGGCCCTTCGAACGACGGCAATCCACCCGCTGGCGGCGGGAAATTGGCCGCCGCAGGTCGCCGCGCCCGCGCGCTGCCCCGCAAAGAAAAAGGCCCGGCCGCAAAGCCGGGCCGGTAATCGAAGCGGCGGGTCAGCGCTTGCGGCGCTTGACCGCGAGCTGGACGCCGCTGTAGCGGATGAGGCCCTGCAGGTGCTCGTATTGCTGCGGGTCGATGTTCTTAGCCTCCTTCAGCTCCTGCTCGGCACGCTTCATGGCGGCCTCAACAGCGTTCTCATCGATCTTCGCCTCATCGATGGCGTGCTCGGCGAGGACACGGACGGTGTCCCCCTCTATCTGGGCGAAGCCGCCGCTGACGGCGAGAAGCTGGGTCGAGGCACCCTTGGTGACGCGCAATTCGCCGTCGGCGACCTGCGTGAGTAGCGGGATGTGGCCGGGCAGGACGCCGATCTCGCCCTCGACCGTCGGGACGACGACGGAGTCGATGGTGTCGGAATAGACCTTCGCTTCCGGAGTGACGATTTCGAGCGTAAGGGGCATGGGGGATTACTTCTTGCCGGCGGCGGCGAGAACCTCATCGATGCCGCCCTTCATGTAGAAATCGGTCTCGGCGACGTCGTCGAGCTGGCCGTCGAGGATCATCTTGAAGCCGCGGATGGTGTCCTTGATCGAGACGTATTTGCCCTGGGTGCCGGTGAAAACCTCCGCGACGGCAAACGGCTGCGAGAGGAAGCGCTGGATCTTGCGGGCGCGGTAGACGGTCTGCTTGTCCTCGGGCGAAAGCTCGTCGAGGCCGAGAATGGCGATGATGTCCTGCAGGTCCTTGTAGCGCTGGAGGACTCGCTGGACCTCGCGGGCGACCTTGTAGTGTTCCTCGCCGACGATGTCGGGCTGGAGGGCCTTGGAGGTGGAAGCCAGCGGATCGACGGCGGGATAGATGCCGAGTTCCGCGATGGCGCGCTCAAGCACGATGGTGGAATCGAGGTGCGCGAAGGTGTTGGCGGGGGCGGGGTCGGTGAGGTCGTCGGCGGGGACGTAGACGGCCTGGAAGGAGGTGATGGAGCCCTTCTTGGTGGAGGTGATGCGTTCCTGCAGGATGCCCATCTCGTTGGCGAGGGTCGGCTGGTAACCGACGGCGGAAGGCGAGCGGCCGAGAAGCGCGGACACCTCGGAGCCGGCCTGGGAGAACCGGAAGATGTTGTCGACGAAGAGGAGCACGTCCTGGTTCTTCTCGTCGCGGAAATACTCGGCCATGGACAGGGCCGAGAGGGCGACGCGCATGCGGGCGCCCGGGGGCTCGTTCATCTGGCCGTAGACGAGGGCGACCTTGGATTTGGCGATGTCGTCCTGCACGATGACCTTGGACTCGGACATCTCGTGGTAAAGGTCGTTGCCCTCGCGGGAACGCTCACCGACGCCGGCGAAGACGGAGTAGCCGCCGTGCGCCTTGGCGATGTTGTTGATGAGTTCCATGATGACGACGGTCTTGCCGACGCCCGCGCCACCGAAGGCGCCGACCTTGCCGCCCTTCACGAAGGGGCAGATCAGGTCGATGACCTTGATGCCGGTTTCGAGGATGGTCGCCTTGACGTCCTGGTCGACGAGCTTGGGCGGCTCGCGGTGGATGGGGTAGCGCTTCTGGTGCGGCACGGCGCCCTTGCCGTCGACGGGGTCGCCGGTGACGTTGAAGATGCGGCCGAGGACGCCCTCGCCCACCGGCACCGAGATGGGGCGGCCGGAGTCGGCGACGGTCATGCCGCGCACGAGGCCCTCGGAAGAGGACATGGCGATGGTGCGGACGACGCCTTCACCAAGATGCTGCTGCACCTCGAGCGTGAGTGTCTCCTTCTTGCCGGCGACGGTGAAGTCGACGGTCAGCGCCTGGTAGATGGGAGGGACGGCGTTCTGGGCGAACTGCACGTCGACGACGGCGCCGATGACTTGGGCGATTTTTCCTTGGTTGCTCATGACGGAAGTGGGTGCGGGGTTGGAAAGATGGGTCTAGGCGGACGCGGCGAACTGGGCGGCGGCGATCTCGAGGATTTCCTGCGTGATGCCGGCCTGGCGGGCCTTGTTGTATTCGAGGGTGAGGTCGCCGATCAGATTGGTGGCGTTGTCCTTCGCGGTCTTCATGGCCACCATGCGGGCGCTGTGCTCGGAGGCCTTGGCGCTGAGGATCAGCTGGTAGACGTAGCGGTTGACGTAGAACGGCAACAGTGCCTCCAGCACGGTCTGCGCGTCGGGCTCGAAGAGCATACCGCGGGTGTCGGCGGCGGGTTTGGCCCCGGTCTCGGCGTGAAGCTGGGCGACGAAGTCAGCGACGTTGGTGAGGGGCAGGACGGGTCGGTGGATCGGCTCCTGCACCAGCGTGTTCTTGAAGCGCGGGTAGATGACTTCGAGCGTGTCGACCGCGCCCTCAAGGTAGAGCTTCACCATGAACTCGACGACGGTCTTGACCTCGGCGAAGGGAACGCGGTCGTGGACGGCGAAATCGGCGAGGACGTCGCGACGCGTGCGCGCGAGGAACTGCGCGCCCTTGCGGCCGATGGCGACGAACTTGGCCGGTCCCTTCACGTCGGTGACGAGCTTGAAGAGGTTGGCGTTGAGCGGGCCGCACAGGCCCTTGTCGGTTGTGACGAGCAGGATGCCACGCGTCTTGACCGGACGTTGCACGAGGAAGGGGTGGAGCGACTCGTCGACGCGGCCGGCAAGCGCGGCGAGCATGTCAGCCATGAGTTGGGCGTAGGGCCGGCCGGCCATGGCGGCCTGCTGCGCCTTCTTCATCTTCGAGGCCGCGACCAGTTCCATCGCCTTGGTGATCTGGCGGGTGTTCTTGACCGACTTGATGCGCCGGCGGATGTCGCGTGTGGAGGCCATGAATCAGGAAAGGCTGAAAGACTGAAAAGCTGAAGGGCTGAAGATCATGTGAACCTCATTTGAGGAGACTGACGAAAATAGCGATGAGCTCATCGGTCTCCTGTTTGAGCGCGCTAAGGCGCTTGGACGGAAGGAGGCCGTCGGCCTCAAGGCATTCGAGCCAATGCAGCGTTTCGTCGGCTTCGCGCAGGCAGTCGCCCAACTTGGAGCGGTATTCCGCGCGAGAACGTCCGCGTTGGGCCTCGCGGTAATTCGCGCCGACGGAGTTGGCAGCGCGGACAAGCTGTTCGCCGTAGATTTGCGCGAGGCGGTTGCGGGCTGGAAGCGCGGCAAACAGGCGTGCAACGCGACGCCCCAAATGGAACGTCCGTTTGCGAAGGTCGCCTTGTTCGTGAAACATGGTGCGCGCACTGGGGTTCAGCCTTTCAGTCCTTCAGTTTTTCAGCCCTTGGCCGCGAAGGTGTTCTTCCACTCGTCGCAGGCGGCCTTCAGGCCGGCCTCGATCTCGGCGTCGAGGGCGGCCTTGGTGCGGATGGTGGCGAGGAGGGCCTCCTTGCGGCTGGTCAGGAAGTCCTTCAGCGAGTTGGAGGCGGCGACGATGTTCTTCACCTCGATGGAATCGAAGTAGTTTTTCTGCAGGGCCCAGAGGATGGCGGCCTGCACCTCGATGGCGATGGGGTTGAGCTGCGGCTGCTTGAAGAGCTCGACGATGCGGGAGCCGCGGTCGAGGGTGGCCTTGGTCTTGGCGTCGAGGTCGGAGCCGAACTGGGCGAAGGCGGCCAGCTCGCGGAACTGGGCCAGCTCGCCCTTGAGTTTGCCGCCGACCTGCTTGGTGGCCTTGATCTGCGCGGCGGAGCCGACGCGCGAGACGGAGAGGCCGACGGAGACGGCGGGGCGGATGCCCTGGTTGAAGAGGTCGGTCTCGAGGAAGATCTGGCCGTCGGTGATGGAGATGACGTTGGTCGGGATATAGGCGGACACGTCGCCGGCCTGCGTCTCGATGATGGGGAGGCCGGTGAGCGAGCCCTTGCCGGCCAGGCGGGCCGAGCGCTCGAGCAGGCGGCTGTGCAGGTAGAACACGTCGCCGGGATACGCCTCGCGACCGGAGGGGCGCTTGAGGATGAGGGAAATCTGGCGGTAGGCGACGGCGTGCTTGGAGAGGTCGTCGTAGACGATCAGGGCGTCCATGCCGTTTTCCATGAACCACTCGCCCATGGCGGCGCCGGAGAAGGGCGCGAGGTATTGGTTGGCGGGGTTGTCGGCGGCGGGGGCGGCAACGATGATGGTGTATTCGAGCGCGCCGGCGGCCTCGAGGGCGGCGATGGTGCGGGCGACGTTGGACTGCTTCTGGCCGATGGCGACGTAGATGGAATACATCGGGCGGAAGTTCTTGTCGCCCGAGGCGAGGCCGACCTTGTTGATGCGGGCCTGGTTGATGATCGTGTCGATGCAGATGGTGGTCTTGCCGGTGCCGCGGTCGCCGATGATGAGCTCGCGCTGGCCGCGGCCGATCGGGATCATCGAGTCGATGGCCATGATGCCGGTGAAGACGGGCTGGCTGACGGATTTGCGGACGATGATGCCGGGGGCGATCTTCTCGACGGGATAGAATTCCTTGGCGTCGATGGGGCCTTTGCCGTCGACCGGGCGGCCGAGGGCGTCGACCACGCGGCCGAGCAGCGCCTTGCCGACGGGGACGGAGAGGAGCTTGCCGGTCGTCTGGACCTCGTCGCCTTCCTTCAGGCCCGAGACGTCACCGAGAACGACGCAACCGACTTCGTCTTCCTCAAGATTGAGCGCGATGCCGATGGCGCCACCCGGGAACTGGACCATCTCGTTATACATCACGTCGGAGAGGCCCTCGATCTTGGCCACGCCGTCGGCGACGGTCCGGATGGTGCCGGTGTTCTTCTTGACCGCCTTGGTGGAGAGCTTGGCGATCTGTTGTTCGATTTGTTCGATGACGTTGCTCATGGGCGCGGGGCGCTAAAGTTGAGGTGGGAAGTTTGGGTTGAAGAACTTCAGGTGGGATTAGACGGAAGCGGAAAGGGTGGCGAGCTGGCCCGCGACGGAGGACTCGTAGACGTCGGAACCGACGCGGACGCGGAGGCCGGCGAGGAGACGGGGCTGCGGGCGGGCGACCGAGGTGATGGCGCGGCCGTATTTCCTGGTCATGGCGATCTCGATCATCCGGAGCGTGGCGTCGTTCAGGGGGCCGGCGTGCTCGACCACGGCACGGGACCGGGCGATCTCGGCGCTGACGAGGCGGTGGTAATTGCGGAGCAGCGCCAGCGGATGACGGGGCGTGTGCTTCTCGATCCAGCCGAGGACGCCGGCGACGCGGTCGGCGGACACGGCGCCGTCGACGACACTGAGCCGGAAGAGCTGCTTGGCGAGGCGCTTGGTCTGTTTGTCGGCGGCCATCAGACGTTCGTGAGCTCCTTGGTGGCGGTGTCGTTGTAGGCGGCGCGGTCGGTGTCGGAGAGCTTCTTGGCGAGGACGCGCTCGGTGGTGGCGACAACGAGGCGGGCGATCTCGCCGCGGGCCTCGTTGAGCATTTTCTTGTGCTCGAGTTCAATCGCCTGCTGGGCCTTGGCCAGCAGGTCGGCGGCGCGGGCGAGGGCCTCGGCCTGCTGCTTGTCGCCGAAGTCCTTCGCGGCCTTGCGGGCCTCGTCGACGATTTTCTGGGCCTCGAGCGAGGCGTTTTTGAGGATGCCGGCGCTCTCCTGCTGGACGGCGGCGAGCTTGGCCTGCATCTCGGCGGTGTATTTGAGGCCGTCGTCGATCTTCTTGTTGCGCTCCTCCATCGTCACGATGGTGGGCTTGATGGCGAACTTGTAGAGGACGCCGAAGAGGATCAGGAAGCTGATCACCTGCATGACGACATACTTCGGCTCGATGCCGAATTTCTCGGCGAGGCCGGCTTCGGCGGCAGCAGCGTGGGCGTCGGTGGCGGCGAGAAGGAGGGTCGTCAGCATGGCGGGAAAGGGAGGGCGGCGCGGGCGGGGCCGCGCCGCCGGTGAAGGGTTCTTACTTGGCGAGGAACAGCGCGAGAATGCCGAGACCTTCGGCGAGCGCCATACCGATGATGGCCTGGACGAGAATCTTGCCGGAGGCGCCGGGGTTGCGACCGACGGCTTCGGCGGCCTTCTGGCCGATGAGACCGACGCCGATGGCGGCGCCGAGCAGACCGAACGCGCTGGCGATGTTGCCAGTGATTTCAGCGATGAGCGGATACATGTGGTGGATGGGTTGGTGGTTGTGGTTGCCGCCGTGCGCACGCGGGGCACGCTCCCGGCGGAAAATTCTAGTGGTGGGCCTCGGCGTGGTCTCCCTCGGGGGCGTGATCGTGATCGTCGCCGTGGTTGCAGATGAGGCCGATGTAGACGGAGGAGAGCAGCGTAAAGACAAGGGCCTGGATCAGGCCGACGAGCAGCTCCATGAAGAAGAAGACCGGGAAAAAGCCGGTGCCGTGGAGGAGGTTTTCTCCGCCGAAGACGTTGCCGAAGAGCCGCACCGACAGCGTGAACGGCCGGATGACGATCGAGAACACCTCGATGAAGCCGACGATGAGGAACACGAGCGAAAGCACGGGATAGAGCCAGCCGGGCGTCTCCTTCTTGTCGGCCTTGTTGCCGAAGAGGTCCCAGAGGATGAGCTTCGGGCCGGCGTATTTGAAGATGATGATGAGGTAGGCGCCGAAGGAGATGAGCGCGAGAGCGATGGTGCCGTTGAAGTCGGAGTTGTGCGGACGGATCCAGGGCTTGGTGAGATGAAATTGGCCCTGCGCGTCTTCATAACCGGAGCCGATAGTGCCGACGCCGGGCAGCAGGCCCATCCAGTTATGGATGAGAATGAACACGAACAACGTGACGAGCAGCGGGAAGGCGGCGGGGAAGGCCTTCTTGCCGACGATGGGCTCGAAAAGTTCGCGCAGGCCCTGGATGAGCGATTCGACGACAGCCTGGCCCTTGGTCGGCAGTAGCTGCGGTTTGCCGACGAGCCACAAGAGGCCGAAGATGATCAGCGCCGAGATCGTCCAACCGGTCACCATGCTGTTGGTGATGATCCAGCCGCCGCCCAGATCGAACAGCGGCGCGGCCTTGGGAGAGACGCCTTCCGCGCGGACGGTAGCGGCGGCGGCGAGAGCGACGAGGAGGCTGGCTAGTTTCGTGGTGTTCGGCATCTGTGCAGTCGTGGGACCGACGGGCGAAAGGGCATCTAGGTAGGTTTTCACTCGGAAAGGCGTCAACCTTTGAAATCCGAATTCTGCATCGGAAGGCCGATTCATTAGGGCCGGAGCGTAAATTTCCGGCCCTGACTTATGATTCGCGCGGATGTGCGCTTGCGCTGGCTTCGGGCCGGCGCAAGGTGGAGCCGTGGCAGAACGGTCTCCCGACATCCTCGCCCGCACCGCGCAACCCCGTTACCCGAACGGCGAGCGCAAGCTCGCGCGCGATGTCTTCACGCAGGCGACTTGGGTGCTTTTAGGGGCGGCAGCCCTGGCGCAACTGCTGCTGTTGGTCTGGCTGGATGTGTTGTCCTGAGCGCGATGAGTGAATGGTATGAGGGCGCGCGTGCCTGAAAGACCGTCTCGTGTTCCATGGGCCAGGGTGCGGCGGGATCGATGCGCCAAGCGGATGTGCTGCGGATGCGGGCTTCGGCCTCCCGGAAGTATTCCGTGTGGTCGGTGCGAAAATAGAGGGGTGTCCCCTCCCCTGCCCGCGCGGCCAAGTCCTCGAGAAACTCCGGTCTCAGCAGCCGGTTTTTGTTGTGCCGCGCCTTGGGCCAGGGGTCGGGAAAGAGGATCCATACTTCGGCCAGCGTGACGCCGTCGGGCAGCGCATGCAGCACCTCGCGCGCCTCGGCGCGGACGAAATGGCAATTTGAGAGCCGGGCGTGGTCGCGTTTCTTGTTCGCCCGCTCGATGCGCTCGATCTGGATGTCGACCCCGAGGCAGAATTTCTCCGGGTGCTCGGCCGCATAGCGCACAAGGAAGTGGCCGTGGCCGCTGCCGATTTCCCAGGTGATCGGCCGCGGGGCCGGCAGAAGCGCGGCCAAGTCGCGGCGCAGCTGGTCGCGGCGCTCGGCAATACGGGCAAGGAAGTCGGGTTTCAGGGACACGGCTGCGATTGCGGAGAGGCTCCCGGCGCCTGCAACAGCGAATGACACCGCGGGGGCGGCTCAGCCCCCGTTGCCCGCGCGCGTTCTGGCCGCCACGCGCACCATCAGGATGCTCAGGTCGGCCGGATTGACCCCGCTGATGCGCCCGGCCTGACCCAAGGTCAGCGGGCGGAGCTGCTGGAGTTTTTGCGCGCTTTCCCGGCGCAGCCCGGGGATGGAAAGATAGTCCATGTCTGCCGGCAGTCGGATTTTTTCCGCTTCCCGCAGCTTGGCGATCTGCCGGTGTTCGCGCTCCAGGTAACCCCGATGCATCACACGGTAGAGCACCTCCTCCTGCACGGCCACTGATTGACTTTTGAAGTCTGCCGGAAGTTCGGTTTGTGGAAGCCCGCGGCGGATTGCATCAGCCCATGTGCCGCCTTTGGTCTTTTCCTTTTCCAAGTTCGCCACCCATTGATCGATCAAGGATATTTTTTGGGATATATTATTTAACCTATTGTTTGATAATAGTTTGTGATAATTGGCGTGCTCGTATAGCCGAAGTTCTGCGCTGCCGTGGTTAAAGAGGAGGCGGTGCTCGGCGCGGCTGGTGAACATACGATAGGGTTCGGTCGTTCCCTTGGTCACCAGATCATCAATCAGAACTCCAATATACCCCTCATCGCGGCCGATGATCATGGGTTGCCCGCCCCTCACCTTTTGGACCGCATTCACCCCCGCCACCAAGCCCTGACCGGCCGCTTCTTCGTATCCCGAAGTGCCATTGATCTGCCCGGCAAAGAACAGCCCCTCCACCTTTTTGGATTCCAAGGAAGGCCAGAGTTGTTGGGGGGGCGCAAAATCATATTCGACCGCATAGGCGGGCCTAAGGAGCACTGCCTTCTCCAAGCCAGGAATGCTATGGACGAGCTCGATTTGGACATCCAGGGGGAGGCTCGTCGAAAGGCCGTTGATGTAATACTCATTGGTTGTCCGGCCCTCGGGCTCCAGATAAAGCATGTGTCTCGGTTTGTCTGCGAACCGGACGATCTTGTCCTCAATGCTCGGGCAGTAGCGGGGCCCTACTCCCTCAATCTGCCCGGAATACATGGCGGACTTGTGCAGGTTATTCGATACGATCTCCGCTGACCGCGTTGTGGTATAGGTTATCCAGCAGGACACTTGTTCCCGGCCCGGCTCCCATCCGAGCCGCTTTTCGCCCGTGTGTTCCACATGGAACAGCGGGTTGTTTTCCCGGGTATCGTGGAAGGCAAAAAGCGTGGGCTTGGCGTCGCCCTTCTGCTCCTGAAGAACCGAAAAGTCGATGCTCCTGCCCAAGATTCTCGGAGGGGTTCCTGTCTTCAGGCGTTGCAGCTCAATGCCGGCTGACAAAAGACTGTTGGACAGGGTCTTGGCGCTAAAGTCCCCCAGCCTGCCGCCCTCGTTCTTGTTCTGCCCAACATGCATCAGGCCGCGCAGAAACGTGCCCGTTGTAATAACCACCGCCTGGGCTCTAAATTCAATGTCCAGGTTCGTAGTGCAACCAACGACTCGCCCCTTCTCGAAAAGCAGCCCCGTCACGGTCGCCTGAAAGATCTGCAGGTTGGGTTGTAGTTCTAGCGTATGCTTGAGGCGAAACTGATAGGCTTTCTTGTCACATTGCGCCCTGGGCGACTGCACGGCGGGGCCCTTGGATTCGTTGAGCAGCCTGAACTGGATCGCGGTTAAGTCGGTGTTGATGGCCATTTCCCCACCAAGCGCATCGATTTCACGGACGATCTGGCCCTTGGCCAGTCCCCCGATTGCCGGATTGCAGCTCATCTGGGCGATGGTGTCTATATTGCCGGTAAGGAGCAGGGTGGAGGCCCCCATGCGCGATGCGGCCAAGCAAGCCTCCACACCAGCGTGACCTGCCCCACAAACAATAACATCAAATTCCGTTTTCAAATTCGTATCAAAATTAGTATTTCGACATCAATCTACTTACCGATGCAAAAAGAGGCGAACAGCCGATCTAGGATTCGCTCGTTGTCCAACTTTCCTGATATTTCGCCGATTGCTGCCATGGATTCCCTTAAATCGCTGGCCAACAATTCTATGGGCTTTTTTTCCTTCATGCCGATCGCAGCGTCTTGAAACCCTTTGTGCGCGCGAGCGAGTGCTTCGGCATGGCGGGCACTGACTGACAGTTGGTCTTCGCCAATCGCAAGGGCGAATCCTTCGGACAATTGCTCGATCCGCTTCATCAAATCATCCAGGCCATCTCCGGTCTTGGCGGAAAATTTGATCGCCGGGATATTTTCCTTGGTGCCCGTGGGTGCGCGATAGCCTGGGAGATCGCTTTTATTCGCGACCAAAACCGTGTTTTTGTGATTCAGGCACTTGGCCGCCGCGGGCGGAAGCAGGGGCAGGGGGCGTGTCCCGTCTACCACCCAGAGAAACAGGTCGGCCCGTCCGATTTGCTCGAGGGATTTCTCCATGCCCATCTGTTCAATCTCGCTCCCGGGCTGCCGGAATCCGGCCGTATCCACGAGCCGCAACCAATGTCGTCCGACGACCCATTCCGCCTCGATGTAATCGCGCGTGGTCCCGGGCTCGGGGCTGACCAGCACCCGGTTTTCACCCAACAGCCGGTTCAGCACGCTGCTTTTGCCCGCGTTGGTCTCGCCGACGATGACTGTCCGGATGCCATGCCGCAGCATCTCCCCATAATGGCCTGTCGCCACGAGCCGGGCGGTTTCGCGCGCCAAATCATCGATCTCCCGGAGCACAAAATCGCGGTCCTCCGGGGGCAAATCCTCCTCGGGAAAATCGATGTAGGCCTCGAGGCGCGCGAGCACATCCACCAGCTTTGCGGCGAGCCGGGCCAGGTGTCGGCCGAGCGCGCCGCGCAGCTGCCGGTTCGCGGCCTCCAGCGCGGCCTCACTGCGAGCGTGAATCAGATCCATCACGGCTTCGGCCTGCGTCAGCTCCAGGCGGCCGTTCAGAAAGGCCCGTCGCGTGAATTCACCGGGCTCCGCCCAGCGACACCCACGCGCCACCAGATCGTCCATGATTTTCCGCACAATAAACGGATTGCCGTGGCAGCTGATCTCCAGCGCGTCCTCGCCGGTGTAGCTGTTCGGTCCGGCGAAGAAAACGCCGACCACATCGTCCACGATCGCGCCGTGCCGATCCCGAAAATCGCCGTGCACGGCCGTGCGGGGCAGGGGAGTGGCCCCGAAAATCTCCCGCGCCAGCTCGCCCGCCCGGGGGCCGCTGGCCCGCACCAGTGCGATCGCCGATACGCCAGTTGGTGTGGCCGGCGCGGCGATGGTGTCCGTCGACGAAAGCATCCGGCAACGCAATCGCAGGGTCCAATCCAAGGCAAAAAGAAATCCGTGCAGATGACCGTGAATCGGAATCCATCCCCAGGACATGCACCTTCTTCACGGCTGCAATTGTCCGGAAATCATCCCATGTTCGGCCGGTATGGGCCTTGAAGCCAGCTGTTCTCTCCGCCTCGGTCGCAAGACCCACCCCGGCAAGGCGCACCTCGATACCGAAAAGCTCACGTTTCGCGGCGGGGCTCGGCTCGATATTTTTCTCAAGTCCGTGAAATCCGCCGAGGTGGGGAAGGGAGGAGTGCTCGTCATCACCCACGACGGTCCCATTGCCACGCTCATGCTCGGTGATCGCACCACCGCCGAGAAATGGGCGGTGAAAATCCGCCATCCACGCAGTCTCGTCGACAAGCTGGGCCTCAAGCCCGGCCAAAAAGTGGCCGTGCTCGGGATCGACGATCCGGTGTTTCTGCGCGAAGCCACCGTGCGCCTCGGCGCCGCGCCCGCCACCCAACCCGGAAGCGGCCTCGACATCATCTTCTACGCCGCCGACCGCGCATCGGAACTGGCGAAGCTGAAATCGCTCAAATCACGCCTCCGGCCCGCCGGGGCCATCTGGGTCGTTTCACGCAAGGGCAAGACGGCCACGATCAAGGACGTCGACGTGATGGCGGCCGCACGTGCCGCCGGCCTCGTGGACAACAAGGTGTGCAGCTTCTCCGAGACCCATACCGCGCTGCGTGTGGTCATCCCGCTGGCTGCACGTTCCAAATAGAAAAGCCGCCGCGATTCGCGACGGCTTCGCCCGGAACGGCCAGCGTGCTTACTCTTGCGCGGCGCCGGTCACGGGGTCGCCGGGCTTCACGCTCACCTTGGCGAGGATGGCCTGCTTGATCTTGTCGGCGAGTTGCGGGTTCTGCTTGAGCGCATCCTTCGCGGCCTCACGGCCCTGGCCGACGAGTTCACCGTTGAAGGCGATCCAGGCGCCCTTTTTCTCAAGCACCTTGTGGTCGAGGCCGAGGTCGAGCAGCGAGCCGGTGGCGGAGATGCCCTCGTCATACATGATGTCGAACTCGCACTCGGTGAACGGCGGGGCGACCTTGTTCTTCACCGCCTTGATCTTGGTGCGGTTGCCGATGACACGGCCCTCGGGCGTCTTCAGCTGGTCCTTGCGGCGGATGTCGAGGCGGATCGAGGCGAAGAATTTCAGGGCGCGGCCGCCGGAGGTCGTCTCGGGGTTGCCGAACATCACGCCGATCTTCTCGCGGATCTGGTTGGTGAAGATGCACACGCAGTTGGTCTTGCTGACGACGGCGGTCAGGCGGCGCATGGCCTGCGACATCAGGCGGGCCTGCGCGCCGACGGTGGCGTCGCCCATTTGGCCGTCGAGCTCGGCCTTGGTGGTGAGCGCGGCGACGGAGTCGAGGATGATGACGTCGATGGCATTCGACCGGATGAGCGTCTCCATGATGTTGAGCGCGTCCTCGCCGCTGTCGGGCTGGGAGACGAGCAGGTCGTCGAGGTTCACGCCGACGACCTTGGCGTATTTCGGATCGAGCGCGTGCTCGACGTCGATGAAGGCGGCGAGTCCGCCCCGGCGCTGGGCCTCGGCGATCACGCTCAGGCAGAAGGTGGTCTTGCCGGAGGACTCCGGCCCGTAGATCTCGATGATGCGGCCGCGGGGCAGGCCACCCACGCCGAGCATGAGGTCGATGGCGAGCGACCCGGTCGAGAGTGTCTCGACCTTCATCTTAGTCGCGCTGCCGAGGCGCATGATGGAGCCCTCGCCGAACTGCTTCGTGATGGAGGAGACGGCGAGGTCGAGATTCTTGCGGGTGGCGGCGTCGGGGGCGGGGGCCTTGGTTTCGGCCTTGGGGGCTTTGTCGGCGGTTTTGGACATGGTGAGATCGTATCTGAGGTTGGGCGCTAGCTTAACACAGGGCGTGACAGCGTTATGTCAGCAGCTTCGCTTCCACCTGATAACGCGCAAGCGCGGAGTGATCTTTCAGGCTCCCGGGGCAGCGGGCCGGTTGACGCCGAAGGCGAAAAACACGGCAAGGAAGATGAGGACGAGGCTGACCGCGTAGTTCCACTTCAGTTTTTCGCCCAGCACGGACCAGGCAAAACCCACGAACACCACCAGCGTTATGACCTCCTGGATGATCTTCAGCTCGTAACCGGTGAACTTGCCGTAGCCGAACCGGTTCGCCGGCACCATCAGGCAGTATTCCACGAACGCGATACCCCACGAAACAAGGATGACCGCCCACAGCGGCTTGTCGTGGAACCATTTCAGGTGCCCATACCACGCGAAGGTCATGAACACATTGGAAAGGAACAGGAGGACGATGGTGGCCATGCGCCCGCATGATGCGCCGCGCCCCCGTGTCCGCTAGGCGAAAATCGTCACTCCGTCAGCGAATAGACCGCGAACGAGGGCAGCCAATGGGCGCGGTGGAAATCCTCCTCGCTCAGCAGGGGCAGCGAGGCGGCATAGTGGGCGAGGGCGGCGTTGTGCACAAGGCGGCCGCGCGGGTCGTCGGCCGGAATCATGGCCGCCAGCCGCCGCCAGACCCAGGCCTTGTTGAGGTTGAGACCGATGAGGTGGGCGATCTTCGGGTCGGTCGGGTCGCTGACGGGCGCGGGCTGCAGCACGCTCGCCGGCTGCCCGTCGGCCAGCCGCGGCAGGAACTTGCCGAACCAGACGAGGAACTGGTCGCGCGGCAGGATGCGCGCCATCAACCCCGCCTCGGTCAGGCACGGTGAGAAAAAATCCTCGCCCGACGGCTCGTAGTGCGCCGGGTAGTCGGTGTCGTGCCCGAACCAATAGGCGGCGCGCGCCGTGCAGAGCAGCTTCATCTCCTGGTCGTCGTGCGCGCGGGCGTGGCCGAGCGCGAGCGCCACCGCCACCGCCGTGTTGCCGTGCACGCCGTTGCGGACCGGATGCGTGAGGTTCCGCAGGTAGCGCATGAAGCCTGCGCGGATGTAGTCCACGAGCGGGTCGAGGTTGCGCTCCAGCTCCCGGTCGTAGCCGCCGATCTCCTGCGCGAGCTTGAGGAACCAGGCCCAGCCGTAGGGCCGTTCGAAGAACTGCCGGCCCGGCGCGCGGAAATACTCCGCCTCCGCCTCCATGTTCCCGCGCGTCAGATGCCCGCGCAGCACGCGGTCGATCTCGGCGCGTTCGGGCAGGTCCGGGAACATGAGGGCCAGTCGCGCCAGCATCCAGTGCTGGTGGACGCACGAGTGCCAGTCGTAGCTTCCGTAAAACGCCGGATGCAGCGCGCGCACGTCGCGCACGTCGTCCGGGCCGTTGAGCATGTGCTGGATGAGGTGCGGGTATTCGCGCCGCACATTGGCCAACCCCAGCCGGGCGAAGGCCGAGGCTTGGGCGGGTGCGAGGGTGGGGAAGGGTGCGGGCAACGGCCCCGACCCTAGGGCGCGAAACTTTCAGTTGAAGAAGAAAAGCGTCCGCCTATGGTGCGCCACGCCCAAACACTCCCTTTCCGATGAAGATCAAAGCCTATCTCAAGCCGCATTGCGGATGGTCCCACGGGGTCCGCGCCATCATGCGCAAATACAACCTCGCGTTCGAGGACCTCGACATCATCAACCACCGCGCCAACTACGAGGAGATGGTGCGCAAATCCGGCCAGCCCCTCTCGCCCTGCGTCGAGATCGACGGCGTCATGCTCGCCGACGTCTCCGGCGAGGAGGTCGAGAACTACATGCTCGCAAACGACCTCGTGAAACCCACCGACGCCGCGACCGATGTCGCCACCAACGCCGGCTGTTCCGACGAGGAACACGCCCGCATGCAGGCCAAGCCCGTGCGGTTCTTCTGAGCACTTTCCCGATTATTGCCGCACAGGGCGGGGCCGGCCTGACCCCGCCTTCTTGTTTTAGCCCGGTCGCCTGGATCACGACGCTGTCGTGCGGGCGTTCCGCCGTTGGCACGTCCCGCACGGGCGGTGTAATCCGCACCCACCGACTCGCGTCATTAAGGTCATGTCGGCCCGGATCGCCCCAAAAATCAACCGGTCCGGCATCTGCCTGGAAATTTTCCGAAAGAAACCGTCCGGTTGCCACGTTACGGTGTCATGCGTGCCATACTCCTAGGCGGTCTGCTGACGACTCTGGCCGGTGCTGCCGGCTGGCCGACAGACCCTCGCTTCACCCGAGTAACCGAGATTCACGCCGTCGCGGACGGAATTGCCCTGGTCGTCATGTTGGACGGCAAGGTCGTCCACGAAGATTATCGTGCTGATACCGGCCCCGGTCATGCCGCGGAGCTTGCGTGCGGGACGAAGAGCTTTGCCGGGGTCCTCGCCCTGTGTGCAGAAGAAGACGGGCTGCTCTCGCTCGATGAGAGGGTGTCCGACATACTTGAGGAATGGCGTGACGACGCCCGCCGTGAAATCACCATCCGCCAGCTGTTGACGCTCACGAGCGGGATTCCGGGCGGACAGATCGGCCAACCTCCTTCCTATGCAGAAGCGATCCAAGCCGACGCCGTGGCCCAACCCGGCGAGCTTTTCTCATACGGTCCGCAGCCTTTCCAGGTTTTTGGCGAGGTCTTGCGGCTGCGGCTCGGGGCAACCCAAGAATGCGTGGCCGGTTACCTGGACCGCCGCATTCTCTATCCACTTCGCATCAAACCAGCCGGGTGGAAACGTGATGAAGCCGGACACCCCTACTTGTCGAACGGCGCGCGCCTTACCGCGCGCGATTGGGCGAGATTCGGCGAAATGATCCGGCGCGACGGACAGAACGTTCTTCCCCCTGGCAAGCTGGCGCAATTATTCGTCGGCACCACAACCAATCCGGGCTACGGTGTCACATGGTGGCTGCCCGCGCAAGGCCCCGTTGGGGCGGTCATCAGTCGCGATGTGATTGATGACACCCTGCCGCGCGACATCCGGCTCGCCGCCGGCGCAGGGGGGCAATGCCTCGTGGTCATCCCCTCGCTCAAGCTCGTTGCGGTGCGTCTCGCCCCTGCGCGCTTGCACGAGGGCAGTTTCGACGAACGTGCGTGGTTGCGAGAACTGGTCGTCGCCGCCCGGGCGGAACCGGGGAAAATCTGAAGGTTCAGCGTTGAAAGTCGGGCGTTGCGCGGCGACATGGACGCTGCGCCATGCCCTCCAAACCCATCCCCGGATCCTCCGGCGACGTGCTCACCTGCCTGCCTTCGGCCTACGCACCGCACCGCGCCACCGGCTTGCTCCACCTGCCACGCTTCCTCGCCAAGTGCAAATACGTGAAGCAGCACGGCGCGCTCCCGCCCAGCTACGCCAAGAACTACAAGCGCGGCATGGACCGCTTCCTCTGCCTGCACCTCGGCATCGACCCCAACTCCGTCGAGCGGGTCGTGCACGAGTGCATGGACGCCGGCCTCGGTGATGACGAGATCGACCGCCGCCTGCTCGCGCTTTTTCCGAAGGATCTCCGGGTCGCCAAGTGGAACCGCGAATACGTCCAGAAGGGCATGACGCCCTCCGGCCGCGATTTTCTCAAGGAGGCTCTCACCGTCATGGGCTGCCCAGACCGCACCGCCGACATCATCAGCGTCACCGACCTGATGGAGTTTGATGAGGGTCGCATCGAGTGAGCTGCGGCCAGCCTTCGCCAAGGCCACGGCTGGCAGGCGAAGGCCGGAACGAGTCGATCGCACCGGATGTTTCCGTCCGCTCAACGCCGATTTTTGCACGGCTTCTCTCGTCAGCAAAGGCCTGGGGATTAATACGAAGGCTGTCTTCTTCCAGAAAAGCGCGTGTCGCCCATTCGATCGGTGTTGGGACCGGCTTGCCGCCGTCGCACAGTTGGCCGTTGCCATCTTCGATTCACACTGCATATTGTCCCTGTTGTTTGCTTTGCCGGCAACAACCAGCTGATAAATGCAGTCCTCGAAAGATGGTGGGGAAAACCGCACCGAGCAATTGCGGCGCGAGAACTTGGCGTTACGTGAAAAGCTGCAGCAGACCGAGCGCGCGCTGGAATCGGCCAAAAACGCGCGGCCGGGTGCGCTCTCCACGACCAACCCCTTCGGTCATTCCGAGCAATTGCGCGACGACTTCGCCGATATCATCGAATTGCTGCCCGCGTTGGCCTGCGTCGCCCGTCCTGACGGGCAATTGGTCTACGTCAATCCTGCCGGGCGCAACCTGATCGGTTTGGCGCAGGAGCCGGCAACCGGGTTGCGCCTCGACGATCTCTACCCGCCGACTCCCGGCACGGTGTTGGCCCGCGGGGTCACCGCACTCGTCAACCGCGAACCGGCGTGGCAGGGTGATGCCTACATCCGCCACCGCTCGGGATTGCTGATCCCGGTCCGTCTGATCGTCATCGCCCACCGGAGTCCCACCGGGGAGATCCGGAACTATTCAACTTTTTCCCGCGACCTCCGGGAACAGAAGATGGCGCTCGATCTGCTCGAACAGCAGTCCGCCTTGCTCGAAAACGCCAATGAAGCGATCATTCAGGTGGATCTGGAGGACCGCATCATGCTCTGGAACCACGGGGCGGAGCTCGTTTACGGCTGGAGCCACCGGGAGGCGCTGGGCCGCTCCTTCGCCGAACTCACCTTCAAGGATCCCCAGCAATACCAGGCTGCCCGGAAATGCACGCTGGAAGCCGGGAAGTGGAGCGGGGAAATGGCCCGCATCACCCGCGACCGGAAGGAAATCACGGTGGACAGCCGCTGGTCCCTCCTGCGCGACGAAGAGGGCCGGCCGAAGTCCTTCGTTATCATTTCCGCGGATGTCACGGAAAAGAAACTCCTGGCCGCGCAGTTTCTGCGGGCGCAACGGCTGGACAGCATCGGCACCCTGGCCGGCGGCATCGCCCACGACCTCAACAACGTGCTGGCCCCGATCCTCATGGGCGTGTCGTTGCTGCGCCAGCGCACCACCGACGAGGCTTCGTTACAGCTGCTGGATAATTTCGAGCGCAGCGCCAAGCGCGGCGCCGACATGGTCAATCAGGTGCTCGCCTTCTCCCGTGGTCTTGAGGGTCAGCATGCCCCCATCGCCCCGAAACACTTGCTGCGCGAGATCGAGTCCTTCCTGCGCGACACGCTGCCCAAGACCATCGAGATTGATTTCGCGTATCCGGCAAATCTCTGGCCGGTTGTGGGCGACTATACCCAACTGCACCAGGTCTTCATCAACCTGGCGGTCAACGCCCGTGATGCCATGCCGTGCGGTGGCAAGCTGCGGATCGAGGCGGAAAATGTGCTGATCGATGATGCCTACCGCCTCCTCAACCCCGAGGCCCGGCCCGGCCCGCATGTGGTTTTCCATATCATCGACAACGGCACGGGCATCCCCGCGGAAATCCGGGAGAAGATTTTCGAGCCCTTTTTCACCACCAAGGAGGTCGGCAAGGGCACGGGGCTCGGCCTGGCGACCGTGCAGACCATCGTCAAGGGGCACGGCGGCTTCATCAACGTCTACAGCGAATCCGGCCGCGGCACCACGTTCAAGATCTACATCCCGGCCGCCCCTGAAGGAAAAGTGGACATCCCGCCGATCAGCGAGCTGCGCCTCCCCCGCGGCCAGGGCGAACTCCTGCTGGTGGTCGACGACGAGGAGATCGTCCGGGAAACCACCCGCGCGGTGCTGGAACGCCACAATTACCGCGTGCTGCTCGCCCGCGACGGGGCCGAGGCCGTGGCGCTCTACGCCCGGAATTCCCCGGATATCGCCGTCGTCGTCACCGACATCAGCATGCCTGTCATGGACGGGATCGCGACCATGCGCGCCATCAAACACCTGAACCCGCAGGTCTTGATCATCTGCACGAGCGGCCACACCTCCAACCGGCAACTGGCCGTGCTGGCGGATGCAGGCATGTCGCAGTTTCTGGCCAAGCCTTTCACCGCCGAAACCTTGCTCCAGGCCCTCCACAAAATCCTCCACGTTCAGGGCCCGTCAGCGGGCTGAAGCATCTTTGTCCACGAACGGCGCGACGGTCACAAGAACCGGCCGGGGCTTGCGCGGCAGCCAGCGCGGGACGCGGTTGAGATAATCGCTGTATTCGGCGCCGAAACGCAGGCGCAGGTTGTCCTCCTCGTAGAACACGACGAAGAGGTGGAACGCGCACGCGAGCACGACGGTGTAGAGCCCGAGCACCGGCCGCTGCCAGAAGACCGCCTCGCCGGCCGCGATCGTGAGCACGCCGAGATACATCGGGTTGCGCACCCAGGCATACAGTCCGCGATGCACGAGTTTCTTCGGTTCGTCGACGGGAGCGGGCGTGCCGTGGTTGCGCGCGAAATGCCACACGCAGTGCAGGTAGACGCTGGCGCCGACGCCAAAGAGCAGGAGCCCGATGCCATGCCACCAAGCGATCGTCTCCGGCCAGACAGGGCGGCGCATCAGGAAATAATGCGGCACCCAGCCGACGACGAATCCCGGCACGAGGATCGTGAACAAAAGGTTCTTGAGGAAGAGAACCAAGGCGGGGCTGGATTGCGCGCAAGCTTGCGCGCCGGCCCGTCGGGGTCAAGGAGCCGGGCGTTACGGCCCGGGGGCGACCGGCAGCTCGAACCAGAAAACGGCGCCGCCCGCCGCGGGAAAATCCGCGCCCACGCGGCCGCCTTCCGTCTCGATGAGCTGCTTCACGATGGCCAGTCCGAGGCCCGTGCTTTCCTCGCCGCCGGTGGGGCGGACGCTCAGGCGCGCGAAGTCCGTGAAAAGCCGGTCGCGCTCGGCCGGGGGCACGCCGGGACCGTTGTCGATCACCGCACTGCGCACGCGCTCGTCGTCCGCCGTCGTGCGCACGATGATCTGCCCGCCTCCGGGCAGGAACTTGATGGCGTTGCTGAGGTAATTGGTGAAGGCTTGGTAGGCGTGCCCCGAGTCGCACTGCACGGGGGGCAGGGGATGGGCGAGTTCGAGGTCCACGCGGATCCCCTTCCGTTCGGCCGCCGGCTCGTTCTGGGCGACAACCGCCGCGGCGACGAGGTTGAGGTCGGTGCGCCCGCGACCCGCGCGGTCCTCGGCCTCGGGCCGGCGCACGTTGAGGAAGGTGTCGATGATGCGCCGCATCTGCCGCGCCGATTCGTGGATGTTGTCGAGGTATTCGGAGGCCTCGCCGGAGACGCCCTTCCTTTTGGCCAGCTCGCCGGACATGAGGATCAGCGAAAGCGGGTTGCGGAGGTCGTGCGCGGCGATGCGCATGAAACGCTCCTTCAGGGCCAGCTCCTGCTCGAGTTCCCGCTGCAGGCGGCGGAGCGTCATGTGCGCCTGGATGCGGGCCAGCGCCTCCTCGTGCTGGATGGGCTTGGTGATGTAGTCCACCGCGCCGACGCCGAAGGCCTTCACCTTCTCCGCCGTGTCGTGCAGGGCCGTCATGAAGATGACGGGCACGTCGCGCGTGGCGGTGCGGGCCTTGAGGCGGCGGCAGGTCTCGAAACCGTCGATCCCCGGCATCATCACGTCGAGCAGGATGAGGTCGGGGAGGGTGCGCGTGGTCTGCTCGAGCGCGTCCTCGCCGTCCTCCGCGACGAGCAACTGGTGGCCGGTGCCGGCGAGCGCGTCCACCAGCACGCTGATGTTGGCGGGCGTGTCGTCGACGATGAGGATGGTCTCGGGCATGGTGGAAACGCTCAGGCGAAGGGTTGGGCGCTGCCGCCGGGCCGGTAACGCGCCACATACTGGCGGATGGCCTTCATCTTGAACCGGGCGGCGAGGTCGATGATGACGTGGGCGAAAGGCGCGAGGTGCGGGTCGCGCTCCGCCATCTTCTGGGCGTAGGCGCGGACTCCGACGACGTCGCCCTTGCTGGCCAGCTCGTGGATGGCGTCGGCGTCGGCCGGTGCCGGCGGGTGGTCCGTCGCGGGAAACGGCGAGGCGGTCTCGCCGGCGTCGGCAAATTCCCACACGAGGCCGAGCTGCCGCTCGATGGCGCCGAGCAGCTGGCCTTCGCGCAGCGGCTTGGGGAGGAACTCGGCGCAGCCTGCCTCGAGGCAGGCCTGGCGGTCGCTCTCGAAGGCGCTGGCGGACATGCCGACGATCTTGGTGTCCGTTGCGGGCAGCGCGGCGCGGATGGTTCGCGCGGCGCCGAAGCCGTCGAGCCGCGGCATCTTGAGGTCCAGCGCGATGAAGTCCGGCCGCCAGGCCAGCGCCTTCTCGACCGCCACGGCGCCGTCCTCCGCGCCCTGCACCTCGAAGCCGAGGGGTTCGAGCAGGTCGCGCAGCATCTGGCGGTTGGCGGCGTGGTCGTCGGCCACCAGCACCTTGCGGCGCGGGCCGATGTAGCCGGTGATGCGCCGCGCCGCGGGGACGGGGGCGGCGTCCTCGGCATCGCTGCACGGCAGCGCGATCTCGAACCAGAAACGGCTGCCCCAGCCCGGGCGGCTCTCGACGTGCAGCCGGCCGCCCATCTGCTCGACGATGCCGCGGCTGACATTGAGTCCGAGTCCCGTCCCCTCGGCGTGGCGCGACTGGTCGCCGATCTGCGCGAAGGGCTCGAACAAACGCGTGAGGTCGGCCGGTTCGATGCCCGGTCCGGTGTCGCTGACGGAAAAGCGCACCCGGTCGCCGGCGCGCTCGACGGAGAACACCACGCTGCCGCGCTGGGTGAACTTTACGGCATTGCCGAGCAGGTTGTAGCAGACCTGGCGCAGCCGCTGCGCATCGCCGCGCACGTGACGGGGCAGGTCGGGTGCGATGGCCGACTCGAGCACGAGGCATTTCTCGCGGGCGCGCGAGACGAAGAATTCCGCCACCGTGCGGGCGAAGGCGGGCAGGTCGAAGTCGGCCGGGTTGAGTTCGAGCTTGCGGGCCTCGATGCGGGCGAGGTCGAGCACGTCGTTGATCAACGCGAGCAGGTGCTCGGCCGATTGCTGGATGACGCTCACGCCGGAGCGCTGCTTCTCGGTGAGGGTCTGGTCGCGGCCGAGGATCTGCGTGTAGCCGAGGATGCCGTTGAGCGGCGTGCGCAGCTCGTGGCTCATGCTGGCGAGGAACTGGGACTTGGCGCGGTTGGCGGCGTCGGCGGCCTCCTTGGCCGCCTGCAGTGCGCGCGCGGTCTCGCGCTGCACCGTGACATCCACCGCCACGCCCTCGAAGTGGTCGATCTTTCCCGCGCTGTCGCGCACGGCGCGGACGGACTCGGAGATCCACAGACGGCGGCCGTCCTTGGCGAAGACTTCGGACTCAAAATCGGTGACCTCGTCGGAGTCGCGCAATTGGTGGAAGAAATCGCCGCACCGCTGCGGATCCACATAGAGCTGATGGCTGATGTCGGTGATGCCGGCCACCAACTCGGCGGGGGTGGCGTAACCGAGCATGCGGGCGAAGGCCGGGTTGACGTTGAGGAAGCGGCCGTCGGGGGCGGCCGTGTAGAGGCCTTCCAGCGCATTTTCAAAGATGCCGCGGTAACGCTCCTCGGCCTTGCGCAGCGCGTCCTCGGCGCGGCGGCGTTCGACCGCCGCCGCCGCCTGTTCGGCCACGAAGGTCAGGAGGCGCTTCTCCTCCTCGCCGTAGGCGGCCAGGTTATGGTAGTCATGGATCGCAATCACCCCGATGGCCTTGCCCTCGACCAGGAGCGGAGCGCCGAGACGCTGCGCGGGCGCCTGGTGCGGCGGCTGGTAGGGCCCGCGGGGACGGAGGATCTCCGCCAGCTCGGCGGTGGTGAGCAGCTGCGGGCGGGCGGTCTCCAGCACGTAGTCGGTGAAGCCGAGCCCGAGCGGGCGGGGCTTGGGCGTGTAACCGGTGATCGGGGCCAGCTCGTCGGCGAAATAAGGAAACGTGAGCCCGCCGCGGGCGGGGTCGAGCAGCGCGACGTAGAAGTTACGCGCCGGCATCAGGTCCGCGACGATGCGGTGCAGCTCGGCAAAGAGCGTGGCCAGGTCGCCCCCCGCGAGCACGGCGCGCGAGATGCGGTAGGTGGCGTCCTGCACGCGTTCGCGGTGATGGCGCTCGGTCAGGTCGATGGCCGTGACGAGCATCGAGGGCCGGCCGGCCAGCTCGAGCAGGTCGGCATTGAGGAAGACGTAGCGCGGTTCGCCGTGCTTGTTGGTGAGCCGGGTTTCGTAGCCATGCACCGAGCCCTCGGCCCGGAGGCGGGTGAGCACCCGCGCGCGTTCGTCGGGATCGGGCCAGAGTCCGAGTTCGAGCGAGGTGCGGCCGATGACCTCCTCGCGCGTGAAGCCCGAGGCGCGCATGAAAGCGGCGTTGACCTCCAGGATGCGGCCGTCGTGCAGGCCGGCCAGCAACATCATGGCCGGGTTGGCATGGAAGGATTTGGCAAAATACTCCTGGGAGGAGCGCCGTTCGGCCTCGGCTTCGACGCGCTGGAGCGCGACCACGATCTGGCCGGCGACGAAGGTCAGGAACCGGATGTCCTCCGAGCGGTGCGCGCCCGGGTCCTCGTAGTCGATCAGGCCGATGGCGCCGACGGCCCGGCCGCCGGCCAGCAGGGGCACGGCGAGCCACGAGGCGAAGGTGCCGAGCAGCGGGCTGTGTCCGGTCCGCGCGGTGAAGGCGGGCATTTCGTCGCGGGTCAACCGCAGCGGCTGGGCCGTGCGGAGCACGTAGGAGGTGAGGCTGCGGCCGAGCGGAGCGGGCGGAGGCGGCGCCGGCTGGTGCGTATTGTGCCAGAGCGGATAGCTGACCTCGTCCTTGGTCTCGTTGTAGAGCGAGACAAAGAAGGTCTGCACGGTGAGGATCTCGCCGATGATGGCCTCGATGCGCGCGAACAACGTGGCGCGGTCGGCGGCGTCGAGCGCGGCGGCCGAGATGCGGTAGAGGGCGGCCTGCTCCCGCTCGCGTTGCCGCCGCTCGGTCAGGTCGATGCCGGTCACCACGTAACAGGCGGTGCCGTCGAACTCGGCCAGGTCGGCGCTGGAGAGCACGTAGACCGGCGCGCCGCTCTTGGAGTTGAACATGGCCTCATGGTTGCGCACGCAGCCGTGGCGGCGCAGCTCCTCGAGGAAGCGCGCGCGCTGGGCCGGATCGGGCCAGAGCTTCAGGTCGAGGGCGGTGCGGCCGATGACCTCCGGGCGGGTGTAGCCGGAGGCGCGGATGAACGCATCATTGCACTCGAGGATGCAGCCGTCGCTCAGGCGCAACACGGCCATCAGGGTCGGACTCGACTGGATGGCGCGGCTGAAGAATTCCTGCGAGGCGCGTCGGTCCGCCTCGGCCTTGCGCAGGGCGTCCTCCGTGCGCCGACGCTCGACCGCGGCCGCGGCCTGTTCCGCCACGAAGGTCAGCAACCGCTTGGCCTCCTCGCCGTAGACGTTCTCGTCGTGGTAGTCCTGCACGGCCACGACGCCGATGGCCTGGCCTCCGACCACGAGCGGGGCGCCCAGCCAGACGGCGGAGGGTGTTCCGGTGGGCGTGTAGCCCTGTTCCTTCAGGCGGCGGCGCAGCTCGGGTTGCCGCGCGAGCAGGGTCTGCTTCGTGTCGATGACGAAGTCGGTGAGCCCCTTTCCGCGCGGGCGCGGGGCGGGGGGCTGGCTGCACTCATCCTCGTAATAGGGGAAGGAGACCTCGCGGCCGTCGGGGCCGACGAGGGCGAAGTAGAGGTTGCGGGCCGGCATGAGGCCGCCGATCAGCTCATGGAGGCGGCGGAAGAGCGCCATCAGGTCGCCGCTGGCGCTGGCGGCCTCGGAGATCCGGTAGGTGGTTTCCTGCAGCAGCTCGCGCCGGTGCCGGTCGGTCACGTCGATCCCGACGGTGAGCATGCAGGGCTGGCCCTCGATCTGCACCACGTCGGCGGTGAGCGAAAGCCAGCGCACCTCGCCGCCGCGCATGCGGAAACGGGCCTCGAAGTCGCGCACGCGGCCGGTCTTGTTGATCTTTTCGAGGAAGTGCTGGCGTTCGGCGAGGTCGGTCCAAACGCCGAGGTCGAGCGTGGTGCGGCCGATGGCCTCCTCGCGGGTGAAGCCGCTGAGGCGGGCGAAAGTGTCGTTGACTTCGATCAACTCGGCCCCGGGCAGGCGGGCGAGGAGCATGATGGAGGGGCTGAGGTGGAACGACTGCGCGAGGTAACCGGCATGGAGCGGCAGGGCCGCCGTCCGGCGGCGGCGGACGGGGCGGCTCTTTTTCTTCGCGGGCGGTTTCCTCGGCATGGGGCCTTTTAGGGAAAAGAATCGCGGGGCGCAGGCAACGGTGGATTCACCCCGTTCGCCCGCGCCCCGCTTAACACACCCCTGTGTTAAAAAATCAGGTCCGGTAGATCCCTGCGCCGGTGGCGATGGTGGTGAGCAGCAACGTGAACTGGCGGAAGGGTTTCATGTTGGTCGGAAAGCGGATCAGGCGGCGAGGGGGTTGCGGGTGACGGCCTCGCGGGCGCCGGCGCGGAGCGCCTCGGCCAGGAACCAGTAGGCCCGCATCCAGGCGTTGTGGGTCTCGATGCTGAAGGGCTGGCCGGCGGACTTTTCAAGGGCCCAGAGCAGGGCGGCGCCGATGGCCTCGAGGCGGCCGTTGCCGAGGAGGGCGTCGGGCCGGCGCATGCCGGCGCGGCGCACAACGGGCGTAAGGGTGGCGGGATGGCTGAGGCCATTGACCGCGAGCGCCAGCGATTGCATGAGCTTGCGGCCCTGCGCGGCGATGTCGCCGGTCACCTGCTGGCGCAGTTCGGGGTCGATCTCGAACAGCCGGGCGAAGAACAGCGCGGCGGTCTTGTCCGCCACCGGGAGGATGCGGCGGAAGGAGGTTTGCACCAGGTTGATTTCGGCGGGCGACATGGAGGGGCTTATTTCCGGCGGCGGGTCTCGACCTGGAGCGCGAAAAAGAAGGTGAGCGCGCTGATGAGCAGCGAGAGGGCGACGGTGCCGGGCTCGGCTTGGAGGGCGAGGAGAGGAAGGACGGCGTTCATGACGGCCCCACTATGCCGCATGCCCCTGCGGGCCGCCATGGGCCGGGGGCGGGGGGCCGTCCGGCTAGCGGGGTGTCCCACGGGCGGGACGCGCACGCGCCGCTTTACTTCGCGCGCCGCGCGGCCCAAGCTCGGTCCCGTGGAAAAGATCCTCGTCATCGACGACGACCCGAAGATGCGCCAGCAGATCGCCGCCCTGCTGCGCGCCGAGGGCTATGCCACGGTCGAGGCGCGCAACGGGCGCGAGGGCGTGGCGCTGGCCCAGAGCGAAAAGCCGGCGCTGGTGCTCTGCGACATCACCATGCCCGAGATGAACGGACACCGCGTGGTCGAGGCCCTGCGGCAGGACGCCGCCACCGCGCACCTGCCCTTCATCTTCCTGACCGGTTGGGGCGAGAAGGCCGACCTGCGCACGGGCATGAACCTTGGCGCCGACGATTACCTGGTGAAGCCGGTCGAACCGGCCGACCTGCTCGGCGCGGTGAAGGCCCGCCTCCAGCGGCGCAAGCAGACAAGCACCGGCCGCGCCGCCTCCGTGGCCGACGCCACGCCCGGCGCCATCGAGCGCGCGCTGGGCCTGACGTCGCGCGAGGCCGAGATCCTTTCCTGGGTCGTGCAGGGCAAGACCAACCCCGAGATCGGCACCATCCTTGGCATCCAGCTCACCACGGTGAAGAAGCACCTTGAGAGCATCTTCATGAAGCTCGGGGTGGAAAACCGCACCGCCGCCGTCACGCTCGCCCTCGAAAAGATCACCCCGCAGGGATAACACGGCTTGCGGCTGCAAGCGCGCATCGCCATGCCCGCGAAAGAAAAACTGGATCTGGTGTTGCCGCAGATTCTCGAGATCCGTGGCCTGCGGGTTGTGATGGATCGTGATCTTGCCGCCCTATACGGCGTGGCAACTTATCGCCTGAACGAGGCCGTGAAGCGAAACATCGAGCGATTCCCCGATGACTTTTGCTTTCAACTCAGTCGCGAGGAAGCCGCGGCTGTGTTGCGTTCAAGATCGCAAATTGCGATCTTGAACACGCAAAGCATTGAGAACCAGCAATCCGGGGCTTTGGGTTCCTCCACCAAGGGCAAACGCCGCGGGCAGAATCTGAAATACTTACCCTGGGCTTTCACCGAGCATGGCGCGTTGATGGCGGGCAATGTCCTGCGCAGCCCGCGCGCCGTGCAGATGAGCCTCTACGTCGTGCGCGCCTTCGTGCGAATGCGCGAGGAATTGCTGGCCAACGCCACCATCTTGAAGCGCCTCTCACAAATCGACCGCAAGCTGCTGGAGCACGATGTCGTCTTGCGCGACGTGGTGGAAAAACTCATGCCGCTGCTCTCCCCGTCCGAGGAGCCGCCGAAGCGAAAGATCGGCTTCCACACCGGCAACCGCTGAACTACCGGAGCTACAACGGCTGGTCGACGGCCCGGAGGGGACCGAGGGTGCGGGCGAGGTTGCGGCGCACGGCGGCGAGGTTCTCGCGCACGAGAGCGCCCATGGTCAGACAGCCGAGGAAGGCGCGGTCCTGGTGGTGTTCGGCGAGGCCTTCGGCGAGCAGGCGGACGTTCTCGGCCGGGGCGAGGTCGTCGGAGGCCATCGCTTCGAGCAGCGGGTCGAGGCGATTGGTCGCGAGCTCGGCGCGGTGCAGCATGAGGGTCTGCTCCTCGCGCTGGTATTGGTAGGCGGTGTGCTGGTTGAGGTGCTTGATGCAGAACTGCACGACGGGGATGTTCTCCTTGAAATACTGGGGCAGGTAGTAGTTCTTGCGCCCGTGGTAGGTCTGCTGGTCGAAATCCATCGCGCGGATGCGGACCTGCGTGCCCTCGAAGTCGGGCGTGAGCACGTAGACGTAGTTGTAGCTGCGCATGTCGCCGAGGAGGCGGATGAAGCAGCGTTCGTTGAATTTCACTAGCTCCTTGGCGATGCGGACCGGGCTGATGCTGGTGTTGGAGAGCCAGCGGTCGATGTAGATGTCGCCGGGGATGCCGGCGATATGCTCCTCGATGAGCGTGGCGCCGCAGGTGAGGTAGTTGAGGCGGTTGGGGGAGAGCAGGTGCTCGAGTTCGAGGCCGTAGACGCGCGAGGCGTCCGCCTTCTTGAGGTAGTAGTAGTCCTGGTTCTCGTTGTAGGCGTTCACGACGCGGATGCGGAACGGCATGGAGTTGCCGAAGGCGCAGAAGTCCACGCGGTCGATGTAGAGGTGCTTCATCACCGAGAAGTCGCCGTCGACCTTGAGAAGGGCGTAGATGCGCTTCAGGTCCTCGTTGAGCGCGGGCATGTCCTCCGCGCGGTAGCAGACGGTTTCCCAGAGGGTGTTGCGGCCCTCGGCGTCGAGGAGGGGGATGGTCTCGTGGAAATCGCGCAGCCGCTCGTAGGTGACAGGCAGGGGGCGCTCGCGGCGGAAGCGATGGAGGTAGGCGCGCAGCTCCGGGCTGATGGGGTAGCTCGGTTTCTTGAGCGTGCGGGTGGGGGGCTGCTGGCCGGAGGCCGGAGGCATGGGCGCACTGTGGCCTCATGCGCCCACCGTGGCAACCCCGGTCGCAGTCAACGCGCCCGGGTGCGCCAGACGGCAGCAAGGAAAACGATGAGGCCGGCGATCAGTTGCAGGGCGGTGAGACCGAACGCGCCCAGCGCGATGCGTTCGGGCACGAGGGGGGTGTTGATCACTTCCTCAAGGCCGATGAGCCCGGCCAGCAGGCCGGCGGGCACGAGCAGGCCCACCAGCTGCCAGCCGGTCACGGCCAACAAAGTGGCCGCCCGCGAGCGCCGGCCTTCGGCAAAGGCCGGCAATGTGCGCACCCATACGCGCCAGTGCGCCGTGCCCACAAGGCTTAGGCACAGGATGAGATAGAACGATGTTACGACGGTGTCGGTCACGCGTCCATGTTGCCCGGTATTTGGTTAGAGGCCAAGTGAGGCTGTTACTTGATTTCGACGACCTCCACCGGGACGCCGAAGGGTTCGCGGAAGGCGGTGTAGCGGCGGCCGAAGGCATCGGTGGCGGGCGAGGGGAGGAGCATCTCGGCGCCGGCTTCCCTGAGCTTCGCCATGGCGGCATCAAGGTCGGGCGTGGCGAGTTGGATGATGGGCATGGCGAACCCCGGATAATCTCCCCTGGAGGGCTGCGCGCCGTCGCGCATGTGGAGCATGAACCCCCATCGCTTGTCCGCGCTGAAGACGGCCTGGTCGAGCGGGAGATAGCGGTCGGTCAGGGTGACAAAGCCGAGCCGGTCGCACCAGAATTCGCGTGCCCTGGCGTAGGCGTTCATCGGAAGGTAGAAGCCGTAGTTGTAGATGCGGGGCTCGGGTGGAAGCACCTCGGGGCGCGCGGTCGTGTCCATGACCGAGAAGGTGCTGCCCCATGGGTCCGCGAAGGTGGCGGCGAGCCCGACCTGCTCGAGACGCACGTAGTTGTCCATCGTGCGGACCCTTGCCTTGGCGGCCTTGGCGAGAAAAACCCGGATGTCCGCCGTCCAGAGCGTGAAGCTGGTGTGCGCATCGCGGCGGTAGAGGGTGCTGCCGGTGCGCGGCTGCTGCACGAGGGAGATGTGCGTGTAGTGGCGCTCGTCGGGTCTGAGGGCGACCGCGGCGGGAAACTTTTCCCGCGAGTCGGCGGTGAAACCGAGCACGCCGGTGTAGAAGGCGAGACCGGCCTCCATGTCGGGGACGTTGATGCGGACGCCGTGGGCGCGGAAGAGCGGCGGCGGCGTGTCGGCCGGATTTTGGGCCGGGATGTTCGTAGCCAGCAGCGCGAGGAGGAGGAAACAGGGCTTGGCTTTCATGCGCGGCATGCTGGCCGGCGGGGCGCGCCCCGCGAGCCGACTGCGACCACAGGCCGATTTCGCCGGGCTGAAACGTGCCTTTCGGACGCCGAAGGTTGTTCAGCCCGCCAGAAGCCGCTCGCAGAGCGCGATCAACCGGGCGCGCAGAGGCATGCCGCGCTCGGCGAACGCGCGCTGGTGCGACTCGTATTCCGCACGGCCTTCCGGTGTCTCGATGGCGATGGGGGCGCAGCCGAGTGCGCGGAGGTCGTAGGGGCTGGCGCGCATGTCCACCTCGCGGATGTCGCGGGCGAATTCGAAGCAGTCGGCAAGCAGATCGGCGGGGGTGAAGGGCGCCAGCTTGAAGGCCCATTTGTAGAGGTCCATGTTCGCGTGCAGGCAGCCGCGTTGTTCGAACTGGTCGGTGGTGGCGCGCGTCGGCTGGAGGCGGTTGAGCGGCAGCGCGGCCGCCGTGAAATGCCGGAAGGCGTCGAAGTGCGTGCAACGCACCGGCTGGGCCTCGACGATGCGCGCAATCTCTTCCGGGGGAAAACGCAGCGGCCACGCGCTGTGCCGCACCTCCGCCGGTTGCTGCCGGTAGACCATGGCCCACTCGTGCAGGCCGAAGCAGCCGAAGGCCGGCGCGCGCTCCGCCGTGGCGCGCAGCAGGCCCAGCAACCAGACGAGCGAGTCCCGGCGCGCGGCGGGAAACGCCGCAACATCCAGCGCGATGCCTCCCTCGGTTTCGCGGTATTCCGGCCAGCGGAGGAATTCCCGCGCGCCTTCGCCCAGCAGCACGACATCGGGACCGGGATGCCAGCGGCGCAGCCACGAGGGGCGGAAGCGGTAGTATTCGAAGAGGAAATCCTCGACCGGGTGCTTCTCACCGCGCGCCTGCCGGGCTTGGTGCGGATCAGTCCAGCGGCGGATGCGGCGCTCGTGGGCCTGTTGCCGTGCGCGCCATTCGGGCTCGGCCAGCCGCATGATTTCCACCGCCGCCCGCATCTCATCCTTTCAGCAACAACCGGCGCACGCCCTCGATCGGGGCCGCGGTGATCGGCGTGAGCGCGACGTTCCAGGAGTGTGTGGCGACCAAGGCGCGCAGGACGGCGAGGGCCGGTTCGCTGTTGAGCAGGGTGCCGCTCACGCCGCAGGGCACGGTCCTTCCGGCGAACAACTTGTCCGTGACCAGCCGGGCCTGTTCGACGAGATCGGTCAGCGAGCAGACCAGCGCGGTCTGGGCCGGCGGGCAGCCGGCGCGGGCCAGCTCGACAACCTTCGGGGCGAATCCCCCGAGGCGCGCGTTGGGATCCTCGGCCGCGTAGAGCCAGCGCGAGACCTCGGGCGCCTCGGCGTGGCCGGTGTAGACGCGGACGGCTTCGCCGAGCGCGGTGCGCGGTTTCCATCCCTGCAACTCGAGCATGGCGTGCGCGAAGGCGCGGCGGCCCACGTCCGGCGCGCTGCCCGGATCGCCGAGCCGCCAGCCGAGGCCGCCGGCGAAATGCAATTCCCCGTCGAGGCTGCGCGCCGCAACGAACGAGCCGGTGCCGGCGTGCAACACGAGGCCGGGCGCGCCGCCCGTGGCGAGTTCGAGCACGGGCGCCGAGTCGCGCGTCGTTTCGATCGTGCCGCAGTCCTTGAGCGCGGCGGCCGTTTCCTTCCAAAACGCCGGCGAACCGGCCATGCAAAGCAGGGTGCGGCGGACCGGAACACCGGCGTGGCTCGCGCGCAGCGCCGTCAGCGCCTCCACAAGCGTGGTCCGGGCGCGCTCGGGACCGATGAGGCTGGGATTGCAACCGGGGGCCGTGTGCCCGGCGACCACGCGGCCGGCCGGGTCGACGAGGATGAGGCTCGTCTTGGTCCCGCCGCCGTCGACGCCGATGAGATATGGTCCCGTGTTCACAACTCGGCAGCTTGGACGCGCCCGACGCTCAATACAACAAGCCAAACGACACCGAGCCGAAGACGTCGCGCTTGGGCTGGCCGTGGAATTCCTTCGTGCGGTAGTTCTGCGCGTAGGTGAGCAGCCAGCCGCGCGCCCCGGTCCAGCGGGTGAGCCAGCCGGAGGGCCCGTGCAGAGTGAAGCCGGCGTTGAGATCACCGACAACAGGGCGCTTGTCCACGGAGTGGCTGGCTTTCCAGGAATTGCCGTCGAGGAAGATGTTGCGGGCGACGGCGCGGGCTTCGCCGCTCACGAAGATGTTCGCGCCGAACCGCGCGGGGGCGTCACCAGCGGCGGCGCCGGCCGGGCGGATGAGGTCGGCGCCGAAATCCTCCGGCAGGTTGAACCCGAGACGGAGCGCGGCACCGGCGGCGAAATGCGTGTGGATGTTGCCAAGGGCGAGGCTGAGGCGCGGGATGACGTCGAGGTGCCCGCGCCGCCAGCGGTAACGCCAGTCGGCGGCAAAGTTGAGCCCGGGCTCGGAGCGGAGCTGGTTGTGCCAGCCCTGGGAGTGCGGGACGTTGATGACGTCGTGCCAGCCGTTCTGCGCCTGTTCCCCGAGCGCGCCCGCGCCGACGATGCCGTAGGTGATCTCGGCGGAGAAACTGCGCTTGTTGAAGAGCGCAGGGCGGCCCGGACGGGGCTCGGGCGTGATGATGGCGTGGTAGCCGGCGGCGAGGTAGAGCCAGGCGGCATAGGGGCGGTCGGTGGGGATGAGCGCGGCGGTCTCGGTGTCGGTGGGCGTGAAGATGTCCTGCCCGAAGGCGAAGGTGGCCTTGGCGTCCTCGAGCGCGGCGTGCCAGGGCAGGCGGCGGAGGAAGAAGTCGACGCGGCGCTCGAACTCGCCGTTCACGTCGCGGTGCGAGCCGAGCTGCACGCGCAGGCCCTGGGTGTAGTGGCGGTCGGAGCCCGCGAAAAACTTGTCATTCTCGATGGTGACGAGAACGGCCTCGACCCCGGCGGAATCTCCGGGGGTGGCGGACAAAAACGCCGGCGCCGCGGCGAGGGCGGGCGCCAGCGCGAGCAGGCGGAGGCGGCGGATCACTTGGCCAGGGCGATCACCTCGATCTCGACGCGGCAGTCGAGCGGGAGCTTGGCGGCCTGGATGGTGGTGCGCGCGGGCTTGTGCGGGGCGAAGGCGGCCTCGTAGATGGCGTTCATCTTCTGGAAGTCGCCCATGTCCTTGAGGTAGACGGTGGACTTGGCGACGTTCTGCAGCGTGAGCCCGGCGGCGGCGAGCACGGCCTTGACGTTCTCGAACACCTGGCGCGTCTGCGCCTCGATGTCACCCTCGACGAGCTTGCCGGTCTTGGGGTCGATGGGCGTCTGGCCCGAGCAGAAGACGAAGGGGCCGGCGTGGATGGCGTGGGAGTAGGGGCCGATGGCGGCCGGGGCGGTGGGTGCGGTGATGACTTTCATGGGTGGGATGAATTGGAAAAGAAACCACAGATGAACACAAATTAACACCGATGCCATCCGGGAGATAGAGGAGTCATCTATCTGTGTGCATCTGTGTTGATCCGTGGTTCAAGCAACTACTGCGCCTCCCAGCGGCCGTAGACACCGCAGGGGAGGATGAAGCCGTCGCGCTGGACCGGCAGGCCGACCTCGCCGCCCGAGATGCGCCCGCCCTGGCCACCGAGGAGGGCGCCGAGAAGATTCAGGATGACGGAGGGGGAGAGGCGCGCGGTGTAGGCGTTGATGAGGAAGAAGAGCGGTCGGTCGCTGAGGATGTTTCGCGTTTCACTGAGCAACTCCCAGAGGTGATCCTCCAGGCGCCACATCTCGCCCGTGCTGCCGCGGCCATAGGTGGGCGGGTCCATGATGACGGCGTCGTAGCGGCGCCCGCGCTTGATCTCGCGGCGGACGAATTTGAGGCAGTCGTCCACGATGTAGCGCACCGGGGCGGCGGCGAGGCCGGACAGGGCCGCGTTCTCGCGGCACCATTTGACCATGCCCTCGGCGGCGTCCACGTGGCAGACGGTGGCGCCCGCATGGGCGGCGGCCACGGTGGCGGCGCCGGTGTAGCCGAAAAGATTGAGCACGCTCACCTCGCGGCCGGTGGCGCGGGCGGCCTTGATCTTGCCGGCAAACCACTCCCAGTTGACCGCCTGCTCCGGAAAAAGCCCGGTGTGCTTGAAGCTGGTGGGGTGGATCTTGAAGGTGAGCGCGCCGTAGCGGATCGTCCAATGGTCGGGCAGGCGCGTGCGGAATTCCCATTTGCCGCCGCCGCGCTCACTGCGGTGGTAAAAGCCATCCCATCCCTCCCATTTCCTCGTTCCGGCGCTGCGCGGCCAGATGATCTGCGGGTCGGGCCGGACGAGCGTGTGCGGGCCCCAGCGCTCCATCTTCATGCCGTCGCCGCAGTCGAGGAGCTGGTAGTCCTGCCAGCGGTCGGCGACGATGAGCCCGGGGCGCGAGATCTGCATGTGCCGGTTGTTTTGCCGGCGAATGCCGCCGATGGACATGAAAAAATGGAAATTTACGGACGCTTCGCAGCTCCCACCCGCATGCGCGCGCTACTCCTGATGATTCTGCTGACCGGAATGGCCGCCGGAGACGAAACCAAGGCGTTTACGAGCGGACCGGCGCAGACGCGGCTGATCGAGCTGTTCACCTCGGAGGGTTGCAGCAGTTGCCCGCCGGCAGAACGATGGCTTAACCAGCTCAAGGACCACGAGGGGCTCTGGCGCGACTTCGTGCCCGTCGCCTGGCATGTGGACTACTGGGACCGCCTCGGTTGGCCGGACCGGTTTGCCACCCAGGAGTTCACCGACCGGCAACACCTCTACCGCGCCGTATGGGAAGCCACGAATGTCTATACGCCGTGTTTCGTGCTCGACGGTGGCGAGTGGCGCGAGCGCTTCCTGCGCAAACCACCGAAGCCGGCTGATGAACAGGGTGTGCTCCATGTCGAGGTGTCCGGCGGACGCTGCCGCGTGAGTTTCGCGCCCAAGTTTGATCTGAACCTGAAATACGAGGCTCACGCCGCGTTGCTCGGCGCCGGCATCACCACGCAAGTGAAGGCCGGGGAGAACCGCGGCGCTGCGCTGCGGCACGAGTTCGTGGCGCTCGCCACCGCCCGTGCCAAGTTGCGTGACGGTGCGGGGGAAATGACCTTGCCGAAGGGCGACCAGCCCGGCGTGCCGCGCCGCGCGCTGGCGGTGTGGATCACGCGCCAAGGAAGCACCGAAGTCTTGCAGGCAGCCGGCGGGTGGTTGGATTAACCGGTCGGTCACCGCGGCCGGCGGGATTGCCTCTTCAGGTGCCGTAGAGCCGGTCGCCGAAGTCGCCGAGGCCGGGTAGAATATATTTCCTGTCGTTGAGGGCGCGGTCGAGCGCGCCGGCTATGATCGGCACGTCGGGGTGGGCTTTTTCGACCGTGGCGACACCCTCGGGCGCGGCGACGATGCAGACGAAGACGATTTCGCGACCGCCGTTTTCCTTCACGAGGCTGATGGCCTGGGCGGCGGAGCCGCCGGTGGCGAGCATCGGGTCGACGACGAGCACGCGGGTGTGCTCCAACGGCGGCAGCTTGCAGTAATAGCTGCGGGCGATGGCCGTGGTGTGGTCGCGCTCCAAGCCGACATAGCCGACGGAGACGTCGGGAAAGGCATCGTGGAAGGGTTGGAGCATGCCGAGGCCGGCGCGGAGGATGGGCACGACGGCGAGGGGCTTGGCGAGCACCCGTCCGTCAAAGGGCTCGAGCGGGGTTTCCACCTTTTTCCGCACGACCGCGAGGTCGCGCGTGGCCTCGAGCGCGAGCAGGAGCGAGATCTGGTAGCTGAGCGTGCGGAAAAGCGCGGGCTTGGTGGTCTTGTCGCGCAGGTGGGTGAGGACGTGATGCGCGAGGGGGTGTTCGAGCGTGCGGATCATGGCGGCGTAAGGGTGAGGGTGTGCCGGGCCGGCCCGGGGAGCAAAGGCGTGGGCTCCCCCTTCACCCAGGCGGCATGGCCGGCGCGGTAGTAGGGCGACAAGGGGTGGCCGCTCTGTCCGCCCGGCAGGTGCAGGATGCCCATTTCCTCGTGGCCCGGGCAGACCACGAGCCGCTGGCTGGCGCCGAACCCACGGGTCTGCACGCGGGGCATGTTGCTGTCGCCTGGCAGTTGATCGTAGGGCATGTCGAGAAAGCGGGCGACGGATCCGGGCAGGAATCGCCCGAAGGGATGCTGCATGCGCAGGGTGTTGCGCCGGCCCCACGTGAACTCGTCCGGGCCGCCGGCTTTTTGGGCTTCGTCCAACACTTCATCCGCCGCCGCCAGCAGCAACGCCTCCCACGACGTGTGCTCCGCGTTCAGGAGCGCGGCGGGCTTTTCCTCGATCAACCGCCAGACGGCATCCTCCGTCAGGAGGCGGTTGCCGGCGAAACCGGGATAGCGGGCCCCGGGTTGTTCGAAGAACGGCCCGAGCACGCGTGCGGTGGTGCGCGTGCGGAAGGCGCGCACGATGCGGTAGGCGGCGGAATCGGTGCTGGCGTGGCCGCTCCAGCGGAGCACCTCGTCGCGCAATTTGCCGCGCGCCTTCTTCTGCGCCACCGCCTCATCGGACAGCACGCGGAGCAGCAGTTCCTTCCAGCGCGCGAGGAAGAGGGCGCGGGCGTCGAGCTGGATGGCGAACAGGTCGGCGGGCGCGGCCTTGCGGCCCGAGGCGACGAGCGCCTTCAGCCCGTCGCGGATCTGGCCGGCGCGCGGACCCTCATCGTAACCTCCGTCGCCCAGCTTGGCGTAGGCCTCGCCACCGGCGACACGGTTGTTGGCGGTCCACAAATAGCCTTCCGCCGGATCGGTGATGCCGGGTGTCTCATCCGGCGACCACCAGTCTTCCCAGGCGCGGTCTCCGTAGGCCCAGGAGACGGGGAGGCGGCCGTCGAATCCCCGGCGGCGGGGCAGCAGGCCGGTGACCGTCCAGGCGATGGCGCCGCGGTGGTCAGCAACGAGCAGATTCTGGTTGGGCATGCCGGCCCGGCGGCCGACGGCGATGGCTTCGGCGGCGGCGCCCACGGTTTCCATGGCGAGCAAACCGAGATTGGTCGCGGCCGGATCGTGGGCATTCCAACGCAAGGCCAGCAGGCGGCCCTTTTCCGGGGCGGGGGCCGGCGCGATGATCGGACCCCATTCGGTCCACTGGGCCTCGAAGGTGACGGGTTCGCCGTTCTTCACCCGGATGGTTTCCGGATGGTTCTGGAAGAAAACCCAGCCGGCCGGGGCGCGGTATTGCAGGCCGGTGTTGTCGTGCTCGACCACGACGATGTCGGTCGTGTCCACATAGGAGTTGGTGAAGCCCCACGCCACCCGGCCGTTGCTGCCCACGACCATGAGCGGCAAGCCGGGCAACGTGACTCCGACCACCCGGTGCGGGCCGGCCCCATCCATCCAGGCGAACGCGGCCCGATACCAGGTATTGGGCACGCTGAGGTTCAGGTGCATGTCGTTGGCGAACATCGCGGCGCCGGTCGCGGTGTGGCGGCCGGCCAGCGCGAAGTTGTTCGATCCGGGCAGGGCGCGGTCGTCCCAGACCGGCCGCGCGGTGGTCCGCGCCGGCGTGGTCTCGCGCTTGATCTTCAACGGCGGGAACGGCGGCGGCTCGAAGGTGGACCCGTCGAGCGCCGCGTCCCAGGAATTGCCGCGCGGGGCGAAGAAATTCAGCGCGGCGGTCCCGTGCGCCAGCTGGAAGGCCTGCAGCGAGCGCTCATATCCGCCGGTCGCGTCCTGCAGGTCGAACCACATCGCGTAGGCGCACAGGATGGAGTCCTCCGCCCGCCACACCTGCGGCGGCACGCGCAGGACGAGGTATTCCCATGGAATCCGGGGCAGGGCGGTGAGGCCGGCGTTGACGCCCGCCGTGTAGGCTTCGAGCAGTTCGCGATGTCCGGGCGGGAGCGACTCCAACACCCGGCCGGCGGTCACGCGGAAGCGATGCCGGCGGCGCGTCTGGTCAAAGGCGACGGCGTCCCGGCCGAAGATCTCCGCCAATTCACCCGCCGCGACCCGCCGCAGCAGGTCCATCTGGAAAAACCGGTCCTGCGCGTGCAGGAAGCCGAGCGCCCGGGCCACATCCACCCGGCTGGCGGCGGTGATCAGCGGCACACCGAGGCTGTCGCGCTCGATCTTCACCGGTGCACCGAGGCCGGCCAATGCGCGCGTGCCAGCGAGCTGCGGCAGGCTGCCGCGCATCTGCGCCCAACCGTAGCCGAACGCGGTCAGCACGATCAAAAGCAGTGCGCCGACAACCCACGCGACATATTTCAGGCTACGGCGGAACACGGACATGGTGCGGCCCGAGGATTTGCCAACGCACCGGACGTGGCCAGCCGAAACCGGTCCTCACTCGCGCCAATAGTAGGCAAGTGTGGCCGCGACTCCGGCGGCCCAGGTCGGGGCGTTCACCCACAGCTGGTGGAACGGCACGTGGTAGTGGTGCACGGCCCAGATCACCAGCACGTGTTTCACCGCGATCAGCACCCAACAGATCAAAATGAGCCGCTCCAGCCTGGCGTCCCGCGGCACGCGCCGTGTGACCCGCACCTCCTCGACAAAGGCGTGCTCGTAGTCCGCCGGGTTGCGGGGGGCGCGAAACTGGAACAGGTCGGCGAGCATTTCGGGAGGGCGCGACCATAGGCCTCGCGACAAAAAAGAAAAGGGGCGAAACGGCGCCGGGGGGTCCAACCCGGCATTGAAAACCTCCCTCCGGGGACACAGTCTGCCGGGCCAGCCCCGCCCCCCCATGAATACCCTGCAGCCAGGCAACCACGTAGACCAGCTCATCCGCCAGACGCGCGCCCACCATGTGCAGCTCAGCTCCATGGCCGACCTCAAGGCCAACATGCTGCTCACCATGGCCTCCATCGTGGTCACGCTCGCGGCGCCGCAGGCGATGAAGGCCGGTTCGCAGTGGCCCCTGCTCGTGCTCATCACCTTCAGCCTGATCACCATCCTCCTCGCCGCCTACGCCGTCATGCCGAAGCTCCCCCTCCACCTGGGCGTCAAGGCGGGCGCACGGCCCGATGTCCGCAGCCCCGCCTTCAACATCCTGTTTTTCGGCGATTTCACCCGCTTGCGCTACGAGGAGTTCGAGCGCGAGCTGATGGAGGCTTTCAACAGCACCGAGCACACCTATGAGCTGCAACTGCGCGAGATCTACACGATGGGCCAGTTTCTCGCCCAGAAAAAATACCGCTACCTGCGCCTCGCCTACAGCGCGTTCATCACCGGCCTGCTGCTGAGCTTCATCACCCTGCTCTTGACCACCAAGAGCTGACCGGACGGACGGGGCCGACCGGCCCATTGGCGGTTCCGCAGCGTGCTTCTATCCTCCGCCCCATGCGCAAACTGATTCCGCTCCTCCTGGTTCTGCTCACCACCGTGTCCGTGCCGCTGCGCGCCTCCGAAGAGGCGCCGATGCAGCCGCTCTACGACATCGGTCCCTTCCACCGCGCCATCACGACCAAGTCCGCCGAGGCCCAGCGCTACTTCGACCAGGGCCTGGCCCTGATGTATGCCTTCAACCACGACGAGGCGATCCGCGCCTTCGAGGAGGCGGCCCGGCTCGATCCCGACGCCGCCATGCCGTGGTGGGGCATCGCCGCCGCCGCGGGCCCGCACATCAACTATCCGGCCGTTCCGCCCGAGAAGCATAAGCTGGCGCGCGAGGCCCTCGGCCACGCCCAGCGCCTGGCTCTCACCGGCCGGACCACGCCGGTCGAGCGCGCGCTCATCAACGCCCAGATCGTCCGCTACAACGAGGATCCCGCCGCCGACCGGGCTCCGCTCGACAGCGCCTACGCGCAGGCCATGCGCGAGGTCTGGCGCCAGTTTCCGCAGGACGCCGATGTCGGCGTGCTCTTCGCCGAGTCGATGATGAACCTCCGCCCCTGGGACCTGTGGAAACCCGACGGCACGCCGCAACCCGGCACCGACGAGATCCTCGCCACCCTCGACGCCGTCCTCGCGCTCGCGCCCAATCATCCGCAGGCCCTGCACCTGACCATCCACGCCCGCGAGGCCTCGCCCGCGCCGGAGTCCGCCTTGCCGGCGGCCGACCGCCTGCGTCATCTCCAGCCCGGCCTCGGCCACATGGTCCACATGCCTTCGCACATCGACGTGCGCACCGGCCGCTGGCAGGACTGCATCGACGCCAACACGCGCGCCATCGAGGCCGACCTGCACTACCGCCGCGTCAGCCGCCGGCCGGACGGCTTCATCGGCCTCTACATGGCCCACAACCGCCACATGCTTGCCTACGGCGCGATGATGACTGGCCAGAGCGCCCTCGCGCTCACGCACATCCACGCGATGGTCGAGGAATTCGGCCCCGAGTTCGTGCAGTTGTTCGGCCCCTTTGCCGATGTCTTCGGGGCCGTGCCGCTCGAGGTGATGGTGCGCTTCGGCCGCTGGGACCAGATCCTCGCCGCGCCCGCGCCGGTTGACCGCCCGTTCTCGAAAGCCATGTGGCACGCCGCCCGCGGCATCGCCCATGCCGCCAAGGGCAACGTCCCCGCCGCCAAGGCCGAGCAGGAGCAGTTCCTCGCCGCCCGGCGCGCGCTGCCCGCCGACTACCCCGGCGGCATCAACCTCGCCTCGGCCGTGCTCGACGTCGCCGAGCCGATGCTGGCCGGCGAGATCCTCTTCCGGGCCGGCGATGTGGACGCCGGGCTCGAGCTGTTGCGCGAGGCCGTGCGCAAGGAGGATGCCCTCCGCTACAACGAACCGCCCGATTGGAGCATCCCCGTCCGCCACGCGCTTGGCGCCAGCCTCATGCAGGTCGGCCGCTACGCGGAGGCCGAACAGGTTTACCGCGACGACCTCAGGAAACTTCCGGGCAACGGCTGGTCGCTCTACGGTCTCAGCCAGGCGCTCCGCCAGCAGGGGAAGATGGATGAGGCCAAGACCGTCCGGGCCCAGTTTGAAAAGGTCTGGGCCAAGGCCGACATCGACATCACGTCGTCGTGTCTCTGCCTGCCGGGCTCACCGGCGAAGTGAGGTCCGATCGGATCACGCCGCCTGCGCCGCGCGCTGGCGGCGCCACTTCACATAGGCGTCCGTCCATTCATCGAGCCAGCGGATGAAAAACACCGGGCGCGGCGCCGTGAAATGCTCGGCCAGCCACGCCTCGCCGTCCTTGTAGAGCGACTTGGGGAACACGGCCGTGCCGAAGCACCAGTCGGCCAGGGGCAGGGTGAAGAAGCCCGAGATGGCCTCGTTGCTGTGGATGGCGGCGTGGTGCCGCAGGTGGAAGCCGTAGACGCGGCGCCAGAACCAGCCCATGCGCCTGCCCTCGACGAGCGGCGCCCACTTCTCGAAGGGCCAGTGCTCGATGGCGTGGAAGATCTCGTAAAGGCTGATCGCCGCGGCCAGCGCCCCGTAACCGCAGGTGAACCACGGCCAGGACGGCGCGAGCCATTGCAGGAGGATCAGCAACGGGGTGAAGATGCCGGCGAAGATCGCCGTCGTATACCAGGGGAAGAACGACGCCTCCTTCTGCTCGGGTTCAAGGATCGGGTATTTGTTCTCCACGCACAGCATCTCGCGCCCCCCCGGCGTGCGGCGGCTGCCGATGCGGGTGAGATTGTGGTGATGGGTGTGCTGCCGGTAGAAGTAGCTGAGGAAGGGGATGACGGGCTTGTGCAGCACGTAGCGGTGGAAGAAGAACTCCATGAAGCACGTGCCCAGCTTGAAGAGGGGGAACAGCAGGAGGTATTTCCACCAGGCGGCGCCGACCTGTGCCGCCCAGACGTGGGCCGGGGCCAGCAGCCAGACCAGCAGCGCGAGCGCGGCCAAGGAGCCGGCGATGGTGACGGCGAAGAGCCAGAGGGAGAATTCCTCCTCGATGACAGGATTGTGCGTGACGCGTTCTTGCATGGCGATGGGCGTGGGACGGGCGGAATGAATCGTTTTTCCGGGCGGTGGGCCAGAGCTATTTGTTGGTTTCTTTTTGAACGAGCACCCGGCTCATCTGCCACTGTTTCAGGGCGGACCGCTTCAGGCCGGCAGCCTCGAACACCCCCGTGATCTCCTCCGGAAACACCGCGCTGAAACGCCAGGCCGCCGGATGCCGGGCCATCGCCGCGCGGATGAGCGCGCGCATCGCGCCCTGCCGGCGCGCCGCTTTCTCGACGACAAAACCGCGCACGGTCATGGCGTCGCCCGTCGGCGCGGGCGTCAGCGCCAGCCAGGCCGGTCCAAGCCGGTAGCCCAGGCTCGGCGGTGTGAGCTGCGCAACGGTCTCGGCCGACACCTGCCACGGCAGGTCGGATAGGCCGTGCTGCGCGATGGCCGCCGCGACGGCACGCAGATCCACCTCGCGGAGCGAATCGTCCGGCGCGGCGTCCTTCGCCGCCGGGCCATCGCAACCAGCCAGTGCCCGCATGCGGCGGAACCCGGCGGTTTCATAGAGCGCAACGGCCGCGGTGTTGTCCTGGATCACTTCCAGGTTCATCTCGCGCTCCCCGCGCGCCGCCGCCTCCGCCGCCAGCAGATCCAGCAAGGCCCGTCCGACCCGCGCCCGCCGCGCCTCGGGCACCACCGCCATGCCGGCCAAGCGGCAGCCCCAGCCGCGCCGGGCGACCGCCGCCGCGGCCACCGCCACGCTGTCGCGCAGCGCGATGCGGCTCGCGGCCAGGTCCACCCCATCCACGCGCACCATGTTCAACAGCACGGCCGGCGTGATCGCGATCTTCACAAAATAGTCCGCATAACCGCGGGTGAACACCTCCGCGGTGCGCTCCAGGCCGTATTCGGCGGCCGAGACAAATTGCAGCGACATTCCCGCAAGGAAGGACGCCCGGCGGACGCCGGCAACTGTTCGTAGACCAAAGGCCGCAAACCTGCGACCGCCTCGCGGCTCGACCGGCGCGCCCGAAGCTGTCTCGATGCCTCCATGTTTTCCCGCCTTGCTGCCTGCCTGCTGACCCTGACCGCCGTTACCGCCGCCGCGCCCCTCACCGAGACCGAGCAGAAGATCGCCGCCGCCGCCGAGGCCGGCATGGCGGCCTTCGCCGGCGAACTCGAGGCGCACGTGAAGATCAGTTCCCCCACCGAGGATCATGCCGGCGTGCGCCGGCTCGGCGCCTGGTTCGAGGCCGAGTTCGCCAAGCTCGGCTTCGCCGCGCGCTGGTCGCCCATCCCGGAGGCAAAGCGTTCCGGCCACGTCGTGGCCGAGCGCCGCGGCACCCGGGGCCGACGCCTCCTGCTCATCGGGCACCTCGACACCGTGCTGCCCGCCGGCGAATTCCGCATCGAAAACGGACGGGCCCACGGCTCCGGCACCAACGACATGAAGGGCGGCAATCTTGTCCTCCTGCACGCGCTGCGCGCCCTGCATGCCGCGGGCGCGCTCGACGACACCAGCATCGCCGTCATCCTCACCGGCGACGAGGAGGACACCGGCGAGCCGATGTCCGTCAGCCGCCGCGACCTCCACGAGCTGGCCGCCCGCAGCGACGCCGCCCTCGCCTTCGAGACCGCCATCGGCGACACCGGCACGGTGGCGCGGCGCGGCTTCGCGAGCTGGACGCTCGAGGTGCAGGGCGCGACCGGGCATTCCTCCGCGATCTGGGGCAACGCCATGGGCAGCGGTTCCATCTACGAGACCGCCCGCATCCTCGCCCGCTGGCACGAGGACCTGCGCAAGCTCGACGGCATCACCTGCAACCCCGCGCTCATCGCCGGCGGCACCGAGGCCGAGGCCACCGGCCTCGAGGCAAAGGCGCGCGGCAAGACCAACATCGTCCCGCAGCGCACGGTCGTGAAGGGCGACCTGCGTTTCCTCAGCGCCGAGCAGCTGGCCGAGGCCAAGCTCATCATGCAGGCGGCCGTCGCCGCGCATCTCCCGCGCACGTCCGCCAAACTCGTGTTCGACGAGGGCACGTTCCCGGCCATGGCCCCGGCCGACGGCAACTACTCCCTGCTGAAGGTGCTCGACGGGGCCAGCCGCGATCTCGGCTACAACGCCATCACCGCCTACGACCCGAAGGCGCGCGGCGCGGGCGACATCTCCATCATCTCGCCTCCGTTGCCCGGGCTCGACGGCCTCGGCCTGCGCGGCGGCGGGGCCCATGCCCCGGGCGAATGGGCCGATCTGGCGACGGCGCCCGAGATGGTGAAGCGCGCCGCGTTGCTCATCCACCGCCTCACGCGCTGAGTTTCGCGCACGCCGCGTGGCGCGGGCCGGCCTTCGCCTAGGCTTCGGCCCGGCAAAGAATAATATTCCGTCCGTTCACTTCCTGTTTTTGCACCTTTGGTGACACGGGCAGGACACGAGGTGGTCGTTGACCATGCCTGTGGCCTGCATGAAGGCGTAGCAGATGGTCGAGCCCACGAACCGGAAGCCGCGCTGGAGCAGGTCGCGGCTCATGGCGTCGGACTCGGGGGTTTTGGCCGGGATCTGCGTAGGTCGCGTGAAACGGTGGTTGATCGGCCGGCCGTCGACGAACTGCCAGATGTAGCGGTCAAAGGAGCCGAACTCCTCCTGCACGGCGAGGAAGGCCCGGGCGTTGGTCACCGAAGCCTCGACCTTGAGGCGGTTGCGCACGATGCCGGGGTTGCGCAGCAGCGCGGCTCGCTTCCTCGCATCGTAGCGGGCCACCTTGGCCGGGTCGAACCGGTCGTAGGCCGCGCGGTAATTGCCGCGCTTCTTGAGGATGGTGGACCAGCTGAGGCCGGCCTGCGCGCCTTCCAGGATGAGCATCTCGAAGAGGTGGCGGTCGTCGTGCGACGGCACACCCCACTCGGTGTCGTGGTAAACGTGGTTGATCTCGGCCTCGGCCCAGGGGCAGCGGTTTTTCATGCGGACAGGTTAGCGGATGCGGCTGACAACCCCCTGTCAGGAGCCGGCGGGCTTCCTGCGGAAAGCGAAGCGGTGGTAGGCCAGCTCCCTCTTCGCGAAGCCGGCGTGGATCTGGCCGCCCTTGAGGCCGGCGAACTCCTCGAACAGATGCCTCATGCCCTCGGGCACGAGTTCCGCGATGAGGCGGCGCTTGCGCTCGTCGTCCTGCTCGAGCGCAGCCAGCACCTGCGCGGTGATGTCGGCGTGCGCGACCTGCTCCCATCCGGGCACGGCGTGCAACGTGGCCGTGAGCGCAGCCATGTCGGCCACCGTCCGGAAGTCGGTGTAGAGAAAATGCCCGCCGGGCCGCAGCACCCGCGCGGCCTCGCGGAAAAACCGGCCCACGTCGCCGTAGCAGTGGCTGCTCTCGACGTTCACCACCGCGTCGCAGCTCGCATCCGGCAGCGGCAGGTTTTCCGCGTCCCCGGTGCGGAACTCGAGGTTGGCCACGCCGGCATGGCGCTGGCGGCACAGCGCCACCGCCTGCGCCGAGAAATCGAGTCCGATGTATCGCTTCGGTTGGTGCCGGCGCGCCAGCCAGCTCGCGCCACCGCCGCGGCCCGACCCGACCTCGACCACCTCCAGTCCGCGCAAGGCGACCGGCGACACCACCTCCTCGTAGAGCTGGATGCACAGGCGGTCGGGCTCGTCGGCCGCGCCGAGGTCCAACACGGGCGCCCCCGCGGGCCGCGCGTAACCGTAGTTCATGAAGGTCCAGTCGCGCTGGGTGAACCGGCTCGCCAGGCGGCCATACCACCAGCGCCAGAGCAACCGGCGCAGGAGCGGGGAGTTTTCCAGCAACCAGACGGCGATGCGCAGGAGCATCGCGACACGTTGCGGGCCGCCGGGCCCCCGGGCGATGCGAAAACGCGGGCCCGCGGGGCGGGAACCCGCCGCCACTGCGGGCTCGCCAAGGCGCCGCACCTCTGCCCGACTGCCCCCGCCCCTTTCCCTGCATGGCCATCAAGCAGTTGACTGAAGAGCAAATCCGCACCTGGACGCGCGTGCAAAAAGACCGCTGGTGGTTCGAGGAGGTCTACCGCGGCGACCTGCCACAGCTCACCTGGAGTTCGGGCCTTTCGGGGTTTTTCCTCGGCGGCATCCTGTCCGCCACGGCGCTTTATATCGGCGCGAAGACCGGCATCACGATCGGTGTCGGCCTGACGTCGGTCATCCTCGCCTTCGCGCTGTTCAAGATGCTCGACCGCGTCGGGCTGGCGCGCGACATCTCGATCCTCGAGAACAATTGCACGCAGTCGATCGCCTCGGCCGCCGGCTACATGATCATGCCGCTCATCGGCATCATGCCGGCCTACATGCTCGTCACCAACACCGTCATCCCCTGGTGGCAGATGATGGCCTGGAACTGCGTGATGTCGGTGCTCGGCGTGCTGTTCGCCTTCCCTTTGAAACGCCGGTTCATCAACGAGGACCAGCTGCCCTTCCCCGAGGGCCGCGCGAGCGGCGTCGTGCTCGATACGCTTTACGAAAAGGGCAGCGAGAAGGGCATGCTCCAGGCCAAGGTGCTGACCGTCACCGCCGCCATCGCGGCGTTCATCCAATTCCTGATCAGCGACGGCCTGCAGCGCCTCCTCCAATTCAAGCTGCTGAGCTTCGACCGGTGGTTCGGCTGGACCAGCCCCTGGCACCTGCGCGAGCGCCTCGATGACTATTATTATGCGTGGGCGGCGAAGGCTGGGGCCTGGATTCCAACGATTGGCGGTGTCGATATCCGCACCCTCGGGCTGCGCGTCGCCATCGAGATGTCCATGATCGGCGTCGGCGGCCTGATGGGCATCCGCATGGCCTCGAGCATGATCATCGGCACGATCGTGAATTTCGCGATCTTGGCGCCGTGGATGATCAACCGCGGCGACATCGCGCCGCGCCTGACCGCGGCGGGCAAGACCGTCGCCATCAGCCGGGGTGAGATCGTGACGCAGTGGTCGATCTGGTGGAGCGTGACGATGATGGTCGTCGGTTCGCTGGTGGCGCTGGGCGCCAAGCCCGAGATCTTCACCAGCGCCTGGCAGCGCATCTTCGGCCGCAAGCAGGAAGCCGCGCCGGCGACAGGCACGGACGTCCTGCATGACATCGAGCTGCCGCTGTGGGTCTCGTTCGTCGGCATCCCACTCCTCAGCGTCGTCGGCGTGTGGCTCACGCATTGGTTCTTCGGTGTGCCGTGGCTGCTGGCCCTGGCGGCCGTGCCGATGACCTTCCTCCTCACGATCATCTGCACCAACTCCATGGCGCTGACGTCGTGGACCTCGACGAGCGTGATGGCGAAGATCACGCAGTTTTCGCTCGGTGCGGTCGACCGCAGCAACCCGGCGACCAACCTCATGTGCGGCGGCATGACGAGCGAGGTGGCGCTGAACGGCGCGAACCTGCTCTCCGACATCAAGCCGGGCTACATGCTCGGCGCCAAGCCCCGCCAGCAGGCCATCGGCCACTGCATTGGCATCGTGGCCGGCGCGCTCGTGTCGACCCCGCTGTTCTTCCTGCTGTTCCTGCCGAAGGGGGGCGACGGCCTGCGCTCCATCGAGTCGATGCTCACGGACAAGTTTCCCTTTCCCAAGGCCCTCGAGTGGAAGGGTGTCTCGGATCTCGTCGCCTCGGGCCTGAAGAACCTGCCGCCCTCCGCGCTCTGGGCCATGGGCACGGCCGCGGTGCTGGCGGTCATCATCGAGGTGCTGCGCATCCGGACGCGCGGCCGGTTCCCGCTGTCGTCGGTCGGCATCGGCCTCGGCGTCGTGCTGCCGCCCGATGCGTGTTTCATGATGTTCCTCGGGGCGTTTGCCTTCTGGTTCCTCGGCCGCCGCCACGCCACGCCCGGCACCCGGGGACACACGCTCTGGATCGAGTGCTGCGAGCCCATCTGCGCCGGCCTGATCTCCGGCGCCGCGCTGGTCGGCATCGCCAACACCTTGGTCAACGCGCTGCTTGGCTAACGGCGGAAAATCCCCTTAGCTCCCCGCCTTATGGGACGCCAATGGCTGCACGCAAAACGCGCGATCGTTAACCTCAAGAAGGGCCAGGTCGTGGGCAAGCTGGTGAAGGAGATCACCGTCGCCGCGAAACTCGGCGGGGGCGACCCCGCGGCCAACGCGCGCCTGCACGCCGCCGTGGAAAAGGCCCGCAAGGCCAGCGTGACCCGCGACGTCATCGAGCGCGCCATCGCCAAGGGCGCCGGCACCGGCGGAGAAAAGATGAACCTCGACCACGTCGCCTTCGAGGGCTACGCGCCGCACAAGGTGCCCGTGATCGTCGAGTGCATGACCGACAACGTGCAGCGCACCGTCCCGGAAATCCGCGTGCTCTTCAAGAAGGGCGTGCTGGGCGCGGCCGGCAGCAACAAGTTCCTCTTCGACCACACTGGCATCGTCGAGGCCCACACCGCGGCCGGCGCCGACCCCGAGGCCGCCGCGATTGAGGCGGGCGCCAACGATTTCTCCCCTCTCTCGCACGCCGAGAACGACGACATCCCCGAGGGCGCGGCCGGGGCGCGCTTTCTCTGCGACCGCACGGCCGTGCACGCGGTCTCGACCTGGCTGAAGGAGCACGGCTGGCAGGTGGTCACGGCCGAACTCGGGCACGTCGCCAAGCAGTTCCCGGAGCTGACGGACGCGCAGCGCGCCGAGGTCGGCGAATTCCTGCAGGCGCTGGAGGACCACGACGACGTCCAGCGCGTCTGGGCCGCGGTAAAGTGAGCTTAGTCCTTCAGGCGGCAGGGCGAAACCTCCCCGGTGAGCCACATCCACCAAGGAACCGATCCTTGCGGGCCCGCTGCGCCAAACCCGTTTGTCATCTAATAGATGACAATCGGCCTGTGTTTCCCGCGGGCCGGGATCACGGCATGAATGTTTGTCATCTATTAGATGACAAACGGGCGGAGGGCGTTTTGTGATCCGTTTCGTCGACGGCCTGCACCTCGGCCGGCCGAAGGTGATCGGCACCGCGGTCGTCGGCGACGACTCGCTGGCGTTGGTGGACTGCGGGCCGGAGTCTGTTTTTGCAAACACCGTGGCGGGACTGCGCGCGCTCGGGCTCAGGCCCGAACAGGTGGCGCACGTGTTCGTCACGCACATCCATTTCGATCATGCGGGCGCGGCGTGGCGCTGGGCGCAGGAATACGGCGCGACTGTCTGCGTGCATCCCAGGGGCGCGCCGCATCTCGCCGACCCGGCGAAGCTGGTCGCGAGCGCGACCAAGATTTTCGGTGATCAGATGGGCCGCCTGTGGGGCGACCTGCGCGCCGTGCCGGCGGAGAAGCTGCGCGTGGTGCAGGACAACGAGACGGTGGCGGCAGGCGGCGCGGTGTTCCGGGCCCTGGACACGCCGGGGCACGCGCAGCATCACCATGCGTGGCTGTTGGAAAAGGAGAGCACTCTGTTTGCCGGCGACGTGATGGGCGTGAGCATCGACGGCGGCCCCTGCCTGCCGCCGTGCCCGCCGCCCGATCTGCACATCGAGCAATGGCTCGAGTCGTTGAAACGCATCATGGCCCTGCGGCCCAGCCGGGTTTTCCTGACGCATTTCGGCGAGCTCGACGACCCCGTGAAGCGCATGAACGAACTGGTCGAGCGCCTGCTCGATTGGGCGGAGTGGATGCGCGAGGAGCTGAAGATCGGCATGACCGAGGAAAAGATCACGCCGCTCTTCGAGCAGCGCGTCTGGGCCGAGCTCCGGCAGGCGGGCCTGAATGAAGCGATGGTCGCCACCTATGAGCAGGCCGACCCGGCGGCGATGAGTGTCAGCGGCCTCGCCCGCTATTGGCGCAAGCACCGGCCGGAGGCGTTGAAATAGGGCATGGTCCAAGTGTCATATGACACTCGGTTTGGCCCGGTTTCACCGGCCGTAGAGACCGGCGAGGTGACGGAGGTAGCCGGTGGCATTTTGCTCGAGGCGGTCGAGTTGTTCCTCGGTATAGCGCCACTGCCAGTTGCCCTCGGCCTTGCTGGGCAGATTGAACCGCGCCTCGGGCCCGAGCGAGAGCAGGTCCTGCAGCGGGATGATGGCCAGGCGGGCAGGCGACTGGTAGGCCGCGCGGAGAAAATCCCACGCGATCTCGCGGCCGTCGACGCGCAGGTAGTGGCAGGCGTGGTCGCGCGTGCGCTGGTCGGCGGATTTGAACCAGCCGATGGTGGTGTCGTTGTCGTGCGTGCCGGGATAGACGACGGTGTTGGCGGTGTGGTTGTGGGGCAGGAAGGTGTTCTTGGCATCCCCGCCGAAGGCGAACTGGAGCACGGCCATGCCTGGCAGTCCGGTGGCGGCGAGCAGTTGGCGCACGGCGGGCGTGATCTCGCCGAGGTCCTCGGCGATCAGCCTGGCGTCAGGAAAGGCGTGGCGGATGGCGTGGAAGAGGGCGAGCCCGGGGCCGGGGGTCCACCTGCCTTTGCGGGCGGTCTCGGCCGAGGCCGGGACGCGCCAGTAGGATTCGAAGCCGCGGAAGTGGTCGAAGCGGACGATGTCGTAGAGCGCGAAGGCGCTGCGCATGCGCGCGAGCCACCACGCGTAGTCCTGCGCCGCGTGCGTCGGCCAGCGGTAGAGCGGGTTGCCCCACAATTGCCCGTCGGCGGAAAAATAGTCCGGCGGCACGCCGGCCACGGCGAGGGGCTTGCCGGTTTTCGGGTTCAGCTCGAAGAGTCCGGGATCCGCCCAGGTGTCCGCCGAGTCGGCGGCGACGAAGATCGGCACGTCCCCGATGATGGAGATGCCTCGTTCCCGGGCCGCGGCACGCACCTCGGCCCACTGGCCGAAAAAGAGGTATTGCGTGAAGGCGTGGGCGTCGGCCCGGGCCGCCAGGCTGGCGAGCAGAGGGGATTGCCGGGCCAAGGTGTAGCTCCGGACCTCGGCGGGCCACTGCGTCCAGGCCTTGCCGCCGAAGTGATCCTTCAGCGCACGAAAAGCGGCGTAGGCGGGCAGCCATGAGGCATGCGCGGATTTGAACCCTGCAAAATCTCCGTAGGGCAGGGAAGGGGCCTGCGCCAGAAACGCCGCGTGGGCCTTGGCGAGCAGGGCCCACTTGATCCGGTAGAGTGCGCCATAATCCGTGCGCCCGGGGGACAGGTCCCGCAGGGGCGCGAGGTCGTCCGGCGTGAGCAATCCGGCTCCGACCAGCGGAGCGAGGTCGATGAGGTAGGGGTTGCCCGCGAAAGCGGAAAAGCACTGGTAGGGCGAGTCGCCGTAGCCGGTGGGTCCGAGCGGGCAAAGCTGCCAATGGCGGAAGCCGGCGTTTTTGAGGAAATCGAGGAAGCGGATCAGGTGCCCGTCCATCACACCGCACCCCTGGTCGCCGGGCAGTGACGTGGGGTGGAGGAGCACGCCGGCGCCGCGTTCCCTGAGCCAGTCGAAGAGCGGGCCGGGGTGGTCGGCCGTTTCGTCGGGTTCGGCCTGCGGCGCGGCGATGGCGGCGAGCCCCTCAAGGTTGGCGGGTTCGGTTTTGCGTGGCACGGCCCCAGCAAAGCGTTCGGCCGGCCGGGAACGAGAACCTTTTCGCGCGTTGACCGGAGGGAGGGCGGAGGTAGTCAGGCAGGTCCATTCAGGATGAACCGCGTCTACATCAAGACCTATGGTTGCCAGATGAACGAGCGCGACAGCGAGGCCGTCGCGGCGATGCTGCGCGGCCGGGGCTACCGCATCGTGCAGGACGAGGACGCGTGTGACGTGATGCTGCTCAACACCTGCAGCGTGCGCGACATGGCCGAGCAGAAGGCCATCGGCAAGGCCGGCTATGTGGCGCAGCGCAAGAAGCGCAACCCTCGCTTCATCCTCGGCATCCTCGGCTGCATGGCGCAGAACCGCGGGGCCGCCCTGCTCGACGCGCTGCCCGACGTGGACCTGATCGTGGGCACCCAGAAATTCCACCAGGTGCCCGATTACCTCGACAACCTGCGCGCGGCGCAGGCGGCCGGCGCCGTCCTGCCGACGCGCATCGTGGACATCGCCGAGGAGGCGGGTTCGCAGAACACCATCCGCGACCACGTGCTCGAGGAACGGCAGGTGACCGCCTTCGTCTCGATCCAGCAGGGCTGCAACATGGACTGCGCGTTCTGCATCGTGCCGAAGACGCGCGGCGACGAGCGTTCGCGGCCGATGGACGAGATCGTGCGCGAATGCGAGGAACTCGCCGACCGCGGCGTGCGCGAGATCACGTTGCTCGGCCAGATCGTCACCAGCTACGGCCGGCGCGACTACCAGCATACGAACGGCACCAGCCCCTTCGTGCAGCTGCTCGAACGCGTGAACGCCATCCCCGGCATCCGGCGCATCCGGTTCACCTCGCCGCACCCGCGCGGTTTCAAGGATGATCTCATCGCCGCCTACGGCCGGCTGGAGAAACTCTGCGAATACGTCCACCTGCCGCTCCAGTCGGGCAGCGACCGCATCCTGCGGCTGATGAACCGCCCCTACACGAGCGACCGCTACCGGCAGATTGTCGAGGACCTGCGCCGCGTGCGGCCCGACATGTATTTCTCGACCGACATCATCGTGGGCTTCCCCGGCGAGACGGAGGAGGACTTCGCCCGGACGCGCGCGCTGTTCGAATGGGCCAACTACGACATGGCCTACATCTTCAAGTATTCGATCCGCACCGGCACGCCGGCCGCCACCATGCCGGATCCGGTGCCCGAGGAGGTGATGGAGGCGCGCAACGTCGAGCTGCTCCGCCTCCTCGCGGCCAATTCCGACCGGCGCAACGCCACCCTGCTTGGCACCACGCAGGAGGTGCTGGTCGAGGGTCCGGACAAGAAAGGCCTGCAGTTCATGGGCCGCACGCGCGGCAACCGCATCGTGCATTTCGCGGCCAGCGAAAGGCTCATCGGCGAACTCGTGCCGGTGAAGATCACCCGGGCCTCCACCGCCGTGCTCTACGGCGAGCTGGCGCTGGCGGGAGTAAGTGTTTGAACCGCGCCGTCCCACGGTTCACAGAGTTCCGCCACCCATGAGCCTTTTTCTCGCCACCCTGCTGCCCGGGCTGTTCCTCGCCGCCACCGGCGGGCTGCTGCTCTGGAACGATCCGCGGGTGGCTTCCACCGCCAAGGCTCTGCCGCGCTCGCAGCGGGCGACCTGGCTGTTCTTCGCGCCCGGCGCGGCCTGGTTCGTGTGGCGGGTGTCGCAGCTCAACGAGTCGGACCTGATCGTCGCCACGACGCCCATGCCGCTGATGCTCGGGTTTGGCGTGCTGGCCGTGCTCGCGCTCATCTACACGCCGGACTTCCTCGCCGTGCGCGGGCTGAGCATCCTCATGCTGCTGGTGGCGGAGCCGCTGCTTTACGCCGGCTACATGGTCTACCAGTGGCAGGTCTATCCCTACAAGGTGGCGGTCTACCTCGGCATCGCCGCGGCGATCTATCTCGGGGCCTCGCCGTTCCGCCTGCGCGATTTCTTTGAATGGCTCTTCCAGCGCCCCGGGCGGGCGAAGTGGTTCGGCGCCGCGCTGTTCGTCTACGGCGCGGCCACGGCGACGGCGGCCTTCACCTACTGAGCCATGGCCGCAGGCGGGAAGAAAAAGACCGTGTTGCTCATCCTCGCCGGACCGGCCGGGGTCGGCAAAAGCACGCTGTGCGACCGCCTCGTGCGGGAGGTGCCGGGCTTCGAGCGTGTCGTCACCGCCACGACGCGGAAGCCCCGGCCCAACGAGACCGATGGCGTGGATTACCATTTCATCTCGGAGGAGGAGTTCGACCGCCGGCTGGCGGCCGGCGATTTCCTCGAGTGGGCGCGCATCCACCAGAAGCAGCGTTCTGGCGTGTTGAAATCCACCGTGCTCGACCGGCTCGGGCACTCCAACCTGGTCCTCAACATCGATGTGCAGGGCGTGCGCAACATCCGGGCGGCGGCGGCCCGGGAGCCGCGCCTGCAGGGCCGCTTGCTCACGGTCTTCGTCGCACCGGATTCGATGGAGGTGTTGCGCGAGCGCATGCTGGCCCGCGGCCCCATCAGCGAGGACGAGCTGCAGCGCCGCCTGCAGAGCGCCGAACTGGAGATGTCGGAGCGTTTCAATTTCGACTACATCATCCACAGCGGGACCAAGGAGCAGGACTTCCTCGCGCTGCTTTCCTATTGGGAACAGGCCCGGTCGAAGCTGGCCTGACATCGCATGGCCGGCCGTTTTCCCGTCAGCGACCATTGCGACGGCGAGAGGTTCTTCAATCCGTCCGGCTGGCGGCAGGCCCCGCCGTTCACCGCGCTGCCGAAGTGGTGGTGGCAACGCCTCGTGTTGCAGCAGGGCGAGTGGTGGCCGGCCTCGGTGCCTCCCGGCCGCAAACCGGTTTTGCCCGCCGCGGTCGGGCCCCGCGAGATGGCGGCGACCTTCATCGGGCACGCCACTTTCCTGCTGCAGCTGCCGGGGCTCACGGTGCTGACCGATCCGTTCTTTTCCCGGCGCACGAGCCCGTGGCAATGGAGCGGCCCGCGGCGCGTGCGCCCGCCGGCGCTGTCGTTGGCGGAATTGCCGCCGGTCGACCTCGTGCTCCTGAGCCACAACCACTACGATCATCTCGACCTGCCGGCGCTGCGGTGGCTGGCCCGGGAGCGCCGGCCGGTGATCGTGACGACACTCGGCAACAGGGCCTGGCTGGAAGCCCGCGGCGTGGACCGGGTGGTGGAGCTCGACTGGTGGCAGACGCAGGACTTGCCGGGGGTCAGGGTCACCCTCACGCCGGCGCAGCACTTCGCGGCACGCTGGCCGTGGGACCGCAACCGCACGCTCTGGGGCGGCCTGTGGTTGGAGTCGGCCGGCCGGCGGATATTCTTCGCCGGCGACACCGGCTACGCCTCTCATTTCGCGGAGATCCGCCGCCGCCTGGGTGCGCCCGATCTCGCGTTGTTGCCGATCGGGGCCTACGAGCCCCGGTGGTTCATGCGCGCGGTGCACATGAACCCGGAGGAAGCGGTGCGGGCCCATCTCGACCTCGGGGCCCGCAGGACCCTGGGCATGCACTTCGGCACGGTGCAGCTCACGAACGAGGGCATCGACGCCCCGCTGCGGGACCTGGCGGCCGCCCGCCCCGCGCTCGGTGTGGCGGAGGCGGACTTCTCCACGCTCGCTTTCGGCGAGACACGGCGGTTCGCGGATTGAGAACCCTCAGGCCCCGCGTTCCTTGCCGCGGCGCTTCTTTTGCATCTCCTCGCGCGCCTTCTCGGCCTCGGCCCGCTCCGCATCGTTCAGCTGC
>CAZRNE010000015.1:0-75970 GCA_964601365.1 uncultured Opitutaceae bacterium | reverse complement strand
AGGAACCGGATTGGGACGAAAATTCAAAGCTAAGCGTCGCCGAACAGGCGTTGAGGCACGCCGAGGTCGCGCTGCCGCTGCTGGCCGCCGGCTGCCACCTCCTGATCGAGAAGCCGCTCTGCGCCTCGCTGGCGGAGGCCGAGCAGGTCCTGGCCGCGGCACAGAAGGCCGGCCGCATCGTGCAGGTCGGGCACATCGAGCACTTCAACCCGGTGATGAGCTACCTCGAGAAGCACGCCGGCCATCCGCAATACATCACCACCGAGCGCCTCGCGCCCTACACGACGCGCGGCACCGAGGTGGGCGTCGTGCTCGACCTGATGATCCACGACATCGGCATCGTGCTGGCGTTGGTGAAGTCGCCCATCCGCAAGATCGACTCCGTCGGCATCAACGTGCTCTCGAAGACCGAGGACATCGCCAACGCGCGCATCGAGTTCGAGAACGGCTGCGTGGCCAACCTGAGCGCGTCCCGCATGGCCCTGAAGAAAAACCGCGAGATCCGCGTCTTCCAGGACAACGCCTACCTGTCGCTCGATTTCATGAACCAGAAGGGGCACCTCGTGAAGAAGAGCGACATCATCGCCTACGGGCTGAAGCTGAAGGTCGGCCTCGCCAAGGCCGGCGACGCGTCCTCCATCCCCGTGCACGACATCCCGATCGAGAAGGGCGAGCCGCTGGCGATCGAGCTGGCGCATTTCCTCGAGAGCGTCGCCGAGGCGAAGCAGCCGAAGGTCGGGGCCGCCTTGGGCAAGTCGGCCCTCGAGGTCGCGATCACGGTCACCGAGCAGATCCGGAGGAATCAAAGGACTTGATGGCCGCAAAGAGGCAAAAAGAGGCGCAAAAAAGATTACGCTCAGGGTGTCATTCTGAGCGAAGCGAGAAATCCATGATGAGTTATACCATCGGTTGCACTGGTGGATCCTTCGCTTCGCTCAGGATGACAGGAGGAGGAAGGTTGTGAGCAAGGTCACGCCTGTGAAAATCCTGCCGGCGCCCCGGCACGGTCCGGTGGACCTCCTGATCATCGCGGGGGAGCACTCGGGCGATGAACACGCCGCGCGGATGGTGCGGGAGTTGCGGCAAATGCACCCGGACTGGCGCATCTGCGCACTGGGCGGACCGGAGCTGGCGACCGCCGGCGCCCAGCTGCTGCATGACCTGACCGCGACGTCCGTCGTGGGCTTCGTCGAGGTGCTGAAGCACTATTCCTTCTTCAAGGCGCTTTTCGACGCCACGGTGAGGTGGATCGAGCAGCACCGGCCGCGGGCGGTGTGCTTCGTGGATTATCCGGGCTTCAACCTGCGGCTGGCGGCGCGACTGCGGGAGCGGAAGCTGAGCGTCCAGGGGGGCGGGGCGGTGAAGCTCCTGTATTACATCTCGCCGCAGATCTGGGCATGGAAACCGAAGCGCCGCTTCAGCATGGCGCGCGATCTGGATGCGATGGGCGTCATCTTTCCCTTCGAGCCGGACTGTTACAAGGACACCCGGTTGCCGGTGGAATTCGTCGGCCATCCCTTCATGGCGGGTGACTATGCGGCCCCGGTGCGCCACGATCCCGCCGGCCCGGTGCTGCTGTTGCCGGGCAGCCGCGTGCAGGCCGTCGCGCGCATTTTCCCGCTGTTGCTGGCGGGCTTCGCGGAGTTCCGCAGGGAACGGCCGGAGGCGCGCGCCGTGGTGCTGTTCCCCAGCGCCGAAGTGGAGGACGCGGCGCGCAAGGTGCTCGCGGCATGGCCGCAGCTGGCCGGGGCGGTCGAGTTGCGCGAGAATGCCGGCTGCACGGGGGCGTCGGCCGTGCTGACCTCCAGCGGAACGATGTCGCTGCATTGCGCGCTGGCCGGCATCCCCGGGGCCGTGGTCTACAGGACGAAGACCCTGACCTACTTTCTGGCGCGCTGGCTGGTGAGCATCGAATACATCGGCATGGCGAACCTGTTGCTCAAGGAGCCGATGTATCCGGAATTCATCCAGGGCGCGGCCACCGCGAAGGCGCTGGCGAGGCAGCTGCGCGAATGCGCCGGCGACTCCGCCCGGCTGGCGCGCACGCAAGCGCAGGCGGCACGGCTCCGGGCCCTGCTGGCGCGTCCGGCGCGCGGCACCGCCGCGAGCTGGCTGGCTCGACAACTGACCGCCGGAGGGATTGCCTGAACCCAGCCGCATGTCCGCATCCCCGACCATTGCGCCCGCACTCCGGCGGAAATCCCGGGCCCGACATCTGACCTGGATGGTGTTCCTCGCGCTCATGACGCTGACCCTGCTGGGTTGGTGGCGGGCACAAGGGCAGATCGAGACCTCGGAGCGGGCGCGTTTCGACCGGCTGGTCGAGCGGGTGATGACCATCCTGCGCAGCCGGATGGATTCCTCGGCGCAGACGGTGGCCGGGGCGCGCGCCCTGGTCGAGTCGAGCGACAACGTCAGCCGGCAGGAGTGGGCAACCTACGTGGCATCGACGCATGGTTACACGGAGAGCGGGGTCGTGGGCGTGGGCTATGTGGAGCGGGTGCACCGCTCGGAATTGGAGGCCTTTGAAGCGAGGGTGCGGGCCGAGTGGGACAACCGCTTTACCGTTGAGCGCACGGGCAGCAACGAATGGCTCTACGTCGTCACGCGGATCGAGCCGATCGAGACCAACGCGGACGCGCTGGGCCTCGACATCGGTTCGGGCACGACCCGCCGCACGGCGGCCGAGGACGCGATGCGGGGAAACCGCATGGTGCTGACCCGGCGCATCAACGTGATCGAGCGGGGCCAGCATATTCCCGGCTTTCTCCTGCTGGCGCCAATTTACCACCACAATCGCCCCGTGGCCACGCCCGAGCAGCGCACGGCGGCGTTGCGCGGTTGGGCCTACGCCTCGCTCCGCATCGACCGGTTGCTGGAGGGTGTGGTCGCCAACACGGAGCGGCAGGTGGATTTCGAGGTGTTTGAAGGGGAAAAGCGGGACATGGAGCACCTGCTTTTCGATGCCGACGGTCATCTCGGACAGCGGTCTGAACTCAAGACGATCACGGGCGACCACTACCAAGGGCGCACGTTCTACGAGGTGATCCCGCTGGAGCTATACGGCCGGCTGTGGACGCTGCATGTGAGCACACGGCCGGAATTCGATGCGCAGGGCACGCGCGATCTGCCCCTGGTGCTGCTCATCGGCGGCCTGGTCGCCACCGTGCTGGGGACCGGGATGACCTGGTCGCTGGTCAACGCCCGAGGCCGGGCGCTGACGCTGGCCGATCAAATGACGGCCAGCCTGCGCGCGGCCGAGGCCGAGGCCCGCAAGTTGGCGATGGTCGCGAGCCGCACGGCCAATGCCGTCGTGCTAGCTGACGTGGATTGGAGGATCGAATGGGTCAACGACGGCTTTACGCGGTTGACAGGCTACACGCTGCCCGAGGTGCGGGGTCGGAAACCGGAGGAATTTTTGTCCGGCCCGGAGACGGACCCCACCGTGCTCGAGGAGATCCGGCGGGCCTGCGAAGCCGACAGATCCTACAGCGGCGAGGTGCTGAATTACACGAAGGACGGCGCCCCGCGACGGGTGGAGCTGGAGATCCAGCCTCTGCTGGACGAGGCGGGCCGCAAGACCGGTTACATGGCGATGCAGCTGGACATCACCGCGCGCAAGCGTGCCGAAGAGGAGGTGCGCCGCCTCGCGCTGGTGGCCAGCCGCACGGCCAACGCGGTCGGATTGTCCGATGCCGAAGGCAAGGTGATCTGGGTGAATGAAGGTTTCACCCGGCTCTTCGGCTACACGTTGGAGGAGGCGCGCGGGCAGTTCGGACCCTTCCTGATCAAGGGGCCCAAGACCAATGTGCGCGTGCTGGCGCAGGTCGCGAAGGACGCCCGCGCCGGCCGCGAGAGCCGCGGGGAAATCCTCAATTACGCGAAGGATGGCCGCGAGGTCTGGTGCGAGTTCGAGACGCAGCCTTTCCGCGACGAGACGGGCCGGCTGACGGGGTTCATGTCCATCATGCTCGACATCACGGCGCGCAAGCAGGCCGAGGCCGAGCTGGCCCGGCAGGAGGCGTTGCTGCGCTTCGTCCTGAACTCGCTTCCCATCGGCGTGAGCTGGACCTCCTATCGCGGGGAGACCGAGACCTGGGTCAACGACGCGGTGCTCGCCATCACCGGGCTCACCCGCGAGGAGGCCCAGCGCCGCGATTCCTACCGCGAGATCACCGCGCCCGAGGACTGGGCGCGGCAGGATGCGGAGTATGCGCGCCTGCACCGCGGCGAGATCGAGCGCTTCAGCCTCGAAAAGCGCTACCGCCGGCGCGATGGCCGCGAGGTGCCGGTGCTCCTGTTCGTGGAGATTTTCCGCGGCGAGGGAGGACGGATCGAGCAGGAGGTCGCCGCCGTGGTGGACATCTCCCAGCTCAAGGCCATCCAGCGCGAGCTGGAGGCCGCCAAGGAGGCGGCCGAGCGGGCCAACCTCGCCAAGAGCCAGTTCCTCGCCATGATGAGCCACGAGATCCGCACGCCGATGAACGGCGTCGTGGGCATGACCAGCCTCCTGCTCGACACACCCCTGACGGCCGAGCAGCGCGATTTCGTCGAGACGATCCGCTTCAGCGGCGACGCCCTCCTGAACATCATCAACGACATCCTTGATTTCTCCAAGATCGAGTCCGGCCACATGGAGCTGGAACAGGCGCCGTTCCAGGTGCGCGAGGTCATCGAGGGTGCGCTCGATCTCTTCGCCAGCAAGGCGGCCGAGAAGCGGATCGACCTGCTCTACGAGATCGCCGACACCGGGCCGGCCACGATCGAGGGCGACTCGTCGCGGCTCCGCCAGATCCTGGTCAATCTGCTCAACAACGCCCTGAAGTTCACCGAACGCGGGGAGGTGGTCCTCACCGTCCACCCGGTCGGCACGGTCGACGGCCTGCTCGAGCTGCAGTTCGACGTGCGCGACACGGGCATCGGGATCCCGCCCGATGGCATGGACCGGCTCTTCAAGTCGTTCAGCCAGGTCGACAGCTCCACGGCCCGCAAATACGGCGGCACCGGGCTCGGGCTCGCCATCAGCAAGCGCCTGGCCGAGCTGATGGGCGGGCGCATGTGGGTGACCAGCAAGGTCGGCGAGGGCTCGACGTTCAGCTTCACCATTCGCGTGCGCCCGGTGGCGTCCAAGCCGGTGTTGTTTCAGGCCGCCGGGGCGCGGCTCGACGGCCTGCGGGTGCTCATCCTCGACGACAACCAGACGAACTGCCGCATCCTCCACACGATGGCCGGGAAGTGGGGGCTCGTGCCGCAGGTCTGCCACAGCGGCGACGAGGCCTTGCGCTTGCTGGAGTCCGGCGCGCCGGTGGACCTCGGCATCATCGACATGCAGATGCCGGGGATGGACGGGGCCGAATTCGCCCGCCGCGCCCGCCGGCTGCCCGGCCGGGAGCACCTTCCGCTCGTGTTGCTCTCCTCCATCGGGCGGCATCAGGAAGCGCGCGAGGAGCCGGGCCTGTTCGACGCCGCCCTGCTCAAGCCCGCCAAGCCCTCGCAGCTCTTCGACGCGCTTGTCGGCGCCGTGCAACGGCAGCGCGGCGGGCCGACCAGCGCCCGCGAAACGGCCCCGCCGGTGGGTGCGGCCATCCCGCAGCGTCCCGAGAAGATACTCCTCGCCGAGGACAATGTCGTGAACCAGAAGGTCGCCGTGGCGATGCTGGCGCGGCTCGGATTCCGGCCGGACGTGGTCGCCAACGGCCTGGAGGTTCTCGAGGCCATGCAGCGCCGGCATTACGACATCATCTTGCTCGACGTGCAGATGCCCGAGATGGACGGCTTCGAGGTGGCGCGCCGGATCCGACGCGACCAACCGAAGTCGGCCCCGCGCCCGCGTCTGATCGCCATCACGGCCAACGCGATGCAGGGCGACCGGGAGGAGTGTCTCGCCGCCGGCATGGACGACTATGTGTCCAAGCCCGTGAAAGCTACCGAACTGTCCGCCGCCATCGACCGCGTGCTGCATCACCGAGCCCCAGAATAGGGGCCGCCGCCCGAAAACGACAGAGACCGGGCGGGGTGATTCGGGCTCAAGGCCGCGCGCTCAACCGTTGGATGGTGGCGTGGTGCCGTTGCGGCCGGCGAGGGACTGAGCGATCTGCGGCCAGAGCGCGGCCGTGCGGTCGGCGAGGATGGCCCGGCATTTGGCGGCCTCGGCCTGGCGCTGGGCCAGGTTCTGCTCGGCGATGTCGGCCAGGTCGTCAAGGTCGTAGAGGTAGACGTTGTCGATGGACGCGGCCTCGGGTTCAACGTCGCGGGGCAGGGCGAGGTCGATCAGGAAGAGCGGGCGCGCGCGCCGTGTAGCCATCGCCGCCGCCACCAGGGCGCGGGTGATGACAAAGCCGGGTGCGGACGTCGAGCAGGCGACGATGTCCGCCGCGGGCAGGACTTCCTCAAGGTGGGCAAGGGTCGTGGCCCAGCCTCCGGTCGCGGCCGCGGTCTCCTCGGCACGGGCGAGGGTGCGGCTGGCGACGGTGATGTCGCGCACGCCCCGGCTCTGGAAGGCCTGGGCGGTCTTGAGGCCGATGTCGCCGGCGCCCACGACCAGCACCTTGGTGCGGGTGAGGTCGCCATGGATCTTGCCCGCCAGGTCCACCGCCACGCTGGCCACGCTGACCTGCCCGGCGCCGATGGCCGTGCTGCTGCGGATGTGCTTGGCCGCCTGAAAAGTTTTCTGGAAGACGCGGTTCAGCACCGGGCCGGTCCACTTGCGCTCCAGCGCGGTCTCGTAGGCCTGCTTCACCTGTCCGAGGATCTCCGTCTCGCCGACGATCTGGGAGTCGAGTCCGGAGGCGACCTCGAAGAGATGGGAGATGGCCTCCGCGTTCTGCCGGCTGCGGCCGATGGAGGCGAGTTCCTCCGGTTGGCAGCCGGTGGCCGCGCAAAGGGCGGCCTGGGCCTGCGCGACGGCGCCGGCCTCGTTCGCGACGGCGTAGACCTCGACCCGGTTGCAGGTGTTCAGGACGGCGAACTCGCTCACCCCGGGCGCGCGGCGGAACAGCTCGGCGAACCGCGCGACGCGCGCGTCGTCAAGGGCGAGCTTTTCCCGCACGGCCAGCGGCGCCGTATGGTGGCTGGCCCCGAACATGAAGACGTGGGAGTGTCCGCTGCTCATGGCAGGCGCAGGTGGCTGGCCGGCGGCCCGTGCCGGCTTTGGTTGACCGGTCCCAGCGACAGCAGCGCGGCCGCGAACAAGGCCACGCAGGTCCAGGCGAGGCGGGCCGAGACCAGGCGCCCCAGGGCGCGCAGGAGCAGCGCGATGCCGTAGGCAAGCCACACGCCGACGGTGACGGTGATCTTGGCCGGATCGGCGCTGGCGGTGTCGCGCAGCCACCAGGAGGCGCCCACGGCGAGCGAGATGCTGAGCAGGGCCACGCCGGTGCCGAGCAGCCGGAAATTGATCTGGTCCAGCTGCACGATCGAAGGCAGGAACCAGAACAGGCCGTCGAGGCGCTTGTGCTTGAGGCTCCAGTTTTGCAGGAGATGCATCGCGGCGGTGAGCGCGAGCAGGCCGAAGACGCCGTAGCTGAACACCGCGAGCGCGGCGTGCAGTTCGATCCAGGGGTTGTCGCCGAAGAGTTTCAGGCGGGCGGGGCTGTCCCACTCCGGCACCAGCAGGGAGATGACCGCAAGGCTCGCGGCATAACCCGCGGTGAAGAGCCCGAGCAGGCTCACCCGGAAGGCCGTGCCCACCACGAAATAGAGCACCATGGCGGACCAGACGACGAATTGCACCAGCTCGAACTTGTTGCCGAGCGGGCAGCCGCCGACGCTGAGGCCCCGCAGGTAGAGTCCGCTGACCTGGAGGATCAGGCCGCCGGCGAGCAGGGCGTTGAGGATGGTGCGCGAGGCCGGCGTGTCGCGCCGCAGGGCCAGGGCGATGAGCCCGGCCGCAAATCCCGCCAGATACATGGCGGCGCTCAACCAGAGGATGGTGCGGTCGGTGAGCAGGGCGGACATGCTGGGAGGATGACGGTCGTTCCCCACCGCGGCAAGCGTCGCAGTGGGGATATTAGCGGGGACGGCGCTGTGCCGACGCCGGGCTGATTCCGGCTTGGGCCGGAAGGTGTGGGGTGCCAACGTCCCGGCATGTCCGCCGTGTTCGATCCCCAACCCATCCTGCTGGAAGGCCGCCATGTCCGCCTGGAGCCTCTCGCCGAGCACCACGGTCCGCTGCTGCACCGGGCGGCGGCGGGACAGGACGTGTTCACCTGGTTCCTCACCGACTCGTTGGCGAAGCCGGAGGCGATGGAGCGCTGGTTCGACGACGCGCTGCGGGCCCAGGCGGCCGGCACCGAGGTCGCATTCGCCACGGTGCGGCGCAGCGACGGGCAGGTGGTGGGCTCGACGCGGTATCTCGACATCCGCCGGCCCCATCGCGGGCTTGAAATCGGCAACACCTGGCTGCAGCGCGAGGCCCAGCGCACCGCCCTCAACACCGAGGCGAAATACCTGATGATCCGGCAAGCCTTCGAGGGCTGGAACGCGGTCCGCGTCCAGTTGAAGACCGACGAGCGCAACGAGCGCTCGCGCTCCGCCATCCTGCGCATCGGGGCGAAATACGAGGGCATCCTGCGCCGTTACCAGGCGCGCTTCGACGGCTACGTGCGCAACACCGCCATCTACGCGATCACAGCGGAGGACTGGCCCGAGGCCAAGGCCCGGCTGGAGGCCATGCTGGCCCGGGTCGGGTAGCCGGAACGGGCTTGCCCCGGTGCGGCGCCCGGTGTCTGCTCCAAAACCCAACCCCCATCCGTATGACCGATCTACGAAACCGCGTCACCGGTGCGCTGCTTTTGGCGACCCTGCTCGCCACCGCCGCCACCGCCCAGCAACCCGCTCCGCGTAGCTTCTCCAGCTACTTCTTCTTCGGCGACAGCCTCACGGACAACGGCAATCTCTTTGCCGCGACCGGCAGCCCGCCGGCACCCTATTTCCAGGGTCGCGTCTCGAACGGCCCGACCTACGCCGAATACCTCCGCCCCGGCCTCGCCGCCAACCTGACCGCGGCGCCGACGGTGCGCACCAACCTGAACTTCGCCTTCGCGGGCGCCACCGCCGGCACGGCGGTCACCTCGCCCCCGAACATCGCCATGCAGATCGGGCAGTATCAGCTCCGCGGCATCACCGCGGCGCAGAACGACGTGTTCGTGCTACTGGCCGGCGCCAACGACCTGCTCAACACCGTCGCCAACCCGGCCACGCAGAACGGCCCGGCCCTCACCGCCGCCGGCCAGGCCACGGCGCAGACCGTCGCCGGCCACGTGCAGACCCTGCTGGCGCTCGGGGCCAAGAACCTCGTCGTCGTCAACCTGCCCAACATCGGCAACACCCCGCGCTTCCTCACCGGCTCGGGCTCCCCGGCCCGCACCATCATCGAGCAGGGCTCGCTCGCGTTCAACGCCGAGCTTCGCAGCCGCATTGCCGCCCTGACCATCCCCTCCAACGTCAACGTCACGCTGTTCGACCTCGGCTCCGTCTTCGACTTCATCCGTGCGAACGCCTCCGCCTACGGATTCAGCGTGATCAACCAGGAATACCTCGGCATCCTCCAGGCCGGCGGCAATCCCGGTGACATCAACGGCTACATGTTCTTCGACGGCATCCACCCGACGACCCGCACGCACCAGATTCTGGCCAATGCGATGACCGAGGCGCTGAACCCCGAGTTTGCCCTCGGCCACACCGCCGTGCAGGGCACCGCGGTTCTCGCCGCGGCCGACATGCACGCCGACGCCGTCGACGCCCGGCTCGACCAGATCCGCGGCAGCACGACCCGGAACAAGGCCGACGGCTACTTCGGCTTCAGCGTCAAGGACGGCTCGCGCGACTGGAGCGGCTACCGCAACGAATACGAGTATTCCACCCAGCTGGCCACCGCCGGCTTCGACTGGCAGTTCAACGACAACTGGGTCGTCGGTCTCGCCTTCAGCAAGGACAGCACCGAGGTCACGCACAAGGCCGGCGCGGGCGGGCTCAAGCTCAAGGGCGAGTCCGTCACCGTGCTCGCGGCGTGGCGCGGACCGGGCACGTTCTCCTTCGAGGGCACGGCCACCTACGGTGCGCACGACGTGCGCGGCATCCGCCGCACGACGGCCCTTGGATTCCAGACCGGCGGCGAGACCGACGGCGACCGCTGGGGCGCCTCGTTCCGCATCGTCGGCGACTTCGGTTGGGAGGGCTTCAAGTTCACGCCGTTCGCCGGCTACCGCTTCCTCGAGGCCACCACCGGCACCTACAACGAGTCCGGCGTTCCCGGCCTCAACATGGTCTACCGCGAGCAGACCTCGACGCAGTCCTCCTGGCAGGTGGGCGCCTCCGGCAATTGGAGCCTGAGCGCCGGCTCGATGCCGCTCGTGCTTGGCTTCACGGGCGCCTTCCAAGGCGAGCTTTCGGAGGACACGCGCAGCGTGGCCGGCCGTCTCCACAACACCATCGTCTCGAACGATGCCAGCATCTTCACCGAGGATGGCAGCGGCGACAGCATCAAGCTCGGCCTCCGGCTCAGCGGCTCGGTCGGCAAGCGCTGGGGCTGGACCCTCGGCTATACCGCGGAGGTCCGGGACGACGGCGACACGGCCAGCCAATACGGTGTCTCGCTGCAGACCGGATTCTGAGCCGCACCCAGTGCATTCTACGAGGCCGCGCTGCACGCGCGGCCTTTTCGTTTACGTGGCCTGCGATTTCTGCGGGGCAATACTCTGCAACTTAGGTGGAGCCCGCACTCCGTGCGGGCTGAACCTGCACCGAGTGCAGGTTCCACCGGTTCAGAGCTTCCGCGCCACCCAGAAACGGCAGTTGTCGGAGAACTCCCGCACCAGCCGGCTCTCCCGCGCGAGGGCGTCGCGCGTCGCATCCTCGACGTGCGTCCAGCCGGTGATCGCGAGGTCGTCCAGCACCTCGGCCCGGTCGGGCAGGTGCATGAAGGTGTGGCCGTGCTCGTGGGCGAAGTAGCGGTCGCCGTATTCGGGCAGGCGCGGATCCTGTTCGCCACGGGCCCAGCGCGAGGCCTCCTCGACCCAGAGGGGCTGCTCCGCCGGGTCGTCGCGGTCGTGCGTCGTGAAGATGAACGGCGCGCCGGCCCGGCACAGCGCATGAAGGCCGCGCAGCGCCGCCCGGCGGTTTTCCCGCCCCGGGATCTGCATCAGCCCGTTGAACAGGAACAGCACACCGTCAAAAGGTTTGTCATCTAATAGATGACAAACCGCCTTGGCTCCGCCGGCCAGACGCCGCGTTTCTCCGAGCGCAACGTGAGGAATCTCGACAGCCAGTTTGTCATCTATTAAATGACAAACCGGCAACTGGGTGGCGTCGGCGACGTGCCACCGGATGGAGTGGACGCCGCGTTCCGCGGCGAGGCTGCGGGCCTGGTCCACCAGTTCATCTGCAAAATCGAAGGCCGTGATCCGGCGGTAACCGGCCTCCCACAGTCCCAAGGCTGCGCGTCCCGCCCCGCAGCCGGCCTCCAGCAGGTGCGCCGTGCGGTCGGGGAAGTGGCGCTCGATCAGGCGCCGCTCGGAGTCCCACAGGCCCATGCCGTGGGCTGCACGGGTGTAGTAGACGACCGTCTCGACGGAGTTGAAGTCCGCCCGCACGGTCTCGCCGGAGATCTGGGCTATTTTTTCCGCCATACCGCGATGAACATGCCGTTGCTGTTGTGCTCCTGGGGCCAGAGGAAGACCGCAGACCGAGGACCGGGATCTGAGGCAGGGAAAACTGCAACGGGCTCGAAGTCCGGATGCGTTGAGCTGAAAGCCTCGGCGACTGCGGTGGTCTCGGCACGGGTGAGGGTGCAGACGGCGTAGACGAGGCGACCGCCGGGCTTGAGGGCCGGCGCGGCGTGGTCGAGCAGCCGCTGCTGCACGGCGGCGAGTTCGCCGACGTCCTTGGCCTGCGTGGTCCAGCGCGCGTGCGGGTTGCGCTGCCAGGTGCCGACGCCGCTGCAGGGGGCGTCGATGAGGATGCCGTCGAACCTCGTCTTCGTGGGCAGGCGCGGACCACCATCCCAGGCGGCGGCGCGGTAGTTGAAGACCCGGGCGCGGGCGGCGCGCTCCTTGAGCTTGGCGAGCCGGCGCAGCGAGCGGTCGGAGGACCAGATCAGGCCGCGGTTCTGCATGAGGTCGGCCAGATGCAGGGTCTTGCCGCCTTCGCCGGCGCAGGCATCCCACCAGGTCTGGCCTGGTTGGGGAGTGCAGGCATGGCCGACAAGCTGGGAGGCGAGGTCTTGGATCTCGAACAGTCCCGCCTTGAACTCCGGGGTCAGGAACAGGTCGCGGGTGCCGGAATAGCGGTAAGCAGCAGGCGCTGAGCAGTGAGCAGAGGCGGGTGCCGGTGTGCAGTCACCGAGGCCGGAAGCAACCTTGGCGGCCTCGGCGCCCTTCGCCCGGATCCACAGCGCGGGCTCGGCCTGCAGCTGGCGGAGCCAAGCCCCGGATGTTTCCATTTCCTCCTTGAGCCAATCCGGCACGGCGCGGGCGGCGAGGGTCTCGGTCTTGAACGAGGCGGGGTGGCGGTCGAAGCGGGTCTGGAGATCCAGGGCGGCGGCGACCTGCTTTTGCAGCGATTCCTTGGTTTCCAGCCAGCGCAGCCAGCGGAAATAGCAGAAGACGGCGCGGCTGATCTCGCGGCGCGCGGCGGGCGCGGAGCTGTGGCGGGTGCGGCCCAGGGTCTCGCGCAGGGCGGCATCGGCCGGCGTGCCCGCCTGCGTGAGCCGGATGACCTGCGCGGCTTGGTTGAATATGGAGGCGGTCATGGGCACGAAATTCGTAGGAGCCAGCTTGCGGGCGATGTCAAAGCGTCGCCTGCAAGCAGGCTCCTACAGAAAATCAGGTCCGCTTGGCCCATCGCCGCTGCTCCTTGAGCTCGAGGCGGCGGGCCTCGATGAGCGTGGCGGCGACGGCGGGGTGGGCGCGCAGTTCCTGGAATTTTTCGGCCGAGACGCGCCAGGTCAGGCTGTTCGCAACCTCGGCGACCGGCGCGGCGCCGTCCTCGAACCGGACGGCGAGCTCGATGCGGGTGTCGCCGTTGGCGGCGTTGACGGCCTCGCGCAGCTTGCGGATGAAGTCGGGCGCGGTGGTGTCGTCCGGATGCAGCACCCAGGTGATCTTGCGGATGATGCCGGGCAGGGCGGCCTCCAGCGGGTAGCATTCCTTGACGTTGAGCCGCGCGCCGTCGGGGCTGCGCAATACCGTGCCGAGCACCACGACGGGAGCGTTCTCCCCGAGGTGCTTGGCGTAGTCGGCGTAGGCATCGGCATACATGTTGACCGGCACCGTGGCGCGCTTGGTGGCGAGGTTGAACGGAGCCCAGGGCCGGTTGTCGCGACGCGAGAGTTTCTTCTGGATGCCGGTGGCGATGCCGCAGAGGCGGAATTCGGTGCGGTCGGGCAGGTCGAGGACCTGTTGCTCGGTGTGCGTCGAGGCCGCCTCGGCCAGGCCGGCGAAGACGTTCATCGGATGGCCGGACACGTAGAAGCCGAGCAGCTCCTTCTCGAACTGGAGGCGCTCGGCGAGGGTGAAGTCCTTCAGCCCGGGCCGGGAACCGTTGCGGGGCGCGGTCTCGTCCGGACCGGGCTCGTTCAGGGTGTCGAGGAAGGAATGCTGGCCGGCGGCGGCGTCGCGCTGGCGGGCGGCGACGGAACCGAGGGCCTCGTCGATCTGGGCGAAGAGCACGCCGCGCTTCTCGCCGGAGTAGTCGAAGGCGCCCGTCTTGATGAGGCACTCGAGCACGCGCTTGTTTATGGCGCGGCCGTCGACGCGGGCGATGAAGTCGTGGAAGTCGCGGTAGGGGCCGCGGGCCTCGCGCTCGGCGATGATCTTCTGCGAGGCGGATTCGCCGACGCCCTTCACGGCGCCGAGGCCGAAGCGGATCTTGTCGCCGACCGGCGTGAAGGACTCGCGGGATTCGTTGATGTCGGGGCCGAGCACCTTGAGGCCCATGGCCTCGGCCTCGGCGACGAAGTGCGCGATCTTGTCGGCGTTGCCGAGTTCGGAGGCGAGCACGGCGGCCATGAACTGCACCGGGTAGTTGGCCTTCAGGTAGCCGGTGCGGTAGCTGAGGATGGCGTAGGCGGCGGAGTGGGACTTGTTGAAGCCGTAGCCGGCGAACTTTTCGAGCAGGGCGAAGATCTCGAGGGCCTTCTTCTCGGGGATGTTGTTCACGCGCTTGGCGCCCTCGACGAAGACGCTGCGCTGGGCGTCCATCTCCTCCTGCTTCTTCTTGCCCATGGCCCGGCGGAGCACGTCGGCGCCGCCGAGGGTGTAGCCGGCGATCCGGCGCGCCGCCTCCATGACCTGCTCCTGGTAGACCATGACGCCGTAGGTCTCGCGGCAGACGTCCTCGAGGAGCGGGTGGGGGTAGGTGACGGTCTCGGGCTCCTTCTTGCCGCGGATGTAGGTGGGGATCAGGTCCATCGGGCCGGGCCGGAAGAGCGCGATGAGCGCGACGATCTCCTCGATGGAGCCGACGTTGAGCTGGCGGCAGAGGCCCTGCATGCCGCCGGATTCCAGTTGGAACACGCCGGTGGTGCGGCCGGTGTTCAGGAGGGCGAAGGTCCTGGCGTCGTCGAGCGGCACGGCCTCGATGTCAAACTTCGGGTCGACGGTGCGGCGGATGCTGTCGACGGCGTCCTGGATGATGGTGAGCGTGCGCAGTCCGAGGAAATCCATCTTGAGCAGACCGAGCTGCTGGACGGGATCCATGGCGAACTGGGTGGTGATGTCGCCCTCCTGCAGCAGCAGCGGCACGAAGTCGCTGAGCGGACGATCCGCGATGATGATGCCGGCGGCGTGCTTGCCGGTGTTGCGCACCATGCCCTCGAGCACGAGGGCCTGGTCGATGATCCTCTTCGCGGTGGGGTTGTTCTCGTATTCGCCGCGCAGCTCGGCGGATTTCTCGAGGGCGGTCTTGAGCTCGATGTTGAGCTCGTCGGGGATCATCTTCGCCAGGCGGTCGGCCTCGGCGTAGGGCAGGTCGTGGACGCGCGACACGTCGCGGATGACGGCCTTGGCGCCGAGCGTGCCGAAGGTGACGATGTTGGCCACGCACTCGCGGCCGTATTTCTCGCGGACGTAGGCGATGACCTCGTCGCGCCGCCGCATGCAGAAATCGATGTCGAAATCGGGGGGCGAGATGCGCTCGGGGTTGAGGAAGCGCTCGAAAAGGAGGCCGAAGCGGAGGGGCTCGATGTCGGTGATGCCGAGCACGTAGGCGACGAGCGAGCCGGCGCCCGAGCCGCGGCCGGGGCCGACGGGAATGCCCTGCTTCTTCGCCCAGGCGATGAAGTCCCAGACGATGAGGAAGTAGTCGACGAAGCCGGTCTTGGCGATGATGCCGAGCTCGTAGTCGAGCCGCTCGACGAGCGTCTTGGCCTGGGCGGCGTCGCGGGCCTTGGTCGGTCGGGCGTAGTCCACCCCGTAGCGGCGATGCAGGCCCTCGAGGCAGAGCTGTTTGAGGTAGGCGGGTTTGTCCACCTTGACCTCCGGGGGCAGCGGATACTTCGGGTAGCGGTTCTCGCCGAACTTGATCGAGAGGTCGCACATTTCGGCGACCGCCTGGGTGTTGCGGACCGACTCGGGCACCTCGGCGAAGAGGTGCTCCATCTCGGCGCGGTCCTTGAGGTAGAATTGCGGCGCGTTGAAGCGCATGCGGTTCTCGTCCTTGAGCTTCGCGCCGGTCTGGATGCAGAGCATCGTGTCGTGCGGCCCGGCGTCGTCCCGGTTGACGTAGTGGACGTCGTTGGTGGCGACGACCTTCAGCTTGAACTCGGTGGCGAGCCGGAGCAGGAGCGGCGCGATGCGGCGTTGCTCGGGGATGCCGTGGTCCTGGAGCTCGATGAAGAAATTCTCGCGGCCGAACATGTCGACGAAGCGGCCGGTGGCGCGCCGGGCGTCCTCCCAACGGTCCTGCAGCAGCAACTGCGGCACGAGGGCGGCGAGGCAACCGCTGAAGCCGATGAGCCCCTCCGCGTGGGCGGCCAGCGTGTCGAGGTCGGTGCGGGGTTTGTAGTAGAAGCCCTTGAGGTGGGCGTCGGAGACGAGCTTGAGCAGGTTGGCGTAGCCGCGCTCGTTGCGGGCCAGCAGGCCCATGTGGAAGATGTTCTTCTCGCCCTCGAGGCGGGCGGTCTTCTCCAGCCGCGAACCCTCGACGAGGTAGATTTCGCACCCGACCAGGGGTTTGATGCCCTTGGCCTTGGCGGCGCTAAAGAAGTCGATGGCGCCGTAGAGCACGCCATGGTCGGTGAGGGCGACGGAGGTCTGGCCCAGCTCCACGACGCGGTCGATCAGGCGGTCGATGCGGCAGGCGCCGTCGAGGAGGCTGTAGTCGCTGTGGACGTGCAGATGGACGAAATTGGTGTCTTTGGACGCCACGGTTCGTTCATGGGAGTCAGCGGGTTACGCGCGGGCAAGACCTAATCCTAGGGGTGGTGCGAGCGGGCCGGGAGGCCGTGGAAAAAATAGTTTGACGGTGCCGGAGGCGGCTGGCTCCTTCTCAACCTTTATCCAGTCCAAAACCACCGCTTTACCATGCCAATCGAGATCAAGATGCGTAAGAACGAGCCGATCGACCGTGCGCTGCGCCGCATGAAGAAGAAGCTCGAACGCGAGAACATCATCAAGGACGTGCGCGCCAAGCGCTATGCCGAGAAGCCCTGCGAGCGCCGCCGCCGCAAGGAGAAGGTGATGGCCTTCACCGCGATGCTCCGCCGCCGCTACGCCGAGTAAGGCGCCCGCCGCGTCCCCCGACCGACCGCGTGACCGCAAGGCACGCGGTTTTTGTTTGGCGCCGCCTTGACGTCACCGCTGCGACAGCAGTTCCCGCACCCACCGCCGGTGCGGGCCGGACAGAGTGATGTGCTCCAAGCGCCGGATCGGCACCCATTCCAGTGTGCGGTTTTGCGCGATCTGCCTGAGCAGGCGGGCGGTGGGCTGCACCACGTGGATCCGCTCCGTGATCCGGTATCGCGTGATCGTCCGGCGCTTCGTCGCGAGAAGGGTGTCGGGCGCGGGCTTGACGCCGAGGTCCGCACCCTCGGGCAGTTCGTGCAATCCGGACAAGCGCTTTGCGGCAGCTGCGCCGCGCTTCAGAAGCAATGCCCCGCGGTGCAGGCAGAAAGTTCGTATCACGAACATTGCTTCGGTGCGCTTGGGTTTGAACCGCGGCAGATGCTCCGGGTTGCCCGAACGACGGGCGGCGCAAAAGCGGGCGACGGGACAATCGGCGCAGCGCGGCTTTTGTCGCGTGCAAACGGTCGCCCCCAGTTCCATCATCGCCTGGTTGTGGTCTCCGGGATGGCGGGTGTTGAGCAGGGCGTGTGCGACCGGAGTGAAATATTTCACGGCCTCGCCGTTGTCGCGGAACAGGCGGGCGGCCCCGGTCAGCCGGGCCAGCACGCGCACCACGTTGCCATCGACCACCGCCGCCGGGGCGCCGAAGCTGATGCTGGTGATGGCCGCGGCCGTGTAGGGCCCGACGCCCGGCAGTTCGCGCCATGCCTCCGGGCTGCGCGGAGGAGCCGGCTGCGCGGCCAGGGCCCGGGCCAGCCGGTGCAGGTTGCGGGCGCGCGAATAATACCCCAGGCCCTCCCAGAGCTTGAGCACCTTCGCCTCCGGGGCGGCGGCCAGCGTCGCAAAATCCGGCAGGGCGCGCAGCCAGCGCCCGAAGTAGGGGAGCACGGTGGCCACCTGCGTCTGCTGCAGCATAAACTCGGAGACGACCGTCTGGTAGAGCGAGGGGGCGGTGCGCCAGGGCAGGTCACGGCGATGCCTGCGATACCAGGTGCGGAGCGCAGCATGGAATGAGGCGCGGGAATCGACCAGGGATGCCGGGGATGTTTTGGCCACAAAAGGGCACTAAAAGACGCGAAAGGCAGGGCAACGTAAGACTCCGGAAATTTTTGGTGTGTTTTTGCGACCTTTTGTGGCCATCTCTGCGGCATGCCGAAACGGCCCGACGACACCGAGGACAAACCCAAGGCGCTCACGACCTACACCATCAAGCTGGACGATGCGCAGATGGAGAAGCTGCGCGCCGTCGTGGCCGCCAAATACTGGGAGGAAGCGGAGGTGCCCTATGCGCGCTTTGCGTTCAAGGGACCGAAGGTCAACGTGACCGCCTACACGAGCGGCAAGGTGGTGGTGGCCGGCAAGGAGACGGCGGACTTCGTGCAGAACGTCATCGAGGCCGAGGTGACCGGAGTGGCCAAGCTCGGCTACGACGACGTGCATCACCCGGAATGGTTCGAACCCCACGCCGGCCTCGACGAATCGGGCAAAGGCGACCTGTTCGGTCCGGTCATCACGGCGACGGTGATCGCAGGCCGGCCGGCGATCGAAGCCTGGATCAAGGCGGGGGTGCGCGACAGCAAGACCATCGCGGACACGCAGATCCTCAAACTCGACGAGCTGATCCGGGAAACGCCGGGCGTCGTGGTGGAGACGTGCCATTGCGGCATGGCGAAATACAACGAGCTGATGCTGAAGCCGCGCGCCAACCTCAACCGGCTGCTGGCCTGGCAGCACGCCATCGCATTGGAGCGGGCGCTCGGAAAGATGTGGGTTCCGCGCGGGCTACTGGACCAGTTTTCCAAGGAGCCGCTGGTCCAGCGCGAGCTGAAGAAGCGCGGGCTGGAGCGCTTCAACCTCGAGATGCGCACCAAGGCCGAGTCCGACCCGGTGGTGGCCGCCGCCTCGGTGGTGGCTCGGGCGGAATTCGTCCGGCAGATGCGGGAGCTTTCGCGGAAGTTCGGCGGCAAGCTGCTGAAAGGCGCCGGTGCCGAGGCCAAGGCCCAGGCCGCGGAGATCGTCCGGCGTCTCGGCGCGCGGGCGCTGGGCGAGTTCGCCAAGCTGCACTTCCGCACGAGCTACGAGGTCGTGGCCGCGGCGGGCAAGCTGGACGAGCTGCCGTTGCCCGTGCCGCGGGAGAAGACGGAATGGCGCCGCAACTGACCCCGCGGCGATACGCTCAGGGCGAAGCCGGCGTGCCGCGCCGGAGATAGGCGGCGATGGCTGCGCTCCAACCGTCGATCATCGCGCGGAATTTCTCCTCGGTCATCTGCCTCACGAAGGTGTCACCCTCATCGCTGATCGCGTGGTAGACGTAGCGGACCGAGACACGGGTGTGGTCGGGGCCGGCGGCGACACATTGCACGGTGATCCTTGTGGTGCGGACGCCGGGAAGGAAATTGCGGTATTCGATGCGATGCGGGGGCTCATAGCGCGAGATGGTCCAGACTGTCTCGATGGGGCTGCCGGATGGAGATCGGGCAGGCACGAGGAAGGCGCTGCCTTCATGCAAAATGGAGTCGGCAGGGGAGAGAAAGGCCGGTTGCCAGTCTTCCGCCCAAAGTTTTTCGCCAATCGGCTCAAAGAAAGGGAACGTTTCGGCGAGCGGGCGAGCGACGGAGAATGCATGCTCGCGCTCAGCGCGGGCGCGGGTGTGCGAGGGTGTGGAAGCCAGGACGGCGGACGGAGGCATGGTTGCAAAAAGCGCGAAGACGAAGAAAAGATGATGTGCCAGCGGTGGCCTCATGGCTGAGGGGCCTGGCCTTCGATGAGCCGGTGGCTGTCGGCCGCTGTCAGGTCGAGATGGTAGACCTCCTTGAGCATGCGGATGCGTTCGAGGGTGGCGGGGGAGAAGGGCGGCTTGTTCTCAAAAGCGTGCAGGCAAATGCCCTCGAGCAGGTCGCCAACGTAGAGGTCGTGGTATTCGGCGACACCCTTGAGGACCTTGAGAATGCGCTTCTCGAGCCGGATGCCGGTCTGGATGCGCTCAATGGACTTGGCCTTCGTAGCGGGCGCGGAGCGAGGGGGTGGTTTGCGGGTGTTGCTCATGTTGGTAGATATATACCAAGCAACCTTGACCGGCGTGCACAAGCGCAAATCCCGCACCGTGCGCTTGCTCTTGGCCGGTCGGCACTTACAAACCGGCCATGCCCAAGCGCCGGCAGCTCCGCGGATTCGACCTGAAGCAGATTTTCGGCTTCAGCGGATTGATCGGCGTGGACGAGGCGGGCCGCGGCGCGCTGGCGGGGCCGGTGGTGGCCGCAGCCGTGCTGGTTTCGCAGGAATTCCTCGAGGGGCGGTGGGCGGCGACCAAGGCCGGCCGCGTCAACGACTCCAAGCAGCTGACCGCCGCCGACCGCGAGGAACTCTGGGGCGAGTTCGACGAGCTGGCCCGGCAAGGCCAGATCCACGCGCACCACGGCGAGGCCTCGGTGGCCGAGATCGAGACCTTGAACATCCTCGGCGCGACCAAGCTCGCGATGCGGCGCGCCCTCGGCGGCATCTATCCGCCCTCCGCCTTCGAGCAGAAGGATGAGCCCGGTCTGTTTGCGACCGAACAGGAAAAGTCCGCCTTCCAGCCCACGGTCAATGTGCGCATCATCATCGACGGTCTGCCGCTGCGGCATTTCCCCTATCCGCATGACGGGGTGGTCAGCGGTGACGCCCGCTCGCTGTGCATCGCCATGGCTTCGATCATCGCCAAGGTGACGCGCGACCGCCTGATGGATGCGCTGGACCAGGCGCATCCCGGCTATGGTTTTGCGCAGCACAAGGGCTACGGCACGGAGGAGCACCGGGAGGCCATCCTGAAGCACGGGCGCAGCCCCGTCCACCGCGACGCGTTCCTGCGCAAACTCTTCGCCCGGCCCCGCGACCTCGCGGGCCAGATGACGTTGTTCGCCGAAGGGACCGAAGGCTGATTTGTTGCACCCCATCGTTGAGCAGTCACAATCGCGCGGAATGACGCCTCACCTCCCATGAGCAATCTCCTCCGAGCAGCAGGCCGAATGGCCGTCATGGCATGTTGCGCCCTGCCGGTGACCGGGGCCGAGCCCACGGTGGAGGAGCGGCTCAAGGCCTTGGAGCAGACGGTCCAGCAACTGGCGAAGGAGAACGCCGAACTGAAGAAGCAGCTCGGCTGGAAGGAAACCGAACCGCCCGTGCTGGCGCGACCCAGCGGGCCGGTCACCAAGCTCGCGGTGGGTGGATTTCTCCAAGCCCACGCCGAATTCGGCGATGCGCCCGACCCGCGTTGGGTCGGCGTCAACGACCGGTTCTTTTTCCGCCGCGCCCGCATCTATGTTTCCGGCGCCTTCGCGGAGCATTTCGACTTCAAGGCCGAGCTCGACCTGCAGGGCAACACGCTCGGCGCCTCGACCGGCAATCTCGCCCGCGCCAACGAGGTTTACCTCACCTGGACCCGGCACCCGGCCGCCCACATCCGGTTCGGGCAGCTCAAGCCCGCGTATGGCGCCGAAGCCCTGCAGAGCGACACCAAGACCGTCTTCATCGAGCGCACCTACGGCAACGATCGTCTGGCGGACGGCCGCAACCTCGCCCTCGGACTCCACGGCACGGCGGCCGGGGGCCGGCTGGCCTATTCCGCCACGCTGGCGAACGGCAGCGGTTCCAATGTGAGCGCCAACGACAACGAGAGATTCCAACCCGCGGCCCGGTTCACCTTCACGCCGTGGTCGGACAAGGCGGGCAGCCTGACGCTGGGCGTCAACGCCCTCCGTTCCACCGACAACGCCGTTTCCAAGTCGGGCCTCGGACTCACCGGCAACAGTTTCACGGGCCGGCGCACGATGTGGGGTGCCGATGCGGCGCTCAAGACCAAGCCCGTCGAGTTCCAGGCCGAGGTGCTCGGCGGCACATTCCGCCCGGCCAATGCGGTGCCGGCGCGCGAGTTCGACGCGCTCGCCTGGCACGCGCTCGTGGCGTGGAACGCCGTGCCCGGCCGCCTGCAGCTCGCCTTGCGCCGGGAGGAATTCGATCCCAACACCGCGGTGGGCGGCGACCGGGTCGAGGTCTGGAACCTGGGGTTGAACTGGCTCATCCGCGGCGACGACCTCAAGCTCCAGTTCAACTGGCTCGATGGCAACGGCCCCGGCGCGGCCGGCGACGGCGGACGGCTGTTGACGCGGATGCAGGTCGTGTTTTGACCTGTCGCATGGCCGCCGGCCGCAAGCACAGCTCGCTCGACAAGGTCCTCGGTCGTCTCGACCAGCTCGACCAGGCCAACCTGCACAACCTCGTGCAGCGGCTCGCCCGCGAGCGGGCCCTGCTCGAGGCGGTCTTCAACACGCTGCAGGACGGCGTGCTCGTGATCAACGAGCAGGGGGAGATTGAATACGCCAACGATGCCGCGGGCCGCCTGATCGGCCTCAAGGACGGCGCGCCCGCCGTGTTGTGGCGGCTGGTGCCCGGCCTGCGGGCCTCGCTGGAGGGCGCGAATCCCGCGCAGGTGGTCACGCGCGAGTTAGAACTCAGCTACCCGCAACCGCGCACGGTGCGGCTCTACATGGTTCCGTTCACCGAAGGCGACAGGTCGGCGCGCCGCCAGGCCGTGATCCTCACGGACATCACCCGCGAGAAGCAGGCGACGGCCGAGACGATCGCCAACGAGAAAGCCTCGTCGGTCCTGCTGCTCGCGGCCGGCGTGGCGCACGAGCTGGGCAATCCGCTCAACTCGCTCAACATCCACCTCCAGCTGATGGAGCGGAAGCTGCGCCGGCTCAAGGCCGGCAAGGATACCGCCGATCTCGCGGAATCGGTCCGGGTGTGCGCCGGGGAGGTCAGCCGGCTCGACGGCATCATCCGCAATTTTCTGGAGGCCATCCGCCCGCGCCCGCCCGACCTGGCCGACCTCAGCCTCGGCGACGTGGTGGATGAGGTCCTGGCCTTCCAGGCGCGGGAGATCGAGGATCGCGGCGTGACGGTGGAGAGCGAGCACCATGCGACCTTGCCGCACATCCAGGGAGACCGGGACCAGCTGAAGCAGGTTTTCTTCAACCTCATCAAAAACGCCCTCGAGGCCATGCAGCCGGGCGGCCGGCTGAGCATCCGGCTCCGCGCGGACGACGATTCGGTGTTCGCCGCCATCGCCGACACCGGCTCGGGCATCCGGCAGGCCGACCTCGCCAAGCTTTTCCAGCCCTACCACACGACCAAGGTCACGGGGCACGGGCTCGGCCTGATGATCGTCGAGCGCATCATGCGCGACCACGGCGGGCACGTGGCCATCGAAAGCAAGGAAGGCGTCGGCACCGTGGTGACGCTGCAGTTCCCGCAAAAGCACCGCCGGGTGCGGATGCTGAAGAGCTGAGAAGCAGAATGGTGGAGCCCGCACCCCGAGCGGGCTAAACCTGCACGGAGTGCAGGTTCCACCCCGCAGCGTGCGCCATCCGAACTGCAAGGATCATCAGCGCGTCATGGTCAACGCGCTCCAACTAGAGCCGGTTGCTGTTGCCGCTCACGCGGAGAGAGCGCAGCAGCTCCATCGCCTCGGCGTATTCACCGCCCTGGGGGTCGTCGCAGAAGAGGCTGGCGATGACGAGCACGCGCTCCCCGAGGTAGAGAAACACGGCCGTCACGGTCTTGTAGTTCTCCTTTTCCGGCGGCTTGCCGACGAGCGCGGCATCCGTGAACCGGGCCTGCACCCCGTAGCCGTGCGGCGTCTTGAAATCGCGGCCGCGCACCTCTCCCTCCACGGAGCCGGCGATGAACTGCTTGGTGTTGGCGGCGTGGAAGCGCCGCAGGTTTTCGCGGTCGGCCAGCGCGTCATCCGGCAGGGAGACAAAGGTGAGGTTGAGGGACACGTTGGCCCCGTTGTCGGGACGCACGCGCAGATCGGCTCGCACGGCCGGATCGGCCGGGGAGGGATCGGCCGCCACCTGCTCCCAATGGGGCGCCTGCCGGAACTGCGCGGTGCGTCCCTCGCCCAGATCAATGCGCACCAGTTCGCCACGCGCCGCGGCGAGCAGGCAAAGACCCAGGAGCGGGAGAAGGAGGCGGTTCATGCGGCTGCGCCGAGCTTCCGGGCCTTGACGGTGTTTCTCATCAGCATGGCGACCGTCATGGGCCCGACGCCCCCGGGCACGGGTGTGATCTTCGCGCAAAGGGGCGATACCGTCGGGAAATGAACGTCGCCGGTCAGGCGGTAACCGGACTTTTTGGTGGCGTCAGGCACGCGGTTCACGCCGACGTCGATGACCACGGCGCCGGGCTTGACCATGTCGGCGGTGACGAACTCGGCCCGGCCGATGGCGGCGATGAGCACATCCGCCTGGCGGGTGATCGCGGGCAAATTGGCGGTCTGCGAGTGGCAGACGGTGACGGTGGCGTTGGCCCAGGACTTCTTCTGCATGGCGAGCAGCGCGACGGGCTTGCCGACGATGAGGCTGCGTCCGAGGACGACGACGTGCTTGCCGGCGAGCGTGACGCCGCTGTGGGCGAGCAGCTCGATGATGCCGGCCGGCGTGCAGGCAACGAAGCCGCCTTCGTCCTCCTGCGCCAGCTTGCCGAGGTTCATGGTATGGAAGCCGTCCACGTCCTTGTGCGCGGCGATGCGGCGGAAGACGGCGACTTCGTCGATATGCTTGGGCAGCGGGGACTGGACGAGGATGCCGTCCACGCCGGCATCGGCGTTCAGCTCGTCGATGAGCCGGAAGAGTTCCTGCTGCGCGATGGTGACGGGGGGCAGGATGAGGCGGCTCTCGACGCCGATTTCGGCCGAGGTGGCCTGCTTCTTCTTCACGTAGGAGACGGAGGCGGGGTCGTCGCCCACCCGCACCAAGGCGAGGCAGGGCTTGCGACCGGGAAGGGCGGCGACCTCGGCCTTCAGCTCGGCGACGATGGAGGCGGCGATGCGGTTGCCGTCGATGAGTTCCATGGGGGAGATTGGCTCAAGGTGGGGCGCGTTGACCTCAACGCGCCTTGAAAAACGCGCCGGAGTCAGCGCGTTCCCGGTTCATTTCAACTGCAGCGATTCAACCTCGATGACGAGGTCCTTGCCGTCGATGGTGTTTCGCATCGTGCCGGTGACCGAGACAGTGCGCTCGAGGTAGGTCTCCACCTTGCCGGCGAGCTTGAGCTTCTCGAGGTTGAGGTAGGCGAGGCGACGGCCGGACGAGTCGGAGAGCTGGTAGTCGTAGAGCGGGCTGCGTTGGAGGAGGGTGCGGGCGGAGACGAGGCGGCCCTGGAAAAGGCGGGGCAGGTCGGCGCTGTTGCCCTTGATGGCCACGGGGCGGCCGGGCGCGTTGGAAGGCGGGGGCGGCGTGTAGCCGGTGGCGGGCGCCGGCAGAGCCAGCGTGGGCACGGCCGCGGTCTGGTTGGCGGTTTCGCCGACCGCGATGTAGCCGCGGAGCTTCTTGTCGAGCTTGACGCGGGCCCAGTCGGCCGAGCCGCGGACGAGGCCGGTGACGTCGGTCTTGTCCTCCGCGCCGGCGACAGTGAGGATGGGGGCGTCCTTGCGGGGCTGGACGTAGAGGTTGGCGCCCTCGCGGACCTCCAGGCCCTTGGTGACGTCGCGGTTTTGGGCAAAGACCTCGAAGGGGCCGGAGACCTCGAGCTGCCGCCAGCCGGCGGGCGCACCGGGAATGACGACGATGCTGGCGCCGGCCTTGAGGCGGGCGATGACGGGCGACTTGGGGTCGGGCGAGAGGAAGACGGCGGTGTCGCCGGCGAGCGTCTCGGCGGCGAGCCGGGTCGCGGTCAGGGCGAGCAGGAGAAGAAAGACTGAGTTAGTTTTCATCGGGCGAAGACGTTGCGGTGGCGCGAGGGTGCGGACGCGGTTGGGCGAAGAGCAATGAGATTTCCTTGGTAGAAAGTTGTTTCACGCCGCGCAACGGGATTCCCCGCAACGGGAAGGCGCCGATCTGATAGCGGCGGAGGCGGCGGACGGGATGGCCGAGGGCGAGGAAGAGCTGCCGGATCTCGCGCTTCTTGCCGTGGTGCAGATGGACGTCGAGGTCGGTGGAGCGGCGGTCGGGGCCGGGGTTGACGAGGTTGGCGCGCTCGACCTTGAGGTGCTCGCCCTCGATCACGACGCCTTTGAGCAGCTGGCCGATGCGGCCGGCCGGGAAGGGTTCCTCCAAAGTGACATGGTAGCGCTTGACGACCGTGCTGGAGGGGTGGGTGAGGCGGTGGGCGAGTTCGCCGTCCGAGGTGAGGATGACGAGGCCCTCGCTGTCCTTGTCGAGGCGGCCGGCGCAAAAGAGACGGTGGCGGGCCCATTCGCGCGGGAGGAGGTCGAACACGGTCGATTCGGCATGGGGGTCGCTGTTGGTGCAGACCACGCCGCGGGGCTTGTGGAGGGCGAGGGTGAGCCTGGCCGGAGGCGCCGGGCGGAGGGGCTTGCCGCGCACGGTGACCTTGTCGGCCGCGGGATCGATTTTCTGGCCGAGGACGGCGCGGGCACCGTTGACGTAGACCTCGCCCGCCTCGATCAGCGCCTCGGCGGCCCGGCGCGAGCACAGGCCGGAGTCGGCGATGAATTTCTGGAGGCGCAGCGGTTCCACGCGCGCTGGATGGCAGGCCGCCGCGGGCGGGGCAACGAAATAGCCCGGCAAGACACGCGCAGAGCTTGCCAACCCGCGCAGTGGAATGGAACTTCCCCGCCGTTCCATCATCCATAAGCTGACCGCATGACCGCCTCGACGGCTCCCATCACCTACACCAAGGACAACCCGCTGCCCGCCAAGCTGCTCGTCAACCGCGTCCTCAACAAGGACGGCTCCAGCAAGGACGTGCGCCACCTCGTGTTTGACATCGCCGGCAGCGGCCTGACCTACAAGGTCGGCGACTCGCTCGGGGTCTATCCGACCAACCGCCCGCAGCTTGTCGAGGAGATCATCGCCCTGTTGGACGCCACGGGCAACGAGCCGGTGCTGCCCCCGCGCGCGCCCGCGCCCGTCAGTCTCCGCGAGGCCCTGACCAGCAAGCTGTCCCTCGCCGATCCGACGAAGAAAATCATCGAGACGCTCGCCGCCAAGGCCACCGATCCGAAGGAAAAGGCCCAGCTTGAGGCTCTGCTCAAGCCGGAGGCGAAGGAGACGCTCGAGCTGTTCCTCGGTCAGCGGGAATACATCGACCTGTTGGAGGAATTCCCCTCCGCCAAGCTGACCCCGCAGGAGTTCGTGGACCACCTCCGCAAGCTCGTGCCCCGGCTCTACTCGATCGCCTCGTCACCCAAGGCCCACCCGGGCGAGGTGCACCTGACGGTCGCGCCCGTGCGCTACGAGTCCAACTTCCGCCGCCGCTACGGCGTGTGTTCCACCTACCTCGCCGACCGCGTCACCCGCCGCAAGACGCTCGTGCCCGTCTTCGTGGCCGAGTCGCATTTCGGCCTGCCGGCGGACGGCAGCAAGGACATCATCATGGTCGGGCCGGGCACGGGCATCGCGCCGTTCCGGGCCTTTGTGCAGGAGCGCGTGGCCACCGGGGCCACGGGACGCAACTGGCTTTTCTTCGGCGACCAGCACGCCAAGACCGACTACCTCTACGGTGACGAGTGGAAGCAGCTCCTCGCCGACGGCAAGATGGCCCGCATCGACCTGGCCTTCTCCCGCGACCAGGCGAAGAAGGTCTATGTGCAGGACCGCATGCGCGAGACCGCGGCCGAGTTGTGGGACTGGCTGAAGGGCGGCGCGTATTTCTACGTCTGCGGCGACGCGCACCGCATGGCCAAGGACGTCGACGCCGCCCTGCACGAGATCATCGCCCAGCAGGGCGGGATGGACGCCGCCGCGGCCGCCGACTACGTGAAGCAGATGAAGAAGGACAAGCGCTACCAGCGAGACGTGTATTGAACCAATTTTCCGTCGGCCCTTTGGCCTTCAGCAGGATTCTTTCTTGGATTGTTCCAGTTAGGCTGCGCCTAACGTCAAAGCTCAGCCACGCCCACTGGGCTGACGGCTGGTGACTACTCTAAACGTGAAATCACTTCTTATCATCCGCCGAAGCCTCCAACTGTGGGCGTTGCGCTGTGGCGTCTGGTTGGGCTCCGGCCTTCTCGCCGCTCAGTCTTTTCAATTCGGTGTGGAAATCTCGCATGATCTCATTCTGGCCTTCGAGGACCCGGTGAACATCGACGCTAATCTTCCCGTAGTCCTTGAGGATAGAAATAATCTCGCCCGACCAATACAGCGTGAACTTCAACGCAAGCCCGAGGGAAAATAGAAAAAGATAAATCACCGCCGACTTCGTGACGGGACCTTCTTTTATGAACTCTAAAAATGCTAGAACGCCCGGCCCAGCAAGTGCAGCCCATGACCACAAGCGAACACCCACGGCTTTGATTGCGGCCATCGCCTCCGCTTCGCTCTTCGCGAATTTAATCTTAACGTCGATCCACTTGATGACGCACGCTTGGAGCGCAAATATCGCCAACGGAATCAGTATTTCTTTGGGAGTCATCTCGGTGTTGTGCGCGGGGTATTTTCTTAGGCCCAACGTTAAAGCTCAGCCATGACGCGCCACAACATTATCTTCATCTCGTCTATCAGGTCCGCTGCGCGTCATTGGCTGTGGCGGCTTGTTGGGCATTCTTCTTCACCGGCCCACTGGGTTGCCGGGCGGCTTAAGCGGTCCGAATGGATTCTGCGCTTTCTGACGCCACTTCTCCTTTTCATCTGTGAGGCCCGCTATCTCTGCCGACTTGGTTTTATCGTAATCAAGCATCGCCTGAAGGTTCTCGGAGCGAATGCGCTGTATCTCTTCCGCATGTGTCTTCTTCAATCGCGCTACGTCATTCGGGTCGTCGCGAAAAAAATCCGTGGTCCTAATCGCGGCAACGACAACTGGAATGACCGCGATGGAAAAGAACGTGATCAGCGTCTCAAACGTTCCGGGACGCACTTCACGAACTCCGTATCCGTGCAAAAATGCGGCCATGACAAATGCGCTCAGAAGCAGAATGAAATAGCCGATAACAATTTTCTTCCAGAGCGTCATGGATGGAGCGGTTCTTCGCCCAACGTTAAAGGTGAGCCACGCTCACCCGGAAAAAGGACGGAGTCGAGAGCGGGGATGACATGGGCGAATAAGGCGGGACGGTGAGCGTTGGCTCTAGTGGCTGGTTGGGCGCTTCTACTACTGGGCCACGATTACGTCAGTGCTTTCGTCGGACCAGGGACGCAGGTCCTTCTCGTCCTGCAGATGGTTGTGTCCGAATTTATCACCATGCACCTCCATCTCTTCGGCGCTCTTCACCAAAAAGGCTGCGATTCTTCGTAAATCAGCTGGAGGGCCGACCAGGGTAATCTCTCGCATCTCAAGTAAACCCTCTTCCGAGAGCTCCTTTTTGGCGTAACCATAGATTTTAGCTTTCATCACAAAATTTCGCCCAACGTTAAAGGTGAGACACGCGCGGGCGAGCGTGGAGTGAACCCTTCTGAACTACGTGAGATGCTGAGCGGAGCTGGGCCATACGAATCACGGTGACTTCCCGCGCGTTGTCTCTGGCGGCTGGATCGGCCCCTTGCTCAACCCGGATCTGAAACCGTAGAGTCCGAACAGAAAGATAAGCACTCCCATGATGAACCCCATCACGGGGAACCCTTCGCCACGGGAATACATCGCGACGGACAGGTAGGTCATAAACCCACCAGCCGCAGCCAGACCGGATCCCGCCACGATCCGGAGCAACCGAAATGTGATCCTTGCCGCTCTTCCGGTCGGCTCGCGAAACTCAAAAGTCTGTTTCCGTGTTCGCCAGCTAACGACGAGGCCGACGGTAAGGAGACCCAGTCCGAGCAGCACGAGGATACTGAAGATCGCACCGCCTACTGCCATATCGTCGACGGAAACGAGCGTGATCGCGCCAGCCAAGATGCTGATGAAAACGCCCGCGATCATCGCAGCGGACTTCGGATTGGCTGCTTCTTTCATCTTCTTCCGCCGATCGACTCAGATCAGCCACGCCCGCCGAGCGGGCGAGCCGTCTCTTTTGAAGGACTGGGCCATCTGGAGCGGAGATGTCATCGGCGATTTAGGTGGGAGCAAGGGCGTTGTGCTGTGGCTGCTGGATCGGCTACTTCAAGGACGCGCGATAGGAAACCCTCGTGGCGCTGCTGCCGAAATCTAGAAGCTCAATCACACCTTCTGTCTTCTTTGTCTCTCGGGCAGCGAGGCTGAACTCAACTCTAGCCAGCCCGAATGGATGTAGCTTGGTCCCGTCTCTTCCTTCGCTGACCCTTTGAGCTTCGAGAACCACGACGACTGCCAGCTTCTCGTCGGTCTGATTCGCGATGCTGAACGAATACGGAGCTGTTTTGCCGCTCACGCTCCATGAAAAATCACTGATGACGGCCTTCTGCTCGCGGGGCAGAAAAACCACAAGGGCGGCTATGACGACAACCGCTGCGAGAAATATGGCCGCTTTCTTCATTCTTTCCGCCGATCAGTGCTATTCAGACTACGCGTAAAGACTACGGCTGCTGAGATACATGGCGCGAGTTTCCACACAAACCGTTCATTTTCAATCTTCGAAAATTCCCCTCGGCCTTTTGTGAATTGCCCGGCTCCGGCAATTGCCTACACCTCGGGTCAGATTGTCTCGCGATGAATGACGAGCCCATTTCTTTTCCCAATTGGAAGGAGACGCTGGAGAAAGCCGTCCTTAGTCCGCAGCTCAAGGCGGCCTACGTTCGTGAAATCCTCAGTTTCCTGAGGCACTGCAAGGCAGGCCATGCGCCGGCGACCGCCGCATTGGCGAAGCAATACCTGACGTGGAGGGAGAAGCAATCGGCCGGACCGGCCAGAGAGGCGCTGAGGTGGTTTTATCGGGAAGGGCGCAGGGGTATGCGAGCGGGTGGCACTGGAGCCAGTAGCACACCGCCAGCCGATTTGCCGCCGGGTTCACCACGCCAGGCAGCCCGCGCTTTGCCACCTCCATCCCGCAGGGCGCTGCGTCCGATGGAACCACCTCCCGCGGCGATCGACTTGGGGTCCGAACCCTGGGAGCAGGCCTTGATCAAGGCTTGTCGGGAAAGGCATTTCCTCTGGCGCACGGAGCAGACGTATCGGGAGTGGTCGTTGCGCTTTGCGCGGTTCATCGCGCCGCGCTCGCCGTATGCGGCGGTGGGCGAGGACGTGGCGGCGTTTCTGAGCGCCCTGGCCGTAGAGGGGCGGGCGAGCCCGTCGGCGCAGAAGCAGGCGCTGAACGCCCTCGTGTTTCTCATGCAGGAGGCCCTGAGTCGCGACCTGGGCCGGTTGGATTTTACCAGGGCCAATCCGAAGCAGCGCCTGCCGACAGTGCTCTCCAGCGGGGAGATCCGGTCACTCTTCGCGCAGATGGACGGCACAATGCGGCTCATGGCGGAATTGGCCTATGGCGCGGGACTGCGGCTGATGGAACTGCTCCGCCTGCGGATCCATCATCTGGATCTGGAGAGGCAACGGCTCCAAATATTTGCCGGCAAAGGGGACAAGGACAGGAGCACCGTCCTGCCACAAAAACTTGTCCCGGTGTTGCGCGACCATCTGGCGCGCTTGCGTAAACAGTGGGAGGCGGATCGGGCGGCGGCCTTGCCGGGAGTATGGCTGCCGGAAGGTCTGGTCAAAAAATATCCGAGGGCGGGCGTAAGCTGGGAATGGCAGTGGGTGTTTCCGTCGCAGAATCCCGCCCTCGACCCTGCGACCGGCGTCACGAGGCGGCACCATGTCAGTGACGCCTGGTTTCAAAGAGTGCTCAAGCGGGCAGCCGAAAAGGCCGGACTCAACAAGCGGGTGACGCCGCATGTGCTGCGCCACTCGTTCGCCACGCACCTGCTGGAGGGCGGGGCCGACATCCGCACCGTGCAGGAGCTGCTGGGCCACGCCAGCGTGGAGACGACGCAGATCTACACCCACGTCATGCACCCTGCTTCGCCGAGGCTACGCAGGGCAGGAAAGCCGGGGCTGGGCGTGCGCAGTCCGTTGGACGCCTGACGGGCTTTTTCGCGCTTGCGGGAGCGGAGACGGGCGCATCCCATCCGCGCCATCATGAGCCTGACTTTCAACAACCGGGTGGCGCTCGTCACGGGCGCGGGGCGCGGCATCGGCCGGTCCATCGCCGAGCTGCTGGCGAAGAACGGCGTGACGGTGATCTGCGTGAGCAAGTCCGCGGAGAGCTGCGGCGCGGCGGCGGCGGCGATCGCGGCGGCCGGCGGCAAGGCCAAGGCCTGCGCGGTGGACGTGGCCGACGGGGCGGCGGTGGCGAAGGCGAGCGCGGAACTGCTCCAGGAATTCGGCCACATCGACATCCTGGTGAACAATGCGGGCATCACCAAGGACGGCCTGTTGTTCCGCATGTCGGAGGACGATTGGAACAGCGTCATGGCGACCAACCTCACAAGCTGCTTCCACTGGACCAAGCTCATCGGCCGCCCGATGACGCAGAAGCGCTGGGGCCGCATCGTGAACATCACCTCGGTGGTCGGCCTGATGGGCAACGCCGGGCAGGCCAACTATTGCGCCGCCAAGGCCGGCATGATCGGTTTCACCAAGGCCATCGCGAAGGAGTTCGCCGCGCGCAACGTCACCTGCAACGCCGTGGCGCCGGGTTTCATCAAGACCGACATGACGGCGGCCTTGCCGGCCGAGGCGGGCGAGAAGCTGCAGGGGGTCATCCCGCTCAAGCGTCTGGGCGAGGCGGCCGACATCGCACACATGACCGCCTTCCTCTGTTCCGAGGAGGCCGGCTACATCACGGGGCAGGTTTTTACCGTTGACGGCGGCATGGTGATGTGATGCCCCTTTGACCAGCTTTTCACCTACGTCCCATCCCTCTCATGGCCGACCAGAAAACCATCGAACAGCGCGTCAAGCAGATCATCGTTAACCAGCTGAATGTTAACGAGGAGCAGATCACCAAGGAGGCGTCGTTTCTCGACGACCTCGGTGCCGATTCCCTCGACACCGTCGAGCTGATCATGGCCTTCGAGGAGGAGTTCAAGGGCGAGATCGGCGGTGAGATTCCGGAGTCCGAGGCCGAGAAGCTGCAGACCGTCGGCGACGTGATCGCCTACATCGAAGGCAAGGCCAAGAAGTAACCTTTGCAAAGCAACCAGGGCGTTCTATCGTCTGGCTCCGCGCCGGCTCGGTAGGGCGCCTTTTGATTTTCTATACCACGATGGAAACCGTCTCCCCCCACAAGCGCGTCGTTGTCACCGGCATGGGCGTCATCGCCTCGCTCGGCCACAATGTGGACGAGTTTTGGACCAACATCCTCGCCGGCAAGAGCGGCATCGACCGGGTTTCGCTTTTTGACGTGAGCGACTATGCCTGCCAGATCGGCGCCGAGGTGCGCGGCTGGGATCCGGCGCAGCACATGGACCCGAAGGAGGTCCGGCGCAACGACCGCTACACCCACTTCGGTTTCTGCGCCGCCAAACAGGCCATCACCGACGCCAAACTCGACATGACGAAGGAGGACGCCGACCGGGTGGGCGTCATCATCGGCTCGGGCATCGGCGGCATGTTGACCATCGAGGCCCAGCACAAGAACCTCATGGAGCGCGGCCCGCGCAAGGTCTCGCCGTTCATGATCCCCGCGCTGATCAGCAACATGGCGAGCGGTCTCGTCGCCATCGAGCTGGGCGCGCGCGGCCCGAATTTCTGCGTCGTCAGCGCCTGCGCCACCGCCACGCACGCGATCGGCGAGTCGCTGCGCATGATCCGCGGCGGCGAGGCCGACGTGATGGTCTGCGGCGGCGCCGAGGCGGCCATCACGCCGCTGGCCTATGCGGGATTCTGCTCGATGAAGGCGATGAGCACGAGCAACGACAATCCGCAGAAGGCCAGCCGCCCCTTCGATCTCAACCGCGACGGCTTCATCATGGGTGAAGGCGCGGGCATCCTCGTGCTGGAGAGCCTGGAGCATGCGCTGGCCCGCGGGGCGCGCATCTACTGCGAGCTGTCGGGTTACGCCGCCACCTGCGATGCCTTCCACATCACGCAACCCGATCCGGACGGCAAGGGCCTGTCGCTCGCGATGGGCCGCGCCCTGAACGACGCGCGGATCCGGCCCGAGGAGGTCGACTACATCAACGCCCACGGCACCTCCACGCCCTACAACGACAAGTTTGAGACGCTGGCCATCAAGAAGGTGTTCGGCGACCACGCCCGCAAGGTCCTGATCAGCTCGACCAAGTCCATGACAGGGCACCTGCTGGGCGCCGCCGGCGGCATCGAGGCGATCATCAGCGTGAAGACCATCCAGACCGGCGAGGTGCCGCCGACGATCAACCTGGAGACGCCGGACCCGGACTGTGATCTCGACTACATTCCCAATGTGAAGCGCAAGGCGGCGGTGAAGACCGTGCTGAGCGACAACCTCGGTTTCGGCGGCCAGAACGCCGCGCTGGTCTTCCGCAAGGCGTAAGGAGGGCAGGTCTTCGACCTGCCCCGGCGGCACTCCACAACGGGTTTGCGTGCCGCCGCGTCGTCGGCCTGTCTGGGCGCCCATGAACGCGTGGCCCCGAACCGTCTGGTGGATTTTCACGGCCCGCGTCGCGCGGATGTTCGCCTACGGCCTGCTCGGCGTGGTGCTCGTTCTCTACCTGAGCGAAGCCGGGCTCGATACGCCGCGCATCGGCCTGCTGCTGAGCCTGACCCTGCTGGGCGACGCGGCGTTATCCCTCTGGTTGAGCACGCGGGCGGACGTCTGGGGACGCCGCCGCACGCTCGCGGTGGGGGCGTGGCTCATGGGCCTCGGCGGCGCAGGCATGGCGCTGACGGGTGATTTCGGGTGGCTGCTCGTGGCTGCGACCATCGGGGTCATCAGTCCGACGGGCGGGGAAGTCGGTCCGTTCCTCGCCGTCGAGCAGGCGGCGTTGGCGCAAGTCACCCCGGACCGCGACCGCACGAAGGTCTTTGCCTGGTATAACGTCGTGGGCTACGCTGCCACGGCGCTGGGCGCGCTCGCCGCCGGCGCCATCGTCGAGTCGTTGCAGGCGTCGGGAGTGAGGCCGGTGAGCAGCTACCGCGTGGTGCTGGTCGGGTATGGCGCGATCGGGATCGTGCTGCTGTTGCTCAATCTTCGGCTCGGAGCCGAGGTCGAAAGCCCCGCGACAGCCGACGGGAAGAAGCGGATCCTGGGCCTCGGCGAGTCGCGCGGCATCGTGCTGCGGCTGAGCGCGCTCTTTTCGGTGGATTCGTTCGCGGGCGGTTTCATCGTGCAGAGCTTCCTCGTCTGGTGGTTTCACCAACGATACGGCGTCGGCGAGGCGGCGCTCGGCGCCGTGTTCTTCGGGGCCAACCTGCTCTCCGGCCTGTCGGCGCTCGCGGCTGTCCCGTTGGCGCGGCGCATCGGGCTGGTGAACACGATGGTCTGGACGCACCTGCCCTCAAACGTGCTGCTCATGCTCGTGCCGCTCATGCCGTCGTTTGGGTGGGCCGCCGCCGTGCTGCTGCTGCGGCACACCATCTCGCAGATGGACGTGCCGACGAGACAATCCTACGTGAACGCCGTCGTGCCCGCACCGGAGCGCGCCGCGGCCAATGGGGTCACGGGCACGGCGCGGCAACTCGGCACGGCGTTGGCGCCGCTGCTGATGGCGCCCCTCCTGGCCTTGGCGCCCGGCGCGCCCTTCTTCGCCGCCGGCGGGCTGAAGATCGCCTACGATCTCGCGCTCTGGCGGAGCTTCCGGGCGGTAAAGCCGCCGGAGGAGGCCGCCCGCTGAGCATTACGCGTTGCGCCGGGGCAGGCAGATTGTTTGCTTGGCGGCCTTTCCCCCATGTCCACCGCCAAGAAATCCCACGTCAGCCTGACCGAGAGCGATCCCGAGCGCAGCCTTGAGTTCGAGTTCGTGCGCGCCTGCGAGAACGCCGCGCTCAACTCCATGCACTGGCTCGGCCGCGGCGACAAGGAAAGCGCCGATGCCGCCGCCTGCGACGCCATCCGCGGCACCTTTGATCGGGTGGACATCCGCGGCGAGGTCGTGATCGGCGAAGGCATCAAGGACAACGCCCCGGGCATCTTCCTCGGGGAGAAACTCGGCACCTGGAAACCGGGCTCTCCGAAGTTCAACATCGCCCTGGACCCCATCGACGGCACCACGAATATCTCCAAGGGGCTGCCCAACTCCATCTGCGTGATGGCCGCCGTGCTCGCGCCGGAGAAGGGCTCCGCGATGGTCAACATCCCGACCTTTTACTCGGAAAAGCTCGCCTACGGTCCGGCGGTCGCCGAGGCGATGAAGAAGGACAAGTCGCTCCGCTTCGACCTCGACACGCCCATCGAGAAGATCGTCGAGACAACCGCCAAGATCCTCGGGAAAAACGTCAAACAGGTCGTCACCGTCGTGCTCGACCGGCCGCGGCACGAGAAATACATCAAGACCATCCGCGCGATGGGTGCATCGCTGCGCCTGATCGCGGACGGTGACATCACCGCCGCCATCGCGCCGTCGCTGCCCGACAGCAATGTCGACCTCTACATGGGCGTCGGCGGCTCTCCCGAAGGGGTGCTCACCGCCGCCGCGCTCCGGACACTGGGCGGTGACATCCAGTTGCGCATGTGGATCCGCGACGATGCGGAGCGGCGCAGCCTCGCCCATGTGCCCGAGGCAAGGAACCTGAAGCACATCTACCGGGCCGACGAGCTATGCGCGGGGCCGAGCGTGATTTTTTGCGTCACGGGCATCAGCGACAATCCGGTCACACGCGGCGTGCAGTTCCAAGGCCGCAAGGCCATCACGCATACGCTGCTGATGCGGGCACGCAGCCGGTCGGTGCGCTACATCAAGGCGTATCACGACTTGGATCACAAAACCATCTACCTGCGCTCGAAGCACAAGGAATCGCTGGTGTAACGCTTTGCCGGCCAGGGATCTCGCGTGGTGGCTCAGGCCGGAATCGAACCGGCGACACAAGGATTTTCAGTCCTCTGCTCTACCAACTGAGCTACCGAGCCCCACGTCGAAGCGCGGAGTAAAGAGAGGCGGCAAAGCGCGCGTCAACGGGAATTTGGCGACGGGCTTATCAGGCTTCGGGCGAATCAGACGCCGCCAACAGCTGGCGCACGGTCTCCTCCAGCCCGGTGGCGTCATCGGCGTCGAAGCGGTTGAATTTCGGGCTGTCGAGGTCGAGCACACCGAGCAGGCGGCCGTGCTGAAGCAGGGGGACCACGATCTCGGAGTTGGAGGCGCTGTCGCAGGCGATGTGGCCGGGGAATTGATGCACATCGGGCACGACGACCGTCGCGCGCCGCGCCGCGGCCGTGCCGCAGACACCGGAGCCGACCTTGATGCGCACGCAGGCGATCTTGCCCTGGAAGGGGCCGAGCACCAGCTCGCCGTCCTTCAGCAGGTAAAAGCCGGCCCAGTTCAGGTCCGGCAGGAGCTGCATGAGCAGGGCGGAGGTCTGAGCCATGTTGCACACCCAGTCGCGCTCGCCGTGGAGCACGGCCGCCAACTGGCGGTTGAAGGAGGCGTAGAACTCGGCCTTCGAGGAGGCGTGAATGGCGCTGGCAGTATGGGACATGGTGGCGACAGTCGGTCCCCGAGATAGGAGTGAGAAGCCGGGAGATGGCAAGGAGGGTTGCATCAAATATGGGAATAGGAGAGCCTTCGGACGGCTCCCACGGCCACATGTCCAGCGATGTCTTCAGCCAGTTGGTGGATGCGCATTATGCGCCGCTCTACCGCTTTGCCCTCAGCCTGACGAAAAACTCGTCCGACGCGGGCGACCTGACTCAGCAGACCTTTTTCATCTGGGCGAAGAAGGGCGAGCAGCTGCGCGACGCCGGCAAGGTGAAGTCATGGTTGTTCACGACGCTTTATCGCGAGTTCCTGCGGGTGCGGCGGAGGGGCGGACATGAGACCGCGCTTGAGGACTTGGGGCCGGTCGAATCCGACCCGCCCGCACCGCCGGTGGACATGGTCACGGGCATGGATTCCTCGCTCGTCGTGGAAGCCCTGCAGGAGGTGGACGAGGTCTACCGGGTGCCGCTGACGCTGTTCTACCTGCAGGAGCTTTCCTACAAGCAGATCGCCGAGATGCTGGAGGTGCCGATCGGCACCGTGATGTCGCGCCTGTCGCGCGGCAAGGCCCAGCTCCGCGCCGCCCTCGCCCGCAAGGAGTCAGCGGGCCGCGCCCGGATAGTTCAATTCACACACAACGACGTGAGGAAATCCTCATGAACAACACCGAAGCCAAGTTCATCCTTTCCGCCTACCGGCCCGACGGCAGCGATGCCGCCGATGCCACGTTCTGCGCCGCGCTGGCCCAGGCCAAGACCGACCCCGCGCTCGCCCGCTGGTTTGAACTGGAGCAGGGCTTTGACCGCGCCCTGTGCGCCAAGCTCGGCGAGATCATGCCGCCACCGGGCCTGCGCGAGGCGATTCTCGCCGGCGCGCGGGTGAGCGGGCACGCCCCGGCGCCCAAGTCGGCCCAGTGGTGGCGGCAGCCGGCGTGGCTGGCGGCGGCCGCGAGCATCGCGCTGTTGCTCGCCGTCGGTGTCGCCCTCCGGCCGGCGCGAGCGGCGGCGGGGGATTTCACCGCGTTCCTGCTCAATGATGCCAAGCATAGCGAGACCCATGGCGGACAAGGCGGCCACAACGACGCGCTCCAGGCTGTCTTCGTCCAACCGGGCATGAAGCTGGGCGACCCGCTGGCGCTGGATTTCCGCAAGCTCCGCGACACCGGGTGCCGCACAATCACCTTCCAGGGCCGCGACGTGCTCGAAATCTGCTTCAAGCGCAACGGGGTCTGGTTCCACTGCTACATCGTGCGCAAGGCGGACTTCCCGGCGCTGGTGGCGGGCTCGGAACCCGTCATCACCGATCACGGCAAGTCCTACCTGGCCAAGTGGACGGACAGCGAGCACGTCTACGTGGTCATCAGCAAGGTCAGCCGCGAGGCGTTGCAGCAGTTGATCTGAGATGCGGTTTTGCCGTGCCACGGAGCCGCGGGCACCTAAGACTACGGCACGTGAAAGCAAAGCCGCCGAGCCCCAGCCCGCCGAAGCGGCGGGATGATCCGGGCGGCGCCGTGCCGCGCACGATGGAGCACCAGCGACTCGACGAGGACGCCCGGCGCGAGAAGAACTGGAAACGCTGGGGCCCCTATCTGGCCGAGCGGCAGTGGGGCACGGTGCGCGAGGATTACTCGGAAGACGGGGAGGCGTGGCGGTATTTAACCTTCGAGCAATCGCACAGCCGCGCCTACCGCTGGGGAGAGGACGGCCTGCTCGGGCTCACGGACCGGGAGTGCCGGCTGTGCTTCGCCGTCGCGCTTTGGAACGGTCGTGATCCGATGCTGAAGGAGCGCCTGTTCGGCCTGAGCGGGCCGGAGGGCAACCATGGCGAGGACGTGAAGGAGTCGTATTTCTACACTTCCAGCACACCCACGCACAGCCATATGCGCGCGGTCTACCACTACCCGCAGCAGGAGTTTCCGTATGCCCGGCTGCGCGCGGAGAATGCACGGCGCTCGCGCGGCGAGCCAGAATACGAACTGGCGGACACGGGCGTATTCAAGGACGGACGCTTCTGCGAAGTGGCAGTCGAGTATGTCAAGGCCGGCCCGGACGACATCCTGATGGAAATCACCGTGGCCAACCGCGGCCCGGAGGCCGCGCGCCTGCACGTGCTGCCGACACTGTGGTTCCGCAACACCTGGACCTGGGGTTGCCGGCATGAAGGCTGTGCGGTGAAGCCGTCGCTCCGTCGCATCGGCGGGGGCCGGGTGCTGGCGCGCCACGAGACGCTCGGCGATTTCCTCTGGCAGGTCGAGGAGACCGGCTGGCCGTTGCTGTTCACCGAAAACGAGAGCAACCTGCAGCGGCTCTACGGCGTGGATAACGCGGGGCCGCACACCAAGGATGCGTTCCATGATTATGTCGTCGAGGGCCGGACCGGAGCGGTGAACCCGAAGCAGACCGGCACGAAGGTCGCGGCACATGGAGTGCTCGACCTGGCACCGGGTGCAACGAGGCGGATCCGCCTGCGTCTGAGCGCGGAGAAGACCGCGCCCGATCAGGCGTTCGGGGCCGGTTTCGAACGCGTGATGGCGGCGCGACGCAGGGAGGCGGACGAGTTCTACGCCGCCGTGCTGCCGGTTGGGCTGGGTCCGGTGGAGTGCAACGTGGCGCGGCAGGCCTTTGCGGGCCTGCTGTGGTCCAAGCAGTTCTATCACTATGTCGTCGAGGACTGGCTGGACGGGGACCCCGCGCAGCCGCGGCCCCCGGCGGCCAGGCGCGCCGGGCGCAACAGCGATTGGCCGCACCTCTTCAACCGCGATATCATCTCCATGCCGGACAAGTGGGAGTATCCGTGGTTCGCGGCTTGGGACCTGGCGTTCCACATGATTCCGTTTGCCCGGATCGACCCGCACTTCGCGAAGGAGCAGCTGAATCTCTTCCTGCGGGAGTGGTATATGCATCCGAACGGACAGATCCCGGCCTACGAGTGGAACCTGTCCGACGTGAATCCGCCGGTGCATGCGTGGGCCTGCTGGCGGGTCTACAAGATGACCGGGCCGCGTGGCGGTCGTGACCGGCTCTTCCTCGCCCGTGTGTTCCAAAAGCTGCTGGTGAACTTCACCTGGTGGGTGAACCGCAAGGACGTGCGCGGGCGGCACCTGTTCGCAGGCGGTTTCCTCGGGTTGGACAACATCGGCGTGTTCGACCGGTCCAAGCCGCTGCCGACGGGCGGACATCTGGAGCAGGCCGACGGCACGGCGTGGATGGCATTTTATTGCAGCACGATGCTGGCGATGGCGCTCGAGCTGGCGGAGAAGGATCCCGAATACGAGGACATCGCCTCGAAGTTCTTCGAGCACTTCGTGGCGATCGCCGACGCCATGAACCACCTCGGCGGCTCCGGGCTCTGGCATGAGGAGGACGGGTTCTATTATGACCAGCTGCTGCTCGATGGGCGGAATTTCCCGCTGCGCTTGCGCTCGATGGTGGGCATCATCCCGTTGTTCGCGGTCGAGTTCATCGACGAGCGACGGCTGGACCAGCTGCCGGGGTTCGCGAAGCGCACCCGCTGGTTCCTCGAGAACCGGCGCGACCTGGCGGCGCACATCTCCTACATGGAGAAGAACGGCGGGGAGAAGGGCTTGCGGTTGCTCGCCATCCCCTCCCGCGAGCGCCTGGCGAGGGTGTTGCGCTATGTGTTCGATGAGCAGGAGTTCCTGTCGGCGCATGGAGTGAGATCGCTGTCCCGGCGCTACGGCGCAGAGCCGTTCACGCTGCAGGCCGGCAGCGAGCGCTACGAGGTGCGCTATGTGCCGGGCGAATCCGATTCCGGTCTGTTCGGGGGCAATTCCAACTGGCGAGGTCCGGTTTGGTTCCCGGTCAATTTCCTGCTGATCGAGGCACTGGAGCGCTATCACCACTTTTATGGTGACACCTTCAAGGTGGAGGTGCCCACCGGCAGCGGTCGCTGGCTCAACCTGCGGGAGGCGGCCCGGGAGATCAACCGGCGGCTGACCTCCTTGTTCGTGCCTGACGGGGTGGGGAGGAGGCCTTGCATGGCCGGGGAAGCCGACTTTTTACATCGCACCAGCGGTTGTCAGGACCTGGTTCTCTTCCACGAATACTTCCACGGCGACACCGGCGAGGGATTGGGTGCCAGCCATCAGACCGGCTGGACGGCATTGGTGGCCCGATTGATTGAAGAGCAGGCCCGAGATCAGTAGGGGCGCTTGGGTTTTTATTAGGCAAAAACGACTCAGAAGCATCTTCTAAGTCATTGGTATTTTGGGGCTATTGGTAAAGTAAGGGACAGCCCGACACGGTTGAAAAATTTACAAAAACCGACCTTGCAGGAACGTGTCCGGGGAGTTTCTAGCGACCCTTTGGATATGAAATCACCCATTGTAAAAATGCTTGGGCTCATCGCGGGCCTCCTGCTCAGCGTCACGGCGGAAGCGTCGGACCGCTGGGAGACGCTGCGCGCGATCAACTGGGTGGAGAATCCCACAAACCACACGCGCCGCGGCGCCTTTGGGGAGTTGGGACCATATCAGTTCCGCCCGCAGACCTGGCGCATGCACACCCGCAAGCCCTTCGAATGGGCCGTCGAACGGGTCCATGCCGACGAGGTTGCCGTAAAGCACTACGAATGGCTCCGTCGCGAACTACGGGAGGCAGGCATTGATCCGAGCCCCTACAACATTGCCTTGGCTTGGAACAGCGGCCTGACCGCCGTGACCAGCGGCCGTGTGCCGCGCGTGACCTACGACTACGCCAACCGCGTGGCGAACCTTGTGGCCCAGCAGAAGGCTCGGCAGCCGGTGGCGGTTGCCAGCCGCAGCGATCGCCGTGCGCCAAAGCCGGCCGCCATCGCCTTTGACCTGAACCGCGCCCCGGGGATCGTCTTCAACCCTGCAAAAACCGTCTTCCAACTGCCTGCTCCCCTGGAGGAGCGGTCCAGTTCCGGGGAGATCCCGGTTGTGCGTGCCTCGTCGTCCGCAGGTCTCCTCGCCAGCGTCTTCCCGCCCGCGCGGTCGGGAAGCCCCTTCGTCGTCGGTGCGGCCACACCGATGTTCGCCTTGCCGGAGTAAGCGCGGTTTGGTTTCATCCACCGGTGACGAAAGGCCGGTCATGACACCTGCCGCCTTGTTCAACCGGCGGAGCCGCTGATAGTGTGCTTCGTCAGCTGACGATATTCGCTGCGGAGAGGCGTAACCTTCCAGCGCTCTGTCACTCCAGGAAGCTGGCCTGCTTGGGCTGCTTGGCGGTCCTCTTGGCGGCTTCTTCCTCCGGTGTGGCGTTGAGGTGGCGCGGCGGGCGGGCCACGCGGGCGGCCACGGCGCTTTCGCGGTCGGCGACGATGCGATCGCAGATCTTCTCGATCTGCAGATGCAGCCAGTGCGTGGTGGCGCTGTTCTCCGTGTAGTCGGCCGGGCCGTAGTGATCGATGCGGCCGGCCTGGCGCAGGCGGTCATTCTGCTCGAACTCGGCCCGGCTGGCGGGGTTGTAGACGCCGTAGGCCTTGCCGCCACCTTGCTTGACGACGGAGAAGCTCGGAATGTCGCTCGGACCGTCGGCGATGTAGATCATGTTCTGGATGGGGATGCGGCGGTCCCCGGGTTCCACCTTGGCGTTCACGTCGATGGCCGGGTTTTTGTTCGTGCCCTTGTTGATCTCGAAGATGGCGCGGGTCTTGGTGGTGTTGTCGATCATGACGCCGATCTGCGCGATCTGGGCGGCGGCTTCGAGCGGAAGATCCTTCTGCTTGAGGAACCCCGGCTGGAGAGGATTTTCGATGAACTCGCAGCCCCAGACGCCGTCGATGTGCGGGGCGATGGCGCTGCCGCGCACCATCTCGGCGAGGCCGGTGCTGACGACGTAGTGTTCGAGTTCGAGTTCGTGTTTCTGGTATTCGGGCTTGGCCTTCACCCAGGCCCGGGAGCGGGCGAAGAACTCGGGCAGGCCGGGGTAGAAGACGATCTCGGCGCCGCATTCACGGAGCACCTTGTTGCTGAGGTGGGGCATGCGGCCGGCCAGGACGTAGGTGAGCAGGTGGTTGAGATAGCTGATCTCCGGGGAGATGTGGTAGCCGCGCTTGCGGTAGGCCTCGCCGAGCGCATTGGTCTCGGCCCAGAAGGTGGCTTCATCCACGCCGAAGCGCCGGAACAGGGGCGCCTGCATGTAGCCGGGAATAAGAGTCTTGTCGAAATCCCAGATGCAGGCGATGGTGTTTTGGTTGAACAACGTGGAAGCCATGGAAACAGGTTACCGGTAGGCGGCGCGTGCCGCCCGACCTGATATTGGCCGCGACCAAAGCGGCTGCTTGCGGCCTACGCAACGCGCAATTTTCCCTCTGAAGCAACGTGAACGAACTGCCCGACATCCTGCCCTTCCAGCGACGCCTCGACGAGCTCGACGCGCAGATGGCGGAGCCGTCGTTTTACGCCAATGCCCGCAAGGCGGCCGAGGTCAGTCGCGAGCAGCAGCAATTGCGCGCGCTGGTCGACGCGCACCGTGCGCACGAACGCGTTGCGCGCGAGATTGCCGAGCACGAGGCGCTGGTGAAGGATGGAGCGGCCGACGCCGGCCTGCGTGAACTGGCCGAGGCGGAGCTGCCGGCGTTGCTCGCGCGGCGGGCGGAACTGCACCGGCAGGTGCTGGCGGCGATGATTCCTCCGGAGGCTTCCGACTCGCGCAACACCGTGGTGGAAATCCGCGCGGGCACAGGGGGCGACGAAGCCAGCCTGTTTGCCGCCGACCTGTGGCGGATGTATGTCAAATACGCCGAGGGGCGCGGTTGGAAAGTCCAGCCGATGAGCTCGAGCGTGTCCGATCGGGGCGGGTTCAAGGAGGTCATCGGCCTCATCACCGGGGAGCAGGTCTACCGGCAGCTCAAGTTCGAGAGCGGCGTGCACCGCGTGCAGCGCATCCCGGTCACCGAGGCCAACGGACGCATCCACACCTCGACGGTGACGGTCGCGGTGCTCCCCGAGGCGGAGGAGGTCGACGTCCAGATCGACCCGCAGGACTTGGAGATCACGGTGCAACGGGCGAGCGGGCCGGGCGGGCAGGGGGTCAACACGACCGATTCGGCGGTGCGCATCATCCACAAGCCGACGGGCCTGATGGTCTACTGCGCCGACGATCGCTCCCAGCAGAAGAACAAGGCCCGCGCGCTGGCCGTGCTGCGCTCCCGCCTGCTCAAGGCTCGCGAGGAAGAGGAGCGCGCCCGCTATGCGGCGCAGCGCCGGGGGCAGATCGGCACGGGTGACCGAAGCGAACGCATCCGCACCTACAATTTCCCGCAGAACCGCGTGACCGACCACCGCATCGGCCTGACCCTCTACAGCCTACCCTCGGTTTTGGAGGGCAAGATCGACCCGCTCATCGAGGCCCTGCAAAAGGCCGAGTTTGAGGAAAAGCTGGCCGCGCTGACGGGCACGCCGGCTCCGGTCCGGGCTGCCGCCAACGACGACGAGTGAGCATGCACACGGTTCTCGAGGTTGTTAAGCGCACGACGGAATTCCTGGCGGGGCGTGGCGTGGAGAGCCCTCGCCTGAACGCCGAGCTGCTCGTGGGGCACGCATTGGGTCTCAAGCGCATGCAGCTCTACCTGCAGTTTGAGCGCCCGTTGACGGAGCCGGAACTGGAGAAGATCCGTCCGCTGGTCCGCCGGCGCGCGGCGCGCGAGCCGCTGCAGTATGTGCTGGGTGAAACGGCTTTCCGGGACCTGACACTGGGCGTGGATCCGCGGGTTCTCATTCCCCGGCCGGAAACCGAGCGGCTGGTGGAGTTGGTCCTGCAGCACCGGACCATGGCCCCCGCGACGGTGCTCGATCTTGGCACGGGCAGCGGGGCAATCGCACTGTCTCTGGCCCGGGCCTGGCCGGAAGCCAAAGTCACCGCGGTGGACAACGCCGAGGGTGCGCTGGCCGTCGCAGCCGCCAATGCGGTGAAAAACTCCCTCGAGGGACGGGTCCTTTTCGTGCGATCCGACTGGTTTGCCGCACTGCCCGCAGGTGCGCGCTATGAAGTGATTGTGGCGAATCCCCCCTATCTATCCGAGGCGGAGGTGGCGGAGACAGAGCCCGAGGTGCGGGATCACGAGCCGAAGAGTGCGCTTTCATCCCGCCCGGACGCAGTAGCGGATTTGTGTGCGATCATCGCCGAGTCGCCGCGCTGGCTCGTGCCGGGTGGCCTGCTGGCATTGGAGACGGGCATCGGCCAGCACAGGGATCTGCTGGCCGCCGCGCAGCAAGCCGGTTTCACACGGGCTGAATCGCATCGCGATCTCACCGATCGCGACCGCTTCGTGCTAGCTTTTCTGTGAGGCGGCGGTCAGGGGTGCGTAACCCGCAGCGGAGAACTTGGGGTCCTTCGACAGTTTGATGGCGTCGGCGAGGATGCGGAGGGTCTCGCGCAGATGGATGTCGAGCTGGGCCGGGTTGGCGTGAGGCGATTCGCTGTCGGTGTCGCCGTCGTCGTTGTCCGGGATCACAGCCTCCTTCTTTCCGGCGGCGTCGGCCTGCACGACGGAATCGAGCTTCACGTCGCGCTTGGCGAAGTTCTGCCTGGCCAGGCGTTCGCGCTCCGCATCCATCACCTTGCGGAACTCGTCGGCGGCGACCTTATCAGTGCGCCGGGCCTCAAGGTTGAGGGAAACGGATTTCTGGGCCTGCCGTTGCCGGAACCAGTCGATGTTGCGGTTGAGATGCTGGAACTCCTCCAGCTCCGCCTGCCGCTGGAGCGAAGCAGCCACGAGGGGCTGCACGACGCTCGGAGACAGCGGCTTGCCGGCAAACGGTGTGGACTTGATCTCGTCCCACATGAGGGCGTGCGGCAGATCGGCTTCGCGGTCGATCGGCAGGTAGTCGTCGATGGAGGGCAGGGCGATATCCGGCACCACACCCTTGCGTTGGGTGGAGGCGCCGTTGGGCAGGTAATATTTCTGGAGGGTCAGCTTGGCGGCGCCGGTGCGGGGCGGGGGATTGCGCAGGTAATTCTTCATCTCCAGCACGGCCTGCACGGTGCCCTTGCCATGGGTGGAGCTGTCGCCGACGATGATGGCGCGGCCGTAGTTCTGCAGGGCGCCTGCGAAGATCTCCGACGCGGAGGCGCTGAATCTAGAGGTGAGGACCGCGAGCGGGCCGTCGTAGGCGATGGCCCCGTTGGTGTCGCTGTCCACGTCGAGGCGGCCGAGCGAGTCGCGCACCTGCACGACCGGCCCTTGCTCGATGAAGAGCCCCGTCAGCTCGATGGCCTCGGAGAGGAGACCGCCGCCGTTGCGGCGCAGATCGATGACGAGCGCCTGGATGCCGGCGGTCTTGAGCTTGGCGATGAGCTCGGCGACGTCCTTGGAGGCCGAGCCCTTGAAGCCCTCGCCGTCCGGCTCGCCGGATGGACCATAGAATGAGTTGAGCGTGACGACGCCGATGGGCACAAGCGCGCCGTTGTCGCCCGGGACCTCGTGCACCGAGGCGGTCGCGCGGGCGTTGTTCAGCTTGATCACGTCGCGGGTGATGGTGACGTTCTTCGTCTTGGTGGCGTCGGGTTCGGTGCCGGGCAGGACTGTCAGCTCGACCTTGGTGCCCTTCTGGCCGCGGATCATGTCAACGATGCGGCGGAGCTTCATGCCGATGACTTCGACGGGTTCGGATCCTGGCTGGGCGACGGCGAGAATCTTGTCCTTCACCTTCAATTGGCCGCTCAGGTCGGCCGGACCACCGGGCACGATCTCGCGGATCACGCAGTAGCCGTCGTCCTCCATGGAAAGGATGGCGCCGATGCCGACCAGCGACAGGCGCATCTGGATGGAAAAGTCCTCGAGCGTGTCGGCATTGAAGTAGGCCGAGTGCGGATCATACATCTTGGTCAGGCTGGAGAGGTAGATCTCCTGCACGTCGTTGGGCTCGATTTCGGACACGTTCTTCAGCATCCGGTCGTAGCGCTTGTGAATCGTGGTCGCGGCATCCGCCGGGGTCTTGCCCCGGCCGACGATCTCCTGGAGCAGTTCGTATTTGAGGCGGCGGCGCCAGACGTCGTCGGCTTCGGCCGCGTTGGCCGGCCAGGGGCTCTTGCTGCGGTCAACGTTGTAGGTCTCGGCGGCGGTGAAGTCCTGCCCCCGCTCGAGCTCCTTGAAGAGCCAGCCCACGCGCTCCTGCACCCGCTTCTGGTAGACGAGGAAGATCTCGAAGGCCGGGTCGATGTTGCCGAGGAAATTCAGGTCGGTCTCCAGTTTTGGACCGTAGGTCTTGCGGTAGCTCTGTTCGTCCTCCGCGGTGAAGAAGAGCCGCTGCGGATCCAGCTCCTCCATGTAATCGGTAATCAACTGGGGGTAGTCCGTCACCCGCACGGCGCCCTTGTTGTAATGAAAGGCCTCCAGCATCTGCACGAGCGTCCGGGTCTCCAGCCGCATCAGGTGCGTCGTCTTGAATTCCCGGTCGGCGGTAGCCGCGGCGTGGGCGGGGGTGAAGCCGAGCACGACGGCGGCGTAGACGAGGAGCAGGCGATGGAGGGAAAGGGCTTTCACGTTGGTCGGGAAGATGATGGGAGTCGGATTGGGCGCAAATGTTTCCTGCGCCCGCGCTTCTGCCACGCGGATGCAGCGAACCGAGGCCCTGCTGCGACAAACGGCCGGGTTCGGCTTATCTTAGGTCCGGATGATGCGCCCGCCGTGGGCGCGGGCTAAATCTTGCCCGCGTAGTATTTGGGCTTCAGCACGCCGATGCAGGGCAGGTTGCGATAGCGCTCGTTGAAATCCAAGCCGTAGCCCACGACGAATTCGTTGGGGATCTCGAACCCGACATACTCGGCCTCGAAGGGCACCACCCGGCGGGCTTTCTTGTCGAGCAGCACGCAGGTCTTGACCGATGCCGCGCCCTTGGCGAGCAGCAGCTCCTTCACGGCGGAGAGGGTGTTGCCGGTGTCCAGGATGTCGTCCACGAGGAGCACGTGCTGGTCCTTGATGTCGAGCTTGAGGCTGTCGATGACGACCGGTTTGCCCGCGGCCTTCGTGCCGGTGTGATAGCTGGAGGCGCGCACGCAGTCGAGCCGCACCGGCATACGCAGGCGGCGCAGCAGGTCGGCGACAAGGACGATGGCGCCGTTGACCACGGCGACGACCGTCAGGTTCTTGCCGCGGTAGTCGCGGTTGATCTCGTCGCTGAGCGTGTTCAGCCGCTTTTTGATCGCGGTGCGGGTGACGAGGACGTGGTCGAGGTGGGAGAGTTCGGGGGGACCGGGGCGGGCGGGCATGAACGCATGAGGCGGCACGGCGCCGACTTTGGCAACTGTAACAAATGTCCGGGCTGACCCAATCGCCTTTGACTTCGCCGGGCGTGCCGCGTTGCCTGCCCATCCGCCCGGCCCATGATTTCCATCCATGTCGAGAAGTTGACCAAGCGCTTCGGCCCCGTGGTGGCGCTGCATGGTCTGGACCTGGCGATCCGGCCCGGTGAATTGTTCTTCCTGCTCGGTCCTTCCGGTTGCGGCAAGACGACGCTGTTGCGCAGCCTGGCGGGGTTCTACATCCCCGAGGAGGGAAGCATCCGCTTTGGCGACGAGGATGTCACCAGGCTTGCGCCGCACAAGCGGAACACCGGGATGATGTTCCAGAGCTACGCCCTGTGGCCGCACATGAGCGTCGCCGAGAACGTGGCCTTCGGTCTGGAAGAGCGCAAGGTCGCGCGGGGTGAGATCAAGCGGCGCGTGGACGAGGCGCTCGCCTCGGTGCGCATGGAAAAATACGCGGACCGCAAGCCCAACCAGCTTTCCGGAGGCCAGCAGCAGCGCGTGGCCCTCGCGCGCGCCTTGGTAATCCGCCCGAGGTGCCTGCTGTTGGACGAGCCGCTGTCCAACCTCGACGCCAAGCTGCGGCTCGAGATGCGGGCCGAGATCCGGCGCGTGTGCCAGGAATTCAAACTCACCACGGTTTACGTCACGCACGACCAGAAGGAGGCGCTGTCCATCGCCGACCGTATGGCGATCCTTGACGCCGGCCACATCCTGCAGGTCGGCACCCCGCGCGAGGTCTACAAGCGTCCGAATTGCCGGGTCGTGGCGAACTTCATCGGCGAAACGGATTTTCTGCCCGGCAAGGTGACCGGCGTGGCCGGTGGCAATGTGACGGTGGAAACGGCCATCGGGCGGTTTGACGGCATTCCCGGCGACCTCGCCCAGGCTCCGGGGGTTGGAGCGGAGGTCACGGTCTCCATCCGCCCCGAATGCTGGGAGCTGCACCGCAACCCGGAATCCCGCAACGTCGTCCGCGGACGCATCGGGGAATCCATCTACCTCGGTGAGGTGGCGCAATACGAGTTTCTCACGAACGCCGGTCCGAAGCTGAAGATCTTCGAGCGCAATCCCCGGTTTGTGGACGGTTCGTCCCGCGGCGAACTCTATGCGACCGTGGAACCGGAGGACGTCGTGGTCTTGTCGCGCTGAGCCTGCGATGAAGCGCCTGCTCATCATCCTGGCCCTGATTGCGGTGGTGGCCCTGCCGTTCGCGCTCCGTCCCCGGCAACCAGCCCTCGGCAGGGCCGACGAAACGCTGGTCATCATCACGCCGCACAACGAGGCCCTGCGCTACGAATACACCCAGGGATTCCGGCGCTGGTATCAGGCCAAGACCGGCCGCACGATCGCGCTGGACTGGCGCGTGATCGGCGGCACGAGCGAAATCAACCGCTATCTCGAATCGGAATACGTGGCCTCGTTTCAGAATCACTGGACTAAGAAACTCGGCCGGGAGTGGAGCAACGACGTGCTGGCCGCCTTCGGGGACCCGCGGATCACGCCCGACCACTCTCCGCTGGACGATACGACCGGCGAGGCGGCCCGGCGGGAATTCCTGCGCTCGGACGTGGGCTGCGGCATCGACCTGTTCTTCGGCGGCGGCAGTTTCGATTTCATCCGGCACGCCGAGGCCGGAAGGTTGGTAGACTCCGGCATCATGCGACTCCGACCGGAGTGGTTCCGGGATGAAGTGATCCCGCAGTCTTTCACCGGGGAGCCCTACTGGGATCCGCGCGGCCTTTGGATCGGCGATGTCCTGAGCAGCTACGGCATGGTCTACAACCTGGATTCCCTTGCTCGTCTCGGCATCACGGAGCCGCCGCGCGCGTGGGCGGATCTCGCCGACCCGCGCCTGCTCGGCGAAGTCGCCCTGTGCGACCCGACCAAGAGCAGCTCCATCGCCAAGGCCTTCGAGAATGTCATCCAACAGCAGATGCAGCAACGGCTGGATCGGCTGCTGGCCGAAACCGGCCGGCCGCGGTCCGAGGTCGAGGCGAGGGCGGTGGAAGAGGGCTGGCTTGCCGGTCTCCGGTTGATCCAGCGCATCGGGGCCAACGCCCGGTATTTCACCGATACCTCGCAGAAGCCGCCCATCGATGTGCTGCACGGCAACTCCGCCGTCGGCATGTGCATCGATTTCTACGGCCGGGTGCAGGATGAGACCGCAGGGCAGCGCAGCGGCCGCAAGCGACTGGGCTATTTCTCGCCGCCCGACGGGACCGTTCTCTCCCCCGATCCTATCGCCATGCTGCGCGGGGCGCCGAACCCCACCGCGGCCCTCGCGTTCATCGAATACGCACTCTCGCTGGACGGACAAAAGCTCTGGAATTTCCGCCCCGGCACGCCCGGCGGGCCGGAGCGCTATGCCTTGCGCCGCCTGCCGATCCGCCGGGATTTTTATGTCGAGGAATTCAAGCCACACCGCTCTGATCCCGACGACGCGCCCTACGACGTCGCCAATCCCCTGGTCTATCATCGCGATTGGACGGGCGGGATCTTCCGGGAGATGGCCTTTGTCATCCGGGTCATGTGCCTCGATGCGCATCCGGAGTTGGTCGCCGCCTGGCGAGAGATCATCCAGGCCGGGCAGCCGGCGGAGGCATTGGCTGCGCTGACGGATTTGGACGCGGTGTCGTATGGCGAAGTGGTCGGGCGGATCAGGAAAGCCCTCAATTCCAAGAATCGCATCGAGGAAATCGCTTTGGCGAAGGAGTTGGCCAACCACTTTCGCCTCCAATATCTCCGGGCGGCCGAGTTGGCCCGGACCAGACGGTAAGAGCGGCTTGGGCACAGACCCGTCTTGACAGTGCTTTCATTCAGTTTTGAGTGACCGAAATGGCCAACAAATCCGAAAAGTGGGAGATCAACGCCGCAGGCAAATTTTACGTTGATCAGCAGTGCATCGATTGCGACCTGTGCCGCGAGACGGCGCCGGCGTTTTTCACCCGCCACGAAGAAGGTGGCTATTCCTACGTTCACAAGCAGCCGACGACCGAGGAGGAGACGGCGCTTTGCATGGAAGCGCTCGAGGGTTGCCCGGTTGAGGCCATCGGCAACGACGGCGATCAATAACCCCGTGAGACAGAGCACGGGGCTCATCTTGGCTTCTTGGTTAGCATCGCCTGTCTTCCTATGTTAACTACATGCCGACTGCACCATGGCCGCCGACTTCTCCGTCGGCATCGCGGACTTCTTGGGATTGCCCTCCTGCCGGCCCTCGCCTGCGCCCAAGCGGCACCGGCAGAAGGCGGCAGCATCCCGCCGGTGGTGGCCACGGCTGCCCGGGTCGCCAATCCCGCGCCCGGGAACACGATGACCATGCCGGTCTCGGCTCTGCGCTTCGAACCGTTGGTGGACGTGCAGGCGCGGAACCTTGCCGAAGGGCAGGCCGATGTCGCCATCCGGGGTGGGGTCTTTGAGAACACGGGGTTCATCTTGGGGACCGTGTCGCTCTACGACCCGCAGACCGGCCATTATTACGCCGAGATTCCCGTGCCGCCGGCGATGCTGCGACAACCCGATGTCCTGACGGGCATCAATCACGCCTACTCCGGATTCAACGCCACGGCGGGCTCGGTCCGATATGAGTGGGGGATGATCGAGCCAAGGGGACAGGCCGATTTGGCCATGGGCGAGTATGGCATGTTCCGACAAAGCCTCTACCAGGGATTCCGCCTGTGGGAGCGACCGGAAGGAGCGACGGTCGCGATGGACTTGGAAGCAGCGAAATCGTCGTCTGACGGCACTGTTCCGTCCGGCGATCATGACTTCGCCCGCCTCGCCGGGCGGTTGCAGCTCCGCTCGACGGGCGGTGAGACCAATCTCTTCGCCGGCTATCAATCCAAGTTCTTCGGCTGGCCCAATCTCTACACGCCCTTCGGTTTCAACGAGACCGAAAGCCTGCAGACCACCCTTTTTGCCGCGGATCACCGCCAACGGCTGGCATCGGGCGAGTGGCGGCTGGGTGCCTACTGGCGGAGGAACAAGGACGACTACGAATTCAACCGCGCGGTTCCCGGGGCCTCCAATCCCTTCCAGCACACAACCCGCACGCAGGGGGCGGCCTTGGAGGCGCGGCAGGCGGTTGGATTTGGCGACATCAATGTGCGCGCCCAGTTCATGCGAGAGTCCATTGTCTCGACCACATTGACCTTTGGCCGCTACTCCAAGCGTGATCACCTGAAGCTCTCCGCAACCCTGTCGAACGCGGATGCGCTTGCGCACTCCAAGCGCTGGCAGTGGGCGACGACCGCGGGCGTGGCCCTTGATGACACCAATCGCGACAGCGCGGCGTTCTCGCCGTTGTTGGAAATCGCTGTGGCGCCGTGGGCACCGGTTGCGGGTCTCTGGCGGAGGACCTACCTCCAGTATTCCCGGGCCACGCAGGTGCCGACCTACACCGCGTTGAATTCCAACCCCGCGGCCGGACTCTTCCGCGGCAACGCCTCTCTCGGCCGCGAACGGACCGACAACATCGAGCTGGGGGCAGATTGGCAGAGAGGGCGCTGGACCTTGAATGCCGCCGGTTTCATGCGCCGGAGCCGGGAATTGACGGATTGGACTTTCCGCCGCGGGGTCATCGCCCGCACCGCGAATGCGGTGGATCTGGATGTGATGGGAATCGAGGCCGTAGCCATGGCGCGCTGGGAAAATGCGGACCTGGTGCTCGCCTACACCTGGCTGGCAAAGTCGTCAGACTATCGTGGCGCTGCCGTGGATGCCAGTTTCTACGCCCTGAACTACCCGAAGCACCGGCTGACGGCAGCCCTGACCTGGAGGCCGGCGCCCGGCTGGGAGATCCGCTGGGACAATGAATTTCGCCTGCAAGCCGACAATCTTCTGCGCCGGACCGGGGGCGACGAGGCTGCGTTGGCGGCGGTTTCCGCGCATTGGGTGCCACCGTTCCTGAGGTTCCTTGAAGTGTCCGTTGCCTGCGAAAATATCTGGGACAGCCACTTCGAGGAGGTGCCCGCGGTGCCGGCTTCGCGGCGGCAGGCCTCGGTTGGCCTTACCCTGCGCTGGTAACCGGGTTACAACCAGCCCCGCACGTTTCCAGCCGCATCGTTTTCGCTGGAAAAATTGCTCCTTCCGCCAATTTTTCCCCCGTCGCCTTCGGGCGACCAACCACATTTTCACCATGATCATCTGGATCCTACTCATTGCAGTTCCCATGCTCTTCGGCCTCTACGCGCAGATGCGCGTCATGAGCGCCTACAACAAGAACGTGCAGATCCCCTCGCGCGGCCGCATCACCGGCCGCGAGGCTGCCGCCGCCGTGATGGAGAACGCCGGCATCCATGACGTCGAGATCGTCCAGGTGCCCGGCCAGCTGACCGACCATTACGATCCGATCCACAAGCGGCTCGCGCTTTCCGAGCACAATTACCACGGCACCAGCCTCGCCGCCCTCGGCGTGGCCGCGCACGAGGCCGGCCATGCCATCCAGCACAAGGTTGGCTATTCGATGATGAAAGCCCGCCAGGTGCTCGTGCCCGCCACGCAGATCGCCTCGGGTGCCTCGCAGCTCCTCATCATCGCCGGCATCGTCCTCGCCGGCTCGCTCGGCTACCAGTTTCTTGTGGCCGGTGCGATCGCGCTGGCCGTCATCTGCCTCTTCCAATTCGTCACCCTGCCCGTTGAGTTCGATGCCAGCCGTCGCGCCAAGGCCGAGCTCGTGAACCTCGGCATGATCCAGCGGGACGAGATGGAGGGCGTGAATGAGACACTCGATGCCGCTGCGCTCACCTACGTTGCGGCCTTCGTCGCCGCACTCGGCAGCCTGCTCCACATCCTGATGCTCATCTCCGGTCGTCGCGACGAGTAAGGTCCGCTCCAGATTCTCATCAACAACGCCAGCCGCCAGGCTGGCGTTTTGCTTGCGGTGGCGGAAGGGGAGGGATTCGAACCCCCGGAGCCTTGCGGCTCAGCGGTTTTCAAGACCGCCGCGATAGACCACTCTGCCACCCTTCCGGATTTGCTGCCGGGAATAAGGCACGACTCGGCCGGGATTGGGAGTTTTTTGTTTTGGGTTGGAGCTGCTCCATGCTGCCTTCATCCTTCGGGCCATGGCTGCCGAGGCCCAAGTCATGGAAATGAGCGGGTTGTATGGGCCCTACACGTGCCATGAACATGTCCTGCAGCGCGTCTGGGCCGAACAGGAATTCGCCACGGCTGAAGCCCGCACCACGGATGGAGCTGTCGTGGAGATCATGCATCCCGGGAAATGGAACAGACTGGGCGGACCTGACTTCCAGGCCGCGACGTTGCGGATCGGCGGCAAGACGGTCAGTGGTGACATCGAGGTGCATTTCCATGCCTCGGATTGGGAGGCCCACGGCCATGATCACGACGCCGCCTATGCCAACGTGATCTTGCATGTGGTTCTGTTCCCGCCTGAGTCCAGCTGTGCCGGGCGCGTGCGCCGGCCGACGCTGGTGCTGCTACCTCTACTGTTGCGCGACCTGGAGGAGATCGCCTCGGATGTGGCGCTCCGCCAGGTGACCGGCAGACTGGGCCGCAACGAATGGACCGCGCTGCACCGCCTTCCGTCCGAGGAGCTGCGCCGCAAGCTGCAAGAGCACGCAGCACTTCGTTGGAGCCAGAAGGTCCGTTTTGCCGCCACCCGGGTGAGACAACTGGGATGGACCAAGGCCGCCCATCAGACGGCGCTTGAAATCCTGGGTTACCGATTCAATCGGGCGCAGATGCTCCGGATCGCCGAGCGGCATCCGTTGGAGGATTGGATGGATGCAGGTTGCGCCGCGCGCGCCTACGAAGAGCTATCCGGACAGTGGCACCTGCGGGGATTGCGCCCGGCAAATCACCCCAAGACACGCCTGCGCCAATACAGCGCCTGGGTCCGTGCGGTGCCGGAGTGGCCGGAACGGCTGGCGTCAGTGGGAATGGCGGTCGAAGATGAAGGCCGGGACCCGCTTGGCCCGTTGGGCGAGATGCGTCGCCGTCTGCAAGTGGCCGGGTTGCGCCGGAGTTTTTCCCGGGATATCATGGGCGCGGCCGTATCCGGCGCGCGCCTTGACACCATCATCTGCGACGGATTCCTGCCCCTGCTGGCCGCAAGAGCCGGGAAAGGGGGATTCGGCCTGTGGTTCTGCTGGCCGCTGGGGGACGCGCCGGAGGCCCTGAAATCCGCCCTCCGCTCGCTCGGCCTTGCCCGGGGCCGGCAGGAGCCCGCCAGCCACGGCTGGGGGCAGGCCCTGCTCGCGTGGATGCTGCAGGCCGACGGGCGCGCAAATCACTGAAGGCCACGGCATTTACCGGCGCTTGACAACGCCTCGCGGCCACGGGTATCTTCCCCGCTTCAAATAAAGTTCACTTTCAAAAAGTGGGCCTTCGGGTCCGCTTTTTTTTTCCACACATTCCAACCACACATGAGCAACGAAATTCTATCCGTTCTCGAATACATGGAGAAGGAGAAGGGCATTCCGCGGGCCGACATGATCGCCGCGATCGTCAACGCCCTCAAGACCGCCGCGCTCAAGGGCGTGAATTCCGGCCAGGAGCTGCGCATCGACATCAACCCGAAGAACGGTCAGCTGAAGGCTTGGGCCTTGCTCAAGGTGGTCGATTCCGTGGCCGATCCCAAGCAGCAGATCCACGTGGAAAAAGCGCAGGTCTTCAAGAACGGCGCCGTGGTCGGCGACACCATCGAGAAGGAGATCGATCCTTCCTATCTGGGCCGCATCGCCGCGCAGACCGCGCGCCAGGCGATCATGCAGAAGCTCCGGCAGTTCGAGAAAGAGCGCATCCACGACGACTTCAAGGGTTCCATCGGCGACATCGTCAGCGGCACCGTCCGCCGGCGCGAGCGCAACGACCTCTACATTGATCTCGGCAAGGCCGAGGCCGTCATGCCCGGCAAGGAGCAGGTGCCCGGCGAGGAATACGCGCCCGGCGAGCGCATCCGCTGCCTGTTGCTGGAGATCGAGAATTCCAGCCGCGGCCCCGAGCTGATCCTCAGCCGCGCCAGCGGCAAGTTCGTGCGCCGCCTTTTTGAGTTGGAGGTCACGGAGATCGCGGACGGCACGGTCAAGATCGAGGCCTTCGCCCGCGAGCCGGGCTACCGCACCAAGATGGCCGTTTCCAGCACGGATCCCAAGGTCGATCCCGTGGGCGCGTGCGTCGGTGCGCGCGGCGCCCGTGTGAAGAGCATCGTGCGCGAGCTCAACGGCGAGAAGATCGACATCATCGAATACAATCCCGACACCAAGGCCCTGCTGGTGGAGGCCTTGAAGCCCGCCGTGCCGCGTGAGATTTTCATGGATGAGAAGAACAAGCGTATCCTCATCCGCGTCGCCAACGAGGATCTCGCCATCGCCATCGGCCGCAAGGGCCAGAATGCGCGGCTCACTTCGCGGCTGCTCGGCTGGCGCCTCGACATCGAGGAGTTCAAGACCACCGCGGCCGATCCGAAGGCGCAGGCGATCAATCTCCTGGTCACCACCTTCCAGTTCGAGCCGTCCGTGGCCGAGCGGCTCGTCGCCAAGGGCATCAACTCGCCCGCCGCCTTCGAGGGCGTCGAGGCCAGCGACCTGGTCAGCGACTTCGGCTTCACCGCGGAGGAGGCGGCCGCCATCATGCAGAAGGTCGGCGGCGTCGCCGGCGCGCAGAACTGAGGCCCCGCACCACGTTCATGAGTATCCGCATCCACGAACTCGCCAAGAAGCTCAGCATGGACAACAAGGACCTGATGGCCTTGTTGAAGGATCGCGGCTACCCGGCCAAGTCGGTCTCCAGCACGGTGGACAAGATCACGGCCGAGGCCTTGGAGCAGGAGTTCGCGCCCAAGGCCGCCGCCCAGGCGGCCGCCGCGCCGGCCCCCGAGGAGCCGGCCAAGGTCAAGCTGCCCGCGGGCGTATTCGTCCGCAGCAAGGAGGAAATCGAACGGGAAAAGGCCGAGGCCGCCCGCGTTGCGGCGGAGATCCGCGCCGCCAACGTTGTGCTGCCCGCCGCCCCTGTCCGCCCCGCCGCCCCGGCCTACAAGGCTCCGCCCGCCCCCATGGCGCCTCGGACAGGCCCGACGCCCGCCGTGACACCGCGGCCCGCACCTCCTGCATCGGCCAAATCCGCCCCGCCGCCGCCCGCGCCGGCGAAAGCACCGGCGGCACCGCCGCCCATGCCCACCGCCCGGCCGCCGTCCGCGGCCCCGTCCTTCAAGGTGGCCCCGCCTCCGGCCGCGCCCGCGCCCTCGTCGGTCACCGTCACGGAGACGGACGGCGTGAAGATCATCCACGTGAAGCCGCCCATCATTGTGCGCGACTTCGCCGTCGCGCTCGGCCTGAAGCCCTTCAAGCTGATCTCCGAGCTCATGGAGATGAGCATCTTCGCGTCGATGAACCAGGCGATCGACGAGGCGGTGGCGCAGAAGCTCGCCGACAAGCACGGCTTCCTCATCGAGATCAAGCACCGCGGCGAGGCCGCCGCCCAACCTCCCAAGAAGGAGGAGAAGACCAAGGAGCAGAAGGCGCAGGAAGAGGATCTGAAGAACCTCGCGCCGCGCCCGCCGGTCGTCTGCATCCTCGGCCACGTCGACCACGGCAAGACCTCGTTGCTCGACGCCATCCGCAAGGCGAACGTGGCCGCCGGCGAGGCCGGCGGCATCACGCAGCACATCGGCGCCTACCAGGTCGAGCACAACGGCCGCAAGATCACCTTCCTTGATACCCCCGGTCACGCGGCATTCTCCAAGATGCGCGCGCGCGGCGCCAACGTCACCGACATCGCGGTGCTCGTCGTCGCGGCCGACGACGGTTTTATGCCGCAGACCGACGAGGCGTTGAAGCATGCGCAGGACGCCAAAGTCGCGCTCATGGTCGCCGTCAACAAGATGGACATGAAGGGCGCCAACCTGGACCGCGTGAAGACCCAGATGCAGGAGCGCGGCATCGCGCCTGAGGATTGGGGCGGTGAGGTGGTTACGGTCCCGGTTGCCGCCATCAAGGGGCAGGGCATCACCGAGCTGTTGGAGATGATCCTGCTCCAGGCCGACGTGCTGGAGCTGAAGGCCAATCCCAAGGCCGAGGCCAGCGGCATCGTGATCGAGTCCGAGATCGAGCTCGGGCGCGGCGCACTGGCCACGGTCATCGTGCAGCGCGGCACCTTGCGGGTCGGCGACGCCCTCGTCTGCGGACCGCACTGGTGCAAGGTGCGGGCGATGTTCGACAGCCAGGGCGCGAATGTGAAGGAGGCCCCGCCGGCCACCCCCGTGCGTGTCATCGGTTGGTCGGGTGCTCCCGACTCGGGCATGAAGTTTGCCGCCGTCAAGAACGCCCGCGAGGCCGAAAAGCTCGCGGAGGAGGAGGAACAACGCCTGAAGAAGGAAGCGGTCGCCGCGGCCGCCGCGCCCAAGGACACCTCGCTCGACGCGCTCTTCGCCAACATCGCCGCCACGCAGGAGAAGGTGCTGCGCGTGGTGATCAAGTCCGACGTCTTCGGCTCCGTCGAGGCGGTGCGCAACGTGCTCGACGGCATCAAGAGCAACAAGGTGAAGCTCGACATCGTGGCCGCCGACGTGGGCATCATCTCCAAGAACGACGTCCTGATGGCGAGCGCCGCCAAGGCCGTCATCATCGGCTTCAACACCAAGCAGGAAAACGGCGTCACGGCGCTGGCCAAGCACCACGGCGTCGCCATCCACAACTTCGAGATCATCTATGAGCTGGGCGACCGCGTCCGCGAATTGATGGCCGACTTGCTCGAGCCTGACCTCAAGGAGATCAAGCTCGGCGTCGCCGACGTGCGCCAGGTCTTCCCGGTCTCCAAGGGTTTTGTCGCCGGCTGCCTTGTCACCGAGGGCAAGGTCAACCGCGGCGTCACCGCCCGGGTGCGGCGCGGCAAGGAAGCGGTGTTCGAGGGCAAGGTCAGCACCCTGCGCCGTTTCAAGGACGACGCCAACGAGGTCCGCGCCGGCCTCGAATGCGGCATCGGCTTGGAAGGATTCCACGGCTACCAGCCGGGCGACAAGATCGAGTGCATCGAGATCCAGAAGGTGCGCGCCTCGCTTTGAGGCCGTCTCCTCCGGCCGCCGGTCCCATCCCGCCGCCCCTGCCATGAGCAACCGACTCCTCCGCGTCAACGAGCTGATGCAGCGGGAAATCAGCGCGTTCCTGCACTCGCGCTACAGCGCCGAGGCCGTGTCCATCACGATCACCGGTGTGGACATCACCGGCGACCTGCGGGAGGCCAAGGTCTACTACGCCGTGCTCGGCGCGCAGGGCGACCTCGAGTGGGCCGGGCGCTTTCTCAAGGCCAAGCTGCCGGAGATTCGCGCGGTCGTCGCCAAGAACGTCGTCATCAAACATGTGCCCTTGCTAACCTTCGTGCCGGATGCGACCATGCACCGTGCGGTTCGCGTCGAGCAGCTGCTCGACGAGCTGGACCGCAAGGACTCCAAGGCATGAATTACTATCCCCAGTTTGCCGGCCGCTTCCAGGTCCTGCTCGACGGTCTCAAGGGCAAGCAGACCGTCGTCATCGGCCACCAGCGGCCCGACGGCGACTGCATCGGTTCGCAGGTGGCGCTGTGCCGCGTGCTGCGCGGGCAGGGCATTGACGCCGTGTGCATGAACGCCGATGCCGTGCCCCGCCGGCTGAAGGCCTTTGTGGGTGACACCCCGTTTTACCTGCGCGACGAGATGGGCCCGGAGAAGCGGATCGCGCTGTTTGTCGATTGCGCCGACCACGGCCGGGCGGGCGAGAAGATCCGCATCGCCTTCCCGAAGCCCATGGCCTGCTTCGACCACCACATTTCGAACGATGGCTTCGCCCGTTTCAATTTCGTCGACACCGGTTCCGCGGCCACCGCGGAGATCCTCGCCGGCGTCTTGCTCGACTCCAGTTTCCCGATCGATCCCGTGGCGGCGCAGGCGCTCTACGTGGGCATCATGACTGACACCGGGCAGTTCCGGTTTCCCTCGACGACCGGGCGCGTGTTCCAGATCAGCGGCGACCTGCTGCGGTTGGGGGCCAAGCCGGACTTTGCCGCCGCCGAGCTCTTTGAGCGCGAATCCATGGGCAAGCTGCGGCTCATCCAGGAATTCATCGGCTCGCTCAAGCTGGAGTTTGGCGGGCGGGCCTGCATCGGTGTGTTGCCCCACGGCGTATTTGAGCGGATCGGGGCGAGCGTCGAGGATACCGAGGGGCTCGTGGACTACGCCCGTTCCATCGAGGGTGTCGAGGTGGCCGTGCTCATCGAGGAGCGTCCCGGGGTCATCAAGGCCAGTCTGCGCGCGCGGAGCGCGAAGTTCCGCGTCGACAGCCTCGCGGGGCAGTTCGGCGGCGGCGGCCACGCCAACGCCGCCGGTCTCAACACCCCCGGCAACCTCGCCGAGTTTTACCCGCAGCTGGTCGCCGCCATCGGCCGGCGGCTCGCCGAAGTAGACGCCGCGAAAAAATGAGCCTCCAGCCGGCCAAGGAACTCGACGGCGTGCTGCTCGTCGACAAGCCGCGCGATTTCACGTCGCATGACGTGGTCGCGCGCCTGCGCCGCAAGCTGCACATGAAGCGCATCGGCCACGCCGGCACACTCGACCCGATGGCGACCGGCCTGCTCGTCATGCTCATCGGCAAGTCCACGCGCATCTCCCAATACCTCATCAGCCAGGACAAGGTCTACGAAGGCGAGATCACACTGGGCGTGACCACCAACTCGCAGGACGCCGACGGGGAGGTCGTCTCCACGCAGGAGGTGCCGCCGCTCACCGAGGCGCAGGTCCGGGCCGCCATGGCGGGTTTCCTCGGCGACCAATACCAGACCCCGCCCATGTTCTCGGCGATCAAGAAGGACGGCGTGCCGCTCTACAAGCTGGCCCGGCAGGGCGAGGAGATTGAGCGCGAGCCGCGGTTCATCCGCGTGATGGCCTTCGATCTGCTGGGCTTTGCCGCGCCGAAGATAACCTTCCGGCTCGCCTGCACCAAGGGCACCTACGTCCGGAGCATCGCCCATGATCTCGGCCAGAAGCTCGGGTGCGGGGCGCACCTCTCCGCGCTCCGCCGCACCAAGAGCGGAACCATGGACATCAGCCAGGCCATGACGTTGGAGGGCATCGAGGCGCTTTCACACGCCGACATCGGCAAGCGCCTGCTGCCGGCCCATGCCGTCGCACCCAGCCACGCGCTGTGAAGGCGCCCCTGCAGTTCGATTCGCTCGATGCCGTCCGGTTGCCCGAACGGCCGGTCCACCTCGCCATCGGCATGTTCGACGGCGTGCACCTCGGTCACCAATCGGTCATCGCGGCGGCCCTGCAATCCGCCCGTCGGGCCGACGGTCTCGGCGGAGTGCTGACCTTTTGGCCGCACCCGAGCAAGGTTCTGCGTCCCGGCCAGCCCACGCCGCTGCTGATGCCACCGGCCATGAAGCGCCGGGTGCTGGCCCGGCTGGGCGTGGATTTCATCGTCGAGCAACCGTTCACCCCTGATTACGCTGCGATTCCCGCGGAGGATTTCCTGCCGCACCTGCTCGCACGGTTGCCCCGGGTCGCGGCAATCTATGTCGGCGAAAACTGGCGCTTCGGCCGAGGCCGCACCGGCGACGTGGCCCTGCTCGTGACGGAGGCGGCCAAGCACGGCATCACCGTCTGCAGCGCCCCGCGGCTCAACTACAACGGAGCCCCCATCAGCAGCTCGCGCATCCGCGGCTTGCTGGCGGAGGGCCGGATCGAGGAAGTTAACGCGCTCCTCGGCTACACCTATTTTGCGGAGGGGGTGGTGGAGAGCGGCCGGCAACTGGGCCGCACCATCGGCTTTCCCACCCTCAACATCACCTGGGAGCCCGAGCAGACCCCCCGCTACGGCGTTTATGCGGTCACGCTGAACGGCGTCTGGGGCGTGGCCAATTATGGCGTCCGGCCCACGGTGGACAACTCGCCGCACCCGGTCTTTGAAGTCCACCTTTTGGACAGCACCAGCCTGATCTATGGCGACCGGGTCCTCGTGGAGTGGCACAAGTTCATCCGGCCGGAGATGAAGTTCTCCGGCGTGGATGCGCTGAAGGAGCAGATCGCCCGCGACCGGGAAGCGGCCCGGCAATTTGCCCAAAAAAGGGCCGAGAATTGAGTTTTCCAAACTGCGCTTGACAGGTCTTGGACCGAATCTACGGTCGCGCCTCTTTCGTCCCTTTCGGGGTGGTAGCTCAGCTGGTTAGAGCGTCTGCCTGTCACGCAGAAGGCCGCGGGTTCGAGTCCCGTCCATCCCGCCAATTTCCCAAATATCGGCAGAGTAGGATTTAACCGAAGATCCGCAGGATCGTCGAGGGAAACAACCCAAAGACCAGGATGAGACTGGCTGCTGCCAAAAGGGAAAGCGTAGCGGGCAAGGGCACTGGAATCACCTCGCGGGCGCTTTCCTTGGCCGGTGCCACCAAGGCCTGCTTGAGGATGATGAGGTAGTAGTAGAGGGCCACGGCGCTGAGCGCGATGGCGGCGAGGGTCAACCAGCCGGCCGGCCCGCCCACGCCACCGACCTTCAGGACCGAGGCATAGACGGCGAACTTGCCGAAGAAGCCGGCGAGCGGTGGGATGCCGGCGAGCGACAAGACGAACACCGCCAGCGTTCCGGCCAGCAGCGGCGAGCGGGTGCGCAGTCCGGCGAGATCCGTGAGTTGCTGGCAGCGTCCCGCGCGATCCACGAGGGCGACGACGCCAAACGCACCGACCGTGGCCAGGCCGTAGGTCGCGGCGTAATAGAAGACGGGTCCCGGTCCGGAGTGGCCCGCGCCGATCATGCCGAGGAGAAGGGAGCCGGCATGCGCGATGGCGGAGTAGCCCAGCAGTCGGCGGACATTGGATTGGGCCAGCGCGCCGAGATTGCCGACCAGCAGCGAGGCCAGCACCAGCAGCGCCACCACGGGGAGCCAGCCGACGATGACGGGGAGGTCAGTTACGCGCCCGGCGCTGAAGCCGAGTCCCGGCCAGAGCAGGCGCAGGAAGATGACAAAGCCGGCCAGCTTGGATGCGGAGGCGATCAACGCCGCCGAAGCCGGCGGCGCGCCTTCGTAGACATCGGGGGCCCAGAGATGGAACGGCGCGGCGGCGGCCTTGAAGCCGAAGGCGACCAAGATCATCGTCAGCGCGATCATCAGCAGGGCGGTCATGCCCTGGAGCGAAAGCTGGAAGGCGATCTGCGGCAGCTCGAGCGAGCCGGTCAGTCCATAGAGCAGGCTGAAGCCGAACAGAAGGAAGGCGGCGGACATGCCGCCGACGAGGTAGTATTTCAGGCCGGCCTCGGCGGAGGCGGGGCTGGATTTGTCCAGTCCGGCCAGGATGTAGAGCGAGAGGCTGGCCAGCTCGATCGCGAGGAAGGCGACGAGCAGCTGGTTGGATGCCCCCATGAACGTGAAGCCGCAGCTGGCGAACAGGACCACCGCGACATACTCCGCGGGATGGCGGATCCGCGACACCCCCGGAAGCAAGGCCAGCGTGAGGCCGGCGAGCACGAGCACGCCCAGGCGGGTGCCGAGGGTCAGCATGTCCAGGATCAGCACGCCGCCGAAGGCCTCTCCGGTGTTTCCGGCGGCCAGCGTTCCGTAGGCGGCCGCCAACACTGAAAGCAGACCGATCGAAACGGCGGTGCGATAGCGGGCGGACAGATCCTGCCGGCGCCCGACAGTCAGATCGGCCGTCAGGACGGCGAGCGCCCCGATGGTCAGGGCAGCCTCGGGCAGCAAGGCCCGGAACAGTTCGGCGTAGCTGAGGCTCACGGGGCACCTCCGTTCAGGGCGGCCCGCAGCAGGGGCGACTCCAGGGCGGGCGTGATCCAGCGGAGCAGGGCGTCGGGGTTGAGCCCGACGTAGACGGTGGCGGCGAGGAGGAGCACGGCGCCGGCCTTTTCCGGCCAAGTGATGGGTTCGTAGTGGTGGTCGGGGGCGTCCTTGGCCGGTTCATTCTGTCCGAAGAACGACACCTGGATGGCGCGCAACGTGAAGGCGGCGGCCACCAGCACACCGCTCGCGGCCACCAGGGCCCAGAGGGGCGAGGTTTTCCAGGTGCCGATCAGGATGGTGAGCTCGGCCGGGAAGCCGCTGAAGCCGGGCAGGCCCATCGAGGCCAGTCCGGCCAGCACGAAGACGACGGCCGCGAAGGGCAGGAGGCGGTGCAGGGGCAGGGCCCGCAGGTCGTCCATCTTCCGCGTGTGCGTGCGCTCGTAGACCATGCGGCCCACCACGGCGAACAGCAGCCCCGCGATGACCCCGTGGGAGAACATCTGGAGCACGGCGCCGGCGACGGCGGTGGCGTTGGCCGCCGCGAGGCCGAGCAGCACGAAGCCCATGTGGCTCACGCTCGAGTAGCCGATGACGAACTTGAAGTCGTCCTGCACCAGCGCGACGAAGCCCGCGTAGAGGATGCCGATGATGGCCAGCCACGCGATGACCGGGGCGAAATACGCGAGTCCGGCGGGGAAGGTGACCATCGCCACCCGCAGGCAGCCGTAGGCGCCAAGCTTCATCACGACCCCCGCCAGCAGCATCGAGGCGGCGGTCGGGGCGGCGACGTGGCCCGTCGGCGCCCAGGTGTGGAACGGGAACATGCCCGCCAGCACGGCGAACCCGGTGAAGAGCAGGGCGAACATGCCGAGCTGCTCGAAACGGGTGAAGTTCGGGGCCGCGGCGGCGAGGTCGGCGAGCGCGAAGCTGTCGCCGCCCGCGGCGCCGTGCGCCCAGAGCAGCCCGGCGAGGACGAGCGCGCTGCCCGCGAACGAATAGAGCACGAGCTTCATCGCGCCGTATTCGCGGTTGGTGGATCCCCAGTTCGCGATGAGGAAATACTTGGGCACGATTGCGATCTCGTAGAAGACGAAGAATGCGAAGGCATCGGCGCTGAGGAAGACGCCGTAGACGCCGCCGATGAGGGCGAAGTAGAGGGCGAAGAACTCCCCGGTGCGCTCCCCGATGTTCCAGGAGAAGAGCACACCGGCGGTCGCGGCCAGGCCGGTGAGCACGACCAGGGTCAGGCTGATGCCGTCGGCAGCAAGATGGTAGCGCACGCCCAGCTCGGGGATCCACGGGGCGTTGACCAGGGTCTGCAACCCGGCGGCGGGAGTGAAATCCGCCGCCGCGCCGAGCGCCAGGCCGAGACCCGTCAGCGCGGTCAACAGTCCGACCACGCGTGCCGCCGACGCCGAACGCTGCCCCGCCGCCAGGGCGAGCAGAGCGCCGGCGAAGGAGACATAGATGGTCCAGGGCAGGGCGTTCATGGCGACAGGTGGGCCGCCCAGGAGGCGACGAGGGGATTGAAGAGCCGGATGAGCAGTTGCGGCATCAGGCCCAGGACAAACATGAGGACCAGCAGCGGCAGCAGGGTGGCCGTCTCAACGGCCCCGAGATCGCGGAAGCCGACACCGGCGCCCGCGGTTGGCCCGTGGAAGACGCGCTGCCAGAAAGTGAGGAGGAAGAGGGCGGTGGCGAGGAGACCGAGGGTGGCGACGGCGGCGAGCACCGGTTGCAGGCCGAAGACGCCGCGGAAGATCAGGAATTCACCGACGAAGCCGTTCAGGCCGGGGAGACCGAGCGAAGAGAACATCGCGATCCCGCAGAAACCGGCGAAGACCGGGGCGGCGGTGCGCACGCCGCCGAAGTCGCCGAGGCCGCGCCGGCCGCCGGAGCGGGATTCAAGGATGCCCACGCAATAGAACAGGGCCGCGGCGGACAACCCGTGGTTGAACATCTGCAGGATGGTCCCGCTCAGCGCGGCAACGGAAGCGTCGCGAGCAAGCTCGCTCCCACAGGAACTGACGGCGAACAGCGCCAGCAGGCAGTAGCTGAGGTGGTTGACGGAGGAGTAGGCGACCATGCGTTTGAGGTCGGTCTGCCGGAGCGCGGCGTAGGCGCCGAGGACGACACCGCCGAGCGCGAGCCAGAGCAGCCAGGGCGCGGCGGCGTGCAGATCGGAGGGGAAGAGCGGCCAGAGGATGCGCAGGAAACCATAGACGCCCATCTTCGACATCACGCCCGTGAGGAACATCGAGGCGCCGGTCGGGGCCTCGGCGTAGGCCGGGGGCAGCCAGGTGTGGAAGGGCCAGAGCGGCACCTTCACCGCCAGACCCAGCAGCACGCCGTAGAAAATGACCTGCGGCCAAACGCCGCCGAGGGTGGCGAGCTTGCCGGCCAGTGCGCCCTCCCGGGCCAGCGCGGCGAGCTGGACGAAGTCGAAGGTGCCCGCGGCCGCATAGAGCGCGGCAAAGCCCAGCAGCAGGAAGGCGCTGCCGCCGATGGTGTAGATGACGAACTGGTAGGCGGCCCGCGCGGCGCCGGGGCCGCCCCAGAGCTTCAGGAGGAAGAAGGCCGGCACGAGGCTCAGTTCCCAGCAGACGAACCACGGGAAGAAATCGAGGAAGAGGAAGACGCCGAGGGCCGCGCCCTGCAGAACCAGAAACAGCGCACCGTAGAGCGCCGGCCGGGTGACGGAACGGATCGTGCCGAACAGGGCCGCGGGTGCGACCAGGCCGGTGAGCAGGACGAGCACGAGGTTGAGGCCGTCGAGGCCGAGGTGGTAGCTGACACCCAGCGCGGCGATCCAGGCGCGCTTCTCCACGAACTGCAGGCCGGGAGCCGCAGGGTCGAAGGACCCGAGCGCCACCGCGCCGAGCGCGAGCGTCGAGAGGCTGAAGATGAGGGCCAGGATGCGGGCCGGACCGCCGCCGAGGCGCGGCAGCAGGGCCAGCACGAGCGCCCCGAGCCAGGGGGTGAAGACCAGCAGGGAGAGCAGCGGCAGGGAGTTCATCGGGTGCCTCCCAGCAGGACGAGCACGAGCAGGAGGACGAAGCCCACGGCGATCGTGCGGAGATAGCCATGGGCATCACCGCTCTGGGCGCGCGAATAGACCCGGCCCGAGCCGCGGAGTTTTTCGCTGGCGGCATCGAAGCCGGCGTTGAGGCCCTGTTCGTCGTTGTCGCGGTTGACGAAGCCGAGGGTCTCGCCGAGCGCCGCAAGGAAGCGGACGGCTCCGTCCCAGACGTGGCGGTCCAGGAGATCGGCGGCCGCGGCGAGCGCGGCATTGGCCTTGAAGACGGATGCGGCGTAAAGCTCGTCGAAGCCGAGGCGCTGACCGAGCGCACGGAAGAGGCCGGGGAGGCGCGTCTCGAGCGGGTCGCGGGCCGAGGAGGCGGCGCGCGGACGAAGGCCGTAGAGGGCCCAACCGGCGCCGAGACCGAGGGCGACCAGCACGATCGAGGTCATCATGAGCCCGGCGCCCTCGAGGAGCGAATGGCCATGGACCTCCGCCTGGCCCATGAGCCGGGCCTGCAGCCACGGCCACGCGGGCGTGCCGAGGAAGCCGAGCAGCACGGCGCAGACAGCGAGGAGGACGAGGGGCAGGGTCATCGCCGGGCTGTTTTCATGGGCATGCTCCGCACCCGGGGAGCGGGGTGCGCCGAAGAAGGTCTCGGCCAGCAGGCGGGTGTTGTAGAAGGCGGTGAGCACGACGCCGAGCAGGGCGGCGTAGAAGGGCAGTTGGGAGAGATTCCAGCCGTGCGCGGCGTGCAGGATGGCCTCCTTCGACCAGAAGCCGGAGAAGAGGAAGGGCACGCCGACGAGCGCCATCATGCCGACCGCGAAGGTGGCGAAGGTGACCTTCATGGGCCCGCGCAGGCCGCCGAGGGCGCGGATGTCCTGCTCGTGGTGCGCGGCGTGGATGACGGAGCCGGCGCCGAGGAAGAGCAGGGCCTTGAAGAAGGCGTGCGTGAGCAGGTGGAAGATGGCCGCGACCCAGGAGCCGACGCCGAGCGCAAGCATCATGTAGCCGAGCTGCGAGACCGTGGAGTAGGCGAGCACGCGCTTGATGTCGTTCTGTGCGACCGCGATCGAGGCGCCGAGGAGCGCGGTGATGGCGCCGGTGAAGGCGATGACGGAGAGCGCATCCGGCGTGAGCAACGGGTAGACCCGGGCCATGAGGAAGACGCCGGCCGCGACCATGGTGGCGGCGTGGATGAGGGCGGAGACCGGGGTCGGGCCCTCCATCGCGTCGGGCAACCACACGTGCAGGGGAAACTGGCCGGACTTGCCGACGGCGCCGCAGAAAACGAGCAGGCCGATGACGGTGGAGAGCGCGAGCCCGCCGGCGACGGTCTGGCCCGCCAGGGACGAGAGCACGGCCGGCTCGAGCGCACCCGCGCCGCCGTCATAGAACAGGAGCGTGCCGCCGGAGTGCTGCAACCAGAGGAGGCCGAGCAACAGGCCGAGGTCGCCGATGCGGGTGGTGATGAAGGCTTTCCTGGCGGCCGCGGCGGCCGAGGGCTTGTGGAACCAGAAGCCGATGAGGAGATACGAGGCGAGGCCGACCAGTTCCCAGCAGATGAAGAGCAGCAGCAGGCTGTTGGCGATGAGGAGGCCGAGCATCGCCGCGGCAAAGAGGCTGAGGAAGCAGAAGAACTGCTTGTAGTTCGCGTCCTCCTTCATGTAGCCGGTGCTGAAGACGAAGATCAGCAGGCCGACGAAGGTGACCATCACGCACATGAAGGCGGTGAGCGGGTCCAGCAGGAACCCGAGGCGCAGCGCAGCGGGGCCGAGGTCGAACCAGGCGAAATTATGGACCAGCTTGGCGGCGGGATCGGCCAGTGCGGTGGAAAGGGCGAGGCAGGACAGGACCAAGGCCCCGGCCATCGCGGCGAGGGCGCTGCCGGCGGCGAGGGTGCGTCCCGCGCGCGGCGTCAAGGCCCCGACGGCCGCGGCGGCGAGCGGCAGCGCGGGGATGAGCCAGAGGTTGTGCGCGGTGAGGGTCACGAATGATTCTCCGCGGATGGCGCTGATGGACGCCGATGAACCGATCGCGTCCTGTGTGTCATTCTGAGTGCAGCGAAGAATCCAGGATCATGTGCGCTTGCGGTCGTGCCGCTGGATTCTTCGCTGCGCTCAGAATGACAGTTCTGGGGAAGATGATTTCTATCCGTGTTCATCCGTGTGATCCGTGGTGATTTCATCCCCTCAGCCTGTTCGCCTCCTGCAGGCGGATGCCGCGGCGGTGGCGGTAGATGGCGATGACCAGCGCGAGCCCGACCGCGGCCTCGGCCGCGGCCACGGCGATGGAGAAGAGCACGAAGACCAGGCCGCCGGCGGCGTCGGGGTTGGGACCGTAGCGCCAGAAGGCGATGAAGTTCAGGTTGGCCGCGTTGAGCATCAGCTCGATGCCGAGCAGGACGAGGATAGTGTTGCTGCGGGAGAGCGCGGTGACGAGGCCGATGGAGAACAGCAGCGTCGAGAGGATGAGGCAGGCCTGCAGGGGGCTCATGGGTTGCCCTCCTGGCGGGGGTGGGGTGAGGCGTCCTCGCCGAGCCGCGGCTCACCGGAGACGGTTCGCCCTACCTGATCGGCGTCTGCACGGTCGACTGAGGCGATGATGACGGCGCCGAGCAGGGCCACGGTGAGGATGAGCCCGACGATGAGCAGGGCGGCGGCATGCGGGCCCATGAGCAGCTCACCGAGCTGGCGGACGGTCACGGGTGCGGGGGCCCTGCGGCCAGTGGTGAAGCCCGTGCCGATGACGGCGCCGATGATGATGGCGGCGACGCCTCCCCCGACCAGGAGACCGCTGAGAAAGCGGAAGACGGACTCAGGTGCAACCGGCTGGTCAAGGCCCGGGCGGGTGAGCAGCATCGCGAAGAGCGCGATCATGGAGACGGCGCCGACGTAGATGAGGACCTGCGCGAAGGCCACGAACTGGGCGCCCGCCCAGAGGTAAAAGGCCGCGACTCCGGCCCAACTGGCGACCAGCAGCAGCGCGCTGTGGATGAGGTTGCGCAGGGCCATCGCCACAGCGGCCGCGCCGAGGATGAGGAAGGCGATGAGCAGCAGGGCGGTCATGACGTGGCGTAACGGTAGGTGCGCACGCCGCGGCCGGCGTTCAGGCGGTTGCCGAGCACGACGAACGGCACGAGGACGAGGGCGGCGGAGACACCCCAGCGGACGACCTGCAGCGGCAGCGCCCAGTGGGCGGTGAGGGCCCAGAAGGAGGCGTTGGCGAGGTTGAGGAGCGCGAGCGGGACGAGGAACTGCCAGGCAAGCCGGGTGAGCTGGTCGATGCGGAGCCGCAGGAGCGTGCCGCGCACCCAGATGAAGAAGCCGACCATCGCGACCAGTTTCAGTCCGAACCACAGGTAGGACGGGATGACCTCGAGGAAGGGCAGCGGCGCCTGCCAGCCGCCGAGGAAGAGCGTGATGCCGAGGCCGCAAAGGGCGGTGAGGCCGAAATACTCCGCCATGAAGAAGAGCGCGTATTTGAAGCCGGAATATTCGGTGAGGTGGCCGGCGATGAGCTCGCTCTCGGCCTCGGGGAGGTCGAAGGGCGAGCGGTTGGTCTCGGCCAGCGCGGCGATGATGAAGATGACGAAGCCGGCGAAGCCCCAGGGGGTGAACACATGCCACTGCGGGAGGAAACCCAGGGCCCAGCCACCCTGGGCGTGCACGATCTGCTGGGTGGAAAGCGTGCCGGCGACGAGGATGACGGGCACGACGGAAAGCAGGAGCGGCAACTCGTAGCTGATGAGCTGGGCGAGCGCGCGCATGGCGGCCAGGAGCGAATATTTGTTACGGCTGGCCCAGCCGGCCATGAAGATGGCCAGCTCGGTGGCGGCGCCGGCGGCGAAGAAGTAGAGCACGGCGGCGTCGAGTTCGACAGGGATGAGGTGCCGGCCGTAGGGAAGCACGGCGAAGCCGAGCAGGGAGAAGGCGACGACGGCGACCGGGGCGAGGAAGTGCAGGACCTTGTCGGCCTGCGCGGGCACGATGTCCTCCTTGGTCAGGGCCTTGACCGCGTCGGCGAAGGGCTGGGTCAGGCCGTAGAGCTTGAGTCCCTTGAGGAAGGGCAGGCCGCTGCGGTTGGGGCCCATCCGGTTCTGCAGGCGCGCGAGCAGCTTGCGCTCGGCGATGGTCGTGAAGGCGAAGAAGAGGCCGAAGACGGAAAGAATGACGGTGATCGTCAGCAGGTGGTGCACCAGCCATTGCGCGGGCTCGGGGAACAAACGGACGACCGCATCGCGCAGCTGCAGCGGCGCCAGTTCGAGGAAGGCGTCCGGGCCGGCACTCATGCGGCAGGACCTCCCTCGGCCGGGGGCTTGGGAGCCGGTTTTTGCGCCTCGGGGCCCGCGGGTTTGGCCGCCGCGGCTTTCGCCGCTGCGGCCGCGGCCGCAGCCCTGGCCCTTTCCTCGGCCGCCTTGCGCTCGGCGGCGAGACGTCCGTCGACCTCAGAGGCATCGGCGGGCCGGATCTGGTGGAAGTAGGAGTTGGGCTTGGCCAGCTGCTCGCGGTTGAGGAGCAGCTCCTTGAAGCGGCCGGGCTGGGCGACCTCGAAGACGGTGTCCATCTTGATGGCGTCGAAGGGGCAGACCTCGGCGCAGATGCCGCAGCTCATGCAGACGGAGGTGTCGATGTCGAAGACGGCGGGGTAGAGCTGCATCTTGCCGGTGGCATCGGGCTTCTTGTCCTTGGACTTCTCGATGTAGATGCACTGGGGCGGGCATTCCTTCTCGCAGATCTGGCAGGCGACGCAGCGCATCGTGCCCATCGGGTCGGTGGCGTTCTCGGTGACGAGGAAGGGGAAGCTGCGGTAGTTCTGGCCGAGCGGCGGGGGTTGCTCGGGATACTCGACGGTGACAAGCCGCTCGGGGTCGTGGTAGCTGCCCACGAAGTTCTTCGCGGTGACCGCAAGGCCCTTGAGGAGGCCGCTGCCGAGGACGGGTTTCATCGGTCGACCTCCCCGAGGACGATGTCGATGGAGCCGAGGATGACGACGGCGTCGGCCACGGTGTGGCCGAGGCACATCTCCTCGAGCAGGGTGAGGTTGATGAGCGAGGGCGGGCGGACCCGGTAGCGGTAGGGATTGGGCGAGCCGTCGCTGATGAGGTAGAAGCCGAGTTCGCCCTTGGGGCCCTCGATGCGGCCGTAGGCCTCGCCGGGCTTGGGGCGGAGGCCGCGGAGCTTGGCCTTGGGGTCCATGACCGGGCCGGCGGGGAGGTCGCGGAAGGCCTGCTGGAGGATCTTCACGGATTCGCGCATCTCGAGGATGCGCATCATGTAGCGGTCGTAGGTGTCGCCGTGCTCGCCGAGGGGCACGCGGAAGTCGAAGCGCGGGTAGAAACCGTAGCCGTCGACCTTGCGGAGGTCGTAGTTGACGCCGCAGGCGCGGAGGACGGGGCCGGTGAGGCCGGCGTTGACGGCGTGCTTAGGGTCGAGGCGGCCGACTCCCTGGGTGCGGGCGAGCATGATCTCGTTGCCCGTGAGCATCGTCTCATACTCGTCGAGGAAGCGCGGGAAATTGTCCACGAGGGTTCGGGCGGCGGCGAGCCACTCGGGCGAGGGGTCGACGCGGCAGCCGCCGAAGCGCTGGTAATTGCACATCATGCGCGAGCCGCTGAGGGACTCGAAGAGGTCGAGGATCTTCTCGCGTTCGCGGAAGGCGTAGAGCAGGGGGGTGAACGAGGTGCCGAGGTCGTTGAAGAGGAAGCCGACGAGGCAGGCGTGGTTCACGAGGCGCGTGAGCTCCGCCATGATGACGCGGAGATACTGCGCGCGGTCCGGCACGGGCTGGCCGAGCAGCTTCTCGACGGAGAGCGCGTAGGCCCAGTTGGTCGACATCGAGCAGAGGTAGTCGAGCCGGTCGGTATAGGGCATCGAGCCGAGGTAGCTGGTGTCCTCGGCGATCTTCTCGTGGTTGCGGTGCAGGTAACCGAAGACGGGCTTCAGCTTCACGATTTGCTCGCCGTCGAGCGTCACCACCATGCGGAACACGCCGTGGGTGGACGGGTGTTGCGGGCCCATCGAGATCTCCAGCAGGTCGCCATGAAACTGGTCGTGCACCTGCCGGACGGAGGGGCCGGGGGCGGAGGTGAAGGAGGAGAGGTTGGTGAGGCTCATGGTTTCGCCTCCGGGGTCGCGGTCGGCGGAGCGACAAAGTGCGGTTTCGCACGCTCGAGCACGGCGTCGTGGGGGGTGGGCTCCCATTCAAAATCGTCCGGTGCGACGTAGTCCTTGCGCATCGGATGATCCTTGAACTCGTCCCACATCAGGATGCGGCGCAGGTCGGGGTGGCCGTCGAAGCGGATGCCGTAGAGGTCGAAGATCTCGCGTTCCTGGAAGTCGCACGATTTCCAGACCGGGGTGAGGGAGGGCAGGGTGACGCGGTCGCTGCGGTTGCCGGTGCGCATCCGGATGACGACGGGACCGTGGCGCCGGGCCATCGAGTAGAGGTGGTAGACGGCCTCGAGGCAGCCGGGTTCGGTGCGCTTGGTCTTCTCCTCGACGACCTTGGCCGGGCCGCCGGCCGGGTCGGGCACGGTGATCTTCTTCGTCTCGACGATCTCCTTGTCGGGCCAGTCCACGCCGGTCGCGTTGGAACAGTAGTCGAGCTGCAGGGCCTCGTCGTCGCGGAGGAAGAGGGCGATTTCGCGTCCGAAGGCGGGGTCGATGAGCAACGAGTGCTCGGCCGCCGGCCCGGGGTTGTTGAGGAGCGAGAGTTTGGCCTGCGGAAATTTTGCGCACAGCCGCTCCAAAACAACCGAGGGGCTGAAGGGCTGAAGGGCTGAAACCGGGGCAGCCGAAGGGATGGGGCCCGAGGCAGAAGGTGATGGGGTGGCGTCGCTCATGGGTCAGCCTTTCAGCCTTTCAGCCCTTGGATTCTCCGGGGGCGTCCAGACCGCGGGGTTCTTGGGCGGCTGCAGGTCGTGCTCGCCGTAGGCGGGCACGGGGAACTCGCTGGGGGCGTCAGCGCGGAACTGCTTGGCCGCGCCGGGTCCGCTGACGCGCTCGGCGCGGATTTTTTCCTGCAGCTGCATGAGGCCGTTGAGCAGGGCCTCGGGGCGCGGGGGACAGCCGGGAATGTAGATGTCCACGGGGATGTAGCGGTCGATGCCCTTGAGGACGTTGTAACCCTGCTTGAAGGGGCCGCCGGAGATGGCGCAGGCGCCCATGGCGATGCAGTATTTGGGCTCGGGCATCTGGTTCCAGAGGCGCACGACCTGCGGGGCCATCTTCTTGGTGACGGTGCCCGACACGATCATGAGGTCGGCCTGGCGCGGGGAGGGGCGGAAGATCTCGGCGCCGAAGCGGGCGATGTCGAACCGCGCCGTGGCGGCGGCGATCATCTCGATGGCGCAGCAGGCGAGGCCGAACTGGAGCGGCCAGATGGAATTGCTCCGGCCCCAGCCGTAGAGTTCCTCGAGGCTGGTGAGGAGAATGCCGTGGCGACGCAGTTCCTCCCGCTCGGCGTCAGAGATGTTTCCAGCCGCAGGAAAAGGAGTATACGCGCGTGTATCAGCGGATTGGCTCATGCCGACTCCTCCAATGTGGTTATTGACCACGGATTGCACGGATGACCACGGATAATCCTCAGACAGATTTGCCGCAAAGAGGCGCAAAGTGAATCTGTCCCGCTGGTGAAATCCCATGCGCGCCTATATGCGCTTTGAAGCATGCATTCGCCGTCGGAGATTTTGTGCCTTTTTGTGGCCATGCTAAAACAGCTCGTTGCACTCATTTCCATTCGAGGTGGCCGCGCGCCCAGGCCCAGACGAGACCCTCGGCGAGCAATAGGATAAAGACCAGCATCGCGAGCAGGGCGCCGGCGGGCAGGCCGGTGAAGGCGACGGCGAAAGGCAGCAGGAAAAGCACCTCGACGTCGAAGATCAGGAAGAGGATCGCGTAGAGGTAATAGTGGGCCTTGAACTGGATCCAGGAGTCGCCGGAGGGGGGCAGGCCGCATTCGTAGATGGCGTTCTTGCCGGCGCCGGGCTTGGCCGGCTGGAAGAACCTCACCCAGAGCCAGGCGACGGCCAGCAACAGCAGGGGAAAAGCAACGGCGACGACGAGGAAGAGGGCCAGGAATGCGTGGGGATGGCCGGGCATGTGTGGTGTCGGGTAAAAGCATCAGAATCCGCGCGCCCGATTCAACGCCGAAGCCGCTCCATCTATTGTCAGAAGCTGCTCATCCCTTGACGCCGCCCCCGAATCAGTCCCCGTGATTGGCCGTTGCCCGGGCAATAAACGCCGTGTGCGCGCCAAGAAGCGAGGAGCCGAGTATGGCCGGCTCCCCTAGGATGGCTGCACAACCCAATCCCATCCCATGCCTTCACTCGCCGAACGCCTCAGCTACAACGTGGCGGGTCGCTTCTATGTCGACTCGTCCTGCATCGATTGCGACCAATGCCGCACCATCGCGCCGGAGCACTTCGCCCGGGATGAGGAGAACGGCACGTCCTATGTCACCAAGCAGCCCGTGACGGACGAGGAGATCGAGAAATGCAAGGAGGCGGCGGAGAGCTGCGCCACGGCCTCCATCGGCGACGACGGGGAGACGGCGTAGGCAGCGCGTGCCCGCCCAAGGATGTTCCAGGTGGGGGATTGACAGCTGAAAAATGTCCGGCAAATTGTCCGGCATGAACACCGTGACCGTCCGGGAGCTGCAGAAGAACCTGAAGGGGGCGCTGCTGCGCGTGCAACGAGGGGCGACCCTGCGCGTGACCCGGCGGCGCAAGGTGGTAGCCGAGCTTGGCCCGGCCCG
>CAZRNE010000014.1:7862-78962 GCA_964601365.1 uncultured Opitutaceae bacterium | reverse complement strand
GACGGGTGGCCCCATTCGGCGGCGAGCCAGGTGTCGTTGAAGTCGAGCCAGCGGACGATGGCGCCGATGTTGAAGGCGCCCTGCACGGGATCGAGTTCGTAGGAGGTGCCGGGGACTCGCGCGCCGTTCACGATCGAGGTGCCGGGGACGACGGGCCCGAGGAGCTTGGTGCAGGCCGGGTAGGCGAGGGCCATGATGCCGCAGGCGAGCGTGTCGGCGAGGCACCAGCGGGCGGTGTCGTAGGCCTCGTCGCTCGTGATCTTCGCGTTGAGCGCGTAGTCGGCGAGGTCGACGAGGAGTTGGTCGGGAGCGGGGCGGACGTTGGAGATGTGGGAACCCATGTTGGTGAGCGGTAAGCTGTAAGCAGTGAGCAGAAGGGGCAGAAGTCAGGAACCGGCCGGAGGGGAGGCAAGGCAGATTTATTGGTTAAATGGCGAAGGCGGAGCATATTTCCGCGAGCGGCCAAGTGCCGGATTGCCGACAGGACGAAAACAGGAGAAAAGGATCCTTCACACCACCGGTTGAAGACTTTTCGAGAGCTTTACTGCGAGCAGCATGCACTGCAGACGGAGCGTTTTGTAGACGTGCTGACGGCGCGAGCATGGTATCCGCATGCCCGGCCGGTGCGCTGGTTGATGCAGCTGGTGGCTCCGGGATACTGCGCGCCGGACCGCGACTTTGTGCGGTCGGTGGGCGACCTGAAGAGCCGGCGGCTTTTCGTGGACGAGGCGGCGGATTTTCACCTGCAACCGGACAACCGGCGGTTTGTGCGCCGGGTGTGCAAGGCGCGGGTGTCGGCCGAGCGGTTGCGCCATATCTTCGACGCCGTGATGGCGGTGCGGGACACGCAGCCGCCGGTGGGGTAGGCGGGGCGTTTGGCGGACTGTAACCTGCCATTTCGTGTCATTCTGCACGCAGTGAAGAATCCATGCGTCAACCAAGGTTGATATTCGCAATGATGGATTCTTCGCTGCGCTCAGAATGACATCCACTGGACCTTTTTCATGATTTGAAGATGCAGCTCGCGATGACAGCGGGTATCGGGCGTGCGCGCTGCCTGCAGGCTGAGTAGGCGGGCAAGAAAAAGGGCCGCGCGCGGCGCGGCCCTCGGGGCGGAGTCACTTCTTGACGGGCGGCGGGGGCGGGGCTGGCAGGTCGCGGCGCTTGGTCTTCAGCTCCTCGAGGATGACCTCGAGGGCCTTGTCGAGCTGCTGGTCCTCGCCGCGGAATTCGCGGGCGGGGTCGTTGTCGACGACGATGTCGGGGTCGACGCCGTGACCCTCGATGAGCCAGGCTTTGCCGTCCTTCGCGTAGAAGGTGCTCTCGGGCTTGCTGAGGTTGCCGCCGTCGATGAAGGGCAGCGAGCCGCGGATGCCGACGATGCCGCCCCAGCTGCGCTTGCCGACGAGCTTGCCGAGTTTGGCGTCCTTGAAGCGGTAGCCGAAGATGTCGCCGTCGGAGGCGGAGAACTCGTCGATGAGGGTGACCATGGGCCCGAGGAAGACGGCGCCGGGGTTGGTGGCCGGCTGGCCGTCGCGGCGGATGGCGACGCCGGCCATCTCGCGGCGGAGGCGCTCGATGATCTGCGGGGAGACGTTGCCGCCGCCGTTGCCGCGGTCGTCGATGATGAGGGCCTTCTTGCCGAGCTGCGGGTAATACTGCTTCACGAAGGCGCTGAGGCCGCCGGGGCCCATGTCGGGGATGTGGATGTAGCCGACTTCGCCGTTGGTCTTGGCGGTGACGTAGTCGATCTTCCGCTTCACCCAGGCGTTGTAATAGAGGTTCTGCTCGTCGCCGATGGGCACGACGGTGACGTCGCGCGCGCCGGCGTCCTCGGGCTTGGAATTGACGCGGAGGACGACCTGCCGGCCGACGGTGCCGACGAGGGCCTCGAAGAGGTTGGCCATCGTGCTGACGGGCCGGCCGTCGACGGCGAGGATGTAGTCGCCCTCCTTCACATCGACGCCGAGCTCGGTGAGGGGGGAGCGGCCGCCGTCCTGCCAGTTCTCGCCGCGGAGGATGCGGTCGACGCGGTAGGCGCGCGTGGCGGGGTCGCGGGAGAACTCGGCGCCGAGCAGGCCGGTGCGGACGCGCGGGGCCTCGTTGACGCGCTCGCCGCCGCCGACGTAGGCGTGGCCGACGTTGAGCTCGGCGATCATCTCGCCGATGAGGTAGGTGAGGTCGTTGCGGTGGCGGACGTGGGGGAGGAGCGCGGCGTATTTGTCGCGCATGGCGGGCCAGTCGACGCCGTGCATGTTGGCGACGTAGAAATAGTCGCGCATCTGGCGCCAGCTCTCGTGGAAGATCTGGCTCCACTCGGCGGCGCGGTCGAGGTCGACCTCGAGGGTGCTGAAGTCGAGGGTGTCCTTCAGCTCGATCTTCGCGCTGGGCAGGTCGATGAGGGCGTAGTCGCGGGCGCGGCTGACGAGCATCTTCTTGCCGTCGGCGGTGAGGGAGTAGCCGTTGACGGGGCCGAGGTCGGTCTCCTTCAGGTCCTTGAGATTGTAGAGCATGAGGGTGCCGCCCGAAGCGGGCCCGGCGCCGGCGGTGAAGCCGCCCGTCTTGAGGTAATAGACGCGGTCGCCGACCATGCGGACGTTGCCGTAGTTGGAGGCGGGGATGGGCAGGCCGACGACGCGGTCGGCGAGACCGTCGAGGTCGACCTTCACCACGACCTCCTTCTTCTTGGCGTCCTTCTTTTCCGGGGCGGCGGGTTTCTTCTCGTCGGTCGCGGGCTTGGCGGCGTCGGCGGCCTTGGCCTCGGCGACCTTCGCGGTGTCGCCCGCGGCCTTCACGTCGGGTTCCTTGGCGGGCTTGTCGTCCTTCTTCTCCTCGTCCTTGGCGATCTCGACCTCGTCACTCTTGGGCGCGAAGGGCGATTTGGTGTCCTTGGCGAGGGCGACCAGGTAGACGCGCTCCCAGTCGCGGAAGATGTGGTTGAATTCGGTCAGGCCGTAGGTGGGGGTGAAGTCGCGGCCGGAGGTGAAGAGCAGCCACTTGCCGTCGTCGCTGAAGCTGGCCGCGCCGGCCGTATACCAGCCGTCGGTGACATCGGCCGTCTGTTTCGACTCGAGCGAGTAGAGGCGGATCTTGGCGTAGGTGTTCTGCTGCGGGGAGGTCCAGGTGACCCACTTGCTGTCGGGCGACCAGGCGTAGTTGGTGATCTCGAAGGAGGGGTTTTCCTCGATGAGCGTGACCTCCTTGGTGTCGAGGTCGACGAAGCGCAGGCGCTGCTCGCGGTCGCCCCAGAGGAGTTTTTTGGAGTCGGGCGACCATTGCGGGGTGAAGTAGTAGGTGTTGGCTCCGGTGGTGACCTGCACGGGCGCGCCGCGGCCGTCCTGCGGGCGGATCCAGAGTTCGTTTTCGCCGGTGGTGTCGGAGAGGTAGGCAATCCACTTGCCGTCGGGCGACCAGGAGGCGCCGCGGTCGTGCGCGCCGGGGGACTGGGTGAGGTTGCGGACGGGGCCGTGTTTCGCCGGCACGGTGAAGACATCGCCGCGGGCCACGGCGACGACGCGCTTGCCGTCGGGCGACGGGCTGACCGTGGCGACGTTCTTGGCGACGTTGACGGGGCCGTTGCGGGCGATGGCGAGGTCCTCGCGGATCGAGATGGGCACGGCGCGGGCCTTCTCGGTCTTGAGGTCGAAATGCCAGATCTGGCCGGCCTGCTCGAAGACGATGCCGCCCCGGCCGAGCGAGGGGAACTTCACGTCGAAATCCTTGAACGCCGTGTGCTGGGCGGTCTTCTTGGTGGCGAGGTCGTAGGACCAGAGGTTGGCGCGGCCGTCGCGCTCGGAGACGAAGTAGATCTTCCCGTTCGGCGCCCACATGGGGATGAAGTCCTGCGCCGGGTGGTTGGTGATGTTCTCGATCGCGCCGGTCTTGAAGTCGAAGACCCAGATGTCGTCGGCCATGCCGCCGCGGTAGCGTTTCCAGGTGCGGAATTCCCTAAAAATGCGGTTGTAGGCCATCTTCGAGTCGTCGGGCGAGAAGCTGAGGAAGCCGCCGCGCGGGACGGGGAGCTGCTGCTGGAGGTCGCCGTCGAGGCCGACGGTGTAGAGCTGGCCGACGAAGTCGTTGGCCTCGCGCCAGCGCGAGCGGAAGGCGATCTCGTCGCTCTTGTTTTTCCAGGCCATGACGAGGTTGTTCGGGCCCATGCGGTCGCTAAGGTCGTCGCGGCCGAGGGTCGCGGAGAAGGTGAGGCGCTTGGGCGGGCCGCCGGCGGCAGGCATGACGTAGACCTCGGTGTTGCCGTCGTATTGGGCGGTGAAGGCGAGCTTGGCGCCGTCGGCGCTGAAGCGGGGGAAGACGGCCCAGCCGGGGCCGTCGGTCAGGCGGCGGGCGGTGCCGCCGTCCAGGCCGACGGTGTAGAGCTGGCCGGCGTAGGAGAAGACGATCTGCTCGCCGTTGGTGGCGGGGAAGCGGAGCAGCTTGGTCTCGGGGGCGGTCTGGGCGGGGAGGACGCCGGCGCACAGGGCCAGCGCGGCGAGGAGACGGGGGAGGTGACGCATAACGGGATGGCCACGACAACGGGCGGCGCGGCCGGGGGCAAACCAAATGGCCATGGGCCGGAGGGGCCAGGGCGGGTTTTCGGCGAGACGCCCCCGAGCCGCGGCCGGCGGCGCTTCGGGCATTGCGCGCGCGCGCGGCGCGGCTTCACTGGCGGGGCTTGAACCTGATCGACCGCTACCTGCTCGGCGAATGGCTGAAGATCCTCGGCCTGCTGCTGGCCGCGACGATGGGGCTGCTCGTCATGCAGGCCCTCTACGACAATTTCCGCGACCTGATCCAGCTGGGCGTCGGCCTGGAGGACGTGCTCACCTATTACGCGGTGCTGATGCCGAGCTACTTCTCGGTCGTGCTGCCGCTGTCGCTCCTGCTCTCCCTGCTCTACGTGCTGGGAAAACTGCACCGCAACAACGAGATCACCGCCATCCGCGCGGCGGGGCTGAACATCTTCAGCACCACCCGCGCGCTCTGGGTGGCCGCGCTGGTCTGCTGCGGCCTGACCTTGTGGCTCAACGCCCGCATCGTGCCGCGGTCGGTCGAATCCTCGCGGCGCCTGCTCGACAGCTTCGAGCTGCGGCAGGAGGAGCGGCCGGCGGCCTCCGCCGCCACGGGCATGGTGCTGAGCGTGGCCTTCGACAACCGTCGGCAGAACCGCATGTGGTTCATGAACCGCTACAGCCGGCACGCGCAGCGCGCGTTCGGCGTCACCGTGTCCGAGCTGGATTTCCAGCGGCGCGAACGGTCGCGGATCATGGCGCGCGAGGCCTGGCACGACCCGGCGCGCGGCGGCTGGGTGTTCCGCGACGGACGGGAGTCCACCTTCGACGTGCAGAGCGGCGACCAGACCGGCTCGGTGGCCTTCGCCGAGAAGGTGGTTGCGCGCTTCGACGAGGACCCGGAGCTGATGCTGCTCATCGACCGCAACCCGCGCGACCTGTCGTTCTTCGAGCTCGGGCGCATCGTCGAGCACTTCGCGGTGGAGGACAACCCGAAGATCACCCGCTACGCCGTGCGCTACTACGGCGTGCTGGCCGACACGCTCGGGCCGCTCATCATCCTGGCCATCGCCATCCCCTTCACGCTGGCCGGTGTGCGCGTGAGCCCCGTGGTGGGCGTGTCGAAATCCATCGGCCTGTTCCTCCTCTATTACCTGCTCAGCATGCTCGCGACCACGCTGGGCGGGAAAGGGTTCCTCGATCCCGTGTGGGCGGCGTTCATGCCCAACCTCGCGATGATCGGCCTCGCGGCGTGGTTCTTCGGGCGGATGCGGTGAGAGACGTCTTCAAAATCATGTGGGAGCGGCTTTACGCCGCGATGATTCCGGCAGGGCAAACGGGTCGAGTCGGGGCGTAGAGCCCCTCCTGCAATAAGAGCGGACGCGATAGCTGATTTTGAAGACGTGCGCTAGGTGCGCAGATACGAGGCGCCGTTGGCGTCGACGATGCAGCCGGTGAGGACGGCGGGGGCGTCGAGCCCGAGCCAGGTCGTGGTGGCGGCGATCTCGTCGGCGGTGGCGACGCGGCCGAGCGGGTGCTGGGCCATGACCTCGTTGGCGCCGGGGCCCTTGAGCGCGCCGGCGGCCATGTCGGTGTCGACCCAGCCGGGTGCGATCGTGTAGATGTAGATGCCCTCGGGGGCGAGGGCGCGGGCGAGCGACTGGCCGAAGGCGTTGAGGCCGGCCTTCGAGGCACCGTAGGCGGGCGCGCGGGGCTCGCCGCGGAAGGCGCCGCGCGAGGAGAGGTTGACGATGCGGCCCTTGCCGAAGGCGCTGTCGGCCGGGCCGCGCGACTGCATGTGGCGCACGGCGTGGAAAGTGAGGTGCGCCGGGCCGAGGAGGTTGGCCTGGAGCGTGCGCTCCCAGATGACCTCCCACGTGGCGAAGTTCAGGTCGCCGTCGCTGATGGCGTGGTCCTCGGCGATGCCGGCGTTGTTGACCAGCAGGTCGAGCCGGCCGTGCTGGGCGATGACCTCGCGCACGAGCCGGCCGCAGTCGTCGCTGCGCGAGATGTCGGCCTGGTGCAGGCTGTGGCCGGAGCCGGCCAGGGCGGCGCGCGCGGCTTCCGCGGCGGACTCGCTGCGGTGATAGTGCACGGCGACGCGCACGCCGCGACGCGCGAGGTGCGCGGCGATGGCGCGGCCGATGCCGCGCGAGGCGCCGGTGACGAGGGCTACGGGAGGAAGTTGGGGGGCCATTGGAGGAATTCGAATTTGATGATGCGGTCCCAGTTGGCGTAGATGATCAGGCCCCAGACCGTGAGGCAGTTGAGGTAGGCGAGGAAGACGGCGGCGCTGGCCATGTCCTTGGCGCGCTTGGCCAGCGGGCGCTTCTCGAGCGAGATGTCGTCCACCGTCCACTCCAGCGCGGAGTTGAGCAGCTCGGCGATGATGATGAGGAAGAGCGAGGCGATCATCGCCGCGGTCGAGACGGCGTTGACGGGCAGGATGACCGCAAAGGGCACGAGGATGGCGGCAAAGATGAGATCCTCGCGGAAGGACGGCTCGTGCTTCACCGCTTCCCGGAACCCGTCCAACGCGAAGCCGACGGAACGGAAGAAGTTCCGGAAATCGCGGCGCTTGGGCTCGGGCTCGGCCATGGGCGCAGTGTCCGGCGCGCCCGGGTCCGGGCAAATCTAATCTACGTCACCGGAGGCTCAGGCCACGCCGAGCAGGCGGAAGGTCTGGGGCGCGGGCACGGGCAGGTCGAGCGCGCGGCAGGCCGCCAGCACCGTTTCCTCGTGGCAGCCGATGAACTCGAGCATGCGCCGCACGAACCGGGCCTTGGTCGGCGCATCGATCGTCATGACGGCCCACCATTGCGTGCCGTCGATCTGGCGGGCGTGGTTGCGGCCGCGCACGGCCTGCACCTCGTCGCGGCTGAGGCCGAGGTAGCGGGCGGCGCTGTCCTGGTGCGAGATGAAGTCGGCGAAGTCGAAGGCGTAGTGCTTCGCCACCCACGCCAGCAGGGCGAGGTAGCGCTCCTCGGGATCGGCGAGCGCGGCCATTTCCCGGCTGGCGAGGAAGAAGAGGAGGTTGTCGCCGCCGATCGGGGGCCGGCCGGCATGGACCATCGCCGCGATGAGGTCGGCCGGCGTGGTGTTCTTGGCGGCGGCCAGGCGTTCGAGCGCCGCGTGCGTCTCGCTGCTCAGTTCCACCTTTTGCATGCGGGGAAGTTGGGTGGTCAGGGGCGGAATCGCAACCCCGCAGCGACCAAAGGACAGAATCCCGGGACCAGCGTCCGGCCTCCGCGGCGGACACTCAGCGATTCCCGCTTCCGGGACCGTCGCGGCCGATGAGGTAGTCGGTGAAATCGTTGAGCACATCCGCGTGGCGGCGGTCCTGTTTGAAGATTTCGAGGATGCGGGCGTGCTCGCGGTCGCTGGTGGGGAAGACGCGCGGCTCCTCCCCCGGCAGGAAGATCGCCGTGTAGGATTTTTTGCCGTCGTCCATGCGCCGGATGACAATCATGCGGGCATCGTAGCCCGGAATGCGCGCGGCACAAATCAGATTGTGCCCGGGAGAGAAGGGTTGCCCGCGCGGCGCGCCCGCGGCTACTTCGGCGCATGGCGACTGCGTTGATTGCCGGGGCGAGCGGTTTGGTCGGCGGGCTGCTGCTGCGCGAGCTGCTCGCGGCCGGCGAACACCGCCGCGTCACCGCCGTGGGCCGCCGGCCGGTGGAGGTGGAGCACCCGCGGTTGCGGCAGGTGACGGTGGATTTTTCGGCGCTGGAAAATGCGGGTGACGCCCTGCAGGCCGACGACGTGTTCTGCTGCCTGGGCACGACGATGCGAAGGGCCGGTTCGCGCGAGGCTTTCCGCGCCGTGGACCACGGGGCCGTGCTGGCGCTGGCCTGGGCCGCGAAGCGCGCCGGGGCGCGGCGGTTCTTCCTCGTGTCTTCGCTCGGAGCCGACGCGGCGTCGCGGAGCTTTTATCTCCGCGTCAAGGGCGAGACCGAGGAGGCGCTGATGGTGCTCGGCTTCGAGGTGCTGAACATCTTCCGCCCGAGCCTGCTGCTGGGTCCGCGCGCCGGGTTGCGGCCGGGCGAGCGGCTGGCGCAGGCCGCGCTGTGGGTGGCGGAGCCGCTGCTGCTGGGCAGATTGCGCAAATACCGCGCGATCGAGGCGGCCACGGTCGCGCGCGCGATGCTGCGGGTGTCGTTCGCCCGCGGCGAACGCGGCGTGCGGGTCTTCGAATCGGACGAGATCGAGGATCTCGGCCGCTTCGCGCCGGGCTGATCAGCGACGGCCACCCGGCGTTTGTCATACAATGTATGACAAACGCCGGGGCGCTGCCGCTTGGGAATTCATGCCCCTGCCGCCTTCGGTCGGTAGAAAAGGGCCGTGTGGCCCACGGCGCCCACGCACTCGCTGCGGGAGGCGGCGGCGATGACGTCGCACAGCGCGGCGCGTTCCCGGCGGTCCTGTCCGCCGGTGAAGCGCAGCTTCACCAGTTCGCGCGCGGCGAGCAGGGCGTCGAGTTCGGCGGAAAAGGCCGGCGTCACGCCCTCGCGCCCGAGATGGATCAGGTCGGGCATCGTCTGGCCGAGGCCGCGGAGTTTCGAGCGTTGCGCGCCGGTGAGGGGAGGGAGGTCGCTCATGGGAAGAAGGTATCGAGGGGCAGCTCGCGCCATTGGCCGGCGGCGAGCCCGCCGAGGTCGAGATGGCCGAAGCGCACGCGGTGCAGCGTCAGCACCTCGCAGCCGACGGCCGCGAACATGCGCCGCACCTGGTGATAGCGTCCCTCGGTGAGCGTCAGATCCGCTTCGCGAGGCCCGAGCGCGCGGAGTTCCGCCGGTGCGCAGGGCTCCTTTTCGCCGGCGAGCAGGAAGGTGCCGCTGCCGAAGCGCGCGGCGGCATCCGCGGGGAGGTCGGCGGCGAGCGTGGCGCGGTAGGTCTTGGGCACCTTGTGCCGGGGGGAGGTCAGGCGGTGCACAAGCTCGCTTTGGTCGGTGAGGAGCAGCAGGCCGCTGGTGTCCTTGTCGAGGCGGCCGATGGAGATGACCGGCGGGTTGCGCCGCCGCCAGCGCGGCGGGAGCAGGCCGTAGACGTTCGGGCCCTCGCGTTCATCATGGGAACAGACGAGGCCGACGGGTTTGTGCAGGAGGAGCAGGAGCCCGTCGGCGTGGTCGAGCGGTTCGCCGTCCACCCGCACGGCGGCGGGGTCGGCCTTGGCGCCGAAGTCGTCCGCCACGGCGCCGGCGACGGTGACGCGCCCGTCCTTGATCCACAGGCGCGCCTCGCTCCGGGAGCAGTAGCCGAGGTTGGCGAGGAGCTGGTCGAGGCGGCGCATGGCGGAAAGTCGGCGCCGCGGGCGCCGGTGGCAAGTTTAGGCTGGCACAGGGGGACGCTTTGCGGGATGCCTGCCCTTCCAATATGTCCAACTGGGAATACAAAGTCATCACCAGCGGTCGGGGCGGCTTCGCGTCGCCGGCCCTGCTGGAAAAATTTCTCAACGATCTCGGCCAGGAGCAGTGGGAGATCATCAACTTCCACACCGCGCCCGACAACCCGCTGGCCTTCACCGGCCTCGCGCGCCGGCCGACGGAGCGCGACTGGTCGCTGGAGGACGCCGCCAGGGCCGCCGCCCGCGCCGAGGCCGACAAGCTGCGCGCGGAGTTCGAGGCCAAGTTCAAGGCCGGCACCTCCGGCGCCACCCCCGCCGAGGAGCAGGCCGAGACCTTCCTCGCGGAGGAAAAAGGCGGGCAGGACGGCGACCTCCGCCGCCTGCGCGACACCTCGCGCGACGACGACCCCGACTCGCCCGAGGACGACGGCGCGCCGCGGGACGAGTGGGACAAGCTTGCCGCCGAGGACGAATTGCCGGCGTTCTTCGACGCCATCCGCCCGCACATGCGCCGCAACCAGCGCGGCCCGGGCATGAGCGTGGGCCTCGACTACCTCGCGAAGAAGTGGCGGCTGGACGAGTCCGACCTCAAGACCGCGCTGGTCGAGTGCGGCCTGCAGATCCCCGCCGACGAGAACGCGAAGCCGGTCTACGTCGAATACGAGGGCGAGCTTTTCTGGGTGAACATCAACCGCCGCGGCGAGATCTGGATCAACCTGCGCGAGAAACCCCAGCCGGTGTTCCGCATCGTGCCCGGCCGGCGCGTCGAGGAGGAGCCGGTCGCCGCGACCGCGGCCACTGAGACGGGCTCCGCCCCCGCCGAAACCGGCGAGGCCGCCGACACGCGCGAACCGGAAAAACCGGCCGCCGCCAAGACCTTCCTCGACAAGGTGCGCGGCCTGATGCGCCGCAACCGCCGCGGCCATGGTTACTCGGGCAGCTTCCCGTTCCTCACCAAGGCGCTGAAGACCGACGAGGCGGGCCTGCTGGCCCAGCTCGGCGAGCACGGTGTCGTGCTGCCCGCGGAAGGCAGCAGCGAACCCGTCTTCAAGTCGGAGGGCGACTTCACCTACTGGCTGGAGAAGAACCAGCGCGGCGAGATCTGGATCAACGCCCGCAAGGGCCGCCCGCACGGCGCGGGGCCGGATGCGTCCGAGGCGCCGGCCGCGGATGCACCCGCCGCTCCCGAGGCCGCACCCGCCGGGGCCGAGCCGCCCGTTCTGCCGCCCGCGGGCAACACCCTCGCGGCGGTGCGCCTGCTTCTGCAGCCCAAGAAGCGCGGCGACGGCTTCGCCGCGCTCGTCAGCGACGTGGCGGCGCAGCTGGGCCGGACCGAGGACGTCCTGTTGGCCGCGCTCCAGGCCGCCAACCTCAACGTCCCCGAGGACACGAAGACGAAGCCGACCTTCGGCGAGCACGGCGGGGAGATCTTCTGGCTCAACCGCAACGCCAAGGGCGAACTGTGGCTCAACGCCAAGGCGGCCAAGTCCGCCGGCCGCCGCGCGCGCCGCGGCCCGGCGCAGACGGATGAGGAGTCCGCCGCGGCCGGGGAAGACACCGCCGGCTGAGATCGCGCCGCCATGCCGGCCCTCCCCCCGGTTGTTTTCGAGGACGACGCCCTGCTCGTCTTTGACAAGCCGAGCGGGCTGCTGGTCGCGCCCGACCGCTGGGACAAGGCGCGCGTCAACCTCATGGGCCTCGTGCACGCGAAGCTCGGCCGGAACGTCGCCAACGTGCACCGGCTCGACGCGGACACGAGCGGCCTGCTGCTGTGCGCCAAGACCAAGCCCGCGCTCGACCACCTGAGCGGGCAGTTCCAGTCGAAGACCGTGGCCAAGGTCTACCACGCCATCGTCGTCGGCACGCCCGCGATGGACACCTACACGGTGGACTTCGTGCTGAAGGAGGACGAGGCGGCGCCGGGCCGCATGTGCGTGGTGAAGAAGCACGGCAAGGCGGCCGTGACGGAGTTCCGCGTGCTCGAGCGGTTCGGGCCGTTCGCCTTCGTCGAGTGCCGGCCGCAGACAGGGCGCACCCACCAGATCCGCGTCCACCTCGCCGCCAGCGGCACGCCGATTCTCAACGACGCCTTCTACGGCGACGACACCCGCCTGCTGCTCTCGGACCTCAAGCGCGGCTACAAGGGCCGGGCGGACGAGAAGCCGCTCATCGCCCGGCTGGCCCTCCACGCCAGCGAACTGACGGTCACCCATCCGGTCACGCGGGAGCCCCTGACGGTGCGTTCGCCGCTGCCCCACGAATTCGAGGTCGCCCTGAAGTATCTGCGCCGGTTCCGCTCCCGCGGCGGTTGAGCGCAGGTTATCGATTCGCTTCACCCCGCCCAAACGGCCTCTAATTTTGCGGCGGCCGCAGGGTTTGAGTTTACTTCGCGCCCCCGTTGCAGTGTCATAGCTGCCCTTCGATCCCATGAGCAGTCCTGTTACCCACTCGGTTGATGCCGACGGCATCGGCTGGATCACCTTCGACGACCCGGCCTCGCGCGCCAACGTGTTCAACCCGCCCACCCAGGCGGCGCTGGCCGCGGCGATCGACGCCCTGGCCGCGCAGCCGGTCAAGGCCGTCGTGGTCATCAGCGCGAAGGAGAGGATCTTCATCGCCGGGGCCGACCTGAAGTGGCTGGGCAAGCTGCCCGATGCCGCCGCGGCCGAAAAGGCGGCGCAGGACGGGCAGGCGCTGTTTGCGCGCCTGGAGAATTTCAAGGTGCCGGTCGTCGCCGCCATCCACGGCGCCTGCCCCGGCGGGGCCTGCGAAATCGCGCTCGCCTGCCACTGGCGCGTGGCCACCGAGGCCAGGGAGACTGTCATCGGGTTGCCCGAGGTCGGGCTCGGGCTCATCCCCGGCTGGGGCGGCTGCGCGCGCCTGCCGCGCCTGGTCGGTTCCAAGGCCGCCGCCGAGCACATCGTGAAGGCCGCGCTGCTGCCCGCGGGCGAGGCGCTCAAGCTCGGCCTCGTGGACGAAGTCGTGCCGCCGGCCGACCTGCGCGCCCGCGCCAAGGCCGCCGCGCTCAAATTCGCCCAGCAGGGCAAGCCCGCCCGCGCCGCCGGCGCGCCGGCCGACGCCGCGTTCTTCGCCGAGCAGCGCAAGTCCGCCCAGACCCGCCTGCGCGGCCAGCCCGCGCCGCTCGCGGCGCTCGACGCCATCGAGCAGGGGCAGGGCAAGACGCTGGCCGAGGCGCTGGCCATCGAGGCCCGGCACTTCGGCGCCGTGGCCGCCTCCGACGTCGCGAAGAACCTCGTCCACGTCTTCTTCCTGAAGGACGCCGTGAAAAAGCTCACGGTCGACGCGTGGTTCCCGAAGCCCGCCGCGCCCGCCGCCCCGAAGCCGGTCAAGTTCATCGGCGTGGTCGGCGCCGGCGTCATGGGCTCGGGCATCGCGCAATGGTGCGCGGCGCGCGGCCTCGGCGTCCTGCTCTACGACAACGACCAGGCCGCCCTGCACCGCGGCGTAGAGATCATCCGCGGGCTGTTCGAGGAGGCGGAGAAGCGCGGCAAGATGTCGCACGCCGACGCGCACAAGGCGCAGGGCAGCATCGGCACCTCCACCTCGCTGGAGGACTTCGAGGCCTGCGACATGGTGATCGAGGCCATCGTCGAGAACGTGGAGGCGAAGCAGAAGCTCTTCGCCGAGCTGTCGAAGTTCGTCGCGCCCGACTGCATCCTCGCGTCCAACACCTCCGCGCTGCCCATCGAGGAACTGGCCGCGCAGGCCACGAATCCCGGCCGCACCATCGGCCTGCATTTCTTCAACCCCGTCAGCCGCATGCCGCTGGTGGAGATGGTGCTGAGCCCGCACACGACGCGCGCGACGGCCGAGGCAGCGCTCGCCTTCGTCAAGACCCTGGGCAAGTCGCCCGTGATCTGCCGCTCGTCGCCGGGCTTCCTCGTCACGCGCGTGCTGTTCTTCTACCTCAACGAGGCCTGCCTCCTCTGGGAGCAGGGCGTGCCCACCGACACCATCGACCGGGCCATGCGCGAGTGGGGCTGGCCGATGGGGCCGATGCGCCTGATCGACGAGGTCGGCGTGGACGTGACCGACTTCATCTACGGCGAGATGAAGCACTATTTCCCGGGCCGCTTCACGGGCGCGACCGTGTGCCGCCGCATGCTCACGGCCGGCCTCAAGGGCCGCAAGAACGGCGCCTCCTCCGGCTTCTACGCCTACGGCGGCATGAAGGAGGCGCTCAACCCCGCGATGGCCCCGTTCACCCCCGCCGCCGCGAAGACCATGGACGCCGCCGCCATCCAGGACCGCCTGAACGGCGTGATGATCGCCGAGACCAAGCGCGTGCTCGACGAGGGCGTGCTCAAGACCGCCGACGAGGCCGACCTCGCGCTGCTGCTGGGCGCGGGCTTCCCGGCCTTCCGCGGCGGCCTGATGCGCTACGCCCGCACCCGCGGCCTGGCCTGATCCCCGAATCATTTCCACGCATGGCCAAGGCCGCGACTCCGACCCTGAACCGCGAACAACGGCGGCATTACCTCCGCCTCATGCTCGAGAGCCGGCATGGCGACCTCCGCGAGGAGAGCCTGAACCGGCAGGGCAAGGGGCATTTCCACGTCTCCGGCCGCGGCCATGAGGCGCTCAGCGCCATCGGCGCGCAGCTGCGCGAGCACGACTACATCGCCTGCTACTACCGCGGACGCGGCCTCTGCCTCGGGCGCGGGCTGACGACCGAGCACATGGCGCTGGAGTATTTCGCCAAGCGCGGCTCGGCCTCGCGCGGCCGCATGATGCCGTCGCACTTCTCGTCGCGCGCGCTGAACATCGTCAGCGTGCCGACCCCGCTCGGCTCGCAGCTCCTGCCGGCCTGCGGCATCGCCTGGGGCATGAAGCTCGACGGCAAGGACAGCCTCGTCGTCACCACCGTGGGCGACGCCGCGTCCCGGCAGGGCGATTTCTACGAGGCCCTCGGCTTCGCCCTAGAGAAGAAGCTGCCGATGCTATTCGTCGTCGAGGACAACGCCTACGGCATCTCGACCCCGACGCGAAAGATCAACCCGCTGGCGATCGAGGTGCTCAACCCCGCACAGTGGCGGCAGGTCGAGGGCTCCGACATCGAGGCGGTGCACGCCGCGACGCGCGAGGCCGCCGAGCGCATCCGCGCCGGCCAGGGCCCGGTCTTCCTCTGGGCAAAGCTCGAGCGCCTCTCCAGCCACACCAGCTCCGACGACCACACCATCTACCGCACGAAGGAGGACCTCGCCTCGCTCGAGCAGGCCGACCCGATCCGCGTGCTGCGCGACCGCATGATCGCGGCCGGCGAGCTGACGGAGAAGGAGTTCACCGCGATGGACGAGGAGGTGAAGGAGAAGGTCCGCGCGCTCTACGGCGCCGCCGAGAAGGCCGAGGACCCGCGCGCCGACGAGCTGCTGCTGGAGGTCACCGCGCCCTCGCCGGCCCTCGACGAGGAGCTGTTCAAGCCCGGCAAATACCGCATGGGCGACCTCATCAACCGCACGCTGCGCGCCGGCCTCGACGCCGACCCCGGCCGGGTGATCTTCGGCGAGGACGTGGAGGACCCGAAGGGCGGCGTGTTCCGCCTGACGCAGAAGCTTTCGACGGATTTCCCGGAGCAGGTCTTCAACTCGCCGCTGGCGGAGTCGACCATCTTCGGCGTGGGCGGCGGCCTCGCGCTCTACGGGCGGCGCCCGGTCTTCGAGCTGCAGTTCATCGACTTCAGCTTCCCGGGCTTCAACCAGCTCGTGCAGAACCTCGCCAACCTGCGCTGGCGCTCGAACGGCGCCTGGAAGGTGCCGGCGGTCTTCTACGCGCCCTACGGCGCCTACCTGCCCGGCGGCTCGCTCTGGCACTCGCAGGCCAACGAGTCGGCCTTCGCGCACTTTCCCGGGATCAACGTCGTCATCCCCTCCACGCCGGAGGACGCCGCCGGCCTGCTCTGGACGGCCATGCACGCCGACGACCCGACCATCTTCCTCGCCCCGAAGCACATGCTCTGGGCCGAGATCGAGTCCGCCGCGCCGGTGAAATCCATCCCGCTCGGCCAGGCCCGCCTCTGCACCGCGGGCGACGACATCACCGTCGTCGCCTGGGGCAACACGATGGAGAAGGCCCGCGAAGCCATCGCCGAGCTCAAGGGCGAGGTCAGCGTGGAGCTGATCGACCTGCGCTCCATCATGCCGTGGGACAAGGCCGCCCTCGAGGCCTCCGTGCGCAAGACCGGCCGCCTCGTCGTCGTGCAGGAGGACACCGAGGCCTGCTCGGTGGGCCAGATGATCATCACCCACCTCATGGGCCGGCCCGACATCTGGGGCGCGATGAAGGCCCCGCCCGAGCTTGTCACGAAGCCGAACGTGATGATCGGCTACAACCCCATCTACGAATACGCCGCGCTGCCCGATGTGGCGCGCATCACCGACGCCATCTGGCGCGCCGTGTCGGTGGACGCCGCGCGCGGCGGGACCGTGGGAGCGAGCCCGCATGCGGCAGCGACCGCCCAGCCGGCCGCGACCAAGGTCACCCCTGCGGCCGAGTCATCCGCGCACGCCCCGCAGAACACCGTCATCGCCGGCACGAGCGACATCATCGTGCGCGTGCCGATCATGGGCGAGGGCCTGCGCTCGGCCCGCGTAGTCGCGCTCAACAAGAAGCCGGGCGACGCCGTGAAGCACGACGATGTGCTCTGCGAGCTTGAGACCGACAAAGCCGTCTACCCGGTCGAGGCCTCCTTCGCCGGCAAGTTCAAGGAGTGGCGCATCAAGCCGGACGACACCGTCCTGATCGGGCAGGACATCGCCGTCGTCACGGGCGACGCGGCCAGCGTGGCCGCGCTGCCTGTGGAAGGTTCGAGTGTAGGAGCGGGTTTATCCCGCGATGAGTCGGGGCCTAAAGCCCCTCCTACAGTCGCCGCCAAGGCCGCGCCGGCCGCCTCCGCCATTTCCTCCCGTCCCTCTGCGCCGCCCGCGCCCGTCCCCGCCGCCCCCATGAAAGGCTCCGCCCGTCCGCCCGCCCTGCACCCCGCCATCACCAAGCGCCTTGACGGCGTCGTGAACGCCAACATGGAGATCGACGTGCGCTTCGACGCCATCCGCGCCGCGCGCGAGGCCGCCAAGAAGCGCGACGGCAAGGCCGCCGCCTCGCCCTCCGCCATCATGGCTTGGTGCGTCACCCGCACGCAGGAGAAGCACGCCGCTTTCCGCTGCCTCACGAACAAGGACGGCGCCATCACCGAGCTGGCCGACTTCGATCAGGGCGTGGCCGTCGCGCTCGAGGGCGACCGCCTCGCCACCGCGCCCATCCCCGCCGCCAACCGTCTCGGCTGGGCCGATTTCGTCGCCGCCTACAACCGCGCCGTGGAGGAGACCCGGGCCGGCAAGGTCGTGGACGTGCAGGCACCGGTCAACATCACCAGCCTCGGCGCCTTCGGCATCGAGAAGGCCTGGCCCATCGTCGTGCCGCCGGCCATGGGCACGCTCTTCATCGGCACGGCGCACGAGAAGATGGTCAACGACGGCGGCGTCATCCATCCCGTGCAGGTCGTCACCCTCTCGCTCACCTTCGACCACCGCGTCGTCAACGGCGCCGGCGTGGCCGCCTTCCTGCAGGACGTGAAGCAGCAGATGGAGTCGTTCAAGCTGCCCGGATGAGCGCCGCCCCCGCCCGCAGGTTTCCGGACTCGCAAAGCCGCCCCAGCCGGGATTCACTGGTTGCATGAAAACAAGGTCCGCCTTGTTTTTCTGCCTGCTCACACTGGCAGGCGGCCAGCCGGCCGCAGGACCCGACATCGGTCTGACGCCGGCGGAGCGTGCCTGGATCCAGGCCCATCCCGTCATCCGGGTCGGGCACGATGCCACCTTCGAGCCCTATGCCCAGCGGGACTGGAGCGGCCAGATCACCGGCATCGACCCCGATTTCCTCGAACTCATCAGCCGGCGCACGGGGCTGCAGTTCCGGCATGAGACGCGGTCCGACTGGACGGCCATGATCGAGGCCTTCAAGGCCCGCGAGGTGGACGTGCTCGGGAGCGTCGGTTTCAATTCCGAGCGCGAGGCCTACATGCTGCTGACGCGGGCCTACACCCTGGCGCCGAACGTCATCATCACCCGCAACGACTCACCCTACCTGTTTGACCTGCGCGACCTGGCCGGCCGCACCGTCAGCCGCCCGCGCGGCTACGTCGGTCTCGACGCCGACATCAACGAGCAAGCACCTGGCCACATCAAGGTGGAATTCGACACCACCCTCGAGTGTTTTCGGGCCGTGGAGCGCGGCGAGGTCTTCGCCTCGATTGCCGACGTGGCCAACGCCTCCTACCTCATCAAGCAACACCGCCTCGTCAACCTGCGGCTCGGCAGCGTCATCTCCGCTTCGAACGAGATCTACTTCGGCGTGCGCAAGGACTGGCCGGAGCTGGCCGGCATCATGGACAAGGCCATCGCCAGCATCACGCCGGCCGAGCGCGCGGCCATCAACAACCGGTGGATCCAGATCGACTACCAGCAGGACCAGTGGTGGGCGCGCGCCTTCCGGGTGACGGCCGTCGTGGCCGGAATCATCGTGGTGTTCTTCCTCCTGCTGGCGTGGCACAACCGCCGCCTCGCCGCCGAGCTCGCGGAGCGCCGCCGCATCCAGGCTGAGCTGGAGGAGGCACACCGCCGCCTAGCGCACGCCAGCGAGGAGAAGACCGAGCTGCTGCGCATGGTCGCGCACGATTTCCGCAGCCCAATCACGGGCCTGCTGCTCGCGGGCGACCTGCTCAAGATGACCGGCGGCTCGGACGAGAAGGTGCTGCGCGAGACCGTCGCGCAGATTCAGCTGCTGACGCGGCAGATGATGCGGCTGGCGAACGACCTCGTGGACGTGCATGCGCTCGAGGAAGGCCGGCGCGCCTACCAGTGGGCCGCGTTCGACGCCTGCGCCGTGCTGCACGAGACCATCGCCGCCCATTCCGAGACCGCGGCGCGCAAGCGCATCCGTCTCGGCCTGCAGACAGCGGAGCCCACCCTGATGCTCGAGTCCGACGCGGGGGCCTTCCGGCAGGTGCTGGACAACCTCCTTTCTAACGCCGTGAAGTTCTCCCCGGCGGACAGCGCGGTGACGGTCGAGTTGCAGCGCACGCCCCGGGGCCTGCGGCTGCAGGTGCGCGACCAGGGTCCGGGCCTCAGCGAGGACGACCGCCGGCGTCTTTTCCAGAAATACGCCCATGGCTCCGCCCGCCCGACCGGCGGCGAGAAATCCACCGGCCTCGGCCTGTGGATCGTGCAACGCCTCGTGAAGGGGTTGGGCGGCGAGGTCAGCTGCGAGAGCCAGCTGGGTCGCGGGGCGACCTTCCTCGTCGACCTGCCCGACCGGCGCCACGCGGCGCCGGCGGCCTGAAGACGTGAGCCCCACCGACGCCGCGCTCCTTTTTGCCGCCGCCGTGGCCGGCGGTGCAATCAACTCCGTGGCGGGGGGCGGAAGCTTCTTCACGTTCCCGGCGCTGGTGTTCACCGGCATGCCTTCCATCGCCGCCAATGCCACCAGCACGATGGCCGTATGGCCCGGCAGCCTCGCCAGCGTCGCAGCCTACCGCGACGACGTGCGCGCCGCGCGCCGGCATCTGCCCGGCCTGCTCGCCGTGAGCCTGGCCGGCGGGCTGGTGGGCGCGGTGGTGCTGCTCAAGACCCCGCAGCCCGTCTTCGACCGCCTGCTGCCCTGGCTGCTGCTGTTCGCCACGGCGGTGTTCGGTTTCGGCGGGAAATTCACCGCGTGGCTCAAGCGCCGCGAGCAGGCCGGCGCGCGCATCGGCGCCGTCAGCTGGCTGCTGCAGCTTCTCATCGCCATTTACGGCGGCTACTTCGGCGGCGGCATGGGCCTGATGATGCTCGCCATGCTCACGCTCGCCGGCCTGACCGACATCCACGAGATGAACGGCATCAAGACCGTGCTCGCGTCCGCGCTCAACGCCATCGCCCTCGTCGCCTTCATCTGGGCCGGCCTCGTGCAGTGGCCGCAGGCCTCGGTGATGATCGTCGGCGCCGTGCTCGGCGGCTACGGCGGCGCCCGCCTCGCCAAGCGGGTGGACCCGGCCGTCGTCCGGGGCGCCGTCATCGCCGTCGGCTGCCTGCTGACGGCGTGGTTCTTCGGGCGGGCCTGAGCGGCCCTCACACCTGCAGGACGCCGGTGTGGAAATTCGCCTTGGGGGCGGGGCGGCCGGCGAGCGCGAAGGCGCGGAGCAGGGTCTCGCGGGTCTGGTGCGGTGGGATGAGCGCGTCCACCCAGCCGCGGGCGGCGCCGTAGCGGATGTCGGTCTGCTCGACGTAGCCCTGCTTCACCTGCTCGCGCAGCGCGGCCAGCTCCTCCTTGGTGCGGTCCTTGCCGGATTTGGCGAGGATGTTGAACACGACGTCGCTGGCCTGCGCGGCGCCCATCACGGCGTATTTCGCGTGCGGCCAGGCGAAGATGAAACGCGGGTCGAAGGCCTTGCCGCACATCGCGTAGTTGCCGGCGCCGAACGAGCCGCCGGTGATGACGGTGATCTTCGGGACGGTGGAGTTGCTGAGCGCGTTCACCATCTTCGCGCCGCTGCGGATGATGCCGCTCTGCTCGGCGTCCTTGCCAACCATGAAGCCCGACACGTCCTGCAGGAAGAGCAACGGCACGCGCGTCTGGTTGCAGTCCATGATGAACCGCGCGCCCTTGTCGGCGCTGTCGGCGTAGATCACGCCCGGCATCTGCAGGCCGGCCGCGCCGGCGGCCTTCGACTGCACGCGCATGCGCTGGTTGGCGACGATGCCGATGGGCCGCCCGCCGAGCCGCGCGAAGGCGCAGACGACGCTCTTGCCGTAGTCGGCCTTGTATTCGTCGAGCGAGCCGGCGTCGACGAGGCAGCGGATGACGTCGCGCACGTCGTATTCCTTGCGGCCGTCAACAGAGACGAGCTCGTAGATTTTCGAGGCGGGAAATTCGGGCTGGTAGGGCGAGGCGTCCCCGCCGAGCCGCGCTGAATCTTTGTCGGACGACGGCTCACCGGGGACGGTTCGCCCTACCTCGGCGGGCAGCAGCCCGATGAGATTCTTCAGCCGTTTCAAAGCCGCCGGATCATCCTTTTCCTTGAAATCCACCGTGCCGGAGATCTCGGCGTGCATGGCGGCGCCGCCGAGGGCCTCGGTGTCGGTTTCCTGGCCGATGGCGGCCTTCACGAGCTGCGGGCCGGCGAGGTAGAGGCCGCTGCCCTCGGTCATGAGGATCTTGTCGCAGAGGACGGGCAGGTAGGCGCCGCCCGCGACGCAGTTGCCCATGATGGCGGCGTATTGCGGGATGCCGGCGGCGGAGAGGACCGAGTTGTTGCGGAAGATGCGGCCGAAGTCGTCCTCGTCGGGGAAGATCTCGTCCTGCATCGGCAGGAAAACGCCGGCGGAGTCGACGAGGTAGACGAGCGGCAGGTTGCACTCGAAGGCGATGCGCTGCGCGCGCAGGACCTTCTTGCAGGTCATCGGGACGAAGGCGCCCGCCTTCACGGTCGCGTCGTTGGCGACGATCATGCAGGGGTGGCCGGCGATGTCGCCGACGCCGGTGACGACGCCCGCGCCGGGGAACGCGCCCCACTCGCGATACATGCCGTGCGCCGCCCAGAGGCCGACCTCGAGGAACGACTCGGGCGAGTCGATCAGCGCGGCGATGCGCTCGCGGACGAAGAGGCGGCCGAGCTTGTGCTGGCGCTCCTGGCCGGCCGCGCCGCCGCCCTCGCGGAGCTGGGCTTCCTGCTGCGCGATTTCATTGCAGCGGTCGAGCAGGGCGGGAGTCGGCGACGGGGAGGCCGGTTTTTGCATGACGCCGAATAGAAGGCATCAGGGGCGAAAGCCAAGCCCGATGGCGGCAAGCGTGGCTTTACACCAAGGGATTCAGGGCTAGATTGCCGCCATGACCGCCACCGACCTCATCACCGTTGACCCCGAGATCCTCGGCGGGACGCCCGTATTCAAGGGCACGCGGGTGCCGGTGCGGACGCTGTTCGAGTATCTTGAGCGGAACTACACCCTCGACGAATTCCTCGAGTGCTTCCCGTCCGTGCCACGTGAATTGGCCCTGCGGGTGCTCGAACGGTCGGAATCCGCGCTGCTGACGGCATGAGAATCCTGCTGGACGAGTGCGTGCCGTGGCCGATGCACAAACTGCTCGCCGGTCACGAATTCACGACCGCGCAGCGGCAGGGCTGGGGTGGGATCAGGAACGGCGATTTGCTGACACTCGCCGAGGGGCAGTTTGACCTCTTCATCACCGCCGACCAAGGCATCCGCTATCAGCAGAATTTGGCCGACCGGAAGATCGCCATCCTGGAACTCAGCACGAATGACCTGCGGCGCATCGTTGCGGCCAAGGATATGATCATCTCGGCGATTTCCGGGATCAAACGCGGACAGTATCTGAAACTGGAAATACCCTGACAAGCTGCGCGAGCCGCCTACGCCTGCGCTTTGGCGAGCCAAGTTTCATTGCAGCGGTCGAGGAGTGCGGGGGTGGGAGAAGGGGGTGGTGGGTTTCACTTCAGTCTTTTAGCTCCCGAATTCCGGTGCTGGTAAGTTCGAACAATTCAAACGTAAGTGGTTTTCTTGCGTCGCTTTCATTTTCGCGCACAAACTTCTGCAACGCTGCACGGAAAATCGCATCGCCCTTCGGAAAGATCAGCATCGCCTCGCGATGCGGAATGCTAACGCAGAGCTCACCGGCACCGAGATTTTTGGAGGCCATGCCATAGAGTTTGGAAAGCAGGATACACGTCGACGCGGCCCAATGATCTGTAAAATAGATAAATGGAGTTTTGTTTGGCCCGCTCGGATACATCGCCTGCCGCACGGCGCCGGATGCAGCGAGCTTCTCGAGATTCTCCAAGGCAAGCGCTCGGGCGTCGGCCGCGCCGAGTTGCAGTCGATCGAGATCCTCTTTCGTCACGTTGCGAATGAGGCCGCCGAGATCGAAGACTAACATGACCGACAGGTCATGTCCGAGAGGCATGACCGTCTCACGTGAGTCTGCGGGCAAGGTGTCGATGTATTGGGGCACAACCACCAGTGGGAACAGAGAGTCCCTTCCTTGTCCACGCGGCTCGTGGTCTGGCTTCGCTGCCGCCCAGGCCGCCAAGGTTGAGAGTAGTTTTTTCATTCGAGTCGTCACACCATCGGCCGGAACTTGCCCACAACTGAGGTCAGGCATCCGGTGATTTGTCCGAGCGAGCACACTTCGACGGTGTTCACGAGCTCGCCGAAGACGTTGCCGCCGTTGCGGGCGACGTTCTCCAAGCGCTGCAAGGCCTCGGGGGCTTTCTTGGCGTGCTTCTTCTTGAAGGCCTTGAGGCGCTCGACCTGCAGGCGCTGCTTGCGGGGCGGCGTGCGGGCGAGGGGGACGTTGGGGTGCGCCTCCTCGGAGACGTATTTGTTGAGCCCGATGATGGGGCGCTGGTTCGAGTAGATCTGTTTCTCGTAGGCGTGGCCGGCTTCCTGGATCTTGCTGCGCTGGTAGCGCTGTTCCATTGCGGCGATGACGCCGCCGAGCGTGTCCATCTCGCGGAAGACATCGAGGATGCCCTGCTCGACCTGGCGCTCGAGCGCGAGCAGTCCGGGCGCCCCGCCGAACATGTTCATCATGTGTTTGAACACGCCGGACTCCTCGAGGATGATCGACTGGCCGTGCGAGGCGAGGAGCGCGTATTTCTCGGTCGGCGTGGTGAAGGGCTCGTCGGCGGAGTTGGAGTGGCACGAATTGGTGTAATTCATGTAGGCCAGCATCAACTCGACGGCGGTGCGCGTGAGGTTGTTCTGGAACTCGGCGGCGATGAGCGAGCGGCCGGAGGTCTGGGTGTGGAGCTTGAGGATCTGCGCCTTGGCGTCGGCGCCGAAGACGTCGCGCATGCCGATGGCCCAGATGCGGCGGCAGACGCGGCCGAGCACTAGGTATTCGACGTCGAGGCCGCAGTCCAAGAAGAACGAGAGGCGCGGGCCGAACTGGTTCACGTCGGCGCCGCGCTGCTTGAGCAGCTCGACGTAGGTGAAGCCGTTGGAGAGCGTGAACGCGGCCTGCTGCACGGGTGTCGCGCCGGCCTCGGCGATGTGGTAGCCGGAGATCGAGACGGGATACCAGCGCGGCATGTTGGGCACGCACCACTCGATCATGTCGCAGAGGAAGCGGAGCGAGGCGTCGATCGGGAAGATGACCTCGTTCTGCGCCTGCACTTCCTTGAGCATGTCGGCCTGGATGGTGCCACGGAGGTTCGGCACGCAGTCAGGGCCGAAGCGGCGCTTCGCGGCGGCGATGAACATCGCGAGGATGACCGGCGCGGGCGCGTTCATCGTCATGGAGACGGAGGCGTCCTTGCGCGTGAGGTCGAAGCCGTCGAAGAGGCGCATCATGTCCTCGACCGTGTCGATGGCGACGCCGCCCTCGCCGACCTTGCCGAGCACGCCCTCGTGGTCGGAGTCGAGGCCGTAGAGCGTGGGGCCGTCGAACGCGGTGGAGAGGCGGATGCTCTTCTGGTTTCGCGAGAGGTATTTGAAGCGCGCGTTGGTGTCCTCCGCGAGGCCGAGGCCAGCGAAGAGGCGCATCGGCTCCTCGCCAGTGCCGCTGTCGCGGTCGAGATACATCTCGCGGTAGGCGGCGGTGGCGTAGGGGAAGGAGCCGGGCAGGCCCTGGCCGAGCAAATATTCGGCGATGGCGCCAGGCTCGTCGGTGTCGGGGAGCGCGAGGCGGGGGATCTTGGTGCCGGTGGGCGACTGCGTGTAGTCGACCGAGGCGCGGATCTTCGCCCACTTGGCGCGGAGCTCGTCGGCGAATTTGGCGTCGGTGCGCGCGCGGGCGACCTCGGCCCGGACGAACTGGTTGTAGGTGTCGACGGAGTCGGCGATTTTTGCGAGCTGGCTCATGGGGGCGTGGTCAGAGTTTGAGTTGGCAGGCCGCTTCGCCGCCGGCGGAGAGGGTGAGGCCGCCGCGTTCGGCGAGGGCGCGGAAGAGCGCGTCGACGCCGGGGTCGAAGTGCTTCGCGGCGGTGGTGGTGTGGAGGGTCTGGCCCTTGCCGTTGTAGTCGAGGCGGGCCTGGATCTCGGCCTTGGCGGTGTGCGCCATCGGATGGTCACACTTGTTCAGTGCGACGAAGTCGGCGCCGTTGAGCAGCGCGATCTTCTGCAATTGGATGCGGCCGCCGTAGTAGGGCGCGAGGACGAAGAGCGTGGCGTCGACGAGTTTTTTCCCGCCGAAAACGCCGAAGGGGTCGCTCTCCTGGCCGACGCCGACGGACTCGACGAGGATGAGGTCGAATTCGCCGGAGGCCTTGAGGATGTCGATCGCGGCCGGGGCGGCGGCGCTGAGGCCGGTGAGGCTGCCGCGCGTGGCCATGGAGCGGAAGAACACGCGGTCGTCCTGCGCGTAGATCGCGCTGACGCGGTCGCCGAGGATGGCGCCCTTGGTGTCGGGATGCGACGGGTCGTTGGCGAGGATGGCGATGCGGCCCTGCGGGACTTTCTGGAGGAAGCGCGAAGTCAGCTCGTCGATGAGCGTGGACTTGCCCGCGCCGCCGGGTCCGGCGATGCCGACGACGAAGGCCTGCTTGGTGCCTTTTACCGTGGCTGTAGGAGGGGCTTTACGCCCCGATTTCTTCGATGCCGCTGTGACGTCCGAGTCGCGGCGTAAAGCCGCTCCTACAGTGAACGCCTCGGTCTCGGCGATGGTGATGGCGCGGGCGAGGGCGCGGTCGCCCTTGAACTTGGCGTTGGGCTTCGCGTAGCGGGCGTAGTCGCGTTTGATGAGATTCATGATGTCGTCGAGCGGCGTGCCGGCGAAGAAGATGCGGTCGGTGCCCTGGCGCTTCATCACGCGCTCGTCAGCCTTGGTGATCGTGCCGCCTCCGCCGCCGAAGACCGGGATGTCGCCGCTGCCGCGGGCCTTCAGCTGGTCGACGACCTCCTTGAAGAAGACGATGTGGCCGCCGTTGTAGGAGCTGAGGCCGACGACGTTGGCGTCCTCCTGGATGGCGGCGCGCGCGATGGTCGTGGCCGACTGGTGGTAGCCGAGGTAGATGACCTCGACGCCGTGGCGTGCGAGCTCGATGTTGATGGTGGTGACGGCGCTGTCGTGTCCGTCGCAGATGGGCACGGCGGTCAGGATGCGGAGCGGGACAGCGGGCGTGGGGGACTTGGCGGAGGCCATACGGGAGGTTTATGACAAAACAACCCGTGCGGGCCGGTGCAACCCCCCAGAGGGCGGTTGCGGGGGAAAATGAGCGATTGTGCCGTGCGGGGCCGGTGCGGCTAATCGCCCGGCGTTCAGAACTCCGCCGTGCCGGGGGTGCGGGCGAAGGGGATGACGTCGCGGATGTTGGCCACGCCGGTGACGAACATCAGCATGCGTTCGAAGCCGAGGCCGAAGCCCGCATGCGGCACGGTGCCGTAGCGGCGCAGGTCGAGATACCACCAGTAGGCCTTCTCGTCGAGGTGGTGCAGGGCCATGCCGGCGCGGAGCTTGTCGAGGCGTTCCTCGCGCTGGCTGCCGCCGATGATCTCGCCGATGCCGGGCACGAGGAGGTCCATGGCGCGCACGGTCTCGCGGCCCTCGGCGCAACCGTCGTTCTGGCGCATGTAGAAGGCCTTGATCGCGCGCGGGTAGTCATAGACCGTGACCGGGCACTTGAAGTGCTCCTCGGTGAGGAAGCGCTCGTGCTCGGCCTGCAGGGCCACGCCCCACTTGACCGGGTGCTCCCACGCGCGGCCGGATTTCTCCAAAATGGCGACGGCGTCGGTGTAGCTGCAGCGCACGAAGGGCTTCTCCAGGACGAAGTCGAGGCGCGGGAGCAGGTCCTTGTCCACGAACTTGGAGAAGAACTCGAGGTCGGCGGCGCAGTGCTCCTTCGCGTCGCGGATGAGGTATTTCACGAAGGCCTCGGCGAGGTCCATGTTGCCCTGGAGGTCGCAGAAGGCGACCTCGGGCTCGATCATCCAGAATTCTGCGGCGTGGCGCGAGGTGTTGCTGTTCTCGGCGCGGAAGGTGGGGCCGAAGGTGTAGACGTTGCTGAGCGCGCAGGCGAAGACCTCGGCCTCGAGCTGGCCCGAGACGGTCAGGAAGGTCTTCTTGCCGAAGAAATCGCGGGCGTCGTCCACCTTGCCCTCGGGGGTGCGCGGCGGGTTGCCGACGTCGAGCGTGGTGACGCGGAACATCTCGCCCGCGCCCTCGGCGTCGCTGGCCGTGATGATGGGCGCGTGGACGTAGTGGAAGCCGCGCTCCTGGAAGAAGCGGTGCACGGCGTAGGCCAGCCGGCTGCGCACGCGGAAGACGGCGCCGAAGAGGTTGGAGCGCGGGCGCAGGTGGGCGATCTCGCGCAGGAACTCGAGCGTGTGGCCCTTCTTCTGGAGCGGGTAGGTGTTGTCGGCCTCGCCGAGGACGGTGAATTTCTCCGCGACGACCTCCCATTTCTGGCCGGCGCCCTTGGACTCGACGAGCCGGCCGCGCACCTCGATGCAGGCGCCGGTGTTGGCCTTGGCGACCTGCGCGTAGTCGGGGCAGGTGGCGTCGACAACGATCTGCATGCCCTTGAGGCAGGAGCCGTCGTTGAGTTCGACGAAGGAGAAGGCCTTGCTGTCGCGGCGGGTGCGGACCCAGCCCTGGAGCAGGATGGCAGCCATCGGCGCGGCGGCTTGGAGGGCGTCTTTGACGAGCGTGCGGGACATACGGGATGCGCACTGAAAAGCCCGCCGCCGCCCATGGCAAACCGGGAGTTTGGGGTGGGCGGGTGGAGCGCGTTCACCCGGGCACTTGGGCAAGCGGCTTGGGTCAAGCCGCTCCACCTTCAGCGCTCGATGCCGACGGGGTAGAGGAGGTAGCGGTCGTCGTAGAATCTGCTGCGCTCGTAAAACCACTGGAGGCGCGTCTGCGGGTCGGCCGCGAATTTCGGGTCGGCGGCGAGCTTGGCCTCGAACTCGGCCTTCAGCTTCGGGTCGGCGGCGAGCATCCTCTCCGCCATCGGGGCGACGACGTAGCCCTCGATGTATTCGGTGCGCTGGAGGATTTCGGGGAAGAAGCCCCAGGCGAAGAGCGAGTCGTTGCACTCGGGCTCGAGCAGGGCCATGGCGAGGTTGCCGAGGGGCTGGTCGGTGGGCACGCGCACAGAGCCGGCAGGGAAGGTCTCGGTGCGGGTTTCGCGCCGCACCTTGGTTGTCACCAAGTGCCGGCCCTCAAAGGGCTGGGCGGCAGGCTTGGGGTCGACGAGGCGATAGAATTCAACGTCAATCGTGCGGTTGGCCTCGAGGAGATCCATCGCGATACCGTGATTGCGCAGGCGCTGGATCACTTCTGGTTTGTGGCCGGGGACCCAATACGCCTTCGGACGCGGGAGCACAGCACCCGGCTTAGTGGTCCAGTGAATCGGAAGTTCAGGATATAGCTTGGGCGTGCCGAGCCACCGAACTTCCTTAGTGCCGGAGGCGGGGGAGGTGTATTCCTCGTAGGCGATGCCCTTGAAATCCATCCGGGTCGTCGCCCCGGGATCGGCGGTCCAATTCACCGGCAGGGTCTCGGGGCGCGCCGCGGCGTCGGTCGCGATGGCCTGCCGCACGGTGTCCGCGTGGTCGCCGAGCGCCTTCAGCGAAGCCTCGAGCAGCACGTAGGTGCCGAGCACCCGCTGCTTGTAGGGCTTGAGCGAGTGGTTCTCGACGAGGACGCTGGGGATGCCGCGGAGGTCGCCGTAGGCGTTGGAGAAGCGCGGGTCACCCGGCCCGAGGGTGATGCCCTGTGTCAGGTCGCGGTTGTTGACGGCGAAGACGAGCGGGCCGGGGATGTGCCCGGCGGCGGCCAGGGCCGTGTCCACTGCGGGTCGCCAGATCTTATCCAGCCAGGCAGCGCCATGGAGGGACCAAGCCGGCGTGCCGTCCCAGCCGTGAAAGCCGTAGGTGATGTCGTATTGGTAATCGATGCCGTCCGTGACGTGGAGATCGAGGTAGAGGGCGGGTTGGGCGGCCTGGAGCAGGGACAGCATCGCCTGCATCTCCGGTGCGGCGGCCTTCATGTAGTCGCGGTTGAGGTTCAGGTTCTGGGCGGTGGTGCGCCAGCCCTGGTGGACGGGGCCGCGTTGGTTGGGACGGTTCCACGCGGAGCTGCGTTCGTGCCCGTCGGCGTTGAAGACCGGCACGAAAAGGAAGTTCGCCCGGTCGAGCAGATGCGCCTTGCCGCCGAGGGCGAGGTCGCGGAGCAGCATCAAGCCGGCGTCCTTGCCGTCGATCTCACCGGAATGGATGCCGGCCTGGGCCAGCAGCGTGGGGCGGCCGGTGGCCGGCAGGTCGGCGGCGCCCGCCACACCCTCCTTGGTGGCGATGACCGCAATCAGGTGCCGGCCCTGCGGGGTGACGCCGATCGTCTCAAGCGCGAGCCGCGGCGAGGCCCCGGCCAGTTGCTTCAGCCAGGCGACGGTCTCGTCGTAGCCCGGCGAGTCGGTGAGCCCGGTCCTCTCCGCCGGGGTGATCCAAGGATGATCGGACGGGACGATGAGCTTCTCGCTGGCGCCAGTCCAAGGCGGCGCGGGCGGCAGAAGGTCGGCCGGGGAGAAGGGCGGCTGGGCGCAGGCGAGGACGCCGAGCAGGGGCAGGAAGCGGACGTGGCGCATGGGTCCCGAGCGAAAGCATCGTGCGCGAAAGCGCGAAGCGAAATTTGGCGGTGGGATCGCAGGCGTGCCAGACGTGAGGCAGCACAGCCGAAATCGCGCGAATAGTGCGCGCAGCGGCTCCGGGCATTTGTCATCTATTAGATGACAAACGAACGAGAGGTCTGACCAAGTTTGTCATACATTATATGACAAACATCGGGGGGCACGGATCAGAGGCGCGCAGTCTTAGGCGGGTTTGGCGTCGCCGGCCGTCGGGGCGGGGGCAAGGTTTTCCAACTGCGCGACGAGGTCGAACATCGAGGCGGGCAAAATCAGGTCGCCGGTCAGGTCGGCGGTGGAGGACTTGAGCTTGCCGTCCTTGTCGATCTCGGAGGTGACCTCCTGCACGCGCACAGTGCAGAAGATCCGGCACTTCGGCGAGCGCTTGAGGAGCAGGCGGGTGTGCACCAGCGCGTCGCCGCGCGGCCCGGCCTGCACCACGGGCATGATGTCACCGGCCTGGACCGCGGCCCGTTGGGCGGGGTCGCTGATGGCCTCGAGCGTGTCGATCTGCTTCCGCTCCTCCAGCCAGCAGCCGGTCTTTTCGCAATAGGGGGTGTCCTGGACGAAGGCGCGGGGCAGCATCGTCGCAAACACGAGGATCGCGCCCGCCTCGCAGGTCCAGATTATCGCCAGGAAAACCCCGGTGATGTTGCCGCCGCTCTTCAGGCCCCAGGAGCCGTGCTCGTAGAGAAAGGACATTGCGGCGAGGATGTCGCCCGGCGGGGAAAACAAGGGAGCCTCTTCCCAGACCGCCCAGATGAAGCCGCTCCACTCGAAATAGACCCCGATGCAACCGACGGCGGCGCCGAGCAGCGTGGCCAGCGTGACGTTGCGCACGCGGGTGTGTTTGACAGCAAGGCTGGTCAGCCAGCCGAGGGCGAAGCCGTAGGCGCAGGTCGCCAGCATGTTGATGTAGACAAAGGGAATCCAGCGCAGGGCCTTCGAATAGACCAGGCCCAGCGGAAACGCCACGACCGCGCCGGCCACCAGGGGCACGACGAGGCCGGCGGCGGTGAACTTGCCAGAGGGCCGGTAGGCTTGGAGGGGGTCCAGGCTCATGCGGGGTGGGGCGGGTCCCAAGCTGCGGGTTTTGGCCGAGACGGCAAGGTTGAAGGCCCGGCACAGTTGCCCGGGAATGGCGTGCGATGCTGGTCGACCGGCCGATTGACCCTCCGGTCCGCCCGGGATAGTTAGCAGCCTTCATGAACGCCCTGCTCCAAGATGCCGCAAACCGCTCAATCCGATACCTTGACAGCCTGCCCACGCGCCCGGTCGCGCCGTCGCCGGCAGCCGTGGCGGGGTTGCGCGGCTTCGACGAGCCGATGCCCGCCGGTCCGACGGACCCGGCCGCCACGTTGCGCCTGCTCGACGAGCTGGGCACGCCCGCAACGATGGCGATGGCCGGCCCGCGGTTCTTCGGGTTCGTGATCGGCGGGTCGCTGCCCGTGACGCTGGCGGCCAACTGGCTGGCGGGCGCATGGGACCAGAACACGGGGCTCTACAGCCCCACGCCGGGCACGGCGCACCTGGAGCAGGTGGCATTGCGCTGGCTGTTGGACGTGCTGGGTCTGCCGAAGGAGTGCGGGGGCGCCTTCGTGACGGGCGCGACCGTGGCCAACCTCACGGCGTTGGCCGCCGCGCGGCACGCGGTGTTGATGCAGGCCGGTTGGAACGTGGAGGCCGACGGCATGTTCGGCGCGCCGCCGGTCACCGTGATCGTGGGCGAGGAGGTCCATCCGACCGTCAAGAAATCGCTCGGCATCATCGGGCTCGGCCGCAACCGCCTCGTGCGCGTGCCGGTGGACGGGCAGGGGCGCATGCGCGCCGACGCGCTGCCGAAGATTTCCGGCCCGACCATCGTGATCACGCAGGCGGGCAATGTGAACACGGGCGCCTTCGATCCCATCGGCGAGATCTGCGCCAAGGCAAAGCCGGCCGGGGCGTGGGTGCACGTGGACGGTGCCTTCGGTCTGTGGGCCGCGGCCTCGCCGAAGCTGAAACCCCTCTGTCCCGGCCTGGAACTGGCCGACTCCTGGGCGACCGACGCGCACAAATGGCTCAACGTGCCTTACGACTGCGGTCTCGCCTTCGTGCGCGACGCGCACGCGCTGCGCGCGGCGATGGCGATCACCGCCGAGTATCTGCCGACCGGGACGACCGAGCGGAACCCGAGCGACTACACGCCCGAGCTGTCGCGCCGCGCCCGCGGGGTCGAGGTGTGGGCGGCCTTGCGCACGCTGGGCCGGGCGGGGCTGGCCGAGATGTTCGAGCGGAATTGCGCCCAGGCGCGGCGCTTTGCGGAGAAACTGCACGCGGGCGGCGGCGAGATCCTCAACGACGTCGTGCTCAACCAGGTGCTGGTGGCCTTCGGCGACGCGGAGAAGACGAAGCGCGTGATCGAGGAGCTCCAGCGCGACGGCACCTGCTGGGCGGGCGTAACGGTGTGGCAGGGCCGCACAGCCATGCGCATCAGCGTGTCGTGTTGGGCCACCACGGACGCCGACGTAGATGCGAGCGTGGCCGCGATGCTGCGGATCGCGAAGTCGGTGTAAGCGCGTTTGTCATCCATTAGATGACAATCGCCGTGGGCGGCCCTGGGCTCAGAAGCGCAGGGTCCAGGCGGCCTTGAGGGAGGTCTCGTTGACCGTGGGCCGGATGGAGTCGCCGTCGGCGTCGTAGCCCTGGTTGACGATGAAGAAGATCTCGTTGCCGGGCTGGACGATCCACTTGAGGCGGGCGTTCACGCCGAGGGTGTCCGAAAAGTTGTCGTATTGGGCGAGGAGGCTGGCCTGCACGTCGGGGCTGAAGGTGACGACGGCCTTGGCGCGGCCGAGGCGCACGTCGAAATTGCCCTGGGGCAGGTGGATCACGCGGTAGCGCCAGGCGGCGGCCAGCTCGACAAAGCGCGAGGGGCGCCAGCCGAGCTCGAGTTCGTAGTCGTTGCGGTTGCCGGTGAAGAAATCGCTGTGGCGCAGCTGCACCTCGGCGTTCACGGGCCGCGAGCGGTTGGAAAAATACAGGAACTGGATCGTGCCCCAGCCGTGGTCGCCCGCCGGGATGGTGACGCCGGGGCGGATGGCGAAGGGCGCGTCGAGCCGCTCGCGGTGGTGCTGGTATTGGAGGTTGAGGAAGTCGCCGGCGGGGGTCTCGGCCTCGAAGCCGATCCAGCCTGTCTGGTCGAGGCGCCGGTTGTGCAGGTCGGTGACGAGGTCGCCCTCGAGGAAGAAGTCGAGGCGGCGGATGGGCAGGCGGTCGAGATACCAGCGGTAGCGGTTCCAGAGGTGGGCATTCTGGATGCCGGTGCGCGGCACGAAACCGAGCGCGGGGTCGTAGGCGCGGCCGATGCGGCTGAAGAACCAGCTCAGCTCGAGCGGCTCGCCGGGATAATTGAGCGAGAGCGTGCCGGCGGCGCCGTCGTCGCCCGCGAGGTCGGTGTCGGTGTATTGGACGGCGGCGCGGACGAGGAGGCTGCGGTTGTGAGCGAGCCGGTTGTTCTCGTAGTTGAAGTCGGCGCCGACGAGGTAGGCGTCGCCGTTGGTGCGCGGGTCGCCGCGGGTGAAGATGACGCCGGCGTGCGACTCCTCCAGGACCCCGACGGCGATGCGGCCGACGGCGAGATTCTTGGACTCGAGGCCGGCGTGTTCGTCGATCTGCACGTCGAGCAAGCCCACGGACACGCGACCGACGCGGCCGGTGAGCTTGACGCCGCCCAGGACGTCCACCTTGGTGCCGTCGTCGGCGAGGCCGATGCGGCGGGAGAAGAAGGGCAGGGGGTCCAGCTGGATGCCGGCGAAGGTGAAGAGCGGGGCGTCCTGCGTGAAGAAGGCGCGTTTTTCGGGGAAAAAGAGCGAGAACCGCCCGAGGTTGACCTGGCGCTCGTCCACCTCGGCGTCGGCGAAGTCGGTGTTGACGGTGACCGTGGCCGCGAGCGAGGGCGTGACATGCCAGATGAGGTCGAAGCCGGTGCGCAGCTCGCCGGACTTTTCGCCCGCACGCGGATGGTCGCGGGCGATGCCGGTGAGGTAGGGGCGGAAGTCGAGCCCGCGGCCCTGCTCCAGGCCCGTGAAACCCCGCACTTCGCCGAGCAGGGGCAGGGCGACGGTGGGCCGGGCGCGGACGAAACCGGCCCAGCGCATCGCCTCCTGCTTGCGACGCACGGCGCGGGCCACGTTGAAGCCCCAGGTGCCGTTGCGGGGGTCGAACGAAATCGTCTTGGCCGGGATGGCGAACTCGGCGCTCCAGCCGCCGTCGTCGATCGAGGTCCGGCCGTGCCAGAGGCCGTCCCACTGGTCGTTGGCCTGGTCGGAGTTCTGGATGAGCCCGTCGTGCTTGCCGCCGACGGCGGTCAGGGCGAAGTAGTAGCCGTCCCGCGCGCGGTGGAAGGGGTCGAGCACGACGCGCACGATGTCGTCGGAACCGTTGTCCTGGTCCTTCTGCATGGAATAGGCGCGGATGCCGGCGCGCCCGGCGCTGTCGTGGTTGCGGATGGCGACGTAGATGAAATCGCGGTCAAAGGTCACCCAGAACTCGGTGCGTTCGCTCGGCGCGACGTTCTCCTCGGGCGTGATCTGCCGGAAGACGTCGCTATGCGCGGCACCCGCCCATTCGCCGGGCGCAATGACGCCGTCGATCCGCGGCGGTGTGGCCGTGGGGGCGACATCGAGCGACGGCACGTCGGCGCGGACCGGGAGAACGCAGGCGGCGGCGAGGGCGAGGTGGAGCGGAGAAAAGCGGAGGGCGCGGGACATGGAGGCGGAAGGTGGCGACGTGTGTCTCCCGGGTAATGCGAGAAAACACGCCAAGGTGTTCACAAAACCCATGCCGGGGCGGCGGGTTACAACCGCTTTGCGGCCAAGCGCGCCGCCTAAGCGGCCTTTTTCCGCAGGAAGGGGGCGAGTTCCGCGCGCACTTCCTCAAGGCGCTGCTGCATCTTCGGCGACTTGAGCATCTCGCGGGCGAGGGCCTCGCCGAGGCGCCGGCCCGCGATGACATCGCTCGGGTAGTGCGCGCCGCCGTAGAGCCGGCTCAGGCGGACCAGCTCGGCCTGCTTTTCCCAGTCGGCGGCATGCTCGGGCAGGAGCGCGGCGAGCAGCATGGCGTGCAAGGCCGAGCCGGTGGCGTGGCCGCTGGGGTAGGCGTAACCGTCGGGTTTCACATCGTAGGCGGTCTTGAGCTGCGGGAGGGCGAGATGGGGACGGGGGCGGGCGTAGGTGTCCTTGGCCGCCGTGTTGAAGGGACGCGCCTCGACGGTCGCCTGCTGGAAGAGGGCGGCGAGTTTTGGGAGGTTCTCCGGCGTGGCCCAGTCGCCGAGCACGGGCCGCAGCAAGTTGAAGACCGTGTAAGACTGGTGCTGGCGGGCGAGCTCGGCCTGGGCCGGCGTCCGGTCCGCCTCGATCAGGAGGACGGTGAAGCGTTCGGACTCATCGGCGACGGAACCCGGGGCGGGCGGCGGCGGCACGAGCGTGCGCCAGTCGAGGGCGTCGGGCGCGAGGAAATCCGCGCCCCGGGCCGCGAGGGCGAGCGACAGGGCGAGAAGGACGGGGCGGGCGAGGGACGGCGGGCGCATCGGCCCGTCATCCAACGGTGCGCAGCTGGATGCTGTCAATGCGGCGGTCGCGCGCCTGCACGTCGGAGACGATGATGAGCTTGTCGCCCGCGTGGATGCGGCCCTGCAGTTTGAGGGAGTCGATGGCGCGTTCGATGGTCTTCTCGGGATCGCCGAAGGGTTGGAGCAGGTAGGGCTCGACGGAGCGGACCATCTTCAGGTGGCGCAGGGTCTCGACCGAGTCGGTGACGCCGAGGATGGCGGCGCGCGCCGGGCGGTGCGCGGCGATGCCGGCGGCCGTGGTGCCGTGGCGGGTGAAGACGAGGATGGCGCTGCGCGGCAGCTCGTTGGCCAGCACGACGGCGGCGCGCAGGAGCTTCATGCGCTCGGAGGTGAAGACGGCGGGCTCCGGGAAATCCGCCGCCAGCTCCTGCTCGACGCGGCGGGCGATCTGGTCGAGCACGCCGATGCTCTCGAGGGGGTATTTGCCGACGGTGGTCTCGCCGGAGAGCATGATGCAGTCGGCCTGCTCGTAGACGGCGTTGGCCACGTCGGTGATCTCGGCCCGCGTCGGCATGGGCTGCTCGATCATGGACTCGAGCATGTGGGTGGCGATGATGACGGGGCGGCCGATGGAGAGGCAGGTGCGCACGGCGCGGCGCTGGATGACGGGCAGCTCCTGCAGGGGCACCTCGATGCCGAGGTCGCCGCGCGCGACCATGAGCACGTCGGTGGCCTGGATGATCTCGTCGAGGTGGGCGATGGCGCTCTGGTCCTCGATCTTGGAGACGATGCGGGCGGAGGAATTGTGCTCCTTGAGGAAGGCGCGCAGGATCTCGATGTCGCGGGCCTCGCGCACGAAGGAGAGCGCGACGAAGTCGATGCCCTCCTCGATGCCGACCCGGGTGTCGCCCTTGTCCTTCTCGGTGAAGGAGGGGAGGTTGACGTGCACGCCGGGGAGGTTGATGTGGCGGCGCGAGGAGAGCATGCCGGGCGTGAGCACGCGGCAGCGGATGTGCGCGTCGTGCTTCTCGAGCACCTCGAGGCGGATGAGGCCGTTGTCGACCAGCACGGTGTCGCCGACGTGGATGTCGTTGACGAGGTCGCGGTAGTTGACGTCGACGGAGCGGATTTCCTCGGCCTGGCCGCGGGGGGCGCCGGGCTTGACGGTGAAGTCGAAGATTTCGCCGGCCTTCAGCTCGATGGGCACCTCGAGGTCGCCGGTGCGGATTTCGGGGCCCTTGATGTCCATCATGATCGCGACCTCGCGGCCGGCGGTCTGGGCGGCGCGGCGGATGCGGCGGATGATCTGGCGGGTCCAGTCGTGTTTGGCGTGGGCCATGTTCAGGCGGACGACGTCGACGCCGGCGGTGATGCACTGCACGAGCATCTCCTCGCTCTCGGTGGCGGGGCCGAGGGTGGCGATGATCTTGGTCCGGCGGAAGGAGGGGGCGGACATGGGGGTTGAAGCAACGGGTAGCGGCCGGCTTGGGCCGCGGCAAAGCGAAAACCCGGGACAGGAAAAGCATTAGGCCCGGGGCATCCGGTGGAGATTTGTAGTGCGCGGGCCGGCACATTTGTTAAACCCCACCGCGCATGACCGCCCCTCCTCCGCCGGCCGCTCCGGCCCCTCGTGCCGAGTTGCCGCCGGGATTCGGCGCGCGGCGCGGCCTGAACTGGAGCGTCGTCGGCCTGCTCTACACGAGCTTCTACATGTGCCGCTACAACCTCTCGATCGCCAACAAGCCGTTGGCCGACGAGTTCGGGTTCTCCAACAGCGCGATGGGCGACATCCTCAGCTCGCAGTTCTACGCCTACGCCATCGGGCAGGTGGTGAACGGGCTGATCACCGACCGGCTGGGCGGACGCAAGGCGCTGCTCATCGGCGCGGCGGGCGCGGTGGCGGCGAACCTCGCGTTCGGCGCGGCCTCGTTCGTGGGGCAGTTGTGGCTGTTTGCGCTCCTCTGGGGCCTGAACGGCTGGTCGCAGTCGTTCGGCGCGCCGGGCTTCATCAAGATCAACGCGGCGTGGTTCAGCGCGACGGAGCGCGGCACGTTCGCGGGCGTGTTCGGGTTCATGATCAACCTCGGGCGGGTGGCGATCAACCAGCTCGGGCCGGCCCTGCTCGCGGGCTTCGTCTTCCTCGGCATGTGGCAGATCCCGGCGCAGCACTGGCGGATGCTGTTCTTCGTGCCGGCGGGCATCGCGGCGACGGTGGCGGTGGTGCTGGCGCTGGTGAGCAAGGACACGCCGGAGGAGGCGGGCTACCGCGGGGTGTTCCACCACGAGAGCGACCACGCCGACCACGGCGTGCAGGCGAAGATGCGCGATGTGTTCATGAACATCGTGACGAACAAATACGTCTGGATCATGGCCAGCGCCTACGCCTGCACCGGCGCCGTGCGGCAGACCATCGACCAGTGGTTCCCGCGCTACATGCAGGAGGTGCACAAGATCGACCTCAACTCGCCGCTCTTCCTCGTCGCCGGCTTTCTCATCCCCTTCGTCGCTTCGGCCGGCTCGTTCATCTCGGGCATCATCTCCGACACGGTGTTCAAGGGCCGGCGCGCGCCGGTGGCGGCCGGCATCTACTGCCTGGAGGTGATCACCATCCTCGTCGCCGCGCAGATCCAGGGCGCCGTGCCCGTGACGGTGGCCTTCGTGATCGTGGCCTTCACGGTCAACTCGACGCACTCGCTGCTCGGGCCGGCGGCGGCGATGGACATCGGCGGGCGGCGCGCCGCGGCCTTCGCCTCGGGCTGCATCAACTCCTTCCAATACATCGGGGCCGGCCTCGCCATGCAGCTGCTCGGGCGCATCCTCGACCGCACGGGCTACACCTACTTCTTCCACTTCATGGTGCCGTGGGCGATCCTCGGCGCCGTGCTGATGTTCAGCATGGCAAAGCAGAAAAACCTGCGGAAGGGCGCCTGAGGCCGCGCGTCAGGCGAGGTCGGCCGCGTCTGCCCCGCCACCGGCGGGCACGACGGTGAAAGCGCAGCCCCGCGCGCGCAGCGCGGGCCCGCAGGCGGCCTCGACGGCCGCGGGTGAGTTGCAGTCGCGGCTCAGGTGCGCGAGGAAGACCCGCCGCCAGGCCGCACCCTCCATCGCGAGCAGGGCGGCGGCATCGTGGTTCGAGAGGTGGCCGTGGCGGCCGGCGATGCGCTGCTTCACCGGCCACGGGCGCTTCGTGTCGGCGTCGAGCAGGGCGGGGCAGTAGTTGGCCTCGAGCGCGAGCACGTCGACTTCGCGGATGAGTCCGGCGATGTGCGCCGGCGCGTGCCCGAGGTCGGTCAGCCAGGCCACGCTCCGGCGCGGCGAGAGCAGGTCGCCGTGGCCCTGCGCGACGACGAAGCCGACGGGATCCTGTGCGTCGTGCGGCACAGAGAACGTGCGCACCTCGAGGTCGCGAAAGCGGAACGTCGCACCGGTTTCGAATACCTGCCACACCGGGCGGTGCTTGAGCGAGCGCTGCACCGTGTCGGCCGTGCCGCGGTTGGCGAAGACGCGGATGTGCGGATGGCGCGCCAGGCCCGCGAGACCCGCCGCATGGTCGCCGTGTTCGTGGGTGAGGAGGACGGCATCGACCGCCTCCAGCCGCTCGCCGGCGGCCTCGAGCAGCGCGGCCAGCCGGCGCGCGGAGAAACCGGCGTCGATGAGGACGCAGGCGTCGTCGCTGCGCAGCAGGGCGCAGTTGCCGTCGCTGCCGCTGCCGAGGATCTGGAACCGGAGGGCCACGGGCGCATCGAGACAAGCCGGGCGGGCGCGGCCAAGGTTTTTCGCCGGTTGACGCTCCCGCGAAACTGGCTTCGCTGGACCCTCCCATGCCGAAAAAACCCGCCGCCTCCCGGAAACGTGCGCCCCGCGTGCTGGCGGGGACCGTCTACGTGACGCGGCAGGTGCATTTCAACTCGGCGCACCGGCTTTACAACCCGACGAAGAGCCTCGCCTGGAACCGGCGGCAATACGGCCTCTGCACCAACCCGCACTGGCACGGCCACAACTACGTGCTGGAGGTCACCGTGCGGGGCGAGCCCGACCCGGTCACCGGCTACGTCATCGACCTCGGCGAGCTAAAGCGCATCCTCAACCGCGCGATCGTTGACCGGTGCGACCACCGCAACCTCAACGACGAGGTGCCCTTCCTGCGCGGCATCATCCCCTCCACCGAGAACCTCGCCATCGCCTTCTGGCACCAGATCGCCCCCCACATCCGGGGCGGCACGCTCCACAACGTCCGCCTCTACGAGACCCCGCGCAACTTCGTCGATTTCCGCGGTCCGGACGCCGGCTGAGAATTTCCCGCGGTCACGTCACCCGCGGCCTACAAACCAAAAACGACCCGCCCCGCCATGAAACAAATGTATCTGCACCGCTCGAACTGCGGCCAGGAGCCGATCATCCGGCGGAGTTACGACCGGAAATTCAAGCCGACTGCCGCCTACCGCGCCACGCTGCCCGACATGATGGAGGTGGCGCACGAGGCCATCCAGGGCGCGAACGTGCCGATCCAGCAGGTGGGCATCCACAACTTCCGCCTGCCCCTGCGCTACCGTACCAAGGCAGGCAAGATCCTGACGCTCGAGACCAGCGTCACCGGCACCGTGTCGCTCGAGGCCGAGCTGAAGGGCATCAACATGAGCCGCATCATGCGCTCGTTCTACGACCACAAGGACCGCGTCACGACCGGCGAGTGGATGGGCAAGATCCTGAAAAGCTACCTGCGCAACATCGACAGCAAGGACGCGCGCCTGAAGATCGCGTTCTCCTATCCGATGCTGCGGTCCAGCCTGCGCAGCGGGCTCGAGGGCTGGCAGTATTACGAGACGGCCTTCGAGGGCGTGATGACGCACGAGGGCCGCTACCGGCGGTTCATCCACTTCGACTTCGTCTACTCCTCGGCCTGCCCCTGCTCAGCCGAGCTTTCCGAGCACGCCCGCGACCGGCGCCGCGCCTACACCGTGCCGCACTCGCAGCGCAGCAAGGCCCGCATCACGCTCGAGGAGGCCGAGGGGAGGAAGATCTGGGTCGAGGACATCCACGCCCTCTGCCTCCGCGCCCTCCAGACCGAGACGCAGGTGATGGTAAAGCGCGAGGACGAACAGGCCTTCGCCGAGCTGAACGGCGCCCATCTCAAGTTCGTCGAGGACGCCGCGCGCCTGCTCTACAAGGAGTTCGACGCCGACCGCCGCATCCGCGATTTCCGCATCGCCTGCTCGCACCTCGAGTCGCTGCACTCGCACGACGCCGTGAGCGTGATCTGCAAGGGCGTGCCCGGCGGCTTCACCGCCGACTTCATGGACTTCGGCTCGCTGCTCTGCTGAGCGTGTTTTTCGCGCCAAGCCGCCAAGGCCGCACCGAAGAACTCCTTCCTTGGCGACCCTGCGTCTTTGCGTGAGATTCAGGCCATGAACAAACCCGTCATCGTCATCACCGGCGCGTCGCAGGGGATCGGCGCGGCCATCGCCAAGGGCTTCGCCCGCGAGGCTCCGGGCGCGCGGCTCGCGCTTGTCGCGCGCAACGAGAAGAACCTGCGCGCGGTGGCCCGCGCCTGCACCAGGCTCGGCGCCGCGGCGGAGGTCTTCCCCTGCGACGTGGCCGACGCCTCCGCGGTCGCCGCGATGGCCCGCGCCGTGCTGAAGCGGTTCGGCCCGCCGGACGTGCTCGTGAACAACGCCGGCAAGTTCCTCGGTGCGCCCTTCCTCGAGATGACGGCGGGGATGTTCGACGCGCAGATCGCCGACAATCTCCGCAGCATGTTCCTCGTCTCGCGCGCCTTCGTCCCCGCGATGGTGAAGCGCCGGCGCGGCGACGTGTTCAACATGTCCTCCATCGCGGGCCTGCAGGCCTACGGCGGCGGCACGGCGTATTGCGCCGCGAAGTTCGGCGTCACGGGCCTGACCAAGGTCATGCGCGCCGAGCTGAAGGACAAGGGCGTCCGCGTCTGCGGCGTCTACCCCGGCGCGGTCTGGACCCCGTCGTGGGAGAGGAGCGGTTTTTCCGGAGAGAAGATGATGCGCGCGGAGGACATCGCGCAGGCCATCGTCGGCGTGTGGAAGCTCGGGCGCGCCACCGTGGTGGAGGACATCGTGCTCCGCCCGCAGTGGGGCGACATCGGCTGACTTGCCTCGGCGGCGCGAGCCGGCACAACTGCCGCCATGCCGACCCCCCACCCGACCATCCTCATCGTCGAGGACGAGCGCGCCATCGCCGACACGCTGGTCTACGCGCTGCGCACCGACGGCTTCGAGCCGGTGTGGAAAACCACGGGGCGCGAGGCGCTGGCCGCCCTGGCCGCGCAGCCGGTCGCGCTGGTCGTGCTCGACGTCGGCCTGCCCGACATGAGCGGCCTCGAGGTCTGCCGCGAACTGCGCAAGCGGCACGAGACGCCGGTGATCTTCCTGACCGCGCGCAGCACCGAGGTGGACAAGATCGTCGGCCTCGAGATCGGCGCCGACGACTACGTGGCCAAGCCGTTCAGCCCGCGCGAGGTCACGGCCCGCGTGCGGGCCGTGCTGCGCCGCAGCAAGGGCAATGGTGGCGCGACCCGGTCGGTCGGAGTTTGGGCGCACGACGAGGAAAAGTGCCGCATCGCCTATCGCGGCCGGCCGCTCGACCTCACCCGCAACGAATACCGGCTGCTGGCCGCGCTCGTCGCCGCGCCGGGCCGGGTGTTCAGCCGCGACCAGCTCATGCACGCGGCGTGGGACGACCCGGGCGCCGCGCTCGACCGCACGGTGGACGCCCACATCAAGCTGCTGCGCGCCAAGCTCCGCGCCGTCGCGCCGGAGGCCGACCCGATCGTCACGCACCGCGGGCTGGGCTATTCGCTGCGCGAGGAGTGATGAACACCAAGGATGCAAAGACAGCCAAGGGCTTGGAGGTGAAAAAGCATTGGCCACCCGAAGGCGCAGAAATCAGTAGGCACACACCTGCACGCATGAGCACTGACCGCGGACAACCCTTCGCCTTAGATTTTAGAGCGCGTCCGGAGGCCGCGTTCCACCTTCAAGGCAGACGGCAGGCGGGTGTTGAGACTGGGTCTTCGCGACCTTTGCGATCTTGGTGTGAGACCGATCCGTTTCTGAAATGAGGATCCGCACGGCCATCTTCGCGGTCTATGTCGGCGCCTCGGCCGTCGGCTTTGCCGCCGTGATGGCGCTGGTGCTGCGCGACGTGCGGCTGCGCTATGTCGAGTCGATGCGGCGCACCCTGGGCGACACGGCGGCCTACCTGGCGAGCTACGCCACGCCGGCGAATGCAAGCGAGGACTGGGCCGGGAAACTCGCCAGCCTGCCCCCGGGCACGGAGGTGCTGCGCGTCTTCGCCTGCGATGCGAGCGACCGGGTCGTCTTCGACAGCACGGGGCGGGATGTCGGCCAGACCTACGCCCGCACGATGTTCGGCGGCGGCCGGCTGGCCTCCGAGGATTACTCCGTGCCCAACGTCGCCGAGGTCGGCAACGAACTGAGGGTGTTCGCGCCGGTGCGCTTCCGCGGGGACCTGGTCGGCTGGGTCGGTGTCGGCCGGCCGCTGGCGACGGTGGCCGACGGCATCCGTCGGGCGCGGTGGCGGCTGGTGGGCTGGGCGGGAGCCGTTGCGGCGGTGATGCTCGTGGCCGGCTGGTGGATCGCGGCGCGGCTGACGCGTTCGCTGGAGCGCCTGACCGCCTATGCCGAGGGCGTGCGCGACGGGCGCGCGGTGGCGCCGCCGCAATCGCGCGCACGGGAGATCGCGGCGCTGGGCCGGGCCTTCGAGGAGATGCGGCAGGCGCTGGAGGGGCGGCAGCACGCCGAGCGCTACACCCGCGCGCTGGCCCACGAGGTCAAGGCGCCGCTGGCCGCCATCCGAGGGGCGGCGGAGCTGCTCGACGAGAACATGCCGGAGGAGCAGCGAAGGAAATTTCTGGAAAACATCCGGGGCGAGTCGGCGCGCATCCAGCGCATCGTGGAGCGGCTGCTCGAGCTGAGCGCAGTCGAGTCGCGCCGCGCGCTCACCGCGCGTGAGATGCTGGATGCGGACGAGGTGCTGGCCGGGGCGGCGCAGGCGCTGGGCCCGGCCTTCGCCGCGGCGCGGGTGGAGCTGAAGCTGGCGGCGCCGTGCGGCGCGCGGGTGGCGGGCGACCGCTACCTGCTGGCGCAGGCCCTCGGCAACCTGCTGCAGAACGCCGCCGAGTTCGCGCCGCCCGGGTCGGTCGTGACGGCGGGTGCGCAACGGCGCGAGGGTCGCGTCGAGTTCTTCGTCGAAGACGAGGGCCCGGGCGTGCCCGGCTATGCGCTGCCGCAGGTGTTCGACCGGTTCTACTCGCTGCCGCGGCCGGGCACGGAACGGAAGAGCACGGGCATCGGACTCAGCCTCGTGCGCGAGATCGCGCACCTGCACGGCGGCGAGGCCGCGCTGGAAAACCGTCCGTCCGGCGGCGCCCGCGCGACCTTGTGGGTGCCGGTGGATGGAAGCTGAAAGCGGTCAGCGGTCAGCAGTGAGCAGAGAGCTCACAGCTATTCCACCCGATTTCACGCGGCCTTCATCATGCTTTCACGGAGGACTGGCAGAGTGGGGGCATGGAAACACCGGAACCTCCGCGCCTCGACTTCGGCCTCCTTGTCTCCCGGGTGGGCCGGCGCCTCAACGTGACGCTGAACCTGCTCTTCATCGTCGGGCTGCTGGTGGTGCTCCAGGTGCCGCTGCTGCTGGTGAACAACCTGCGGCAGGAGCGCATCAAGTATCGGGGCGTGCCCGAGATCGAGCGCCTGGCGGCGATGGAGGGCGCGTCGGCGGCCGAGGGTTACCGGATGGTGGAGCGGGCGCTCAAATACAGCCCGCTCGTGCTGGCGCTGGTCTTCACGGCGTTCTTCCTGTTCGAGACGCTGACCGCCTTGCGGCTGCACATGGTCCACTACGCGCTCGTCGGCGCGGCGCTGTGCCTGTTCTACCTCGCGCTGCTGGCGCTGGGCGAGGTGTTGCCGCCCGGGGTGGCCTACGCGGGCGCGGCGACGGCCTCGTCGCTGCTGGTGGTGCTGTATTGCGTCTCCATCCTGAAGAGCGCGGCGCGGGCGGGGCTCGTGGCGGGGCTGCTGGCGGCGGAGCACGGCGTGCTGTTCGTGATTTTGCGGATGGAGCACTACGCGCTGCTCGCGGGCACGGCGGCGCTGTTCGTGGCGCTCGGCGCCGTGATGTTCTTCACCCGCAACGTGGATTGGTTCGCGCAGGGCGCGGGGAAGGAGCAACGGGCCTGAGGGCCGCGACTCCACATCGCGGCCGGATCCCGCCACTGCAAATGGCGGTCCGGCCGGCGGTCACTCCAAATGACCGCCGCGCCGGGCTCCCGCCGCGGAGGTGCGGGACCGGCAGCGGCCGACATCCGGGCTCGGCAACGGTGGTGCCCCGTGCTAGGAGAAGCTCGTGCCCAGTCAGTTGGATCTGAAGATTCCGCCCGCCGTGGTCTTGCTCGCCGCGATGGCGGCGATGCGGCTGACGGCGCTGCTCGCGCCCGGCTTGGATTTCGATTTTCCTCGGCGGATGGCGGCGGCGGGCCTCCTGGCCCTTGCCGGCATCGGTGTGGCCTTGGCCGGCATCCTCGCGCTGCGGGCCCGCGCGACGACGATCAATCCAATCGTGCCGTCGGACACCCGTATCCTGGTGATCTCCGGGATCTATGGCTGGACGCGCAACCCGATGTACCTCGGGTTGTGCCTAGCGCTTGCTTCTTGGGGACTGGTGCTCGGGAATTTCGCCACCCTGGCCTGGATCCCGGCAATGGCGGCTTATTTGCAGCGCTTCCAGATCCAACCGGAGGAAAGGGCCCTGGCCCGGCTGTTTGGCCGTGACTATGAAGCTTACCTCCGCAAGGTCCGGCGTTGGCTCTGAGAGTGCAAGCGGAGCTTGAATGCCGCTCGGACGCAATTTTCCTCTGTCGCGTCGATTTGCTCAGAGCAGTGAGCCTTGGTCGAAAGCGATGGGCTTGAGGCCGACGGCGGCGTAGCCCTTGGGGGTGAGGATGCGGCCCTGGGCGGTGCGAGCGAGGTAGCCTTCCTGGATGAGGAAGGGTTCGTGGACCTCCTCGAGGGTGTCGGCTTCCTCGCCGACGGCGATGGCGATGGTGCCGAGGCCGACGGGGCCGCCCTTGTAATTCTCGGCCATGAGGCGGAGGACGCGTTTGTCCATCTCGTCGAGTCCGGCGGCGTCGATCTCCAAGAGTTCGAGCGCAGCGGCGGCGACGGGCTGGGTGATCTTCCCGCCGGCCTTCTCCTGGGCGTAGTCGCGGACGAAGTTCACGAGGTTGTTGGCGATGCGGGGCGTGCCGCGGGCGCGGGTGGCGATTTCGCGGGCGCCGCCGTCGTCGAGGGCGACCTTGAGCAGGCCGCAGGAGCGGCGGACGATGCCCTCGAGGGTGGGGCGGTCGTAGTAGTCGAGCCGGGTGTTGAGGGTGAAGCGGGAGCGCAGCGGGGCGGTGAGGAGGCCGGAGCGCGTGGTGGCGCCGACGAGGGTGAAGCGGGGGATGGAGAGGCGGACGCTGCGGGCGTTGGGGCCCTGGTCGATCATGATGTCGAGGCGGAAGTCCTCCATCGCGCTGTAGAGGTATTCCTCGACGGCCTTGGGAATGCGGTGGATCTCGTCGATGAAGAGGATGTCGCCCTCCTGCAGGTTGGTGAGCAGGCCGGCGAGGTCGCCGGCCTTCTCGACGACGGGGCCGGAGGTGACGCGGACGTTACGGCCGAGCTCGTGGCCGAGGATGAAGGCGAGGGTGGTCTTGCCGAGGCCGGGCGGGCCGGAGAGGAGGATGTGGCTGAGGGCCTCGCCGCGTTTCCTCGCGGCGCCGACCATGACCTTGAGGCGCTCGACGGTCTTGGCCTGGCCGGCGAAATCAGCGAAGGACAGCGGGCGCAGCGCGGCCTCGTTCGGCGAGACGGGCGCGTGCAGGGTCTCGGTGATGAAGCCGACGCCGGTGGCCTTGCCGGAGGGCGCGGCGATTTTCGATTTTTGATTCTCGATTTTCGATTGGCTCACGGAAGGCGGCGGACTGGATTCTTCGCTTCGCTCAGAATGACACGTGAATGGCTGTGGTTCGGGAAATCGAGAATCAAAAACCAAGATCGAAAATTCCCTTACTTCCACTCCACCCCGGCGCCGAGGCTGCGGAGGTTCTCGACGAAGTGCGGGTGGGCGCGGCGGATGGTGTCGGCGTTCTTCACGACGCTGCGGCCCTCGATGCTGGCGGCGACCATGTAGAGCGCGACGGCGGCGCGGATGATGTAGGGCGACTCGACGACGGCGGGGCGCAGGGGGCGGGCGCCGAAGACGATGATGCGGTGCGGGTCGCTCATGACGACATGCGCGCCGAATTTCACCAGCTCGGGGATCCAGGTGAAGCCGCCCTCGTAGATCTTGTTCCAGAACTGCACCTCGCCCTTCGCGCGGACGGCGAGGGCGATCATGACCGGCAGGAGATCGACGGGGAAATAGGGCCAGGGGGCGGCCTCGATCTTGGGCAGGAGGTTGCTGGTGAACGGATGCTCGACGACGAGCTTCTGCCCGCGGCACACGCGGGCGGTCGCGCCCTCGTGCTCGATGACGACGCCGAGCTTGGCGAAGGCGCGCGTGATGAGGTCGAAGTGCTGCGGGAGGGAGTGCTTCACCCGGACCTCGCCGCCGGTGATGGCGCCGAGGGCGAGGAAGGTGACGACCTCGTGGTGGTCGGAGCTGATGGTGAAGGTGCCGCCGCGGAGTTTCTTCACGCCCGCGACGGTGAGCTGGCTGGTGCCGATCCCGGCGATCTTCGCGCCCATGCCGGCGAGCACGCGGCAGAGGTCCTGCACGTGGGGTTCGCTGGCGGCGTTGATCAGGACCGATTCGCCCTCGGCCAGCGCGGCGGCCATGGCGAAGTTCTCGGTGGCCGTGACCGACATGTAATCGGGCCAGTGGCGCGCGCCCCGGAAACGCCCGCGCAGCGACATCGTGAGGTCGCCGTTGTGCGAGATGCGCGCGCCGAGCTTTTCGAGGATCTCGAGGTGCGGGTCGAGCTCGCGGATGCCGAGCGAGCAGCCCTTGGTGTTGGAGGGGATGGCGAAGCGCTTCATCCGCTGGAGCAGCGGGGCGAAGAGCAGCACGGAGGAGCGCATGCCGGCGGGCAGCTCGCCGTTCATGCGGCGGCTGTCGAAGCCGGAGTGGTCGATCTCCATGCGGCCGGCCGGCCGGTCCCAGGCGATGCGCGAGCCCTGCTCGGTGAAGAGGGTGACGAGCTTCTCGACGTCGGTGATGTTGGGGACGTTGAGGAGGGTGACGGGCTCGTCGGTGAGCAGGGAGGCGCAGAGGATCGGCAGGGCGGCGTTCTTGTTGCCGGAGGGCGTGATGGTGCCGCTGAGGGGCTTGCCGCCGTGGATGATGAGGTCGGACATCGAGGGGTGCGGAGACGGAGGGCGGTTCAGTCATCGCGAGCGGCGAAGCCGCGTGGCGATCCAGCTGGATTGCTTCGTCGCCGCGCTCCTCGCAATGACCAAAAAAATAAGGCGTCCGGGGAACCGGACGCCTTGGAACGTGGGCCGCGCGGACAGCGCGGACAAGTTTTTAGTGGCTCAGATGCTGCCGCCCTGGCGGCTGCCCTGGGGTTCGCCGTGCGAGCGGCGGTGGCCGCGGTCGCGGCCACCGCGACGGCGACGGCCGCCGCGTTCGCGGTGTTCGCCGCCGTGCTCGGCCTTGGCGCCCTCGCCGTGGCCGCCGCGATGACGGCGGTGGTGGCGGTGCTCGCCCTCGTGGGCTTCGCCGTTGCGGGCCGCGGGCTTGGCACCGCCGAAGAGCGACTTGAGCCAGCCGAAGAAGCCGGGGGACGACGGCGCGGCATGCTCGCGCACGGGCGCGGACTCGGGGAGCTTGGCGACCTCGGCGGGCTTCGACTCGCCGCGGCGCGGGCGGGGTTCGCTGGAGCCCCAGTTGCGCGGGGTGGGCACGAATTTCACGCCCGGGCGGACGTAGAGGAACTGCGGCGGGATCGACGAGACGTCGACTTCCTCCGGCGCGGAGGAGGCGGCCTCGGCTTGGGCGAGACGGTCGCTGACATCGTCCTTGAAGCCGGCGCTTTCCCAGGTTTGGGCGGGCGCGGTCTTCTGTTGCGCGGGCTCGAGGATGTTGAGCTCGGCCTTCGAGTCTTCAGCAGCCTCGGTCGGGCCCGCGGACGCATCCTCGAGCGGGAACAGCTCGCGGTGAGCGGGAGCCGCCGCGGGCGCGGTCTCGGTGTTGGCGGCCGGAGCGGTAGCTTCCGGAGACGCGGCCACCGGGGTTTCAGTCCCTTCGGCCGGCTCGGGGCTGAGCGGGGCGAAGGGGTTTTGGTATTCGCGGGGAGCCTGGACGACTTCGATGGCGGTGGGCTTGTAGTCGGAGGCGGGTGCGCTGGCTTTGGACGGGCCACTGGGGGCGGGACGCTTGCCGCGGGAGAGGCCCGACCCGCGGGAGCTGCCGAAGCTGACCGGGGCGCTGGGCGCCGGGGTGGTCGCGGCGGCCTCGGCAGGGGCGGCACCGGACGTTTCTGTGGAGGACATGTCTATGTTGTTGTTGGAAAGCGCCTGCCGGAAGGGCGGCGCGAGGTTGGAGGGCCGGCCGGAGCACATGGTGGGCGCTCGGGCGCTCCCGGAAGCGGGGCGCAGACGGCGGCGGGAAGCGGACAAAGTCGCCTACACTATAGAGAGGGGCAACGAAAATTTTTTGCCGGACCTGCGGGCGGTTTCAGGGGCTTGCCAGCGACAAATTGGCACCGCAGCCTCGCGCGATGGACAAACTCGAAGAGATTTTTCGCATGCAGGACGCGCTGAACCGGCGCATCGGGGTCAACCTCCCGCCGCCCACCGACGAGGAGAAGGCCAAGTGGATCTTGAACTACACCCGCGCGATGCAACAGGAGACGGCGGAACTGATCGACAGCGTGCCGTGGAAGTGGTGGGCCAAATACCAAAAGTTCGACGAGCAGAACGCCAAGGTCGAGGTGGTGGATCTTTTCCATTTCCTCGTGTCGCTCGCGCAGACCCTCGGCATGACGGCCGACGATGTCTACCAGGCCTACCTGAAGAAGAACGCGGTGAACTTCCAGCGCCAGGACTCGGGCTACGTGAAGAAGGACGAGGCGGACTCGAAGCACATTTAGTGAGCGGTGAGCAGCAAGCGGTGAGCTGCCAGCGGCGAAGCAGCCTTCAAGTCACACCACCGCCACGAAGCTGCCGGTGAATTCCACGGCGGGTTTGCCGTCGGGGCCTTCGACGATGGCGGACAATTCCATGCGCGCTTTCTTGTGCCGGCGCAGATCGGACATGAACTCCGCGCAGTGCGCCGCGGGCGGGCGTTCGCACACGGCGCGCAAGGTGCCCGTGACCGGTGCGCGGTAGAAGGCCTGGCTGCGTTTCACGACCACGTGGCCGTCGACGCCGGCCTCGCGCAGGAGCGTCCACAGCGCCGCATAGCAGGCGAGGGTGGGCAGCGCGTGCAGCGAGCCGCCGAAGGCCGTGCCGAGGTGGTTGACGTTGGCCGCGAGCGGCGCCTCCAGCACGAGCCGAGCGGCGCTGCTCTCGGCCACGCGCAGGCCCATCGCCTGTGTGAGCGGAATCTTCGCGTGCAGGAACGCTTCGAGGCTTCGTGCGGAGAGGTTGTCGGGGACGAGGTCGCTCATTTCAGAGGGGAAAACCACAGATGGACACAAATGGACACGGATGATCACCGTCGGAGGCGACCAAGGCGGTGCAATCACACTCGGGTGATGCGTCAACACACGCGGCGCATCTGGGTGTATCTGTGTTCATCGGCGGTCGAGGGAATGGTCTCTTATTCCCCGATGATCTTCACGAGCACGCGCTTTTTCCGCCGGCCGTCGAACTCGCCGTAGAAAATCTGCTCCCACGGACCGAAGTCGAGCCGGCCGCCGGTGATGGCGACTACGACCTCGCGGCCCATGATCTGGCGCTTGAGGTGGGCGTCGGCGTTGTCCTCGCCCGTGCGGTTGTGGTCGTATTGCGAATGCGGCTTCTCGGGCGCGAGTCTTTCGAGCCAGCGCTCGTAGTCGGCGTGCAGGCCGGACTCGTCGTCGTTGATGAAGACGGAGGCGGAGATGTGCATGGCGTTGACGAGCACGAGGCCCTCGCGCACGCCGCTGGCGCGCACGGCGGCCTCGACCTGCGGTGTGATGTTGAGGAAGGCGCGCCGCGTGGGCGTCTCGAACCAGAGCTCCTGCCGGTGGGTCTTCATGCGGTGAACAAGAAAGGCCTTTTGACCACGGATTGCACGGATGAAGAACGGATCGGGCGGATGAATTTATTCACCCTGGGTGAATACCGCGAAGCTTGCTTCGCCTTGGATTGGTGTGTGGGGGCGTGTGTGGGAGCGTGCTTGCACGCGACTGTCGCGACCAAGGTCGCTCCCACATCTCGGGCAAAGACCATCGTGGGCAAATGCCCCGGGGCTTGCTCCGGGGAACTTTATTCCGTGTCCATCCGTGAAATCCGTGGTCTATTGGGCGACATGGAATGTAGGCCACAATGCGGCGCGTGCTGTATTGCCCCCAGCATCACCTCGCCGATACCCGGCATGCCGCATGGCAAACCGGCGGGCATCCCCTGCGTGCAACTGCTGCCGGATATGCGCTGCGCGCTCTTCGGCCGGCCGGAGCGCCCGACCTTTTGCGCCGGCCTGCGACCGAGCGAGGAAATGTGCCGGTCGAGTCGCGAGGAGGCATTGGCCTACCTCGCGGCCTTGGAGCAAAACACCCAATGAAGATCAGTCCGTGCCGTTGACCTGCTTGTAGGCGAAGGCGGCCGCCGCGCCGCCGGCGAGGTTGGCGGCAAAATAGATCCAGATGCTGCCCCACGAGACGACGCCCATGGTGCAGACGCCGATGGCGACGGCGGGATTGAAGACGCCGCCGGAGATGCCACCGACCGCAAGGGCACCGGCCAGCACGGTGAAGGCGATGGCGGCACCGTAGAAGGAGTTGCCGCTCGTGCCCTTGGCGGTGGCGACGTTCAGCACGACCCACACGAGCGCGAAGGTGAACAGGAACTCGGCGAGCAGGGCCGGGAGGATCTCGGGGTTCATCGGTCCGCCCATCGCGGCGGCGCGGGACACGAGGCCGGTCTTGAGCGCCTTCACGGCGAAGGAGGCCGCAAGCGCGCCGGCGACCTGCGCGCCGATGTAGGGCCCGACGTCCGATGCGGCGCACTTGCCGCGCAGCCAGACCGCGAGGGTGACGGCGGGGTTGTAGTGCGCGCCGGAGACGTGGCCGCCGGCGTAGATCATGACCATGAGCGCGGCGGCGATGGCGAAGGGCGCGAGGTTGCCCGCGCCCGGCGCGATGACCGTCATGCCGATGGTGAAGACGAGGAAGAAGGTGCCGATGAACTCGACGAGGTATTTTTTCATGAGCGTGGTGGGGGTGCGGGGAGACGCTTGGCGCAAGCGCGCGCCGGAGTCGAGCCGCGAGGCGGGCCGGAAGACCAATGTTACAACCGCCAACCCGTTCTTGCGTGCCGCCGCAAGAGGCGCTTGGCTGCGGAGGTTACGCAATCCTGGCGTGCGTCTACCCCGACCTGAATCATCCCAATCCCAACCGGTGACTCCGCAGCCGCGGGGCCTACCCGGCCGGAGGCTTGGCTGACCCCCATGGCCGACTACGGTGGATTCCAGATCAAGCGCACCGTGGCGCTGGGGCCGTTCACCAGCGTGCACGAGGCGGTTGCCGCGGACGGACGCCCGGGGCGCTTTGCGCTGAAGGTTTTCCATCCGCCGCCCTCGACCAGCATCAAGCGGCTCTACGCGGTCGAGGGTTGGTTGCTTGCGGCCGAGCGCCAGCAGCAGGCGGCGAAGAAGGACGGCACGGTCGTCGAAGTGCTGGCCTGCGGGCGCTGCGAGGAGGGCGCGTTCATGGTCATGCCGTGGCAGGAGCGCCTGCTGGAGCCGTTCGTCACGACGCTCCATGTGAAAGGCGACACGCTGCGCGCGGTGGCCGAGTGCCTGCTCAACACGATCGAGAAATGGGAGGAGCAAACCGGCGGCCCGCACGGGAACATCAAGGCGTCGAATGTCTTCCTCACCCGCGGCGGATCGCTGGCCGGCATGACGGCGCGGCTGTCGGATCCGTGGTTCCGGCCCGGCGCCACGCCGGAACAGCTCCGGCACAACGACCTCGCCGCCGTCGGCGCCATCCTCGCCCACATGGTGCGCCGCCGTCCGCACGGTGTCGTGCCGATCGAGGATGCGCCCGAGTGGCGCGCGCTCGGCAAGCCCGGCAAGGCCTGGCTGGATTTCTGCAACGACCTGCTCAACCCGAGCCCCGAGGACGGCGCACTCACGCTCGCCGAGGCCCGCAAGCGCCTGCGCCGCGTGCCGAAGGATTCCAACCCGGCGAAAACCGCTGCACTGCTTGGCGCGGGTGTGGTGGGGCTCGCCGCCGCCGCGGTCCTGGCCTTTGCGCGCTTTGGCGACCCGATCTATATGCCGGGTCCGGTCCTCCAGCTGGCGGTGACCCTGCGCAATCCGAAGGCGTTCCGCGAGGAGGTCACGCCGGACTGGGCGCGGCTCTGCCGGGCTTGGGACACGTGGCTGCTCGATTTGCAGAACAGCGCCAAACGGCTTGACCGCACGCAGGACCTGTGGGCGCCCAACGATCCGCTCCGGGCGGCAGTGGCCAATTTCGCGGCCACGGCGGACCAGCTGCGACCCGATGTCATCGTGCCGGAGGCCGCGGGCCGCGGTCTGGGCACGCTCGCCGATACGCCGCCGGACAACGTGCGCAGCAAGCTGCTCCAAGTTTCGGTGTCGGACGCGGTGACCGCCGCAATGGGACAGGTCAACCGCCTCGCCCTGCAACTGGAAACCTGGCAGCGTTGGGAAGAGATGCGCACCCTTCTCGCCGACATGGAGGCCCGCGGTTTCACGCGCGCTTCCGCGGCGTTGCAACCGCGTCTGCCACCGGCCCGTTCCAGCGCGGGCTACCGGCTCGACATCGTCCGCACCTTGAAGCTCTTCAACGACCTCTCGCTCGACCGCGACGGCGCCATCCCCCTGGCCGGCCGGTGGAGCGAGATGACGCGCCTCACCGAGGAGATGGAAAAGAGCGGCGACCGCGTGCAGCAGGCGATGCCCGCCATCATCAAGGGGCGGCTGACCGACCGCTCGTCGCTGGCCGATTTCGCGGACTCGCTCGTGCCGCCGCTGGAGGAAATGCGGCTGCGCCGCAAGCAGTTCAACGACCCGCAGGTCGTGCGCGAGCGTTTCCTCAAGGAGTCACCGCTGCAGACCGAGACCGCGGAGGTGACCGACGAGGACTTCCCGCGTTGGGAGCAGGAACTGGTGGCCTACTCAAAGGTGCCGCCGGCGGAGGATCCTCGCCTTGATCCCACGCTCAACGCCACAATGGGCCGCCTGCCGCAGGCCGCACAGGACCTCGAGGCCGATGCGCCGGCGGCCGAGCCGGGCGGCTTGGCGACGCTGAGCACGGCGGATTTCCAGCGCGAGATGCAGGCGAAGACGGCCGCGCTGGAGCAGCTGCGCGCCCGCGAGATCGTGCGGCGCGACCTGCCGGCCATCGCGGAAGAGACCAAAAAATTTGCCGAGAATCTCACCCTGCTCCAGCAGCGCATCGAGGTGACGCTGGCCCTGCTGAATCCGCAGACCTGGCTGGAGAAGGTGGCCAAGCCCTACGAGGGGAAGTTCAACGAATCCCGGCGGCGCTGGGCGGCGTGGCAGGCCACGCTGGCCGGCCTCACGGCGGACGCGTTGCGCGCCGACCGGCCGCGCATGCGCGCGCTCCGCGCGCAGGAGCGCCAGATGCGGGAATGGCTCGACGGTCTCGAGGGCCCGAACGGATTTGGCGGTCTCGCGGTGCCCGAGTTGACCGCGGCCTCCGCCGACAGCGCGGCGGAGCTGCTGCGGCTCGAGTCCGTGCGCCGCGAACAGGCCGCCACGGCCGTGGCCGCCGCCGCCGAGTGGCGCAACGCCCTGCCCGTGACCGCCTGGGCCTCCGCCAGCGCGGCCGTGCGCGCGCCGCTGGAGGCGCACCGCGCCTGGCTCGCGGCGCTGCCGCAGTTTGCGGCCAGCCTCGACCACCTCAACGAACTGCTCACCGCCGGCTTCGAATGGGCCGAGGGCGTGCAGGAGGTGATGAACACGCTCGCCGGCTACGGCGGCTTGGATGAGCTGCAGGCGCGTCCGGCCGAGTGGCGCGACGAGGCCCGCCAGCTCGCGGGTCTGGCGAACAACACCGACCGCGCGGCCTTGATCGAGGCCGCGCAGGCGGGCGGGTTGTCGCGAAAGCTCATGGCTTGGCGCCGGCTCGGCAACGTGGCGGGCTGGCCGGGCGGGGCGGAGGATTTCGATTTCGACCGCGGCGTCGTGGCGGTCATGCGCGAGGTCGTCGGACGGGACGTGAAGGACGAGGCGCGCCGGACCGGGCTCCTTGAGGAGATGGTGCGGGAGACGCGCCTCCGGTTCAACCGCGCCGCGCGCGCGGCGGCGGTGGCGGAGGAAAGGTTGGCGGCGATGTTCGAGCGGTTGCAACCGGCGGGCCTGACCGAGGCCGACTTGGAGGATCCGGTCGCCTACAACCTGGCGTTGTGGCGCCTGAAGACGGCCGACCGGAACGAGCAAAACCTGGAAAAGCTGCGGGTGCGCCGCGACGACTTCGTGAACGCCGTGCGCGCCATCGGGAGCGTGGCGGCGCAGTCCACGGTCGACAGCTTCCTGCGGGAGTTGAGCGGCATCGAGCTGAAGGACGACCCGAACCGCCCCCCCACGCCGTCGCCGCGCATGGCCGGCTGGCAGGAGGAGCCGACCAACGAGGGCTTTGGCCTGACGGCCACGTGGACGGGCGGCGGCAAGAAGGTGTCGATCGAATACCTGATTGTTAAGCCCGAGAACGGCACGCAACCGTTCTACCTCGCGCGCCGCGCGGTGGCGGTGGGGGAGTTCGTCGATTTGCTCAACGGACGCGCGCGCGGCGCCGAGGAGGTGCTCAATGAGCTGCCGAACTGGTCGCGCAAGCGGCCTTGGAACATGCCCGTGTCGTGGGACCGCGATCCCGTCCGCGGGCTGTTCATCAACGAAAAATGGATCTCCGTCGCCGATTCCCAGGTCGCACCGTTGCTCGACAACACCGAATTGCAGGCCACCGCGCCCGTGCTGGCCCAGGCCGTCAATGAAAAGCCGGGTCCGCGCAGCCCGGTGCAGCAGCTGCCCCCGATGGCCGCGAAGCTCTTTGCGGAGCGCGTGCTCGGCGCGCGGCTGCCGAAGCCCGAGGAGTGGCGCGCGGTCGCCAGCCTGGCGGGCAAGCCGGCCGAGGGCTTCTTCCGCGGGCAGAGCTTCCAGCAGTTGTGGAGCTTCCTGGAAAACTTCCGCGAGGGCGGGGTGACGCTCCGCTGGCGCCCCACGGCGGGCATCTACACCAAGCCCAGGATCACGGACAACGGCCAGCCGAGTCCGCTGCCGGACAAGGGCCGGTTGTGGTTTGCGCCGGTGGATGAGGGCCCCGAGATCATCAAGGGCTTCATCAACCTCTTCGGCAACGTGTGGATCTATCTGGAAGATCCCAACAAGAAGAACGCCTTCTTCGTGGCCGGTGGCTCCGTGCTCTCGCCGCCGGTGGTCGACATCGTGGAACCGCAGGCGGTTGAAGGTTCCGGTCTGATCGGCGCCACGACGGCGACGACACTGCAGGACGGATACAGCGACGTGGGCATCCGCCCGGCCTTTGACGCGCCTCCGGGCTTCTTGGAGCGCTACAAGTTCTTCAAGCTTGTGAAGGACCAAAAATACCTGACATTGTAAAAGCCCATGCAGTCTGCCTCCACCCCCGAAGCAGCCGTCGCTGACCCCGGAGCCTGGGCCTCGTCCCTCGGCGAGCGATGGAAATACCTGCAGAGCAACCTGGCCAACGAGCCGGCCCAGACGCGGCAGGTCCTGATGGAAGAAGAGATGCGCCGGGCCCTGGCCGCCGTGCCCGCGGCCAAGCGCGGCGCCTGCCTCGAGGCGCTGGCCGCCAAGTATCCGCAATGGGAGCTGGCCGCCGTGTCCCTCAACGCCCCGGCCGCCGTCGCGCGGATGAAACCCGAGGAGCTGGTCGCGGCCTTCCTCAACCTCGTGCCGCAGCTCAACGCCGAGCAGCGCGAGGCGTTGAAAAAGCAGCTCGCCGCCGCCGGTCTCGTGCAACCCGCTTCCGCCCCGCTCGAGGGCGACGCGCTCACCGACATCCAGGCCAAGCTCAAGCTGGACGCCGACGACAAGATCGACCCGCAGCGGCTGGGCAAGCTCTTCGCAATCTACGCCGAGGCCATGCTGATCCTCGACCAGCTGGCGTGGAACCTCTGGAAAACCGCCGCGCCCAAGTCGGCCATCAAGCGCGACACCACGCAGGGCGACCTGCGCATGGTCACGCGCCGCGCCCTGACCGGCGACGCCAACATCACGCCCGCCGTCGTGCACAAGCAGCTCGAGTCCTCGCGCCTGCTCATCGCCGGCCTGCTCGCCGGCCTCGGCCCGGCCGGAAAGAATTTCTCGCGCCGCTACACCCAGCACTACGCACCCGACGCGGTCCGCGCCGCCTTGGAGGCCGATGGCGGCGGCAAGGGCGACGCCCAGCTCTGGAAGAAATACACCGAGCTGGCCTCGCAGCTATCGGAGACGGTGATCGAGGACGACGTGCAGGAGGCCGTCGTGAAATACGCCGAGGAACTCATCCGCGGTTCGACCAAATGACATCGCGCACCCTTCCCGCTCCCGCGTGACCCGGGCCGCGGTCTCGCACCCAACCTTTCATCCACCCCCGCCACTTATGTCCGCCAGTCTCATCACGCATTGCGATCCGTTGTTCCAGCTGATCTGCCGCTACAACCGCATCATCCGCAAAGGATCCGGCCACACCCTCGACTACCAGCAGGTGCGCACCGAGGTAGAGGAGATGTTCGACGTGCTCGGGCGCACCGCCCAGGGCGACCTCTCCCTCGGCGCGCAATACCGCCAGGTCGAGCTGCCGCTGCTCATCTTCGTCGACTCCGTCATGGCCAACAGCAAGACCGCCTTCGCCCAGAAATGGGGCAACAACCGCCTCGCCTTCCTGCGCAAGGGCACGGCCGACGAGGAGAAGTTCTTCACCCTGCTGGACGAGACCCTCGCCGAGAAAAAGGAGGGCACCGACGAGCGCCTGGCCATCTTCTACATCTGCATCGGGCTCGGCTTCACCGGCGGCAGCCCGCCGGAATTCCTGCGCAAGAAGATGGAGGAGCTGGCGCAGCGTGTCCGCGCCTACGTCGATTTCGACGAGTCGGCCTTCATCACCCCCGCCGCCTACCAGCACACCAACCTGAGCAACCTGCCGCTCCCGATGGCGGCCAGCCTCGTGCCGCTGGTCATCGTGCTCGCCGGCCTCCTCATGATCGTCGTGGCCGTGAACGTCTACACCTTCTACAGCGCCTCGTCCGAACTGACCGAGGTGCTGAACGCCATCACCGCGCGCGATCCCGCCAACGTCAAACCCTGATCCCGCCATGAGCAAATTCCAACAGATCCCCAAGGCCATGCAGCTGCTGGCGGCCGGGCTGGTCGCGCTCGCCGTCCTCGCCGGCGCGGCCCTCGCGGGCAAGACCGCCTTCTTCATCGCCGCCGGCGGCATCGCCTCCGTCGTGGGCTTGATGTTCGCGTGGCAGTTCTACGTGAAATGGCGCGGCCAGCAGCGCACGCGGGCCATGACCGGCCAGCTGACCGCGCACAGCGCCGCCAAGCCCGGCGCGATCACCGACCCCGCCAAGCTCGCCCAGCTCGCCCAGCTGCGCGAAAACTTCTCCCGCGGCATCGAGAAGTTCCAGGCCGTCGGCAAGGACCTCTATTCCCTTCCGTGGTATGTCGTGTGCGGCGAGCCCGGCTCGGGCAAGACCGAGGCCGTGCGCCGCTGCAAGGTCGGCTTCCCGCCCGGCCTGCAGGACGAGATGCAGGGCGCCGGCGGCACCATCAACATGCACTGGTGGTTCACCAACCACGCCGTGCTCATCGACACCGCCGGCAAGCTCCTCTTCCAGGAGGCCCTGCCCGGCAGCACGAACGAGTGGACCGAGTTCCTCAAGCTCCTGCGCGTCTCGCGCCCGCATTGCCCGATCAACGGTCTCCTCCTCGTCATCCCCTCGGAGAGCCTGATCAAGGATTCCTTCGACGAGATCGAGGGCAAGGCCCGCAAGATCGCCGACCAGCTCAAGGTCATCCAGCGCACCCTCGACGTGCGCTTCCCGGTCTTCGTGCTCATCACCAAGTGCGACAAGATCGTCGGCTTCCGCGAGTTCTTCGCCGGCATCAAAAACCAGCAGCTGCAGGACCAGATGACCGGTTGGTCCAACCCCGCGCCGCTCGACTCGCCCTTCCAGATGGAAGCCGTCAACCAGCACCTCGCGGAGGTGGTCAAGCGGGTCGGCCGCCGCCAGCTCGGCATGCTCAAGGACCCGGTGCCCACCGACGCCGGCAAGACCCGCCTCGACGAGGTCGATTCGCTTTACGCGCTCACCGCCTCCGTCAGCGGCCTCGCCCCGCGCCTGCGCAAATACCTCGAGACCATCTTCGGCCCCGGCGGCGCCGCCGGCGGCAAACCGCTCTTCCTCCGCGGCATCTACTTCACCTCCGCGCTCACCGAGGGCAAGGAGCTCGACACCGAGCTTGCCGCCGCGCTCGGCCTCTCCGAGGACCAGCTCCCCTCCAGCAAGGCGTGGGAGCGCGAGCGCTCGTTCTTCCTCAAGGATCTTTTCCTGCACAAGATTTTCCGCGAGAAGGGCCTCGTCACGCGCGCGAGCAACACCGACCAGCTCATGCGCAAGCGCCAGCTCATGATCGGCGGCGTCGTCACCGTCGGCATGCTCGCCGTTCTCGCGATCAGCATTTTCGGCTACCTTGCGCTCAAGAACAGCGTCGGCAGCGAACTCGTCTTCTGGCGGCCGGGCGCGGTCGAGGAGAACTGGTCCGGCGGAAAGTGGAAACCGATCGTCAACAACCGCCTCGAATACACCGGCGGCGACATCGTGCGGCTCGACGACGGCCGCGACTGGCTGATCCTCGATTTCCACGACACCCTCCAGCGGCGGGTCAGCACCGACATGCAGATCCCGCTCATCTACCGCCCCCTCGAGGCCGTCGCCCTCAAGGCCAACCCCAGCCGCCGGCAGGCGCAGCGCATTCTCTTTGAGGCCAGCGTCATCGCCCCGCTCGCCGAGGCCAACCGCGAGCGCCTCGTCAATGCCGCCGAGTGGACCTCCGAGGATTCCGCCCGCCTCTCCGCCCTCATCCGCCTCGAGAGCGCCATCCATCTCAAGGGCGTCAGCGGCTACGACGCCGACTACCCGGCCGAGGATTTCTTCAAGCCCCTGCTTGCGCCTTCCCTCGCCAAGGTGCCCTCGGGCTCCGACGACCTCGACACGCTGATGCGCGTCTTCGACTGGACCTACCGCAACGGCGCCGGCAAGGGCCAGTGGCCCGGCGCCTGGCTCTCGCGCGGCCAGAGCCTGCGCGACAACCAGCCGCTCAACCGCGGTTGGGACGCCTTCGAGCGCTCCGTGCACGAGGGCATCGCCGAGCAGCTGAAGACCGTGCAGTCCATCCGCACCGGGCGCCTGGCCGTCGTCCGCTTCCTGGAGTCGGAGAAATCATTCCTGCGCGCACTCGCCGAGCCCCGGACGGCCAAGAGCTGGAAACAGGACGTCGCCGCCGCGTGGGAGGATCTCATCTCCCGCCGCGCCGCCGTGGACAAGCTGCACGCCGACCTGAAGGCGAAGGTCAAGGAAGGCGGCGAGGTCATGCTCGAGACCGCCTACCGCTCCACGCTCGACGACATGCGCCGCGAGACCGAGAGCGCCTCCAAGCTCATCCGCGCCACGCTGCTCAAGCAGAAGGCCGCCGCCGACGCCGCCGCCGAGGCCACCTCGGGCGCGGCCAGCGAATACAGCCTGCACCGCGACTTCGAGCGCAAGCTCGCCGCCCTCAACCAGCACGTCAACGAGCAGCTGGAAAAAGTGCTGCCCCCGTCCGAGGAGGCGCAACTCGCCGACCTCGACGCCAACGCGTTCAATCCGGTCAATGACGGCGTGCCGGCCTACGCGGTGCGCTTCGAGATCTACGCGGCCGGCATGGAGCTGCTGACCCCGCCCGCCGGCGCGCCGAAACCCAAGCCCGCGGCGTTCGATGCCCTCCGCGCGCGCGTGGCCAAATACATGGGACCGCTGCGCCAGGAATTCCGCAACGCGCTCAACACCGTCATCGAGGCCGCGGGAGGGAAGGGGGGCTGAGGCTCCGGCCATGCCTTCCCGCGCTCCCGTCGCTTCCGCTCCGCCCCGCCTGCGTCCACGCGCATGAACGATTACGTCCGGCAGTTCCTCAACGACGACTGGAAGTCGATGCCGGATGCGCCGCGCCTCTACCTGAGCGCGTTCGGCAAGCATCCGGGCTGGAACGACCACATGGATGTGATCGGACTCGTCACCGATTCACTCGTGCGCGGCAAGGCCCTGCTCTACGACGGCATCGCGCATCAGGTCGAGAGCGCCGCGTGGGAGAAGGCCGGCGCCGGCAAGGTCACGCCCGGTTTCGACCACATCATCCACTGGCGCCGTCTGCACGAGTCGCTCACCGGCCTCATGTGGTCGTCGCGCGACGGCAAGGGCCGCTCGCTCTACCCGATGGTGCTGCTCGCACATTGCGCCGGACAGCCCTTTGCGTGGCAGGCCGGCGAGCTCCTGCCCGCGCTCCGCGATGCCGGCGAAAAATGCCGCGCCACCAATTCCAGTTCGACGGTCCTCGCCGTGCTCGATGCCGCGCAGAAATCCCTCCGCGAGCGCGCGCCGGCCCAGCCCGCCGCCACGCAGCTTGACTCGCCCGTCGGCTTGCCTGCTTGGACCGCGCACTTCGCGCGCGAATTCACGGCGTTGCGGCGTGTCCTCCACCACCTGCGGTCGAATTGCGCCGCCTTCGCGCCCGTCGGCCACGCCTGGTGCGGCGACAGCAAGCACGCGCAATCCGTCCGCCTGCGCCTGCCGGCCGTGCCCGGCCAGAGCCCGGCCGAATCGCTCAATGCCTGGTTGTCTTTCCTCGCGACGCAGCTCGATCCCGCCGCGCCCATGCTCGGCCTGCACCCGCAGAACCAGCCGTGGCTCGATGTCATCATCGGCGAACCCGGCCCGGCCGACCTCGTGGTCTTGCGGACATTGCCGGTGGCGACGCCCGTCATCAGCGACATCCCTTACCAGATGGACGCGCAGCCCTCGGCCTTCGAATCGGGCGTCCTGTCCAACCTTGGCCGCGGTGCCTTGCCCGCGGCCTCCTGCCTGGTCGAAGCAGCCGGTGAGATGAACCGGCAGGAATCCATCAAGTGGTTGTCCAAGTTCCGCGCCAATTTCTTGACCCGTTTGCTCCGTTCCACCGGCTCTCCTTTTTAAGCGTCCGGCGCTGTGGGCAAACGCCTATGCTGCAGTTTTTCCCGTAGGGGAAACCCCCCATCGGTTCCGATTTTTTCTGCTTGGACTAGGTCAAGTTTGGTGAAGCATATCACCTCCACGACCACATAGGCTAACGACTGATACTCAGCGCGCTGTCCTTCATCCGGCAGCTAGCATGTTACCCCACCCCCATCATTTCGCGAGCTTTGCTATTGGTCGGTTGCGCTCCCGGTGGGCGCAACCGGGCCGTCGGCTTTGGCCGGGTTCGACCTCCCGCGTAGCGCTGCTATACTTGGTGTTGGCCGGTTTTTCCGCGGCCCAGGATCCCGAGCCGGCCACTCCTCCCGTTGCCCCGCAGGACGCCGGCGTGGTCATCGAGCGTTTGGAATTTTCCTACGGCCTCGCGCACCCCGACCTGCCCGCGTTGGATGATCTGAACGGACTCGTCGTCCGCCTCACGCGCGATGGCGAAGTTTTCCGGACGCCTAATGACGCCGCGGCCGAAGACCTGCGCTTGGGCGAGATTCCCGCCGGCAGCCGTTTCGATGCCGGGGCCCTCCGTGCTGTGGCCCAGGAAATCGTGCGCTGGTATAACGCACGCGACATCTACGGCGTGTGGGTCGCGTTCACCGACCTGGAGTCCTCGGCCTCCGGCGTATTCGACAACCGCGCTTCCGGCCAGCAATCCGCCCAGCTCGTCATCTGGGCCAGCCAGATCTCCGAGGTCCGCACGCTCGCCCGCGGCAAGCGCATCAAGCCCCAGGCCTCCATCAACCACCCCAAGCACCGCCGCGTCGCCGAGCGTTCGCCCCTGCGCCCCGGCGCGACGCCCGAAGAACCCGGCAGCCTCTTCCGCCAGGAAGCCCTCAACCGCTACCTTTACGGCCTGAGCCTGCACCCCGGCCGCCGCGTCGAGGCTTCCATTGCTTCCGCGGGTGCGCCCGGCAAGGTCGTGCTCGACTACCTCATCAACGAGGCGAAGTCGTGGCAGGTTTTCAGCCAGGCGAACAATTTCGGCACCGAGTCCACCGGCGAGATCCGCCTGCGCCTCGGCTTCCAGCACAACCAGCTCACGAACCACGACGACATCTTCAACGTCGACGCCATCAGCACGCCCGACCTCGACACCTACGGCACCTTCCTTTCCTACCGCATCCCGGTGATCAAGCCCGCGCATTTGCTCGCGCGCGTCTACGGTTCCTACGGCGATTTCCTTGCGAGCGACGCCACGCTCCAGAACCTCCGCTTCGCCGGCAAGAACTGGCTCGGCGGCATCGAGCTCACCAACCACTTCACGTTCCGGCGCAACTGGCAGCTCGTCTCCGTGATCGGCGCCCAGTTCAACCACTACGAGATCCAGTCCCTCATCAGCGACATCCCGCTGGTCTCCGGCGACTCCGATTTCCTCGTGCCCTTTCTCGGCACCACCCTCACACGCGACGGCGATGGGTGGTCCGTTTCCGCCGGCCTGCGCCTCGAGCAGACGGTCGGCGATTTCGCCAACGTCGACACCACCACCGGCATCCCCGCGCTCGGCCGGCTCGGCGCCGATCCGGATTGGACGTCCGCCAAGTGGCAGCTCGGCGGCGCCGTCTATCTCGATTCGCTTTTCCGTCGCGACGCTGCCGGTCCCCACCTCGCCCACGAGGTCTCGCTCCGCCTGAAGGGGCGCGTGCTGTTGCGCGGCGAACGCCTCATCCCGCAGGAACAGGAACCGATGGGCGGCGCGCTTTCCGTGCGCGGCTATCCCGAATCGATTCTGTCCGCCGACGAGTTTCTCAACGGCACCTTTGAATACGCCTGGCATCTGCCGCGTTCCCTCCGCCCCGGCGACATCGGCAAGTTCTACCGTTGGCCCTTCAAGTGGCGCCCGACCAAGTCCGGCCAGGGCCCCGACTGGGACCTCTCCCTGCGTGCGTTCTTCGACTACGGCCGCCGCGATGTCACGCCCATCCCTCCAGACCCACCCGATCCCAACGCCCCTGTCACCGCGCCCACACCCACCCCGCTCGTTGACCAGGACCTCAACATGATGGGTGCCGGCGTCGGCCTCACCCTGATCGTGAAGCAGAACTTTTCCCTCCGTTGCGACTACGCCACCGCCCTCACCGAACTCCGCGACGACACCCGTCCTGCCGATTCGCGGATCGTGATGGAGAAGGGCAACAAGGAATTCTACATCGTCACCAGCTTCTCATGGTAGCCCGCCGCACCAGCCCCGCCGCTTTCGTCCCGCGCCTCGTCGCCGGACTGCTGGCCGGGCTTGGGCTGCTCGCCGGCGCCGCCCGCGCGCAGTTGACCGACCTCACCGTCGTCACCGGCAACGCCACCGTCCAGACCGCGCCCAACACCACCACGGTCACGGTCGACCACAACAGCGTGCTGCGCTGGGGCTCCTTCAACGTCCCCGCCAGCGACACCGTGCGCTTCGTCCAGCCCGGCGCCGATGCCCGCGTGCTCAACTGGATCGGCAGCCTCACGCCCTCGCAGATCGACGGCGCGCTCCTCGCCAACGGCCACGTCTACCTCATGAATCCGGCGGGCATCTACTTCGGCTCCAGCGCCGTCGTCGACGTCGGCCGTCTCTACGCCATCGGCGGCTCGCTCTCGAAGGAGGACTTCCTCGCCGGCCTCGACCGCTTCACCGGCCTCACCGGCGATGTCCGCAACGCCGGCTCCATCCGCGCCGAGATGGCCGCCCTCATCGGCCGCTCCGTCGTCAACACCGGCTCCATCGTCTCCCCCGGTGGCTTCATCGGCCTCGCCGCCGGTGACAAGGTCCTCCTCGGCCAGGACGGCAGCAGCATCTTCGTCGACGCCGGCAACACCCCGCCGGCCACCGATGGCGGCACGGGCGTCACCAACTCCGGCACGATCGACGCTGGCCGCGGCACCGCCGTCCTCGCCGCCGGCGACTTCTACTCCATCGCCATCACGCACGACGGCAAGCTGGCCGGCCGCGACGTGCGCCTGCAGGGGCAGGGGAGCGGCCAGGTGCTCGTGCGCGGCACGATCGACGCCTCCTCAGTCACGGCCGGAGAAACCGGCGGCCGCATCGAGGTCACCGGCGACAAGGTCGGCCTGTTCGACGGCGCCCGCCTCGACGCCTCCGGCGCGGCCGGCGGCGGCACCATCCTCGTCGGCGGCGATTTCCAGGGCAAGAACCCCGATGTCCGCAACGCCCACCGCACTTATGTAGGCGTCGCCGCCGGCCTCGTCGCCGACGCCACCCAGTCCGGCGACGGCGGCAAGGTCATCGTCTGGGCCGACGACATCACCCGCTTCTACGGCAACATCTCCGCCCGCGGCGGCCCCTTCGCCGGCAACGGCGGATTTATTGAGGTATCAGGCAAAGAAGTGCTCGAATTTAGAGGTGCAGTCGACGCCTTAGCGCCCAACGGCATGCGAGGCACACTTCTGTTAGATCCGCGAGATATCACGATCGATGACGGTGGTTCTGCGACTGCATTGACGGCGGTGGATGCCTTTTCGGATACCGGTGGTGCAGATGTGACAATCGACAAGGATACGATCAATGCCGCTGGTGCAGATGTGTTCTTACGAGCGAATCAGGACATCACGTTGGCTGTTTCGAGCGACATTAATATTACTACAGCGGGTGTGGCCCTCTCGATGCAGGCAGGACGAAGCATTACACTAAATTCGAATATCACGACAAACAACGGAGCGGTTACTCTCGTTGCAAATGAGACGGTTGCGAACGGGGTAGAAGACGCTAATCGCGGGGCCGGAGCCGCAGTTATCACGATGGCCGATGGCATTACCATCAACGCCGGTAATCAGAACATTTCGCTCACGGTCAGCACTGGACCGACCACGAATAATGCCAGCGGTGACATCACCATCTCCAATCTTACCACCACCGGCCATGTTCTGATTGTTCAGAACGGCCCGACTGACGGCAGCGACATCCTACGCACCGCGACCTCTACTATCACCGCCAGCTCGGCGGCGCTCGACATCAGCAATGCCGCCAACACCACCGGCACGGTCGGTCTTACGGGTTCCCGGATTGCAACCAATGTTTCCAACCTCGAACTCCGCACCCAAGGCGGCAGCGCCTTTATCACTGAGACAAACGGACTCATTATCGGCGGTGCCACCCTTGGCGGACTGACCGGTATAAACGTCGGCACCGGCGATGCGCGCATCACCGCCGGAGGCACCATCACCGATGATGAGGCGATTGTGGCAAGCGGCCTCGCGCTCACAACCACGGTCGCAGGCGATGTCACCCTCGATGCCGCCAGCAATGTCACGACCCTTGCCGCCTCCCTTGCCGGTGTCGGGAGCAGCTTCAGCTTCACCGGCGAGACCAACGGATTCACCGTAGGCACCGTCGATGGCGTCGCCGGTATTACCACAGCAGCCACCACCACCAGCGGCACGGCCTCGGGCGGTATCACCCTGTCGGCTGCGGCAGGGGCCATTACGATAACAGACAATGTGACGACCGGCAATGCCACGGTCGCGGATGCAGCGGGCGTGACCACCGCCACCAGCGGCAATATCAGCATTACCGCCGTGACCGGAATCAACGGTGCGGGGCGCCTGATCACAGGAAGTGCAGCTGTGGATGCGGCCACAAATGACGCAGTCGACACCGCCACTTCGGGAAGCATCACTCTAAACGTCACCGGCGCTGGCGATGTGGGATTGAGCGGTAGCAATGCGCTTACGATCGGCGCAGCCACCGTTACCAATAATACGGCGAATGACACCGCCACCTCCGGCAACATTACGATTACTTCGGCCGATCGCGTTAATAACGGCACCCCCGGCACCGCCTTGGATGTTTCCTTTGGCACGGCCGGTGGCGGATCCACCAACACCGCCGGCAACCTCTCGATCACCACCGATGGTGGTGCCGGCGCCGCGGGGGAAATTCAGATTACCAGTGCGGAAGCACTCACCATTGGTGCCATTGCGACCGGGGCGGGTGCCCAAACGGTTTCCCTCGCCACCACAGGTGGAGTCAACCTGACTCTGAGCAATACGGCAGAGACGTTGGGTGGAGATGCGGTCTCGCTGAATGCCGGCACTGGCACCCTGGCCATTGCCAATACCTCATTTGATATTGGTGCCGGCAGCCTTACGGCCACCGCCGACGAAATCGATTTTACTGGTGGAGCGAATTCCATTCAGGGCACCGGTGGTTCCATCACATTACAACCTTCGACCACGGGCGAATCTATCGGCGTTGGCACGGGAGCGGGCACTCTGTCCATTGATGCGACCGACATCGCAGCACTTCAGGACGGATTTGCGAGCATCACCATCGGTCGCTCCGACGGCACCGGACTGACGACCATCGGCAATGCCACCTTCACGGATCCCGTCACCATCCGCCAGCCTGGCGCCGATGGCGACATCACTCTCAGCGGGGCTCTTTCCACTGCCGCGGCCAATGCCGCCATCACCCTCACGGCTGGCACCGGCGACGGCGGCACCTTCACGCAAACCGCCGGGGCGGGCAACACCATCGCGTCGGGCTCTGGAGCGATCACCATCACCGCCGACACGATTGTGTTGAACGCCACCGATGCCAACACCGTCACCGGCACGGGAGCAATCATCCTGCAGCCGGCCACTGTTGCCCGCCCGGTTGTCGTTGGCGCAGCTGGCGCGGCAACTGACTTCGCGCTGGATGCCACCGAGATTGCAGCGCTCCAAAACGGCTTCAGCGGCATCACCATCGGTCGTTCCAATGGCACCGGTGGGATCACCGTCAGTGCCATCACTTTCAATGACCCGGTATCGCTGCTCTCACCCTCGGGCGGCACCATTACGGTCAACGGCCAGATCACCGGCGCGGGCAATGCCTCTGTTACCCTGGACGGTGCCGGTGCCACCACCACGCTGAATGCCAACATCGTTACTGCCGATCAGGACATTACCATCAGTGACAGTGTTGTCGTGGGTGACGGCCTCAGCATCGTTCTCGATACCGGCACTGCTGGTGGTGGCAACATCTCCATCACCGGCACTACTGATGGCACTGCCGCGGGAGGCACCGAGAGCCTCCAATTCATCTCCGGCTCCGGCACCGTTACACTCACCGGCGCAGTCGGCGGAACCACTCCTCTCAACCTCACGCTCCAGTCGGATAACGCCGGCAACACCGGTGCCGTCACCTTTGTCGGCGCGGTGAACGCACTCAGCCTGACTACTTTTGGACATAATTACAGCGTCGCCCTCAACGCCGGTGGCACCATCACCGCTGACACCAATTTCCTCAACACCGGCGCGGTCACCCTCGGCAACGACAATGCCGATGTGCTTACCTTTACCGGCGGTCTCGCCACGACGGGCAACGCCACCAACCCCTCCGGCACCAACCTCGCTGGCACCGTGCGCACTGCCGGCCAGCAGATGGATCTCGGCGCGGCTACCCTGACAGCGGCCGCCACCCTCGACACCTCCAACAATGGAGGCAGTGCCACCGGTGCCATCATAAATGTGGCCTCGATAACCGGGGGCAACAATGACCTCACTCTGCGTTCTCGCAACGGCACCACCACCATCTCCGGCGCCGCCACCGGCCTCGGCACCCTGACCCTCCATGACGACAACGCCGACTCCACCGGCGCCATGAACTTCCAGGGCAATCTCAGCGCCGCTACCCTCACCACCGTCGCCCGGGGTTACGCCGTCAGCCTCACCGGCTCCGCTACCACCATCACCAACGCAGTCACCTTTGCGAGCACCGGCACAATTACACTCGGCGATGCCGGCACCGATATTCTCCTCTTCGATGGTGGGCTCGATGCTGATGCTGCAGCCAACAGCATCGGCGGCACCGTCCGCACTTCTGCCGATCCGGTCAGCCTCGGGGCAGTTACCCTCATCGGGGCCGCCACAGTCGACGCCACCAACGATGGCAACAACGCTGGGGGTGCTGGTATTACCTTCACCAGCACGATCAACGCTGACAATTCCACCACTGCCGACCGCACGTTGAACGTCAATGCCGGCACTGCCGGCGCTGTCACCTTCAGTGGCAACATTGGCGCCGCCGCCAACGGTGAACTGGCCGACCTCGACGTCACCGCCGCCACTATCGCCTTCAACGCCGCCACGGTGAATCTGAACGACAACGATGCTGCCCAGACGACCTCGCTCCTCACCGGCACTGTTTCCCTTGGCACCGATGTCACCTTCAATACCGACAAGGCGACCGGCACTGACAACAATCTCACATTCGCCTCCGCCGTCAACGCCGACGCGGTTGCCTCCAACCGGGCCCTCGTTGTCAACGCTGGCACCGGCGCCGTCACTTTCACCAACATCGGCTCGGCCGAGGCTCTTGCCGATCTCGATATCACCGCCTCGACCATCAATCTTAACGGCGCCACTGTGGATGTCAGCGCCGGTGCCGGTGGTGCCACTGCTACGCTCAATGGTGCCGTCGTCCTGGGCGCCAACGTCACGGTCAACACCGACGGCACCAACGACAACCATCTCACTTTCGGCAGCACCCTCAATGCTGACAATGCGGGCACGGCCAACCGCACCCTCACGGTCACGGCCGGTGGCGCGACCGTCCGCTTCAACGGCGACATCGGCAATCTTCAGGGTATCGCCGGCCTCAACATTACCGCCGGCTCCATCATCATCGCCGGCGCCACCGTGCGGCTTGACGACGATACCGCAACGGCCACGGCCAGCTTCAATGGTGCCGTCACGCTTGAAAGCAACCTGATCATCGACCGCACCAGCACCAACGGTGCCAATGTCACCTTCGGCTCCACCCTCGACCGGGACGCCACGGCGCGCACTTTGTCCATCGATGCCGGTGCCGGCGACATTACCTTCACCGGCGCCGTCGGTGGTGGTGGTAGGCTCGGCACCCTGTCGATCGTCAGCGCAGACGATGTGACCGCCGCCGCCATCACGGCAGCCTCCTTCAGCCAGACCGACGGCACCGGCACGACGACCCTCAACGGGGTCGTGGACACCAATACTGCCGCAGGTGTCTCCCTGACCAACGAAACCATCGTGGTCAACGCCGCCATCACGACTGCCAATTCGACCACCAGCGGCGTCGCGAGCGGCGGTATCAGCCTTACGGCCGACACAACCAGCCTGACCGTGAACGCGAACCTGACCACAGGAGATGCAACGGTGGCGGATGCTAATGCCACCAATGAGGCAGCCATCTCCGGCAGCATCACGCTCAGTGCCGGCACAAATGTGACAGGCTCGGGCAAACTTCAAACGGGAGCAGCTACGCTCACAGGTGCGGATGATACAGGCACGGACAGTGCGACCTCCGGTTCGATCAATGTGACCGCCGGCACGGCGGGCACAGCCGGCGAGATTGCCCTTTCACATGCAACGGCGCTGGTGGTGGGTGTGGCCTCGCGCACTGATGCGACGGCTGACACGACCAACGCCGGTTCAATCTCACTGACCAGCGACGGCAAGATCTACAACGGCACCGGCACCAACGCTCTGGCGTTGACGATCAATGCGTCAACCGGCGGGGCGCCCGACAATCAAGGCCTTCTCAACATTACCACCAATGAGGATGCCGGCTCAGTTTACATCACCTCCGGCTCGGCTCTGCGCATTGGGACACTCAACACGAAAGACACGACCAGTCAGACCCTTTCACTTGTGACGACGGGCAACGTAGATCTAACCTTGGTCGGTAGTGGTGCGGACTACAATTTGGATACGGATGAGCTGATCTTGGGCGGTGCGGTAACTGGGGTCTTAACGATAGCCGAGGATTTGAATACTGTGGGTAGCGTCACTGGCACCGGCAATTCGGTGGTGGTAAGCAACACTATCGCGACTGCGAATAACGGCGCTGTTGTCCTCACTTCTGATACCTCTTCATTGACCATTGCGGCTGGGGCGAACGTGACGGCCAATGGCAGCGGGGATGTGACCTTGAATGCCGCGGGGTCGCTGACGGTGAACGCGGCGGTCTCCTCGACGACGGGCAACCTCAGTCTCACCTCCGCCGACGCGGTGGCGATCAATGCGGCGCTCAACGCCGGCTCCGGCACCGTCACGATCACGGCCAACACCGATGACACCGGCGCCCAGGGCTTCAGTCAGACCACGGCGGGCACCATCACCACCACCAACAACACCGCCGGGGCGGTGAGCATCACCGTCAACACCGGCGCCGGGGTGGGCACCGGCAGCGCCGAGCTGGGCATCATCACGGCCAACGGCGGCAGCACCGCCACCATCACGGTGGCCAGCAACGCCGGCAGCATCCTGGACACCGACAACAACTCCGCGCTTTCGGCGGCCACCGGCACGGTGGCCCTCGGCAACCTCACCACCGGCTCCGGCTCGATCGGCACCACCGGCACGGCGACCGACATCAACACCACCGCCGCCACGGTGACGGCGACCTCGGGCTCCGGCGGCGTCTTCCTCACCGAGGCGGACGGGGCCAGCTTCACCGTCGATTCCAACGGCGGGGCCCTCGAGCTGCGCAGCACCACCGGCACCCTGACCATCGCCGGGGCCAGCGAGTCGAACAACGGCAACGTCCTGCTCACCTCCGCCGACGCGGTGGCGATCAATGCGGCGCTCAACGCCGGCACCGGCACCGTCACGATCACGGCCAACACCGATGACACCGGCGCCCAGGGCTTCAG
>CAZRNE010000014.1:0-7762 GCA_964601365.1 uncultured Opitutaceae bacterium | reverse complement strand
CGGTGGCGATCAATGCGGCGCTCAACGCCGGCACCGGCACCGTCACGATCACGGCGGGTAGTTTGCTGACAGTGAACGCGGCGATCTCATCGACAACGGGGGCGCTGAGCCTGACCGGTGGCACAGGGGTGACACACACTGCGGCGGGTGATCTGACGACGACTGGGGTGGGCACCATAGGAGTAACCGCTACGACGGGCGATATCACGATGGCCGACGGCACGGTCTACAGCACGGGCAGTGGGCAGGTGACTGTTACAGCGGCCGGCAACGTGTTGCTGGGTGAAATCACGACGACTTCGAGTGCCATTAATGTTACGGCGACGGCGGGAGCGATCACGGATAACACTGCGGCAGAGTCGGCAAATCTTACGACCACCGGCACGGCGACCCTTTCGGCGGCCACCGGCATCGGTTCGGCGGGCGGCGCCGCGGATCTCGACACGACCCTTGGCACCTTGGTGGCGACCAACACGACAAGCGGCAATATCGTGGTGCAGGAGACCAACGGCCTGATTATCGGTGGGACCGGCGTGCTCACGCAGGGTGGCAACGGCAACATCGACGTGCGCACGACGGCGGGGGCGCTGACGGTCAACAGTGTGGTGACGGCCAATGGCAGCGGGGATGTGACCTTGAATGCCGCGGGGTTGCTGACGGTGAACGCGGCGGTCTCCTCCACCACCGGCGACCTGAGCCTGACCGGCGGCACCGGCGTCACGCACGACGCCAACGGCGATCTGACGACGACAGGGGCCGGCACGATTACGGTGACGGCGACCGCCAACAACATCTCCATGGCCGACGGCACGGTTTACAGCGCCGGAGGCGGCGCGATCAGTCTGACGGCGGCCAACGGCATCGCGTTGGGTCAGGTCAGCGGCACGGGGGCGGTCACGATGACGGCCACAGCGGGTGCGATCACGGACAATACCGCCTTGGAAGGCTCGGGCAACGAGAACGTGGCCGGCAACGTGGTGACGCTGACGGCGGCGAGTGGCCTCGGTGACAGCACGGCGGCGGGGGACATCGACACCGCAGCGACGGAGTTGGACCTGACGACGGCAACGGGAGGCATCTTCATTGCGGAAACCAACGGGGTGCAGTTGGGCAACGCCACGGGCGGGCTGAACACCACGACCTCGGGCGACATCACGGTGGTGGCCGGAGGGGCCATCACGACGGGGAACACGGTCACGACGGCGAGTGGAAGTGTATCACTTACGACCACGTCAGGAGGGATTACCTTGGACAACAACGTCACTACCGCAGCCGGTGGGACGGTGACGCTCACCAACGCCGGTTTGCTGACCCTCAATGCCAACATCACCTCCGACGGGGCGGTGACGCAGAATGGCGCCGGGGCCGTGGCGATCACCGGGTCGCGGACGATCAGCACGACCTCGGACAACGTGGACTTCCTGCGGGCGGTGACCCTCAACGGGGCCGGCAGCACGGTGGCGATCAACACGACCGCAAGCGGCAGCGGCGGGAACATCACCTTCCAATCGACACTCGACGCGACGACGGCCGGGGCCACGGCCGAGGATCTGACGCTCACGGCCGGCACGGCCGGCAACATCACCTTCACGGGGGCGGTGGGCACGACCCGCCTGGGTGATGTCACAATCGCCAGCGCGAACAACGTCACCGCCAGCTCGACCTTCAGCGCCGCCACCCTGACGCAATCGGCCGGCAGCGGCACGACGACCTTCAACGGCGCGGTGAACACCAACGCCGCGGGCGGCATCAGCCTGACCGGCAATGTGCAAACGGTGAATGCTAACTTCACCACCACGACCGGTGGTCCGGTGTCATTCACCAATGCCGGTCTTTTGACCCTCAATGCCAACATCACCTCCGATGGGGCGGTGACGCAGAATGGAGCCGGGGCGGTGGCAATCACCGGTTCGCGCACGATCAGCACGACCTCGGACGCGGTTAACTTCCTGCGGGCGGTGACGCTCAACGGGGCCGGCAGCACGGTGGCGATCAACACGACCACGAGCGGCACAGGCGGGAACATCACCTTCCAATCGACGCTGGATGCGACGACGGCCGGGGCCACGGCCGAGGATCTGACGCTCACGGCCGGCACGGCCGGCAGCATCACCTTCACCGGCGCGGTGGGAACAACCCGCCTGGGTGATGTCACGATCGCCAGCGCGAACAACGTCACGGTGTCCTCGGCCTTCAACGCCGCCACCCTGACGCAGTCGGCCGGCAGCGGCACGACGACCTTCAACGGCGCGGTGAACACCAATGCCGCGGGCGGCATCAGCCTGACGGGGACAGATCTCGTGGTGAACAACACCGTCACCACGACCAGCACGGGCCCGCTCACTGTGAGCCAGTCCGGCACGGCCACCTTCGCCGCCGCGGGCGATGTCAGCACCGACGGTGCGGTTTCGCTCACGGCCGCGGGCGGCATCAGCACGGCGGGCGACATCACGACCACCAACGACAATGTCACGATCAACTCCGCCACGACGCTGACCGGCAACGTGGCGGTCAGCGCTGGCACGGGTGCGATCACCTACAACAGCACGGTCAACGGCGGATTCGGGCTCACGGCCAACTCCACCGGCACGACCACCTTCAATGCGGCCGTCGGCGGCACCACGGCCCTGGCCAACCTGACGACCGACGCCGGTGGCACGACGGTCATCAACGGCGGCGTGGTCACGACTTCCGGCACCCAGACCTACAACGACAACGTCACGCTCGGGGCGAACACCGCGCTCAGCGCCACCACGACCACCTTCAACGGCACTGTGGCGGGCGGCGGCTTCAATCTCGGGGTCACCGGCAACGCCGTCTTCGGCGATGCCACGACCGACACGGTCACCGGTCTGGGCACCCTCAGCGTCTCCGGAGCGACCACGATCAACACCAGCACCGTCACCTCTGCGAGCACGCAGACCTACACCGGAGCCGTGACGCTCGGGGCCGACACGACGCTTTCGACCACCAACAGCGCCGTCACCTTCTCCAGCACGCTCAACTCCACGGGCGGCGCGCGCGACCTCACGGTCAACGCCGGTTCCGGCGCCATCACCTTCACCGGCGCGGTGGGCGGCAGCAGTGCCCTCGATGCGATGGCGCTCAATTCCACCGGCGCGACGACCTTCAGCGCCGCCGTGACCGCGGGCGACCTCACGACCAACGCCGGAGGCACGACCGCCATCAACGGCGGCTCCATCACCACCACCGGCGCCCAGACCTACAACGACCCCGTCACGGTGGGCGTCAACAACGCGACCCTAGCGACCACGAATTCGGCCGTGACCTTTGCCACCACGACGTCCCTGAGCCGGGACCTGACGGTCAGCGCCGGCACCGGCAACGTCACGTTCACCGGCACCGTCAACGGCGCCAACAACCTTGCGGTCGGCTCCTCGGGCACGACGACCTTCACCTCGGCCGTGGGCAACACCACCCCGCTGGCGACCGTGTCCACCGACGCAACCGGCAGCACCGTCATCAACGGCGGCAGTGTCACCACCACCGGCGCCCAGGCCTTCGGCGATGCGACGACCCTCGGGGTCGACACCACCTTCAACGCCGGGGCGGGTGATATTTCGTTCGGTTCCACGCTCAATGGCGCGGTCGTCGTCGTGGCCAACTCCACCGGCACGACCTCCTTTGGCGGCGCGGTCGGCGGCGTCGCGGCGCCGTTGTCGCTCACCACCAACGCCGGTGGCACCACCGCGATCAACGGCAACGTCACCACGAGCGGCACCCAGACCTACAACGACAACGTCCGGGTCGACTCCGACATCACGCTGCAAACCACCAACAGCGCCGTGGCCTTTGCCGCCAACATCGACAGCCAGGCCAGCGAGGCCAACGATCTCACCGTCAACACCGGTTCGGCCGCCACCACCATCGCCGGGGTCGTCGGCACGGCGCCCAACGGCGCGCTCGGCACCCTCACGATCAACAATACCAGCGCCACGGGCTTCGTGGCGCCCACGACCAACGCCGCCAACCTGGCCGTCACCACGGCGGGTCCGATCACCGACAACGGCAACCTCGCCATCAGCGGCGCCGCCAGCTTCAACGCCGGTGCCTCCAATATCACGCTCGGTGACGGGGCGGGGGAGACCACCGACTTCGGCACGCTCACTTTCGTCGGCGGCACGGTCGCCATCACCGAAGACAGCGCCACCGTCCTCACCGGTGTCAACTCCGCCACGGGCACGCTGACCCTGACCTCCGCGGGCGGCATCACCGACACCGCCGGCACCTCCATCAACATCACCGGCGACACGACCCTCACTTCGCCCGGCAACCCCATTGTCTTGGGTGACAACGCCGCTGACACCACGAATTTCGGTCCGGTGCTGACCTTCACCGGCGGCGCCGTGAGCCTCACGGAAGACTCCACCATGAACGTGACGGGCACCGCCACCGTCAGCCTCGCCTTGAACGCCGTGGGGGTGAACCTGGCCGGGATCAACGCCCCGTCGCTCACGGTCAACAGCACCGGGGCCTTCTCGGGGACGGTTGGTATCTCCGACAGCGCCCCCACCGTTGTTCCGGGGTTGTCTGATTTCACGTCGAACGGCTTCGACATCTTCCTCGATGCGCCGGGCAACAACTTCGGCACCGTCACCCTGAATGGCGGCACCATCACCCTGTCCAATGTCAGCATCGTCACGCTCGCGGGCGTGACGACGACCGGCACCTTCAACCTGTCGTCGCTCGGCAGCCTGACCATCAGTTCCCCGATCAACAGCGCCTCGACGGTCAACCTCGGTTCGACCGGCGGCGACCTGATCATCAATGCTTCCATCGGCACCTCCTCCGGCAACCTCAACCTGACCGCCGCACAGAGCATCACCGCAAACTCCGCCGGCACACTTTCCACCGCAGGGGGTGCGATCACGGTCGTCGCCGGGGCCAATGCCACCTTGGCGGGCATCAGCAGCGGGACCGGCGCCGTTACGATCAACTCGCCCGGTGTCACCAACTTCACCGCGGGCATCACCAACATCGGGTCCCTGCTCACGGACGCGCCCGGTTCCACCCAGTTCGGCGGAGGCCAGCTGACGGTCGGCAGCTTCTTCCGCTTCAACGACCCGGTCACGCTCACCAGCGCGCTCGTCCTTGCCGGTCCGACCGGACGCTTCAATACCACGCTCAATGGCGGCCAGGCTCTGACGGTCAATCTGACCGGTGACGCCCTCTTCATGGGTGCGATTGGCGGTTCGGCCCCGCTCGCCTCGATCACTACCAACGGTGCCGGTGCCATGCGGTTCTATGGCGGCCTGGTCTCCACCAGCGGGAACCAGACCTACAACAAGTCCGTCCTGCTCGGCGCCAACACCATCTTCAACGCTGCCAATCTCACCTACAACAACACCATCAACACCGACCAGCCCGTCGCCACGGTTGCACCCCTCAACGGCGACGTCAGCTTTGCTTCCACCGGGGAGAGCGACCTGACGGCCAATGTCAGTGGAGCCACCGTTTTCAACGCACCGGTCGGCCAGACCAGCCGCATTGGTGATGTGACGACCAATGCCGCCGGCACCACGGCGGTGCGGGCCAACTTCAACGCGACCCGCATCACGTTCAACGATCCCGTCACGATCGAAACGCTGGTAGGCGCACCCAACATCACGATCAACACCACCGGCCCGCAGGTTTACAGCAGCACGACGCCGGTGCAGCTCAACGTCGATCCGGTGTTCACGGTCACCAACGCTTTCGCCTCCACCACCCAAGGCATCACGTTCCAAGCTGGGTTGCTCGGCGCGGGCCGCGTGCTGACGGTCAACGCCCCCACCTCCACCGTCACCTCGGTTGGCGACATCGGTTCGCCAACCAGTCGCTTCACTTCGGTCGGCGTGATCGGCCGCAACATCATCATCGGCAGCGATATCTGGACCACGGGCGACAACCGCCTGGCCCAGGGCACAAACAACGACAACGCCCACAAAGACTTCATCCAGATAACCGTGCCTGGTTCGACCGGTCAGAACGTTACTCGCCTCGATTCCACCACCGGCGAGATCGTCCTCGGCAGCGGCGCCGTTACCGGCACCAACGCCAAGGCCACCCCGACCTTCCGCTCGTCCATCTTCAAGGCCGACCAGGGCGACCTCCTCCTCTTTGCGCGCAAGGTCACCATGCAACCCAACGAGCGCGTGGCCGTGCGCAACGGTTCGCTTATCATCATCGCCGACGGCACCGCCGCGGCGGATGGCATCACGATCGGCAATGCGGCCGCGACCAACAACCTCGTGCTCGTCAGCCACGCGCCGACGGCCGCCACGGCCAATTCCGCCACGGCCTTCCAGATCCGCTCACGCGCCCCGGCGCCGGCCATCAACAACGACGGCAGCACCACGCCCGTCAACGATCGCGGCACCGACCTCGTGGCCGGCGGCGTGTTCTTCTACATCAACCGGGCGAACTCCACCCCCATCCCGGATCGCACCACCTTCACGCCCGGCACCGGCGCGGGACAGTTCAATTACAACGCCAACAAGGGCAACATCCTCGCCGGCACCGGCACGCTCTATGTCCGTGTCCTCCCCGACGGAGCGTCCACTCCGGTCGTCTACGTCGCGGACTTGGTCACGAGCAATGCCTTCCGACCCGTGGTGGCCGGCCTTTCCTACCTCGACCTCACCGCCAGCGGGCTGACTCCCAACCAGTTCATCCCTGACACCTTCTTCGGCAATGTGCCGTCCACCAGCGATGCCGCCTTGCGCGCCCAGTTCTTCTCGCAGGTGGCCCCGCGCGACGTCCTCGAGCAGGCCTTCACGCCCACGGTGCCCCGCACCGACAGCACGGTCACGCCGCCCGACGCCGACCTGGCCGCCGCCGTGCGCGAGCAGCTCCAGATCCTCGGCATCTACGCCCGCGCCATCACCGAGGAGGAACGCAAGGCCCGCGAGCGTTTCATCGCCAAGTTCATCTCCATCCCGGGCAAGACCCGCCCGGCCGAGTCCGACTACCAGGTGGCCGACGCACGCGTCGAGGACCGCGCCGTGCGCGAGGTGCTCCGCAGCGCCAGCGAGGCCGGCCTGCTCGGCGGTGAGAGCGAGAAACAGCTCGAGGAGGTCGCGCGCGCCCTCAACACCGCCTTCGAGTCCTACAGCTCGCTCAACCTCACGGCCAACCCCGCGCTTGATCAGCTGGTCACGGGCTTCAGCCAATGGCTCCTCGAAAACCAGACACCGGAAGCGGAGCGCGTCATCGCCTACGCACGGGCGCTGAGCCATGCCATCCGCCAGATCGAGTTGCTCGGCCTGACCCGGCAGGAGCTGGAGGTCTGCAAGTCCCAGATCTACGGCAGCGTCCTCCGCTCGCGCCTCAACGTCGATCCGGAGTTCTTCCAGCTGCTGGTCGAGCGCCTTTCCGCCCCGGCCGCCGTGGTCCAGCAGGACCAGCCCAAGGAGCCCGTTCCCACCCCCGTTGAGCAGCCCTCGGCCGCGCCGGGCGCTACCAGCGGGCAGCATTGAGGCGCCGGCCCCGATTCCTCCTTGTGCCACGGGAGGGAATGCCTATCCAATGGCGTCGTCGCTATGGATACTTTCTCCGGCCTGCCCCAACAAAACCGCCGCCTCGCGGCCATCATGTTTCTGGATATGGTGGGTTACAGCGCGATGATGGCGAAGGATGAAGCCCGCGCCCTGGCCTGCGTGGGGGAGCTGGAAAAACTCCTCCGCGCCGAGATTCCGAAATACGGCGGCCGGCTCGTGAAGTTCCTGGGCGACGGCTCGATGGCCGAGTTTCCCACCGCGCT
>CAZRNE010000013.1:0-81423 GCA_964601365.1 uncultured Opitutaceae bacterium | reverse complement strand
CCAGCAGCACCGCGAGGGAGTCCGCCCCGCCCGAAAGCGCCACGGCCCACGGTCCGCGCCCGCGGGCCGTGTTCACCCAAGCCTGCACCGCCGGGTGCCAGCGCCCCGCCGGCAGGTCCGCCGCCACCCGCGCGGCCTTCGCGGGCCAGGAAGATTTTACCTTTCTCCTGCGTGTCATGCTGAGCGCAGCGAAGCATCCAGAAATATCCCGGCCGGCCAAATGGATTCTTCGCTCCGCTCAGAATGACACCGCCCCAATGGCGGGCGGGCCCCAGCCACCCTTCAGCCGAAACTGAGGAACTCCTTGCCGAAATAAGGCACGAGGGCGGCGGGGATCTTCACCCGGCCGTCGGCCTGCAGGTTGTTCTCGAGCAGGGCGGCCAGCACTCGCGGCACGGCGAGGCCCGAGCCGTTCAGCGTGTGCACCAGCTCGGGCTTGCCCGTCTCCTTGCTCCGGAAACGGATCTGCGCGCGCCGCGCCTGGAACGACTCGAAGTTCGAGCAGCTCGACACTTCGAGCCAGCGCTTCTGCCCCGCGGCCCAGACCTCGAGGTCGTATTTCTTCGCCTGCGCGAATCCAAGCTCCCCGCCGCACATCAGCAGCACGCGGTAGGGCAGCTCGAGTTTCTGCAGCAGGCGCTCGGCGTCGGCGCGGAGTTTTTCCAACTCCTCGTAGCTCGACGAGGGGTGGACCCACTTCAGCAGCTCGACCTTGTCGAACTGGTGCACGCGGTTGAGGCCGCGCACGTCCTTGCCGTAGCTGCCCGCCTCGCGGCGGAAGCACGGTGTGTAGGCGCAGCGGCGGACCGGCAGTGCGGACTCGTCGAGGATCTCGTCGCGGAAGAAATTCGTCAGCGGCACTTCGGCCGTGGGCACGGCGAAGAGGCGGTCGGGCGTCGTCTCATACATCTGCCCTTCCTTGTCCGGCAGCTGGCCCGTGGCGGTGGCGCTGGCGGCGTTGACGAGGATCGGGGGCGACACCTCCGTGTAGCCCGCCTTCGTGCCCTCATCGAGGAAGAACTGGAGCAGCGCCCGCACGATCCGGGCGCCGTCGCCGACGAAAAACGGGAAACCCGCGCCCGTGACCTTGGCCCCGCGCGGGAAATCGATGATCTTGTCGAAGCCGGCGATCTCCCAATGCGGCCGGGCCTGCGGCGAGGCCTTGGCCGGGTCGCCGTGCGTGGCATGCACGACGTTCTGCTCGGCCGTCCGGCCCTCGGGCACCGTGGCGTGGGGCAGATTGGGCAGATCGAGCATGGCATTGTGCCATTTTTCCTCGACGGCTTTCAGGCCCTCCTCCTTCGCCTTCACCTCGGCCGAGACGGCCTTCATCTCCTGCACCTTGGCGAGGAATTCCGGCGAGCCCTTCTTCATCGCGGCCATGTCGTTGTTGGCCGCCTTCTGCTTCGCGCGCAGCTGCTCGACCTCGCCCAGCAGGGCGCGCCGGGCCGTGTCGACGGCGATGACGGCGTCGAGGTCGACCGTCAGGTGCTTCTTGGCGATGGCCGCGCGCACGAGGTCGGGTGATTCGCGGAGGAGCTTGGGATCGAGCATGGGAGGGTCAGGTTGAGGGCTTCGCCCCCGCAATTGAACACAAAACTTGCGCGGTGACGCGCCCGCGCCTCAGGCCCGGCGCGCGAAGGGCGAGGCCGAATGCCATTCGACGCCGCGCGCGGTGGCGTCGAGGCGGCGGAACTTGGCGAAGACCTCCTTGGCCGGCAGCAGGCGCAGGTCGCCCACCGGGGCCTGGATGGCGAAATTCGTCGGGGCGTTCAGCGGATAGGGCCCGTAGAGCCGCGGGTCGGTGGGGCCGAAGATGCCGATCGTCTTCACGCCCTGCGCGGCCGCCAGGTGCATCGGCCCGCTGTCGTTCGAGAACACCCAGTCGGCCTTGGCGATGAGCGCGGGCAGCGAGGTCAGGCTGGTGTTGCCGGTGAGGTTGAGGAACATGCCCTCGGGGAACGCCTCCCGGCAGGGGATGTGCTCGTTGCCCGCCCACACGACCTTCCGGCCCGCCTCGCGCACCAGCAGCGCCGTCAACTGCGCGAAGCCGTTCCATTTCTTCTCGGCGCGCCGGCTGTCGGGGAAGACCAGCACCGGCCCCAGCCCGCGCCACGGTTCCATGAAAGAGAGGTTGAGCTTCTCCGCCTCGCGGAAGACCAGCCGGCCCTGGATCTCCGCCTTCGCGCCCACCGCGGCGAGGAACGGCAGCAGGATCTCCACCGCATGCCGCGGCTCGGCGTGGGACGGCTGCCCGACCTTGTCGTCGTAGAAGAGCGTGGCGCCCTCGCGGGCGTCGGCCCGGCCGATCTTCCGGCGGGCCTTGGTCCACTTCATCATCAGCCCCGTGCGCAGCAGGCCCTGCAGGTCCATCGCCACGTCGTAGTCCCGCCGCCGCACCTCGCGCATCAGCCGCAGGAAACCCCGCACGCCGTCGTGCCGCCGGAACACGAAGGTCTCGTCCACCACCGCCGCCGCCCGCACCAGCGGGGCGAAGAGGTCGCGCACGATCCACGACACGCGCCACTCGGGCTGCTGGGCCTTGAGGGACGCGATCACCTGCAGCCCGTGGACGATGTCGCCGAGCGAGGAGGGCTTGATGATGAGCAGTTCGGGCATGGCCGGACGGAGAAATGACTTTCAACCACCGTGCGCATGGTTTTCATCACCGCCGCGTGCGAACGCAAACGCTATCCTCCCCGCGCCGGCAAAATCCGGGTGAAAACCGCCGCGCGCTCCCCGCGCCCACCCCGCATGGTTAAGCTCCTGCTCCAAGCCTCGGGCTGGACCCTCGCGCGCACCCCCGAACCCGTGCTGCGCCTGCTGGCGTGGTCGGTCAGCCGCCTGGTCTATTACGGCTACGGCAGCCGGCGGCGGCTCATCCACTCCAATCTCAACCACGCCTTCCCCGAGCGCTCCGCCGCCTGGCGCGCCGCCCTGGCCCGCGAATGCCTCCGCCGTTTCGTCGAGACCACCCTGCTCTCGCTCGCCACGCCCTTCCTCTCGCCGGACCGTCTGCGCGGCATGGTCCGCGCCGCGCCCTCGATGCAGACCTTCTACGCCGCCCACCGGGCCCGGCCGCAGGCCGCCGTGCTCTGCTCGCCGCACCTCGCGCACTGGGAGGTGCAGACCGTCCACCCGCTGCTCATCGAGGGCGCCATGCCGGAATTCGGCATCATCTTCCGGCCCCTCGACAACGCGGCCGCCGACGCCTGGGTGCAGCAGACCCGCTCGCGCTTCGGCCTGAAGCTGCTCTCGCGCAAGAGCGGCCTGCAGGAGGCGACCCGCATCCTCCGCCGCCAGGGCATCGTCGGCATCCTGCCCGACCAGAACGCGGGCGACCAGGGCGCCCTCTCCCTCTTCTTCGGGCGCGTGTGCTCCACCACCGAATTGCCCGGCATCCTCGCGGAGAAATACGGCGCGCAGGTCGGCATGATCTACCCGCGCTACCTCGGCTTCTGGCGCGTCGAGCTCCACATCGACCCCGTCGCGCACGACGGCAGCGTCGAGGGCATCACCGTGGCCGTCAACCGCTGGATCGAGGAACTGCTCGGCCGCGACGACAACTTCTGCGCCTCGTGGCTCTGGGGCCACCAGCGCTGGAAAAACCAGGACGCGCCCCCGCGCCGGTTCCGGCTGGAGCAGAAGCGCGACCTCCTCGCCACCGATCTGAAACTGCGCGGCCTCCCCGCCCTGCCCCGCCGCACGCGCCTGTGGATCCGCCTGCCCAACTGGCTCGGCGACGTCGTCATGGCCTTGCCGCTGCTGCGCGCCCTCCGCGCCGGCCGGCCCGACGCCGAGATCACCGTCCTCGCCAAGCCGCAGTTCCTGCCGCTGCTGGAAAAATGGGGCGTGGCCGACCGCCTCCGCCCCCTGCCCCCGCGCGGCGCCGGCTACTTCCTCCATTTCTGGCGCCTGCGCGACGAGTTTCCCGACTGTTATCTGCTCTTCACCAACTCCGCCCGCGGCGACCTCGAGGCCTGGCTGACGCGCTGCCGGCAGCGCTTCGGCATCGGCCGCCCCGGCAAATGGCGTCCGCTGCTGACCCACCGCTTCGACCTGCCCGCCGGGTTCGCGGAGTCGGAGCACCACCAGCTGGAACTCTGGACGGATTTCCTGGAGCACTTCGGCCTTGCGGCCGCGCCGGACCGGACACCCCTTCCGTCCGCACCCCGCCAAGCCGGTTCCGCCCTCGCCCTCATCTGCGGCTCGGAGAACAACCCCGAGAAACGCTGGCCGGTCGAGCACTGGCGCGCGCTCATCGCGGCCTTCCCGGACGAACGCTTCGAGCTGCTCGGCACGGCCAACGACCGGCCGATCACCGACGCCGTGGCCGCCGGGTTCGGCGACCGCGTGCGCAACCGCGCCGGCGAGACCGACCTCCTGCAGTTCGCCGACGCCGTGGCCGCCTGCCGCCTGCTCGTGACCAACGACACCGGCGGCATGCACCTCGCCAACGCCCTCGGCGTCCCCCTCATCGGCCTCTTCGGCCCCACCAACCCCGTGCGCACCGGCCCGGTCTTCGCGGGCCGGGCCGTCCTCCTCCAGCCCCCCGGCTGCCCGCGCACCGGCGGCGGCCGCCTCGCGGATCTTGCCCCCGCGATTGTCACCGGGGCCGTGCAGGATTTGTTTTCCGGAGGATTGCCATGATGAGTCCCCGGGAAATCCTCGTGTCCTGTCATTCTGAGCGAAGCGAAGAATCCATTGCTTCGCCCCGCCCGCGCCACCGGCGTGGATTCTTCGCTTCGCTCGGAATGACACGTGTGCACCGGTTTTTTTCATCCGGGTTTATCCGCGCCATCCGCGGCTGATTCGCCATGCCCCTGCTCGAAGTCACCGACCTCCGCACCAGCTTCCACACGCGCAACGGCGTCACGCGGGCGGTCGACGGCGTGAGTTTCGCGGTGGAGAAGGGCGAGACCCTCGGCATCGTCGGCGAGTCCGGCTCGGGCAAGTCCGTGACCTGCTACTCGCTCATGGGCCTCATCCCGCAGCCGCCGGGCCGCATCGAGGGCGGGCGCGCCCTGTTCGACGGCCTCGACCTCCTCCGCTGCCCGCCCGCCGAGGCCCGCGCCATCCGCGGCAAGCGCATCGCGATGATCTTCCAGGATCCGATGACGTCGCTGAACCCCTACCTGCGCGTCTCTCAGCAGCTCGTCGAACCGCTCCTCATCCACGGCCTGTGCGACGCCCCCGAGGCGCGCCGCCGCGCCCTCGCCATGCTCGAGGCCGTCGGCCTCAACGACGCGCCCCGCCGCCTCGACCAGTATCCGCACGAATTCTCCGGCGGCATGCGCCAGCGCGTCATGATCGCCATGGCCCTCATCACCCGGCCCGAGCTGCTCATCGCCGACGAGCCGACCACGGCGCTCGACGTGACCGTGCAGGCGCAGATCCTCGAGCTGATAAAGAAACTCCAGCGCGAGTTCGGCATGGCGGTGATCTTCATCACGCACGACCTCGGCGTGGTCTCCGGCCTCTGCGACCGCGTGCAGGTGATGTATGCGGGCCGCATCGTCGAGCGCGCCGGCACCGACGCGCTGTTCCGCGCGCCGCGGCATCCCTACACCCGCGCCCTCCAGCGCTCCATCCCCTCGCTGCAACCCAAGGGCGCGGAGTTGTTCACCATCCCCGGCCTGCCGCCGGACCTCTCCCAGCCCGTCGCGGGCTGCGCCTTCGCCCCGCGCTGCGCGTCCGCCGCCGACCGCTGCCGCCGCGAACCCCCGGTCCTCGCGCCGGCCGGCCCCGCGCATGAACACGCCTGCCTGCGCGTGCAGGCCGGCGAGATCCCCTGACCATGGCCGCGCCGCTCCTCCAGCTCAACGACGTCAAGACCCACTACACGGTGGAGTCGGGCTTCCTGCTGCGCCGGCAGACCGGCGTCGTGAAGGCGGTCGACGGGGTCAGCCTCGCGCTCGCCGCCGGCGAGGCGCTCGGCCTGGTCGGCGAGTCGGGTTGCGGCAAGTCCACCCTCGCGCGCACCATCCTGCGGCTGGCGCCCACCACCGCCGGCACGGTCGTGCTCGCCGGCCGCAACCTCACCGCCGCCGGCGCGGCGGAACTCCAGGCCGCCCGCCGCGACCTGCAGATGGTCTTCCAGGATCCCTACGCCTCGCTCAATCCGCGCATGACCGTCCACGCCACGCTGGCCGAGCCGCTGCGCGTGCACGGCGTCTGCCCGCCCGCCGAGGTGCCCGCCCGCGTGGCGGAGCTGATGCAGCTCGTCGGCCTCGCCCCGCGCTTCATGCGCAAGTATCCGCACGAGTTCTCCGGCGGCCAGCGCCAGCGCATCGCCATCGCCCGCGCCCTCGCCCTGCGCCCCAAGCTCGTCATCGCCGACGAGCCCGTGTCGGCCCTCGACGTCTCCATCCAGGCCCAGATCCTCAACCTGCTCTCGGAGCTGGTGCGGAAGATGGGCCTGACGATGATCTTCATCGCGCACGACCTCTCGGTGGTGAAACACATCTCCGACCGGGTCGCGGTCATGTATCTCGGCAAGATCGTCGAGCTCGGTCCCGCGGCCGACGTGATCGAGCGCCCGCGCCATCCCTACACCCGCGCCCTCGTCAGCGCCATCCCCGTGCCCGACCCCGGGAAGGAGCGCGCGCGCCAGCGCATCGTGCTGCCGGGCGACCCGCCCTCGCCGCTCCATCCGCCCGCCGGCTGCGCCTTCCACCCGCGCTGCCCGTTTGCGCAGGAGAAATGCCGGGCCGCCGTGCCCGCGCTCGCCCCCGCCGGCCCCGGCCACGAGGCCGCCTGCGTGCGATTGGGGGAAATTTGAGCGGACCTGACGAGAGGCTATCGGAAAATCCTCTCTTTGGTAGTTGTTGGCCAGCGACCTTGGGCGCGCCTCAGAGGGCAATGGGCGCGCGCAAGCGCGCTGCCCCACGACGGGAACCCGGTTTCCAGATAGCTGGTAGGGCAGGTCTCCGACCTGCCCCGATGGTCATCCGCCTTCGCATGGACAGGTCGAAGACCTGTCCTACTGCAGTCCCCCGATCTGCCGCAGCGCCTCGTAGCAGGCGATGCCGGCCGAGGTGGAGAGGTTGAGCGAACGCAGCTGCCCGTTGGCGTGCGGGATCTTCAGCCGCCGTTCCTCGCCCATCTCCTCGTGCAGCCAGTCCGGGGCGCCGGCCTCCTCGTTGCCGAACACCAGCCCGTCGCCGTCACGGAAACCGGCGTCCCAGAACGAGCGCTGCGCATGCGTCGTGAACAGCCACAGGCGCTGCGGCGCGTGGGGGCTCGCCTGGAACGCCGCCCAGTCCGCGTGCTCGTGCACGTCGAGCGAGCGCCAGTAGTCCATGCCCGCGCGCTTCAGGTGCCGGTCGGTGATCTCGAAGCCCAGCGGATGGATGAGGTGCAGGCGCGAGCGCGTGACGGCGCACATGCGCCCGACGTTGCCGGTGTTGGGCGCGATCTGCGGCTGGAAGAGGACGAGGTGCAGCACCGTTCCAACGGATGCCGCGGCGACCCGATTTGTAAACGCCGGAGTCGCCCCGGCCGCTGATTGCGTTTGACCACCCCCGCCAACCGGGCCAACACCCAGTCCGCATGACTGCGACCACTCCCTCGCAGACACCCCAGCCGACGGACGACGGCCCGCGCTGCGTCGTCCTGCTCGACGACGAGAAGGCCTACCTCGAATTGCTCGGCGAATCGCTGCGCGGCTCGCTGGCCTGCCCGGTGGTCGGCTTCACCAACCCGCAGCGCTGCCTCGACACGCTTCCCTGCCTCCGCGTCGGCATGATCATCACCGATTTCCAGATGCCCGGCCTCAACGGCGTCGAGTTCATCGAAAAGGCCCAGCGGATCTACCCGGAGGTGCCCATCCTCATGATCACGGCCTACGCGAACGACATCCCGCAGCAGCAGCTGGCGAAACTCCCCGCGCTGAAGGGCATCGTGAAAAAACCCTTCCGCTGGCCGCAGCTCGCCGAGCACATCGCGAAATACTGGCCATCCACCACGACCGCGCCGTTCGCCTCCGGCGCCTGAACCTCAGCAATTTCTGCGCTCGGTGACGGCGAGGCCGGCGTTGTCGGCGGAGACGATGAAGGTCCGGCTCGTCGCTCCGGCCGCGGAAAATTCCGCCGCCATCGCGGCGCCGACCCCGGCCGCCGTCGCGGCCTCCGTCACGCACAGCACGCTGGAACCGCTGCCGCTCAGCCAGCCGGTCAGCGCTCCGGCCTTCACGCCGGCCGCGATCGCCGCCGCCGCGCCGGGGATCTTCGGCAGCCGGTAGGGCTCGTGCAGGAAATCGCCCACGGCGCCGCGCAGCTTGGCGTAGTCGCCGGTGGCGAAGGCGGCGGTGAGGAAGGCCGCGCTGTTCGCGCTCTTGCTGGCGTCGAGATGCGCGATTTTTTCGGGCAGCAGGCCGCGCGACTGCTTGGTGGACAGCTCGAGGTCGGGCGCGACCACGACGAATTTCAGCTCCGGCCGCACCTCGACGCGGATCACGTCGGCCAGCGCGTTGGTCGCCGGGTCGCGGCGCGCCACGCAGAAGCCGCCGAGCACGGCGGGCATGGCATTGTCGGGGTGGCCCTCCACCCGCGCACACAGCCGCACGAGATCCATTTTCGACAGTCCGGCGCCGTGCAGCTCGTTCAGGCCGGCCAGCACGCCGGCGATCAGGGTGGAGCTGGAGCCGAGCCCGCGGGCCAACGGCACCCCGCCCTTCACCTCGAAGAACAGCCCGATCGGCTCGCGGCCGGTGGACTCGCAGAAGACCTCCTGGGCCGCGATGACGGTGAAGATCCCGCGCTGGTCGGTGCCGAAGGCCGGTTCGACCATGCCGCGCGGCGCCGGCGCGAGCGTCACCTCGTTGTGGATCTGCAGCGCGAGGCCGAGGGTGTCGAAGCCCGACCCGAGGTTGGACGTGCTGCCCGGCACGCGCACGGTGACCGACTTGTCGGAGACCGGATCGGGGCGGCTCATCGGCGGAACTTCACGGCGCGCCGCGCCTCCTGGTTCTGCTCGCGGCGCTTGATGTCCTCGCGCTTGTCGAACTGCTTCTTGCCGGAGGCGAGGGCGATCTCGACCTTCACCAGCGCCTGCTTGAAATACATGCGCAGGGCGACGATGGCCTTGCCGCCGGTCTCCGTGGCCTGGGCGAGCTTGCGCAGCTCGTGGGCGTGGAGCAGCAACTGCCGGGGCCGGCGCGGCGCGTGCTGGGAGAGGCCGCCGTGCGAATACTCCTCAATGTAGGCCCCGTAGAGCCAGAGGGAGCCCCGCTCGATCCGCGCGAAGGCGTCGGTGAGCTGCGCCTTGCCCGCGCGGATGGACTTCACCTCCGTGCCGACCAGCTTCACGCCCGCCTCGAACTTGTCGTGGATGAAGTAGTCGCGCAGCGCCTTGGGGTTGCGCAGCTCGGTGTAGCGGGCGGAATCTGGCGGCTTGGCGGCCATGGGTTTCGGCGGTCGACCGGTCATTGCGAGGAGTCCCGCCGGGGCGGGACGACGAAGCAATCCAACCTTTCGGCTTCGCTCAAGGCCCTGAGCTGGTCGAAGGGGTGGATCGCCACGGCCCGCAAGGCGGGCCTCGCGATGACAAGTCTGCCGGCAGGTTCGGGAAGAGTGCCGCCCTCGGCAAACAAAAGAAGCGAGGCGGGAGCCTCGCTTCGGGTCATGCGGCGCGGATGGGGCCGCGCGGTTACTTGGTGCCGGCCAGGTCGTAGCTGATCTTGCCCTCGATGATCTCGCGCAGGGCGATGTCCTCGGGGCTCAGCTTCTCGAGCGACTCGACGAGCGGGCGGCTGCCGCGGCGCAGCTGCTTGACGCGGCGCGACACGACGTTGATCAGCACATTGGGGTCGGCGATGACCTTTTGCGCGTCCTTGATGTATTCGTCTCTCATGGAATGGCTCCGGGGAAAATGGAACGGATACCCCTAGGTCGCACCCTAGGCCGGTCAAGGGCTAATTTTTCGCGCCGGCCCCGGCGGTTTTTGGCTTTGCGAAACCCCGCCGGCGCAGGAACATGGCCGCATGTTCGTCGCGTGGACCACCGTCGGCAGCCGGACCGAGGCCGAGCGTCTCGCCGAGGGCTCGGTTGCCCAGCGCCTGGCGGCCTGCGCGCAGGTCGAGGGCCCGGTGGTTTCGTTCTACCACTGGGAGGGCAAACTGGAGCGGGCCGAGGAATACCGCGTCTGGTTTAAGTATGTGCCGGCCAACGCCTCCGCCCTCTCCATCTGGGTGCACAACCACCACCCCTACGCGACCCCGCAATGGGTCGAGATCGCCGCGGAAAACGTTTCTGAAAAATACTTGTCTTGGGTTTTGGCCAACTCTACACCCGCCCCCTTTCCCGAGTCGAAATCCACCTGAAGCAACCCTTTCCCATGTCCCAGCACAGCAGCCTCAAGTCCTCCGGCGGCCTCGTCGTCAAACGCAACGTCCTCAAGCGCTTCGAGCGCGTCGAGCTCCTCAAGAAGCGCGGCCAGTGGAAGGAAGGCGACCGCATCGTCGGCCTCCGCAAGACCAAGCCCGGCATCTGATCCCGGCTTCTCTCCCCCGCCTTGGGCAGGTTCGCACGCCGACCTGCCCTTTTTGTTAGCCCGCGCGCCATGACTGAACCCGCCGCCGTCCCCACTCCTCCCGCCCCCAAGCCCAACGTCCTCAAGCGCCTCTACCAATGGGTGCTGCATTGGGCCGACACCCGGCACGGCCTGACCGCGCTCTGCGCCATCTCCTTCGTCGAATCGTCGTTTTTCCCGATCCCGCCCGACGTGCTGCTGATCGCGCTGTGCATGGGCGCCCCGAAAAAGGGCTTCAAGTTCGCCTTCTGGTGCTCGGTCTTTTCGGTGCTGGGCGGTGTCGCCGGCTATTACATCGGTTATGCCGCCGAGCCCCTGGGTCGCTGGATCATTTTCGATCTGCTGCATTACGGTGCCGCGTGGGACAAGGTCGCCCAGCTCTACGGCCAGAACGCCTTCCTCGCGATCCTCACGGCCGCCTTCACGCCCGTGCCCTACAAGGTTTTCACCATCGCCGCCGGCGTCTTTCACGAGCAGGTCAGCCTCTGGACGCTGGTGAGTGCTTCGGTCATCGGACGCTCCGGCCGGTTCTTCCTCGTCGCCGGCGCCATCTACCTCTTCGGCCCGCCGATCAAGCGCCTCCTCGACAAGTATCTCGAGGTCTTCACCGTCATCTTCATGGTCTTGCTCGTCGGCGGATTCGTGCTGGTGAAATACTTCATGCGTTGAGGCCCGCTCCGGCGGAAGCCGGCCCCTGTTTGGGCGAATACAGGTCGCGTGCTCAAAATCATGTAGGAGCGGCTTTACGCCGCGAAGATTCCGGCGGGGCACGGACCGGATCGGGGCATAAAGCCCCGGATTTGGATAACCGCTAATATGTTTCGCCAAAGGGCGAAACTCCCGGGATCCCCTCCGCCTCATCGGCTCCGCCGTAGATTTTGGGGTCTGCTAATCGCAGACTGAGGCGCATAGCCGGCGATTAGCCGGCTCCCGAAAACTACCCGTGGAGAAGACGGAGCGCTAACGCGCGGAGATGGTCGCACCAGAAGGTGCGGCCCCGTATGACGCTGATGCGACAGGAGGGGTGACTGGGACAGGTGCCTCCCGAGGCAGCACCAGTCACATTAGTCGGAACGGACTTTCAAGGCGCAGCGGTAGCGGAGCCATCAGTGGTTAAAGTTTCTGATGCTTGGTATCCTTGGTAGGGCCCGATTAGTGCACTGGCCTCCGACTTGTCCGACGTAGCCCACAGGGCGGAGTCGGAAGCCTCTTGTCTCGCCGAAGTGTAACGAAGGCGGACGGCGAAGGAGGCCGGTAGCACAAAAGCGGCTTGAAAAGCCGTTCCGCGACCGGAAGCTTGGCCCCCTGTAATTGCGAGTGTAGCACAATGGATAGTGTAGCGGCCTCCGACTTGTCCGCCATAGCTCGCAGAGCGACGGCGGAAGCCGAAGGCGAAGGAGGCCCGCCACCTTCAAAAGCAGCTTGAAAAGACTGAGTCCCGCCGAAAGCTCACGCCTCGCGACCTGCGAGTGTAGCACAATGGATAGTGTAGTGGCCTCCGAAGCCATTGATCCGGGTTCGACTCCCGGCACTCGCACCATCCTTCGCAAGTGAAACGCAGCGAAGGATGCCCTTCGTAGCTTCAGCGAAGTAGGGCTGTCTGATTCGCTGGCGAAAACTGCTTCGGATGGCACTGCCAGCCTTCGCCTCCTGCGGAGGCTACGGCTCGGCAAGCCAACCCAGGCACGGGAGGGAACTAGGGCAAGCCTTCAAACTGCCTTGTCATCGCGAGGTCCGCTTCGCAGGCCGTGGCGATCCAGTTACCCGCACTACGTCACGGCGTTCATGCCGCCATACTTCGCGCCCTGCCTAACCAGCTTGATCGCCTCGCCCAGGTTCAGGTCCTCGAGCTTCCTGAAGTTGATGCAGCTGCGGCCCGTCTTCACCTTGCCCAGCTTTTTGGCGTTCTTCTCGACGAAGTAGCCGCCCTCCGCGGCGACGCAGATGTGGAGGCTGTAGTAGGCCTTACCCACGGCCAGCCCGATGGTGAACCACTCGCCCTCGCGACCGCTGGCCGAGCGGTAGCGATACTTGCCGTAGCCGATGATGGGAGTGCCCATGCCGCCGGTCACATACGGCGCCAGCTTCGGCACCGCCTTGCGGATGGCCTTGTGCACGGTCGTCACCTCGGCGCGGCGATCATTCGGAAGCGAGGCGAGAAACCCGGCGACGGTGGGAGCTGGTTTAGGCATGCCGCGACGCTGTCAGCCAGACACTCGGTCTTCAAACCCGAATAAGTCTTACATAACCGCGAAACTGCCCTAACTAACTTGGTTCGTTCTATTCTTGGAGTCTTTTGCGCCACGCCCGATCTCGTCCATCTCACGCGTGTAGTTCTCCAGCATGCCGAGACTACTCAATAAGCGCATAGGATTTCGGCTAGCTGCCATTGCTCTCAGTTTTTCGTTGGTGGCACACCAGTGACAGCGGCTTACTTCACTGGTGTCCAATGGTTCTCCGCAGCCTTCACACACCTTGTCTACTAGAACGATTGCGTTGGACGTGAACTGGTATGTCTTTTTGTTGCGGGCGAAAAAGAACGGCTTCATCGAACTTCTCCCGATACGCATTTCAAAATAGCCGACACCTGTCCTTCTCGTCCACTCGCGCACCTTTCTGCGAAACTTTGGGTCCGCCTTTGCGCCGACAATTATCGAGGAGACGCATTTCAGTGGCAATCGAAGCAAGTAAAGCCCGTTTTGATTCCCTAGGTCCTTGCCTTGAATGACCAATCTCCTCTCTCGCTCGTAACTCCAATACTGGCTCTTAGTAAAATATGCCGCCCTAAAGGCAGCGCTTTGAATAAAGTATGTGTGTCGGGGTTTCCCCGTCATGAACGCATGCGCGACTTCTTGAGAATCTATGACAGTTGCAGTTTCCGAATAATCAACATCCCCCATCAAAGGCTCCTTCAATTCAGCTAAAACCTTCTGCTCATCGAGCTCTATCACGAAGCCCGTCGATTCCCTCCCATAATGGGCCCACATTGGCACAACGTCTGGCGCTCTTGAAAAACAGACAGTTGGCAGTGCCGGAAGCGCACTCACAATTTCTTGGTAGTATGCCAAGATCTCTTCTGGAGCCTCAGCAGAATCGATAGATAGAAAGAGTTCATATGGGTCATTGAACTCGGCAGGATGGCTTGCCTTAAGCACGACTTGCTTTCGTTTCCCCGGAAAAATCAGATCGAATAAATCCGATCTCAGATACTTATATACATTCCCCATGTTAGGTTCCTGATATTCAGATGCTATGGAGAACGGTGAGTTCTGACTATCGCTGAATGCCGTCTAACACACTAGGGTTCAGGAAAACGTGTTCGCATAGGTTGAGCGCAGCTGCAGCCGCGAGACCTTGGAATCGATCGTCCTTCTTATCCGCCCAATCGCATACTCCCTTCACAACAAGCCACTCTGTTCGATGACGTGAAGCTGCGGCCCACAAGCCTGCTCCTTCCATCTCGCCACCGATTGCAGTCGGATATTGTTCCACCAACTGAAGCTTCACCTTGCGGCTATCGATTAATTTTTCTCCCGATAATATAGGGCCGAAATGCACTTTGCACAGAGATCCATCGGGGCGTTGAAATCGCCATTTAGGGACATTCTTGAACCTATTTAGGAGAATATAGCTCGAGGGTGGAACAGGATTTCTAAATTGGATTTCTCTACCGACACGTTGGCTCTCATATGGAATAATCGATTGGGCAACTAATACGTCTCCCGCGTTATGCCTCTTCCGGTCGATACCAAACGCGATGCCCGCCATAATAAGGGCAACTGGGCTCCACGTTTGAATTAGTGCATCTGTCGAAAGCGTAGAACCTGATGCACCTTGAGAGCCTATCGAGCATCGGAGCAATACCGTGTCAAAGGCACCAAATCGCCCAAGGTAGAACGTATCGAAGCCATGTGACACCTGCCAGACCGCGCTCAGTCCTTTAGTTGGCCTCATGAGCTTTAGTGCTGCGTCAAGTTCGACATCTGTTGCAACCATTAGACCCAGTCTTGGTCGGAACCTTTTCGCTGCCTGTTTGAGCTGGGTTGGCTTAATCACTGGCAACGGCCTCCGCCTCCAGGGCTCTTTAGAGTCATCGTATGTATTGGACTGAGCAGGCTGCCGGCTTTGGGACTTATGACTAACTATTCCGAATGTAGTCGGACCCCCTACTGCAAGAGCGATGCTATCTAGTGCAAGCACGGTAAGCATAACGGATGGCCCGCCTTGAATATACCAATGTCCGCCATCCTCTTGGGCCGCCAGTAACCATTTCGCTGCATTATTGGCTGCCTGCTGCCAGCCCGGAGGCTTTGAGAGCGCTAAGCCATGCACCGCCAAACATGTGCTTAATAAAGAAGACTTGGAGTCGTCCGAAAACACCGGCCAACCACCATCGAGTCGCTGAGCTTCGAGCAAAGTTTTAGCCGCATTAGAAACTACAGAGCTATCGATACCATGAGGACGGATGCGGTGCCAAATGAAACAAAGCATAGAAGCAATCGGAAGGTAGTCCTTTTGAAGAAGCTCGTTATTAGGTATTTCCCAATGCACCTTCCACGGCTCAGTTTTCACAACCGGGCCATTGACCAAACCCCAACACCAAGAATCCAACCCTTGCTTCGCAGCCATCTGGAGCGCGAGATTGGATCTGCACCAATAGAATAGCACGAAGGCGGTCCGACTGTGCTCGATGCCATACTGAGGGCCGGCCGAAAGCTCATCCGAAAGCGAGCGCAACCAACGATCGAAGCCGGTCACCTGCAACCATTCAACCGCGCGAAAAAAGGTAGCGTCAATAAACTCCTCTTCTTCGTCACGAAATGCAAAGAAACGAGGAAGGTGCCCACCGAATTCTAAAACAGAGGCTGCCTCTGAAATCGAAATGGTGAGGTCTTTTGCTCGCGCCAGAATGCCTGGTGGGACCTTCCCCACCAACCTACCTCGGCCGATATCTAAGTTGAGTGTCCTGAGCCAAGCTTCGCGCAATTCAGCTGGTTCTGTAAGCGCCCTCCCTCGGCTTGCAAAATAGATTGCAGCTTCCAAATCAGAGTCGGCTCCTGCTTCACATGCGATTGGAGCAAGCCACGCCTCCGCCTTTTCAATGCTCTTGGGGCACGCAAATACTTTTTTTCGAACCGCTTCATATACCTCATTAAGTTCAGGCAGGAAAGCAGACAGACTTACACCGAATGTGCTGCGCTGAAATTCGCCAAGAATCTCCAAGCGTTTGATGACCATGCCAAAATCGATCACATCTCGCAGCATGTCCGATTCAGCCTCGATTGCCCGCAACCCGTGTTCGGTTGGGTCGCCAATAAACCACTGCACGTGCTTTCGAATAACAGACGCTACGCGGTTGAGCTCCCAGACATCGGCGGCCGCAATGCGATGATATAACACCTCTTGCCGTAAAGCGCTGGAAAATTTCGGGCGCTCGGGAGACTGACTCTTACCAGCTTTAGCATGCCTCTTACCATGCGAGCGCTGCGAATCCTGATGTCGAGGTCTCGTGCGTCGTCGCCTTGCCATGTCCCACACTATGGTTCACCTTTCTTCCGTTCGGCAACTCCGGATAAGTGCACTGAACCAATCGACGGGATCAGGATATTGAGTTTATAGTTTTGGGCCTGATTTCGACAGCTTGGTCTTTAGGCGGGCCAAGGCTGTTTTGATCGCCTGCAGGTAGTTGGGGTGCCAGAGCTCGTGCTCGGCGGCGGAAGGAAGCGGGAAGCTATCAGCAGTAAGCGTTAAGCGGGCAGGGTTCAGCTCAAATCCTCTGGCTGAGTGCTGAGTGCTGAAGGCTGAGTGCTAAAGGCGAAATAACGCGGTCTTGATCGCGTTGAGGTAGTTGGGATGCCAGAGCTCGTGTTCAGCTTCAGGCACAGAAACGAAACTGTGATGCCGGTAGAAGTCGCGGATGGCCGTGGCGCGGCGGTGCATCTGCTCGTCCTCGAGGCGTTACCTGATTTTCGCGGCCTCATCCATCAGCGGATGTTCGAAGGCCGAGGCATAGGCGTCGAGGGTGCGGGCCGGAAGGCGCAGCTTCTTGGCGGCCTTGCGCCAGCCGGCCACGACGGCGCGCACTTCGCGGACGATGGCTTTCGCGGCGGTCGGCTTCAGTCCGAAGCGCGGCGCGGCCTCCAGGGCGGCTGCGATGCTGGAGTCGGCGTTGTCCTCGGAGATGGCGGTCTTGGGCATCTGCGCGCGTTCGATCTCGGGGACGGGATTCAGATCGTAGGCCGGGGAGAGCGACCATTTGCCCGGCGTCCGCATCAGGAAGCCGTGGTTGCGGAGGTGGTCGTCGTAGTTGCTCGCGAGCAGGGAAAACACCAGACGCCGCCAGAGTTCGCGCAGGTCGCCGGGCACGTCGTCGCCGAACTGACGGATGCCATCGGCGAGGAGGGTGTAGGCGCCGGCTTCCCCGTGCGGCAGTCCGAGCAGGCTGTGCGCGGAGAGGAAGGGCCGGCGCCGGCCCTCCTCCCGGTCAAAGCGCGTGATGACCGAGACGCCGCGGCCTCCCACCGTGATGAGCCGGGATTCGGCCGCGTTGATCCCCGCCTGCCTGGCCAGGTGGAGGGCCAGCACCTCGCCGGCGGCGATGTCACGCCCGTCGTCGGGCTTCGGGAACTTGGCGATCGCCAGCCGGCCATCGTCGAGGGTGACGGCCGATTTCGGGCGGGCGCCACCGAGGGGTGAGCCGGCGCCGAGCAGGAAGCGCAGATCGGCGGCGGTTTCAGTTTCACCGTGGACGGCATCCGCGGCCCGGAGCAGGGCGGCCAGACTCACGAGCGGCGGGAGCCTGCCGGCCGTCGCGGCCAGAAAAGGACCCGTGGGCTCGGAGCGGAACCGCAGGGCGCCGATGCGGGCGGCGTCGTCAAGGGCCAGGACGTAGTCGATCTCGCGGTAGGGTTTCCGGTCGAGAACCTGTCTGCGGACCGCCCGCTCGATCAGGATCCGCCCCCAACGATCCGGACCGCAGTCCTGCATCGCGCCAAACAGCGCGGCTCCATGGATCGGACTGGACCCCAACGGCAGGCCGGTGGGGTCGATGGAAAATGCGTCCTCCCGGGCCAGCCATTCGCGGGCATACTCAAACGTCACGGCCGGGCTGCGCTCCGCGGTGTGCAACCGTCCCACGAGGTGCGTCGCGCCCTGCCAATCGATATGCACCTCGATGCTCATGCCTGCGGCCGCCGGATGCGCTTCGGCAGGCGCTGCTCGTCGAGGCTCAGGCCCAGCGGGTCGTTGCCCGGGTTGGCCAGGTTGGCGAGCCGGTCATGCAGTTGGAGGACGAAGGCCGCGGTCGCCAGCGTGCCGATGGCCACCTTCGGGTCGCCGCGCTCCATGCGCCACAGCGTATCCCTGCTCACGAACAGGCGGGCCGCCATGTCGTCCGTCGAGATGCCGCGCTTCCGCCGGGCCAAGGCCAGCTCCCGGCCCAGCTTGCGCAGGGCGTGGGCGGCGGGCAGAGGCAGCGAGGGCGAGGCCTTCATCGGATTTAACGTCGGCTATACCTGACGTTATGTCAATCAAAGTCTGATATGTCGGACGCAAACCGGCGCCACCGGACGGTGGTCGTTGCGCCGCCGGTGAACGCTCGGGCGGCTATGCCGGTTGGGGTTGGCGACGGGAATCGGGACGCCGTCCACCGCAGGCAAAGCATGGGAGCCGTTGGCCGGGGCCGGGAGCCCGCCCGGCCCGCCCGCCCGGCCCGGGAGGTGGCACCCGCCTGCGGGGCGTCAGATGTGGATCGCCTCGTTGGTCGTGGCGGCGGCGGCCTCGGCCAGCGCCTCCGACAGCGTCGGGTGCGCGTGGATCGTGTGGTGGATCTCCTCCACCGTCGCCTCGAGGTTCATGGCCAGCCCGTATTCGGCGATCAGCTCCGTCGCCTCGCTGCCGAGGATGTGCACGCCGAGGATCTCGCCCGTCCTGGCGTCGCTGATCACCTTGACGAAGCCCTCGGAGTCGCCCGACGCCACGGCCTTGCCCGAGGCGGTGAAGGGGAACTTGCCGATCTTGTAGGCGAGGCCCTTTTCCTTGCAGGCCTTCTCGGTCAGGCCGGTGCTCGCCACCTGCGGCTGGCAGTAGGTGCAGCCGGGGAAATTGCCCACCTGCTTCGGCTTGCTGTGCCCGAACATGCCCTGCACGGCCTGCACGGCGCGGAACGTGGCCACGTGCGCGAGCCACGGCGGGCCCTGGATGTCGCCGGCGGCGTAGACGCCGGGCACGCTGGTCTGGTAGTCGGGGCCCACCTTCACAAAGCCGCGGTCGGTCTCCACCTTCACCTTGTTCGAGAACAGCCCGTCGAGCGCCGACACGATGCCGATGGCCACGAGCACGCTCTCGGCCTCGACCTCCGTCTTCGCGCCGTCCTTCACGAGGTCGAGCTTCACGGACTTGTCGCCCACGCGGATGTTCTCGCACTTGGTCGAGGTGTGGATGGTCAGGCCCTGCTTCTCGAAGCTCCGGTGCAGCGCCTTCGCCACCTCCTCGTCCTCGACCGGCAGGATCTGCGGCAGCATCTCGACCAGCGTCACCTTCGTGCCGAAGGCGTTGAAGAAATACGCGAACTCCACGCCGATCGCGCCGGCGCCGATGATGACGATGGACTTCGGCTGGGTCTTGTTGGCCAGCGCCTCGCGCGAGGTCATCACGCGCACGCCGTCCACCGGCAGGCCGGGCAGCAGGCGCGGCTTCTGGCCGGTGCAGAGCAGGATGTTTTTCGTGCGGAGAAACTTCCCCTTGTTCGGCCCGTCCATGATCTCGACCATGCCGGGAATCGTCACCTGCCCCTTGCCGACGAGGTAATCGATCTTGTGCTTCCTGAAGAGGAACTCGACGCCCTTGGCCATCTGGTCCGACACGCCGCGCGAGCGCTGGATGACCTTGCCGAAATCGAAGCCCACGCCCTGCACGCTGAAGCCGAAGGTCTCGGCCTTCTGGAAGGCCCGGTAAAGCTCCGCGCTCTTGAGCAGCGCCTTCGTCGGGATGCAGCCCCAGTTCAGGCAGGTGCCGCCCGCGCGCTCCATCTCGATGCATGCCACCTTCTTGCCCAGCTGTCCGGCCCGGATCGCGCCGGCGTAACCCGCCGGACCGCCGCCGATCACCACCAAGTCGTAGATTGCGTCTGACATAGGGCGCAGAAAGTCGCTCCACCCCACCCAACCGTCAAACGGAAACTCGGCGCGGCGGGGTTCGGGATCAATCCTTGGCAAGGACCCGACAGGCCTGTAGCGTGCCGCCATGAAAAACGTCGATTGGGCCGAGGTTGGCATCGCCGTCGCGGTGGGTCTCGTCATCGGCGTGAGCCTGCCCCTGTTGCTCTACTGGCTCGGGCTGCCCGGCAAGCTGGTCGGACCCATGGTCGGCGCCTTCACCGCCCCCGCCGTCGGCATCACCTACCAGATCCGGATGAAGCGGCGTCCGCCGCCGGATCAACCGTCCGGCTAGACGTCGATCACGTCGTCCTTCGCCGCCGACGGGCCCTTGGGCGGGGCGGGCGGCGGGGACGCGATCAGCCGGTTCACCACCATGGTGGTCACGCTGACGATGGCCGCGCCCAGCAGCGCCGAGCCGAAGCCGCTCACGTGGAAGCCGTCCACGATCTTGCCCACGATGAGGAAGAGGAACGCGTTGATCAGCCACACGCCGATGCCGAGGGTCAGGATGATGAACGGCAGCGTGAAGAGCATGAGCAGGGGTTTGAGCACGGCGTTGCAGAAGCTCAGGAGCACGACCACCACCGCCAGCGTCCACCCCGTGTCGTAATGGATGCCCGGCACCACCGCCGCCGCCAGGGCCACGCCCAGCGCCAGCACGAGCCAGCGCACCAGCAGGTTGACGAACGGGTGGTTCATGGGATGATGCCGCCACTTTTCCCCCGGCTTCCCGGGGCGCAATGAAAATCCTGATCGTCCAAGACTACCTCCGCAGCGGCGGCACCGAGCGCCACTCCCTCTTCCTCGCCGCCGAGTTCGCCAAGCACGGGCACGAGGTTACCCTGCTCACGTTCCGCCCGCGCGGGCGGCTGGCGGATGACGCCGGCCAGCTGCCCTTCGCCTTCCGCTCGCTCCAGCCGATCGACTGCCACCTCGACTGGTTCGCCCCCGGCCTGCTGCGCGTCGCGGCCGATTGCGCGCCCGACATCGTCCTCTGCATGGGCCGCATGGCCAACTGCTACGCCGGCTTCATCCAGTCGCGCCTGCCCGACGCCGCCGTCATCTGCACCATGCGCACCGGCAAGGCCCTGCCCTGGCTCTTCGTGCGCTCCCTCCGCCTCTGCCGCCACATCATCGCCAACAGCCACGTCGCCAAGCGCGTCATCGCCACCCGCCACCGCATCCCCGAGGTCAAGGTCACGGTCATCCACAATCCCGCCCTGCGCACGCCCGACGACGGCGCCGTCGTCAACACCTCCCTGCGCCGCCAGCACGGCGCCGGCCCGCACACCGTCGTGCTGCTCAACGTCGCGATGTTCCGCCCCGAGAAGAACCAGCGCGAACTCATCGAGATCTGCTCGCGCCTGCCGGGCTACCTCGACTGGCAGCTCTGGCTCGCCGGCGAGGGCCGCACGCGCGCCTCCTGCGAGCGCGTCGCCGCCGACCACGGCCTCGCCTCCCGCGTGAAGTTCCTCGGCTACCACCCCGACCCCGTGCCGCTCTACCTCGCGGCCGACGTCGCCGTGCTGGCCTCGCAGAGCGAGTCGCTCTCCAACTTCCTCATCGAATCCCAGCTCCACGGCCTGCCCGCCGTCGCCTACGACATCGTCGGCGTCGGCGAGTGCTTCCAGCCCGGCCAGTCCGGCTTCCTCCTCGCCAACCACGACCGCGCCGGCTTCCTCGACCGCCTCGTCACGCTCATGCGCGACCCGGCCATGCGCCAGCGCTTCGCCCGCACCGGCCGCGACTACGCGCGCCGCTACTTCCTGCCCCAGCGCCAGGTGCAGGCCCACCTCGCGGTCTTCGCCAAGTTCGCTCCGCGCCGCGAGCCCTCGCGCCCGCCCGTCGGCCCCTCCTGACAACGCCCTGTCAGCAGGCCGGCCCGGCGGCGCCGCGCGATTTGCTTTCCCGGGCCAAGTCCTTTCTCGTGCTCGGGTGCCGCCCACCCCTCCGCCCGCCGCCGAATCCATCCGCCTCCGCGGCGTGCGGCAGAACAACCTCAAGGGCTTCGACCTCGACCTCCCCCTCGGCCGCTACGTCGTCGTCACCGGCCTGAGCGGCGCCGGCAAGTCCTCCCTCGTCTTCGACACGCTCCACGCCGAGGGCCAGCGGCGCTACGTCGAGACCTTCAGCGCCTACACCCGGCAGTTCCTCGACCTCCTCGACAAGCCCAAGGTCGACGCGGTCGAGAACATCCGCCCGTCCATCGCCATCGAGCAGAGCAACACGGTCAAGACCTCGCGCTCCACCGTGGGCACCATGACGGAGCTCACCGACTTCTGCAAAGTCTGGTTCAGCCACGTCGCGGAGTGCTTCGACCCCGCGACCGGCGAGAAGGTCGAGGACGACAACCCCGGCACCATCTGGCGCAAGACCCTGGCCGGCCATCCCGCCGCCACCCTGCTCGTCTGTTTCCGCGTGGCGAAGCCCGCCAACCTCACCTGGGCGGAAATCCTCACCAGCATCAAGGGCCAGGGCTACACGCGGATCCTCGCGCAACGCTCAACCTCGAACAAGCAACGCCCAACGTCCGGGGAGAACCCGGCACTCGAGTTGCACAAGATCGACGATTTGCTGGGCAACCCTGCTCACCGCTCACCGCTCACCGCTCACAAATATCTCCACGTGGTCCAGGACCGCCTCCGCATCACGGCCGAAAACCAGGCGCGCTTCCTCGAGGCCGTGGAGGCCGCCCTGCATTTCGGCCAGGGCGAGGTGCATCTTTTCCAAGCCGCTTCCGATACCTCAACCTCAACCCTTCAACCTCAACTGGTGCCCGCAGGGCACTACTCCCGCGGCCTGCACTCGCCCCGGACCGGCCGCACCTTCCGCCCCGCCACGCCCGGCCTCTTCTCCTTCAACTCCCCGCTCGGCGCCTGCCCGCGCTGCCGCGGCTTCGGCCGCATCATCGACATCGACTGGCGCCTCGCCATCCCCGACCACTCGGTCTCGATCGACGACGGCGCCATCAAGCCCTGGGAGGGCGCCATCTACGGCGAGTCGAAGAAGGACCTCCTGCGTTTCACGAAAAAACTCGGCATCCCCACGCACGTGCCCTTCGCCGCGCTCACACCGGAGCAGCAGTCCTTCGTCATCGACGGCTCGCCCGGCTACGACGGCGAGACCAGGCGCTGGCCCCAATACTGGTATGGCCTCAAGGGCTTCTTCCGCTGGCTGGAGAAGACCACCTACAAGATGCACGTGCGCGTCTTCCTCTCCCGCTACCGCGCCTACAACCCCTGCCCCGACTGCCGCGGCGCCCGCCTCCAGCCCGAGGCCCTCTGCTGGCAATGGCGCGGCCGCACCCTGCCCGAACTCTACCAGCTCCCCGTCAGCGAGCTGCTCGCGCTGATGAAATCCTGTGGGAGCGAGCTTGCTCGCGACTTGACTGCATCCCACCACCAGCGCGATCTCGCCTACGAGTCGATCGTCACGCGCCTCAACTACCTCCAGCAGGTCGGCCTCGGCTACCTCACGCTCGACCGCTCCTCGCGCACGCTCTCCGGCGGCGAGGTCATGCGCGTCAACCTCACCTCCTGCCTCGGCACCTCGCTCGTCGACACCCTCTTCGTCCTCGACGAGCCCTCCGTCGGCCTGCACCCGCGCGACATCGACCGCCTCCTCGGCATCATCCGCACGCTCACCGATGCCGGCAACACCGTCGTCGTCGTCGAGCACGACGAGGCCATGATCCGCGCCGCCGACCACGTCATCGAGGTCGGACCCGAGCCCGGGGCCCGCGGCGGCCACATCGTCTATTCCGGTCCGCTGCCCGGCCTGCTCGCCTCGCCCGCCAGCCACACCGGCCGCTACCTGTCCGGACGCGACTCGATCGCCATCCCCACCCGACGCCGCCCTTGTAGGAGCCTGCTTGCAGGCGACAAAGAAACTCAGACCCCGCGGCTCCATTTCACCAACGCCTCCAAGCACAACATCCGCGGCCTCTCCTTTTCCTTCCCGCTCCAACGCCTGGTCTGTCTTTCCGGCGTCTCCGGCTCCGGCAAGTCCACCCTCCTCGACAACGTCATCCACCAGGGCCTGCTCACGCAGCGCCAGCAGATGACCGAGGACCCCGCGGCCATCGAGGCCATCCGTTGCGACCTCCCGCTCGGCGAGATCGTCCTCGTCGACCAGTCGCCGCTCTCCCGCACGCCCCGCTCCAACCCCGCCCTCTACTGCGAGGCCTGGGACCTGATCCGCGAACTCTACGCCGCCACGCCCGCCGCGCAGGAGGCGGGCTTCAACGCCGGCAGCTTCTCCTTCAACAGCGGCGAGGGCCGCTGCGACCACTGCCAGGGCCTCGGCAGCGAGCGCGTCGAGATGCAGTTCCTCTCCGACGTCTTCGTGCCCTGCCCCGTGTGCGAGGGCCGCCGCTTCAAGCCCGAGGTCCTCGCCATCGCCTGGCAGGGCAAATCGGTGGCCGATCTCCTCGCCACCACCGTGGCCGGCGCCCTCGACTTCTTTGCCGAGTGTGGGAGCGGGCTCGCTCGCGACTCCCTTGCTGAAATCCGCACTCGCCTCGCCGCCCTCGAGGCCGTCGGCCTCGGCTACCTCGCGCTCGGCCAGCCCCTCAACACCCTCAGCGGCGGCGAATCCCAGCGCCTCAAGCTCGTCCGCTACCTCGGCGACTACGCCGGCACCACTGGAGGGCCGAACTCACGCGAAGCCGAAATCGAAAATCCAAGATCGAAAATCGAAAATCCAACAGGCGCCCTGCTCCTGCTGGACGAGCCCACCACCGGCCTCCACCGCCACGACGTCAAGCGCCTCCTCTCCGTCCTCCAGCGGATCGTCGACCGCGGGCACAGCGTGGTCGTCATCGAGCACAACCTCGACGTGCTCAAGTCCGCCGACTGGATCCTCGAGGTCGGCCCCGAGGCCGGCGCCGCCGGCGGCCGCATCGTCGCCGAGGGCACGCCGGAGGATATCGCCCGGTCGGACACCGCCACCGCGCCGTTCCTGCGCGAAGCCCTGAATGCGAAAAGCTTGGCGCCGCACGCCGAACTCATGGCCGCCGAGGACTCTGCGCCTTATGGCTCGGAGCCCTCGGCTCTCAGCACTCAGCTCTCAGCTCTGGAAGTGCGCGGCGCCCGCGAGAACAACCTGAAGAACATCTCCGTCTCCATCCCGCACCGGCAGCTCTCGGTCGTCACCGGCGTCTCCGGCTCGGGCAAGTCCACCCTCGCCTTCGACATCGTCTTCGCCGAGGGCCAGCGCCGCTTCATGGAGTCGATGTCGCCCTACGCGCGCCAGTTCGTCGAGCAGCTGCCGCGCCCCGACCTCGACCGCCTCACCGGCATCCCGCCCACCGTCGCCATCGAGCAGCGCATCACGCGCGGCTCCCGCAAGTCCACCGTCGCCACCATCACCGAGGTCGCGCAATACCTCCGCCTCCTCTACGCCCGCCTCGGCGTGCAGCACCACCCCGAGACCGGCCGCGCCGTCACGCCCCTCTCGCCCGGCCAGCTCCGCGCCCTCCTCGAAAAGACCCTCCGCACCCCCGCCGCGCGCCAGGCGAAGCACCTCTACCTCTGCGCCCCGCTCATCCGCGGCCGCAAGGGCCACCACGAGCCCATCGCCAAGTGGATCGCCAAGCAGGGCTACGAACTCATGCGCGCCGACGGCCGCCTGCTCCGCACCGACACCTTCCAGAAACTCGACCGCTACAAGGAGCACGACATCGAGGTCGTCGTCGCCGATTTGAAACAGGCGGGGCGTTCCGAGCAGCAGCGGCAATCGGCCATCGTCCCCGACGAGCCGCGCACTGTAGGAGCGGCTTTACGCCGCGATTCGTCGGCCAATCGAAAATCGTTCCGAGCCCGCAGGGCGACAATCGGCCAAATCGAAGATCGAAAATTTATCCACGATTACCTCACCACCGCCCTCCGGCTCGGCAAAGGCTCCTGCTTCCTCGCCCTCCCCTCGGGCAAGGTCCTCTCCTGGTTCTCGACCACCCGCACCGACGTCGTCACGGGCGAGTCCTTCCCCGAGCTCGACCCCAAGCACTTCTCCTTCAACTCGCCCAAGGGCTGGTGCCCCGCCTGCCGCGGCCACGGCCGCATCTACGACTGGATGCTCCAGCCTACGGAGGACGGCGAGATGTCCGACGAGGTCGCCGACGCCCTCCGCAGCTTCGATCCCGACGACCCCGCCGCCGACGGCAAGGTCTGCCCCGCCTGCCACGGCGAGCGCCTCAACCGCATCGCAAGGGCCGTGAAACTGCCGCTCAAAGGTAGGGCGAGTCGTCCCCGACGAGCCGCGGCTCAACCGGAGGATTCGCCCTACCACACTGCGATTTCCCTCCCCGCGCTCCTGCGACTGACGTCCTCCGAATTGCTGGCGACGCTCAAGTCCCTCGACCTCGACTCCCGCGGCCGCCTCATCACCCGCGACATCCTCCCGCAGATCGAGGAGCGCCTGCGCTTCCTCGACCACGTCGGCCTCGGCTACCTGTCGCTCGACCGCCCCACCGAGACCCTCTCCGGCGGCGAGGCCCAGCGCATCCGCCTCGCGGCCCAGCTCGGCTCCAACCTCTCCGGCGTCCTCTACGTCCTCGACGAGCCCTCCATCGGCCTCCACGCCCGCGACAACGAGCGCCTCATCGGCACGCTCGGCGCCCTCCGCGACAAGGGCAACACCCTCCTCGTCGTCGAGCACGACGACGTCGTCATGGAGCGCGCCGACCGCATCATCGACCTCGGCCCCGGCGCCGGCCTGCACGGCGGCGAGGTGCTGGCCAACGACACCCCCGCCAACCTCAAGAAAAACGCCGCCTCCCTCACCGGCCTCTTCCTCGCCCAGGGCATCAAACACCCGCTGCGCGGCAGCTACCGGCCGGTAGTCTCCCGTGGGAGCGAGCTTGCTCGCGACAAGAACCGCAAGATGTCGCGAGCAAGCTCGCCCCCACAAAACGACTCTGACCCCGACTGGCTCACCCTTTCCGGCATCAACTACCGCAACCTCCGCGACCAGACCCTGCGCCTCCCCCTCGGTCGCCTGATCATGGCCTGCGGTCCCAGCGGCGCAGGCAAATCCACCCTCTTCCGCGACATCCTCCACCCCGCCGTCGCCTGCGCCATCAAGCACAATAAACCCCGCCTCACCGGCCGCGACTTCGTCAAACTCGCCAAGTTCGAACCCGACGGCTCGTCTTCAACTTCAACCCTCAACCTCAACGCGCCTTTTGAGTCCTTGAGCGGGGCTCAAGGATTCAAAGGCGTAATCGAGGTCGACCAGTCCCCCATCGGCAAGACCCCGCGCTCCACGCCCGCCACCTACCTTGGCATCTTCGACCTTATCCGCGCCTTCTTCGCCACGCTGCCCGAGGCCAAGCTCCGCGGCTACACCGCCAGCCGCTTCTCCTTCAACACCGCCGGCGGACGCTGCGAGACCTGCGCCGGCGCCGGCCGCATCAAGCTCGAGATGGCCTTCATGGCCGACTCCTACCTGCCCTGCGACGCCTGCGGCGGCTCGCGCTACGGCCCCGAGCTGGCCGACATCACGTGGAAGGGGAAGACCATCGGCGAGGTGCTCCGCCTCTCCTTCGAGGAGGCCGCCACCTTCTTCGACTTCCATTCGCAGCTCTCCCAGGTCTGCCGCCTCATGTGCGACTGCGGCCTCGGCTACCTCACGCTCGGCCAGAGCAGCCCCACGCTCTCCGGCGGCGAAGCCCAGCGCCTCAAACTCGTCACCGAGCTGACCAAGGGCCTCGCCACCTACCAGGAACGCTCGCGGGGCCTCGCCCCGAAAAACCTCTACCTGCTGGAGGAGCCCACCATCGGCCTCCACCTCAGCGATTGCGAGAAGCTCATCCGCGTCCTCCACAACCTCGTGGACCAGGGCCACACCGTCGTCGTCATCGAGCACCACCTCGACCTCCTCGCCGAGGCCGACTACATCCTCGAACTCGGCCCCGGCGGCGGCCCCGCCGGCGGCGAGATCCTCTACCAAGGCCCGCTTCCCGGCCTGCTGAAGACTAAAATGAGTCCGACCGCACCCTACCTCCGAGAAAAGCTGAAACGGTAGGGCGCGCTCTCCGAGCGAGCCGCACGTTACGCACTATCATCAGCCTTGAGCCGAAGGGGCACATCCGCTTTTCTGCCGTCATTCGCCCAATTCCGCATAGGCTTTCCAGTTAAGCCGCCAGCACCATGAACGCCGATTCTGAAATCGACTATTCAGCACTACCCACTGTCGAGGAAGCACGCGCTCGTATCCGTGCCCTCACTCAAAAACGGAAGATGATGCCTCAACCGGCCCCCAAGAGGAAGAAAAAGAAATTCAAAGTGGGACGTGGTAAGCGTCGCCGTATTCGTGAGGAGGACATTCTTCTCGGACCGAACTATGCGGCATCAGATAGATATTTCATTGGCAGAGCGCAGGCGGGATCCGCACGGTCTGTGTTCGCTTTCTCGGGCGGTTTACCTTCTCTCGGGAAAAGAAAGTGAGAGCTCAACCGGCGGTTTGAGACAACGCCCGAAAATGAACCAGGATGCCGTAGATAGACATCTCGACAAACTGGCTGGCGCTCATGTCGCCATGCTCAGTGCTGTTGGGGCACTACTGGGGGTCATTGTAAGCGCGACGTCGATCATTGCAGCAGTTGGAGGAAGCAGGAGCTCGCTTCTATTTCCGACTATAGTGGTATCGTTCATCGGCATGGCGTGTGTTCTTGCGACATTCTACCAGGAAAAGAGAGAATTTCTTCGGGCATTTGAGGTCATGGCCGAAATGGAAACCATGTCTCGATCCGAACAGATGAAAAAAGTGCAGCAGGAAATCGGGAAGGAGAGCGCTGCCAATCGCCTTTCGAGCGTTACACTGATTATCACACTGATTGCGTCTGTTCTATTTCTTATTCTGTGCGCGCAGACTTTTTACCCCGGCATACTCTGTCTTTAGAAAAGTCTAGCCTGGTGCAAAGATAACTCCGGGGGAGCTGCACTCCTCTCAGTGTCTGCTTATGTCGTTTTGGGCTGCCGCCAACGTCAATCCAAGGTAACAGCCTGCGAAGACCTGAGGGCTGATTTCCGGCTTTAGTCGCCCAGTGGTTTGTGAGTATTATCGGGCAACCCCACACCCCATGAATGCCCTCCTCTCCCTCTGGCTGCCGATCCTGCTCAGCGCAGTGGTCGTTTTCATCATCAGCTCGCTCGTCCACATGGTCTTCAAATGGCACCATCCCGAATACAAGGGCTTCGCCAACGAGGACGCCGTCCGCGCCGCGATCAACGCCGGCAAGCCCGCGCCCGGCCAGTATGTGCTGCCCTATTGCACGGACATGAAGGACCTCGGCACCGAGGCCATGCAGAAGAAATACCAGGAGGGCCCCGTCGGGTTCCTGCGGCTCAACGCACCCGGCCCCGTCAACATGGGCAAGTCGCTCGGCATCTGGTTTGTCTTCACCCTCGTCGTCACGACGGTCGCGGCCTACCTGGCCTGGCGCATCTGCGGGCTGGACCCCGCGCAGGGCCTGCGCGCGGGCAAGTGGGGCGCCACGATCGCCTTCATCGCCTTCGGCTTCGGCGGCGTGCCGGAATCGATCTGGCTGGGACGCCCATGGATCTCGACCGCGAAGTATCTGCTGGACGCTGCGCTCTACGGCCTCGGCACCGGCGCCGTCTTCTGGTGGCTCTGGCCCTGAGGACACCCTGCCTGCCACTGTAGGAGCGGGTTTACCCCGCGATCAATCGGGGCCTAAAGCCCCTCCTACACCAAGAACGCAAAGGCCGCGAAGTTTCCGATCCCGAATCTTTGCGCCCTTCGCTACCTTGGTGTGAAATCCAAGGCTTTGTCTTTTGTCACAGAAAACACCGAGCTGGGCACTGAGTCCACCGAGCCAGACCTGTAGCCGATCTGGCCGCCCACTGTGCCCTTCGGTTTGCCTCTGTGCTCTCTGTGTCCAACCCCGTCTTCTCGTGGCTCTGGCGCTGAGAGCCCCTTGCCTGCCACTGTAGGAGCGGGTTTACCCCGCGACCAATCGGGGCCTAAAGCCCCTCCTACACCAAGAACGCCAAGGCCGCGAAGATCAGCTTCCAAGTCTTTGCGAACTTTGCTGCCTTGGTGTGAAATCCAAGTCTTTGTTTTTGTCACAGAGAACACTGAGCTGAGCACAGAGCTACACCGAGGATACCCTGCAGCCGGCCCATGCTGAGAGTGTCTGGCAGCCCTCTGTTCCCTCCGGTTTGCCTCTGTGCTCTCTGTGTCTAACTCTCTCTTCTGGAATCAAGAAATCAGAGGCCTCTACAACGCCAGCGCCAGGCTTGGGGCGATCTCAAGGTCGAAACCGTCCTCGCTGACGCCGCCGCTCTCGCGCTCGGCCCAGGCGGCAAAGGCGATCATGCCGGCGTTGTCGCCGGTGTGCGCCGGCTGCGCCACGAGCAGCGGCACGTTGCCGCCGCGCGCCACCGCCGCGAGCCCGGCCTGCAAGGTCCGGTTGTTCGCCACGCCGCCGGAGAGTCCAAGAGAACGAAAAGGGGATGACGGCTCGTCGGGACGACTCGCCCTACCCGCAAAGCCGCGCTCCAGCGCGAGCTTCGTCTTGCGCACGAGCGCGTCCATCACCGCCGCCTGGTAGCTCGCGCAAAGGTCGGCCCGGCGCGCCTCGATCTCCGCCGGCGTCATCTTCTCCAGCTGGTAGCGCAAACTCGTCTTCAACCCCGAGAAACTGAACTCCAGCGACGACCGCTGCGCGACGGCCTTGGGAAACTGGAACGCGTCGGTGCGGCCTTCGCGCGCGAGTTTCTCGACCAGCGGCCCGCCGGGATAGCCGAGCCCGAGCAGCTTTGCGCCCTTGTCGAGCGCCTCGCCCGCGGCGTCGTCCATCGTCGAGGCGAGGAGGCGGATGCGCCGCTCCCCGTCGATCGTGAACAGCGCGGTGTTGCCGCCCGACACGAGCAGGCCGAGGTGCGGCAGCAGCTTCGCCAGCTCCGCGTCGAAGGCCGCCGGGTTGGCCGCGTGCAGCGGGATGAAGGGCGAGAAGGCGTGCGCCCGCAGGTGGTTGACGCCCACGACCGGCACGCGCCACGCGAGGCCGAGCGCCTTGGCCGCGGCCAGCCCCATGGCCAGGCACGCCGCGAGGCCAGGTCCCTGCGTGACGGCGATCCTGGTCACCTGCCCGGGCTGCACGGCGCCGAGCGCGCGTTGCAGCAGCGGCGGGAAATGCTGCAGGTGCTCGCGGCTGGCGAGGTCGGGCACCACGCCGCCGTAGGCCTCGTGCAGCGCGATCTGGCTGTGCACCCACTCGCCCGCGAGGCCGCGCACGGGATCGAACACCGCCACGGCGGTCTCGTCGCACGAACTTTCCAGCGCGATGATCATGGTGCAGTATTGTCGGTGGAGCGCGGCGTCCCGACGCGCTCTGAACCCGTCCGGAGGCCGGGTTCCACCCCACGGGCGGCACACGGCGTGTCATCCTGAGCGCAGCGAAGGATCCATTCCACAAACGCCCGGATGGATTCTTCGCTCCGCTCAGAATGACAGGTGGCGGACATCCTCACTTCCCCCGCGCGGCCAGCACGCCGGCGAGCAGTTCCTCCGCGGCCTGCAGCTGGATGTCCTCGATGGGCGTGAAACCGAAGCGGTCGGCGAACTCCGCCGGCGCGGTCAGGTCGGCGCGCGACTGCTGCAGGCGCACCTTGGCCTCGTCGTCGGCCGACATCTCGATCTCGACGTGCGGCAGGATGCCCTTCTCGTGGATGGTGAGGCCGCCGGGCGTGTAGTAGCGCGCGGTGGTCAGGCGCAGGCCCTCGCCGTCGCGCAGCTCGAGCACCGACTGCACGGAGCCCTTGCCGAAAGTCTTCTCACCGACGACGACGGCGCGCTTGGTGTCCTTGAGCGCGCCCGCCACGATCTCGGCCGCGCTGGCCGTGCCGCCGTTGACCAGCACCGCGATCGGGTAGCGGCGCGGCGGGTGGCCGCCGCCGGCGTGGTGCTCCTCGCGCGATTCGGGCGACCGGCCCTGCGTGTAGACGACGAGCTCGCCCTTGTCGAAGAACACCTCGCACACCTCCACCGCCGCATCGAGCAGACCGCCGGGATTGTTGCGCAAGTCGAGGATCAGCGCCTTCAGGCCCTGCTGCTCGAGGCCGGCCACGGCCTTCGCGAACTCGTCCCCGGTGCGTTCGCTGAACTGCGTGATCTGCAGGTAGCCGATGCCGCCGGGCAGCATCCGCTCGTTGCGGACGCTGTCGAGCCGGATGCGCTTCCGCTCGAGCTTGAAGTCGATCTCCTTGTTCGCCGACGGACGGAACATCGTGATCGTGACGGTCGTGTCCGGTTCGCCGCGGATGAGGCGCACCGTCCTGTCGAGCGTCGGCGCCTCCAAGGGCTTGCCGTCCACCTTGACCAGCTGGTCGCCGCGCCGCACGCCCGCGCGCTCCGCCGGCGTCCCGGCGATGGGCGAGATGACGATGATCTTGCCGTCGCGCTGCTCCACCTGGATGCCGACGCCGCCGAACTGGTTGCTCAGCTCCTCCTCGGTGGTGGCGAAGTCCTCCTTGCTGAGGAACTCCGAGTGCGGGTCGAGCTCGCCCAGCATGCCGCGGAGGGCGGCGCGGGTCAGCTCGTCGTAGCCGGCCTTGGTGTCCTCGACGTAGTTTTCCTTCACCAACTGCAGGACCTCGCGGAAATACTTCACGTTGCGGTCGCGCTCGCGGTCGGGCCACCAGCTCGGGGCGGCGCTGCGGGCGGCGTATTGCGCGAGGCTGAAGCCCAGCGCGGCCGCGGCGACGACGATGACAATACGTTTGAGCACGGCTGGCACTGTGGGCAATTGGTTCGGTTTGTAAATGGGTTCCTCCGCCGAGTTCCGCAAAATCTTCGCCGCCGAGCCGGGCGCCGCGGCCGGCGTGAGCTTCGCGCGGTTCGCGGAACTCGCGCTCTATCATCCCGCTGCAGGCTATTACACGGCGAACCGCGTGCGCGTCGGCAGCCAGCGCGAGGCCGACTTCAAGACGGCCACGACCGTCGGCCCCGTGTTCGGCGAGCTGGTGGTGGCGGCGGTGGAACGGCTGCTCGGGCCGGGGCAGGCCGCCGGCCACGACTTCATCGAGATCGGGGCCGAGCCCGGCGGCGGCATCCTGCGGGACCAGCCGCACCCGTTCCGCAGCTACCGCACCATCCGCTACGGCGAGACCTACACCTTCACCGACCGCTGCGTCGTGTTTTCCAACGAGCTGTTCGACGCGCAGCCGTTCCACCGCGTCGTGGCGCGCGGCGGCGCCTGGCGCGAGCTCGGCGTCGCCCTGCGGGACGGAGCGCTGGCCGAGGTCGAGCTGGAGGTGCCGACCCCCGAGGTCGCCGCGGGGCTGTCGCGGCTGCCCGCGGCGGCCGGCCGCGAGGGCTACATCATCGACCTGCCGCTGCGCACGGAGCCCCTGCTCGCGCGCATCGTCGCGCCGCCCTGGCGCGGGTTGTTCCTGGCCTTCGACTACGGGCGCACCTGGCGCGAACTGGTGGAGGAGATCCCCGGCGGCACGGCGCGGACCTATTACCGGCACAAGATGGGCTCGAAACTCCTGGACCGCCCCGGCGAGCAGGACATCACCTGCCACGTCTGCTGGGACTGGCTCGAGGACGGCCTGCGGCGCGCCGGCTTCGGCGAGCCCGTGACCGAATCGCAGGAGAGTTTCCTCGTGCGTTACGCCGGGGCCGCGCTGGAAGCCATCACGGCCGCCGACGCCGGCCGCGTGACCGCCCGCAAGCGCGCGGCGATGCAGCTCATCCACCCCGGCAACATGGGACAGAAGTTTCAGGCCCTCCACGCTTTGCGCAAGTAGCGCGGCCCGCGCGCGGTTTTCGAGAATTCCCTTGCCAGTGCTTTTGGCCGACCTTTACTCCGACCCTTTCACCAATCCTATCATGTCCAGAATTTGCGCCATCACAGGTCGCCGCCCGGTCAAGGGCAGCATCATCAACCGCAAGGGTCAGTCGAAGAAGAGCGGCGGCATCGGCACGCACACCACGAGCAAGACGCGCCGCAAGTTCCGCCCGAACCTGCAGCACATCCGTGTAAAAATGCCCAATGGCGGCACCAAGCGCATCTGGGTGTCGGTCAAGGCCATCAAGGCCGGCCTCGTCACCAAGGCCTGAGCGAACCCGCTCCTCCCTCCTTCCGCCCGTCCCGCCCCTGCGGGACGGGTTTTTTGTTGCCCTCCCAAGTCTCCTCGATGCCCACCACTTTAACGCGCGGGATCTTTTACCACGGATAACCCGGATAGAAGCGGATACTACGGATGATTCATCCGTGGCTATCCGTGCCATCCGTGGTCAAAAAAACTACCCTCAAGCAACCAGATCGGCGAACTCCGGGTTCTTCTCGATGAACCGGGCCACGTAGCTGCAGGCCGGCACGACACGCCGGCCGGCGGCGCGGGCGTCGTTCAGCGCCGTGCGCACCAACGCCTCCGCCAGTCCGCGTCCGCGCAGCTCCGGCGGCACCAGCGTGTGCGTGAAGACCTGCCGGCCGTCCTCCGTCACATATTCGGCCACGGCGAGGTGGCCCTCGATCGTGATCTCATAGCGGTTCTCGGCTGGGTTGTGAACGACGGCAGGAGCGGAAGACATGTTACTCTTCTATTGCTCCCCTCATCCCGCGCAAGTGCCGGCGGAAGGTCAGCGTCGGGTCGGCGCGCCGCGCCTCCACGAACTCCGCCAGCCGCAGCTGCTCGCGCAGCAGCCGGCCCCCGCGCACGAGCTGGGCCTGCGCCCGCTCCGTCTCGCCGATGCCCTGCGCCACGCGCACGACCTCCGCCACCTGCCCGCGGGCCGCGAACACCGCGCCGTCGTCGTCCGCGAAGACAAAATCGTCCGCCGTCACCCGCAGGGCGCCGAACCGCGCCGACGTGAACGCCTCCGGCTCGCGCGCATCGAGGCGCATCGGGCCCGCCGGGTTGGTGCCGTGGCTGAAGACGGGGAAACCGATGCGCCGCAGCTCGGCCGTGTCGCGGTGCAGGCCCCAGAGCACGACGCCCGCCATGCCGCCGGCCTGCGCTTCCAGCACCGTGAGGTCGCCGATGCAGCCCTCGTCGGTGCGCCCGCCGTTGTCGATCACGAGCACCTCGCCCGGCGCCGAGGCCGCCACGGCCTCCAGGAAAACGTCCACGCTGCCGTAGTGCCGCACGGGCCGGACCGGGCCGCACACGCGCATGCCCGCGGCCAGCGGCCGCAGCCCGTCCGCCGCGATCCGCAGCGGCACCTTCAGCCGCACGCAGGCGTCGGCGATCAGCGGCGTGCTCCATTCGGGGAAGACCTCGGAGGGAGACATGGTCAGATGGGGAGGCGCAACACCCGCGCCACGCGATGCGCCAGGGCCGTCACGTCGGTCTCAAGTTCGACACCGATCGAGAGGTGGCCGTCGCGGTAGGGAAACAGCAGCTGGAATTGCGGACCGTAGCGGATGACCACGTAGCGGATGCCGTCGAGGTCGAGATCCCCGCGCCGGCGGGTCAGGTCGAGCACGGCGGGGTTGACGAGCAGCTCTTCCATGCGGTCGGTGACGCTCGGGTTGTTGCTCGGATGGCGCGGGTTCTGTCTCATCTCGACGATGCGGCCGCGCTGGTTGACCGCAACGTAACGAACGCCGGGATCGAGCCGGAAAAGCCGGGAGGCGAGCGGACGATGCTTCATGTCGCCAGATTACAACGGCGCACCGGCGGCGCCAGCCGGTTCGCACTGTTCCGCGGGCCGCGCGCGGGACTGTGCCGCTGCCTCACTTGCCCTGCCTGGCCATGAATTCGCGCATGCGGGCCATCCACTCCGTCCAGTCCACCGGACCGGTCTCGAAGCGCTTCTGCAGGTTGCCGAGCACCTGCAGCCAGGCCTTCTGGAAATAGGCGTAGGCCTGGTCCCACTCTCCGCCGTCGCCCCAACCGTCGTGGCGCAGGGTCACGCGCGTCCGGCCTTCGCCTGCCGCCTCGAGTCGCACGACCACGTGTGTGCGCTGCGCGCGCACCGCGGGCAGGTGCGGCGGCGCGTTCCAGTCGAACGACAGCATCCGCCCTTCCTGGAAGGCGAGGATGCGCATGTCGTCCGCGCCCTTCAGGCCCGGCGCCGCCAGCGGGTTGAAATAGATCTCGAACGGACCGCCGACGCGCAGCTCGACGCGCGCGTCCGGGGCGAAGAAGGTCTTCACGCCCTCGGTCGTCGTCCATGCCTCCCAGACGCGGGCCGGTTCCGCCGCCACGGTGACGTCGAGTTCGATGGCTCTCTCGGCTGAAAGGAGGCGGGCGCTGGTCATGAGCAGAAGGGCGGGCAGGAGGAGTTCTTTCATGCGCAAGATTCTGGGCCTCCGACCCCGGCGGCAAAGCCCCATCGGCCAAACGCCACTGCCGGGCGACTGAAGCCGGAACCAGCCCCGCCGAGGCGGACGGGATCAGCGCCCGCGACGGAGCAGCTGCAGCACTTCTTCGCGGCCGGTGACCCGGAGCGTCCAGACCACCGCGCCGTAGGCAGCCGCGCTGAGCGGGATGAGGCCGAGCACGACGAGCCAGTCGCCGGCCTTGCCCGGCAGGCCGGCCGCGGCGAGGCCGCGCGCGCCGGCCCAGGTGAGCGCGGCCATGCCCGCCGCGGCGACGAGGATTTTTCCGAGGTCGCCCCACAGCGGCGCGAGGCCGAGGCCGGGCTTCCGGCCGGCGAGCTTCGCCTGCAGATAGAGCGACTGCGCCGCCACGGCCAGCGTGCCCGCCGCGGCGAGGCCCACCGTGCCCCACCACCGCATGAGCAGCAGGCTCAGCCCGAGGTTGACGACGAAGCTGAGCGCCGCGGCGCGCACCGGCGTCGCCGTGTCCTTCAGCGCGTAGAAGGCGCGCAGCGCCAGGCTCACGTGCGAGATGAACGGCAGCCCCAGCGCGCACACGGCCAGGACGGGCGTCATCAGCGCCGTGTCGGTGGCGGCGAACTGCCCGCGCTCGAAAAGCAGGCGCGTGATCGGTTCGCTCAGCAGCACGAGTCCGGCGGCGGCCGGCACGTTGATGAGGAGGACGAGCCGCAGGCCGCGGTGGTAGTCGGCGGCCAGCTGCGCCCAGTCCTGCCGCGCCGCGTGGCCGGCGATGAGCGGAAACACCACGGTGGCGACGGCGATGGTGAACACGCCGATGGGCAGCTCCATCACGCGCGTGGCGAGGTTGAGCACGGCGGCGGCGTTGTCGTTGAGCGAGAGGCCGACGAGGCGCGATACGGCCATGTTGATGAGGTAGATGGCGGAGCTGATGACCGTCGGGCCCATCAGCCGCACGATCTGCCGCACGCGGTCGTCCACCTGCAGGTCGAAACCCGGCCGCCAGCCTTCGCGCCAGAGGACCGCCGCGGGGACGGCCATCTGCAGGAAACCGCCCGCGAGCACGCCGGCGCAGAGCAGGTTCATGCGCGCGGTGTCGCCCCACGCCAGCCATGCGCCCGCGCCCAAGGCGGCGAGGATGCAGCAGTTGAGCCACACCGGCGACCACGCCGGCTCCCGGAAACGCCCCAGCACCTGGCAGGCCGCGCTGAACGCCGCCGCCAGGCAGACGAACACCATGTAGGGGAACAGCACGAGCGCCAGTTCCGCACCGAGGAGCAGGCGGGGCAGCGCGTCCGAGTCCGCGGCCACGCCGGCCAGCCGCGCGAGCGGGCCGGCCTGCGTGAGCAGCACCATCGCCACGCCCACGATCAGCAAAGTCACCATGAGCAGCCAACTCGCCACCTTGGAGACGAGGGCGAAGGCTCCGTCGCGCCGCTGCTGCGCCAGCGCCTCGCTCATCGTCGGCACGAAGGCCGCGGTCAGCGCGCCTTCGCCGAGCAGGCGGCGGAAGAGGTTGGGCAGGGTGAAGGCCGCCGTGAAAGCCGAATTGAGGGCCCCGGTGCCGAACACGGCGGCCTGCGCCATCTCCCGCCCCAAGCCGAGCACCCGCGACACCACCGTGGCCGTGGCGACCGCGCCGATGTTTTGCAGGCTTTTCGACATGCGCCGCTCCGCTCAGCGCCCGGCGCGGCCTGCGGTCACTGGATGGTGACGTTGATGTCCTTGCCGGCGATGGTGACCTCGGAGACCTTGGTCCACGCGGCCTTCCACTCGTCGGAGACCTTGTGCAGGCCGGCGAGCTTGCCGATGAGGAAGTGGCCCACGCCGGGCACGCGCTCCAGCGGGCAGGAGCCGAAGGTGACGCTCTCGGCGTCGAACTCGACGTGGTCGCCGGCCTTGCGGAAGGCGCCGCGCGCGACCACCTGCACCTCGGTGCCGAGGCCGAAGTAGTCGATCTTGCACTTGAAGCCCACCTGCAGCTTTTCGCCGACGATCTTGAAGTTGGGCGCGCCGGCGGTGAAGAAGGCGCCGGAAGCGGCGGGTTTCTGCTCCTCGGCCTTGGCGTCCTTGGCCGGAGCGGGGGGCGCGGCGAGCGAGGCGCCCCAGGCGTTCAGCTCCTCCTCGTTCACCTTGATGCTGCCGCCGGCGAGGAAGCGCTTGTGCTTGTTCTGCCAGTCGCGGGCCCTGCCCGAGCTCTCGTTGCCGGGGATGTAGTAGACCATGCCCTTGACCGGCTCCTTCGGCATCTCCTTCACCGTCTGCACGGGTTTGAAGACGAGGTAGACGCAGCAGGCGAGCACGCCGGCGATGAGACCGAGGATCGCGCCGAGGGCGACCTCCCACATGCTGGGACCGTAGAGGGCTTTGTCGACTTTGGAGGAGGCCATGGGGAGATCAGTTGGGGGTTTTCGCGGCCGGGGCGGCCTTGGTTTCGGCGGGTTTGGGGGCGGGTTTGGCGTCGCCGGACTCGGATTTGCCGGCCGGCTTCTTCTTGTAGTCGGTGATATAAAACCCCGAACCCTTGAAAATCAACCCAGCACCTCCGCCTATTTTCCGGCGGACCCGGCCCTTTTTCCCGCAACCGCAGACCTTCAGCGGCGCGTCCTTCATGGACTGGAACTGCTCGAACTCCTTCCCGCACTTGAGGCACTCGTATTCGTAGGTAGGCATGGCGAAAGCCCGCGTGTATGCGAGGCGGGCCCGGCCTTGGCGAGTCTGGAAAATCCCGTTGCCAACCGCGGCCGGGCGGCGACCTTCCCCGGCATGGACTTCGCCGCGCAGCTCGACCGCTACCGCCAGCGCATCGAGCGCGGACTGGACGAACTGCTGCCGCCCGCCGACACCCGCCCGACCCGCCTGCACGAGGCCATGCGCTACTCCGTGCAGGCCGGCGGCAAACGCCTCCGCCCCGTCCTCGTGCTCGCCGCCGCGGACGCCTTCGGCGCCCGCGAAAACCCGCTCCCCGCCGCCGTCGCCCTCGAGTGCCTGCACACCTACTCGCTCGTCCACGACGACCTGCCCTGCATGGACGACGACGACCTCCGCCGCGGCCGGCCCACGGCGCACAAGCAGTTCGACGAGGCCACGGCGCTGCTCGCCGGCGACGCCCTCCTCACGCACACCTTCGCGCTCCTCGCCGAACACTACGCCCCGGCCACCGCGGCCGCGCTCACGCGCGAGATCGCGCTCGCCGCCGGCAGCCGCCGGCTCATCGGCGGCCAGATGGAGGACCTGCTCGCCGAGAAAAACGGCGCGGCCACGGCCGCCGACCTCGACTTCATCCACCTCAACAAAACCGCCTCGATGATCTCCGCCGCGCTTGTCGCGGGCGGTGTCTGCGCCGCGCAATCGGACCCCGTGCTCGCCTCCTTGCGCGACACCGGACGGCACCTCGGCCTCGCCTTCCAGATCATGGACGACGTGCTCGACGCCACGGCCGACGCCGCGACGCTCGGCAAGACCCCCGGCAAGGACGCGAAGGCGGGCAAGCTCACCTACGTCCGCCTGCACGGCCTCGACCAGGCACGTGCGCACGCCGCGCGCGAAACCGACTCCGCCCTCGCCGCCCTGCGCGCCCTGCCCGGCGACACGACCTTCCTCACCGCCCTCGCCCGCGAGCTGACCACGCGGAAAAATTGAGGACTTGTGCCCGTAGGGCTGCCGCCTGTCGGCAGGCCGTCCTTATCTCAGGCCCGGCTCGGCCGCATGGAGCGGTCCCTACCCCTGTCATAGCGGGCGGGCGTTGGCGGTCAGGTCACGCAATTCACGGCTTCGTGATGATCAGCCCCTCGAGCAGCTCCTCGATGTCGCCGGCGACATCCTTGTAGACGCGGTCCTTGGCCCAGGCGCGCAGCTGCACCTGGCCGCCCGCGCCGGAGTAGTAACAGCCGTGGTTCACATAGGTGGTGCCGTCCACCCGCGCCTCGAACTGCAGCTCGGTCAGGCTCACGCCGTGGCGCAGGCGCGTTTTTTTGCCCTTCACCCGCACGCTCTCGGCGCCCTCGCGGGCCGTGGCCAGCGCGGCCTCCTCGAGCGGACCGCCGTGCGTGCCGGGCGGCTCGACGATCAGCTGCGCCTCGGCCCGTTGGTCGGCGCGCAAGAGGTTGAAGATGCCCTCCTCGTTGTCGGAGGGGTCGCGATACCAGCGGGTGGCGTCGAACCGCACGCGGAAGCCGTCCTGCCCGACCTCGCGCCAGCGCTCGCGCTCCTCGACGGCGCGGGGATCCTCGAAACCCGGTTGCAGCGCGACACTGGACCAGAAGGCCGCGGCGGTGGCCGACTCCTTCCGATCGGCGGGCTGCTCGTGCACGAGTGCGTAGAGCGCGGAGCCGATGAGCACGAAGCGCATCTGCCGCACGCGCTGGGCCCGGGCAAACCGGATCCGCAGCTCGCGGCCCTCGTATTCGCCCAGCCGGAAGCGGGCCTCGGCCAGAAGCTCTCCGCTGCGCCCGCGCACCGCGTCGGTCTTGGCCTGGTCGTAGATTTCCTGCCGGCGCGCGACCCCGACAGCCAGCGGATAGGTGCTGCGCACGAGCAGCAGCGCCTCGCCGTTGTCCTCGAAGATGTAACGGTCGGAGACGATGTCACCCGGCGGCAGCGGCGTCCGGACGGTGTCCGTCTTCGGTTCCGCAGGGAAGGTGACGCGCAGCGCCCAATCCGACGGCGCCACCTCGTGTGCCTGCGTCAGCGCGCCCAGCGCCAGCACGGCAAGCCAGCGGACGGCGCGGGGCGGACACATGCGCCGAGCAAAGTTTGCCGCCGGCCGGCCGCAAGCCCGCGTTGCCCTACCCCGCCGCCTGCGCGGCGCGGACGAGCTCGACGAAGGACTTCGCCTCGAGCGAGGCGCCGCCGATGAGCCCGCCGTCGATGTCCGGCTGCGCGAGCAGTTCGGGGGCGTTGGCGGGCTTCATCGAGCCGCCGTAGAGGATGCGCACCTTCTGGGCGAGCGGTGCGCCGTAAAGCTTAGCCAGCAAATCGCGGATGAAGGCGTGCACTTCCTGCGCCTGCGCGGTGGTGGCCACCTTGCCCGTGCCGATCGCCCAGACGGGCTCGTAGGCGATGATGACGGTGGTGAGCTGTTCGGGTTTCACGCCGGGGAGCGCGCCTTCGGTCTGCCGGCGCACGACGTCGAGGGTCCGGCCGGCCTCGCGCTCGGCCAGCGTCTCGCCGACGCAGAGGATGGGACGCAGCTCGTTGGCCAGGGCGGCGAGCACCTTCTTGTTCACGAAGGCGTCGGTCTCGCCGAAATACTGCCGCCGCTCGCTGTGGCCGAGGATGACGTGCGTGACGTAGAGCGTGCGCAGCATCTCGGCGGAAATCTCACCGGTGAACGCGCCGTTCTTTTCCGGGTGCATGTTCTGCGCGCCGAGCTTGACGGCCTGGCCCTCGAGGCACTGGCCGACGGCGGCCAGCGCCGTGAACGGCGGGCAGAGCACGACGTCGACGGAGGTCTCGCGGCCGACCTCGGTCAGGATGTCCTTGGCCAGCTCGGCGCCCTCGGCGGCCGTCTTGTTCATCTTCCAGTTGCCGGCGATGACTTTCTTGCGGATCATTGCAGTGTTGTAGGAGCGAGCTTGCTCGCGATTCAACAACTATCGCCTGCAAGCAGGCTCCTGCAAGCAAGACGAATACGCCCTCAGGACTCCAAAAACGCCACGCCGGGCAGCACCTTGCCCTCGAGGAACTCGAGGCTGGCGCCGCCGCCGGTCGAGCAGTGCGTGACCTTGTCGGCCACCTTCTGCTTCTTGGCGGCCGTGGCGGTGTCGCCTCCGCCCACGACGGTGGTGGCCCCGCGCGCCGTGGCCGCCGCGATGGCCGCGGCCATGGCGGCCGTGCCGCCGGCAAAGGCCTTGAACTCGAACACGCCGGGCGGGCCGTTCCAGATGACGGTCTGGGCGCGGCCGATGGCGTCGGTGAAGAGCGCGTTCGTCTTCGGACCGACATCGAGGCCCATCCAGCCGGCCGGAATGCCGGTGGTGTCATCGGCGGCCTTGGTGGCGGCGTCCTCGGCGAACTTGTCGGCGCAGATGTAGTCGACGGGCAGGTGCAGCTTCACGCCGCGGGCCCTGGCCTTGGCGACGAGATCCGGGACGAGCTTGGCGCCCTCGGCGTCGTAGAGGCTCGCGCCGATCTCCATGTTCTGGAGCACCTTCTTGAAGGTGAACGCCATGCCGCCGCCGACGATGATCTCGTCGGCCTTCTCGAGGAGGTTGTTGATGAGCGGGATCTTGTCGGCGATCTTCGCGCCGCCGAGGATGGCGAGCAGCGGGCGCTTCGGGTGGTCGAGCACGGCGGCGAAGGCCTTCAGCTCCGCCTCCATCAGGAAACCGGCCGCCTTCTCCTTCAGGGCCACGCCGACCATCGAGCTGTGCGCGCGGTGCGCCGTGCCGAAGGCGTCGTTCACGTAGACGTCGCCGAGCCGGGAGAGGCTGGCGCAGAACGCGGCGATGGCGGCCTTGTCGGCGGCCTTCTTCGAGCCGTCCTCCAGCTTCACCTTGGTCTCCTCCTCGATGTGGAAGCGCAGGTTTTCCAGCAGCACGACGTCGCCGGGCTTCAGGACGCCGGGTGCGCAGGCGGCCTCCACGGCGGGACCGACGCAGTCGTCGAGGAACTTCACCGGGCGGCCGAGGAGCTTTTCCAATTCGGTCGCGACGGGCCGGAGCGAGAACTTGGCGATCTTCTGCCCGTCGGGCCGGCCGAGGTGCGACATCAGCACGACCGCCGCGCCTTTTTCGAGCGCATGCTTGATCGTGGGCAGCGCGGCGACGATGCGCTGTTTGTTGGTGCTGGCGCCGGTCGCCTTGTCCTGCGGGACATTGAAGTCCACGCGCATGAGGACCCGCTTGCCGGCAAGCGGGAGGTCGCGGATCGATTTGAATTTGGCCATGGGGGCAAAGAGCTGAAGGGCTGAGATGAAAAAGGTCGAAAGCCTGCCGGTTCGAAGCTGAATTCGTTCAGCCTTTCAGTCCTTCAGTCTTTCAGCCTTGGGCGGCCCCGCCGCCTCACAGCTTCGCCGCGATCTTCTGGGTCAGCTCGACGACGCGGTTGGAGTAACCCCACTCGTTGTCATACCAGCTCACGAGCTTGAAGAACTTCGGGTTCAGCTCGATGCCGGAGCCGGCGTCGAAGATCGACGAGGCCTTGCAGTGGATGAAGTCGCTCGAGACGACCTCGTCGCCGGTGTATTCGAGGATGCCCTTGAGATAAGTCTCGCTGGCGCGCTTCATCGCGTCGCAGATTTCCTTGTAGGAGGTGGCCTTGGCGGTCTTCACCGTGAGGTCGACGGCGGACACGGTCGGGGTCGGGACGCGGAAGGACATGCCGGTGAGCTTGCCCTTGACCTCGGGGAGCACGAGGGCGGTGGCCTTGGCGGCGCCGGTCGAGGCGGGGATGATGTTGACCGCGGCGGAGCGGCCGCCCTTCCAGTCCTTCTTGGAGGGGCCGTCCACGGTCTTCTGCGTGGCGGTGTAGGAATGGATGGTGGTCATCAGGCCCTCCTCCACGCCGAAGCCCTCCTTGAGCAGCACGTGCACGATGGGTGCGAGGCAGTTGGTGGTGCAGGAGGCGTTGGAGATGATGTGGTGCTTGGCAAGGTCGAGCTTGTCGTCGTTCACGCCCAGCACGACGGTGATGTCCTCGCCCTTGGCCGGGGCGGAGATGATGACCTTCTTCGCGCCGGCGGCGAGGTGGCCCTTGGCCTTCTCGGCGTCGGTGAACAGGCCGGTGGACTCGATGACGAGCTGCACGCCGAGCTTGGCCCAGGGCAGCTCGGCGGGCGTCTTGGCGCTGACGACGGCGATCTCCTTGCCGTTGACGATCAGGATGTCGTCGTCGGCCTTGTCGGCGGCGGATTTCCGGGAGCCCACGGTGCCGTTGAACCGGCCCTGCGTGGAGTCGTATTTCAGCAGGTAGGCGAGGTTGTCGGCGGGCACGATGTCGCCGACGGCGACGACATCCAGCTCCTTGCCGAGCAGGCCCTGTTCGACGAGGGCGCGGAAAACGAGGCGGCCGATGCGGCCGAAACCATTGATGGCAACTTTGACAGGCATGGTGGTGTGGGTTGAGGAAGGCCGACTCAACAGCCCGCGCCGCGCTTTGGCAAGAGCGTTGGCTGTGTCACGGCCGCACACCGCCCCGCAAAATCCGGGACCAACTCTAAGGCCGATGCCAACCGGCCAGCAGCATGCTTAGTGCTCCATGTTTTCGGACTGTAGGGCGGGGTTCGCCGAACCCCGCCATTGTCCGATGCCGGCAAAACAACCGAGGCGGCATTCGGCGATGCCGCCCTACATCAAAAGAACCCCCGTCACACCTCGGCGGCCCAGAGCGCGCAGCCGAGCGCGGGGATGAACAGATCCTCCTCCACCGGCCAGGGCGGCGCGCCGCGGCCGTTGAGGTAGAACCGCTCATGGTCGGCGATGAGCCTCCACTTGAGCCCGGCCCACTCGCCGAGCGGCACGGTGGCATCGTCGACGTGCGGGTTGACGGCGAAGAGCAGGCGCTGCCGGCCCTGGCTGCCGTCGGCGTTGTAGAGCAGGGCCAGCGCCGGCTGCTCGGGCCAGCTGAAGCGCTTGAAGAAACCCTCCGCCGGGCGCGACCATTGCCGCAGGAGCCGCCCCGCCGCCGAGCGCCGGAACGCGATCCAGTCCGCGAAATACGCGTGCGTGCCGCTGAAGCGCGCCAGCCGCCGGTAGTCGAGCGCGTTGAGGTCGCCGCGGAGGTAGGTGTTGTTGACCCCCTGCTTCGAGCGCAGGAAATCCTGCCCGGCCGCCAGCATCGGGATGCCGACCGACGCGAAGAGGAGGGCCGCCATCAGGTGCGTGCGGCGCACGTCGCCCAGCGTGGGCCGGTCGCCGTTGTGGCCGGCGTTCTCGGTGATGGCGTCGAGCCAGCAGCGGTCGTCGTGCGACTCGGTGTAGTTGACCGTCTGCGCGGGCCAGTAGGCGAAGTGCCACGGCGAGCCCTTGAGGAAATACTCCAGCCGTTCCGGCGTGCCGCGCGCATGCACGTAGCCGCGCACGAAGTCGCGGTAGCCGTCGTTCCACGACGCGTAGCCCGTCGGCCGCAGCGCGGCGGCGATGTGCCCGCGGAAGCTCCAGGGCTCGGCGATGAGGATGACGTCGGGCTTCACCTTCTTCAGCGCCGCCTCGATTTCGCGCAGCACGTCCACGCCGATCAGCTCGGCGAGGTCGAAGCGGAAACCGTCCACGCCGTAGGCCTCGATCCAGTGCGTGAGGCTGTCGATGATGAGGCGCTTGACCATCGCGGCGCGGCACCGGAGGTCGTTGCCGCAGCCGCTCCAGTTCGAGAGCGCGCCGTCGTCCTCCAGCTCGAAATAGTAGAGCTTGTCGATGTAGAGCGGGTGCGCCGGCTCGCCCGCGTGGTTGTAGACCACGTCGAGGATCACGGCCAGGCCCTGCCGGTGGCAGGCCTGCACCAGCTCCTGCATCTCGCCCACCTGGCTGGCGTGCGCGGGCTCGAGCGCGTAGGCGCTGGCGGGCGCGAACCAGTTCGCCGGCATGTAGCCCCACTGGTAGTCCTCGGGGGACTTGTTGTCGTGCTCCTGCACCGGCTGCAATTCGAGGCAGTTCACGCCGAGTTTCTTCAGGTAGCAATCGGGCCGTTCCAGCCATTTCGCCAGGCCCGAGAAGCCCCGCCGCTCCTCCGCGGTCAGCGCGCCCGGCGCCTTCGCCACGAGGTCGCGCACGTGCGCCTCGGCGATGACGAGGTCCTGCCAGGCCGGCGTGCGGAACGACCGGTCGCCCTCGCCGATCCACGCCGCGTCGAGCACGATGCCGGGGCCCTCGCGCGACACCGCCGCCTTGGCGTAGGGATCGAGCACGCGCTGGTTCGGGTGGAAATGCCCGAAGACATCGTGCGGCCCGCCCACGGAATACCAGTAATACCAGCCGTGCAGGTTGCGGTCGAGCCGCGCCTCCCACACGCCGTCCTCGCCGGGGTCGAGGTCGTAGCCCGGGGCCGTGTCCTGCACGTCGAGCTGCTCGCAGACGAAGACCTTCACGTATTTCGCGCGCGGCGCGAACAACCGGAAGATCGTCTCGTCGCGCCGCGTGAGGGCGCCCAGCCCGGCGTCGCTGCGCATCTCGTGGAAGAATTTCCCGAGCCGCAGCCGCGTCTTCGGGCCGGCCGTGCCGTCGCGCCGCAGCGTGACCGCGTAGGCCTGGCTCAGCCGCAACGGCTGCGCCGTGGTGAACGTGAAGAGGTTGCGCCCGGTCCGCTCGCTCCACAACGCGCGGTTGTAGTGGCCGGTCTCGTCCTTGGCCACGTTGGTCGCGTCGCGCGGCAGGTCGAGCCAGCGGTGGTCGCCCGTCACGAACTTGAAGCGCGGCGCCGGGTGTTTCCACATTTCCGCCGCCTTCACGCGCAAAACCAGCCACGGCCGGCCGTTCAGCTCCTCCGGCGCCAGCCGCCATGCCGCCTGCCCGACGGCCGCCTCCCAGCCGTTGAACGTGCCCGCGACATACACCGGCATCGTCGCGAAGTCCACCCAGGTGTGCTCCGCCGGATCCAGCATGAAACACACCTCGTTGTCGCCGTTCACGTAGTAGGCCGCCTCCTCCGCATAGAGCGCCGGGTCGGCCCGCATCAGCGTCGCGAACTCGAACGCGTCGTCGCCGGGCGCGAGCGGCGGCAGGCCCTCGCGCGTCCAGTCCGCGCCCAACTCGATCACGCCCGAGCTGGTCGAGGTCAGCCACGCGCGGGCGATGCGCTGGGCCGGGTCGGGATGGAAGGGGGCGCGGGTGCTCACGCGGGAGCGCCCATGTTTGCGCGCCGGCCCGCCACCGCAAGCGCGCTGTGCGGGCGCATCGCCTCCGTGATGGAATCCCGCCCTCCGCCGTCGCCAAGGCCATGGCGGGCAAGCCGACGGGTTCCGAGCGCGTCCGGAGGCCGCGCTCCACCCTCCTCAATATGTAGGCAGCGAGCTTGCTCGCGCCCCCTGTGATCATCGCCGCCGCGCTTTACTCGCCGCGCGGCGTGGCTTTCCTGCCCCCATGGCCCGCCAACGCCTCCTCGTCGCCCTCTCCGGCGGAGTCGACAGCTCCGTCGCCGCCCTGCTCCTCCGCGACCAGGGCCACGAGGTCGTCTGCGCCTACATGAAGAACTGGATCAACGAGGACAACGTCGCGGGGAACTGCCCGTGGATGCAGGACATCGAGGACGCCCGCGCCGTGGCGGAGCGCCTCGGCCTCGAGTTCCGCGTCGTCAACCTCATGCGCGACTACCGCCGCCTCGTCGTCGACTACCTGCTCGACGGCTACCGCCGCGGCCTCACGCCCAACCCCGACGTGATGTGCAACAGCCGTGTGAAGTTCGGCGTCTTCGCCGCCTACGCCCGCGCCGAGGGCTTCCAGGGCCTCGCGACCGGACACTATGCGCAAAGGGTGGAAAGCGCTCAGCATTCAGCCCTCAGCGTTCAGCAATTTCACCTGCTTGAGGGCGCCGATCCCAACAAGGACCAGTCCTACTTCCTTGCCCTGCTCAACCAGGAGCAGCTTGCCTTCGCGCGCTTCCCCATCGGCCACCTGCGGAAGCCCGCGTTGCGCGCCCTCGCCCGCGAAGCCCGCCTGCCCACCGCCGACAAGAAGGACAGCCAGGGCATCTGCTTCATCGGCGAGGTGAAGATGGCCGACTTCCTCCGGGCCTACGTGCCCGAGGAACCCGGCCCCATCGTGCGCGCCGGCGACGGCCGCGTGCTCGGCCGCCACCGCGGCCTGCACTACTACACCATCGGGCAGCGCAAAGGCATCGGCATCCCGTCGAACACGGACCACGAGGCCTACGTCGTCGTCGGCAAGCGCATCGCCGACCACGCCCTGCTCGTCGCCTTTGACGGCCCACAGGCGCCCGGCCTCTGGACGACGGAGTGCCGTGTGCACTCGCTCAGCTTCATCAATGGACCGATCACGCAACCCTGCCGCCTTGAGGCCCGCGTCCGCTACCGCGACCCGCGCGTGCCGATCGAATTTATTCCCGACGCCGGCCCGACCTCCGCCACCATCAAATTCACCGCGCCCCAACGCGCCCTCGCCCCCGGCCAGATCCTCGCCCTCTACGACGGCCCCCGTCTCCTCGGCGGGGCTGTTTTCGCGTGAGCATTTCCATCCAGGATACCAGGTTGCCGGACGGCTGTTTTCCGCCCTTGACCGTGCCGGAAGCGGGGGCTTCTTTCGCCCCTCCTACCCACTGCCTGGTGGTGTAATGGTAGCACAGGCGACTTTGACTCGCCTAGTCATGGTTCGAATCCATGCCGGGCAGCCAATTATAGAGCGGCGGCCTGCCGCAACATCTCCGCCATTGACGGGTCATTTTGGCGGGAGTTTGATGCGGCCCGATGCCGACGCGCGCCGCCAAACCCGAACTGAAATACCAACGCATCGTCCTGAAGCTCTCGGGCGAGGTCCTCCGCGGCAAGGGCACCGAGCCCCTCGACCCCGGCACGCTCGAGCGGATGTGCGAACAGGTGAAGGAGATCCACGACCTCGGCGCGCAGATGTGCGTCGTGATCGGCGGTGGCAACATCTACCGCGGCCTCCAGGGCGCCAAGCGCGGCGTCGACCGCACCACCGGCGACTACATGGGCATGCTCGCCACCGTCATCAACGGCCTCGCCCTCATGGACTGCCTCGAAAAAATGGGCGTCAGCACGCGCGTGCAGTCCGCCATCCCGATGAACCAGATCGCCGAGCCCTTCATCCTCCGCCGCGCCATCCGCCACCTCGAGAAGGGCCGCGTCGTCATCTTCGTCGCCGGCACGGGCAACCCCTACTTCTCCACCGACACCACCGCCGCCCTCCGCGCGAGCGAGATGCACGCGAACATCATCATGAAGGCCACCAAGGTCGACGGCATCTACGACAAGGATCCGCACAAGCACGCCGACGCCAAGAAATACGACCACCTCACCTTCCACGAGGCCCTCAAGCAGCGCCTCAACGTCATGGACTCGACCGCGTTCTCGCTGTGCATGGACAACAACGTCCCGATCCTCGTCTTCAACCTCAACGACCCGCACGCCATCAAGGACGCCGTCACCGGCAAGCACGTCGGCACCCTCGTGAGCAACTGAACCGCGCCGCGCGCCGGCCCACGCGCTCGTGAAACCCTCGCGTCACCTCCTCTGCACCTGGGTCGCGTTGGTTCTGGCGGGGGATTTTTCCGCCTCCCCCGACCGCCCCAACGTCGTCTTCATCATGACGGACGACGCCGGCTACGCCGACTTCGGCTGCTATGGCGCCACCGACATCCGCACGCCGCACATCGACCGCCTCGCGCGCGAAGGCGTGCGCCTGACGGATTTCTACGCCGCGCCCCAATGCACGCCCACCCGCGCCGCCTTCTTTTCCGGCCGCTACCAGCAGCGCGTGCGCCTGGAGTCTGCGCTGGGCAGCGCCGGCCGGTCACTCGAGATGGGCCTGCCCGCCAACGGCCGCACTCTGCCGCAGTTGCTGAAGAATCATGGCTACGCTACCGGCCTCGTCGGCAAGTGGCACCTCGGCTACAAGCCCGAGTTCAGCCCGCAGGCGCACGGTTTCGATTACGCTTTCGGCCCCCTGAGCGGTTACATGGACTTCTACCACCACGTGCGCGCCGACGGCCTGCCCGACCTCTTCGAGAACGGCCGGCCCGTCACGGCCGAGGGTTACGCGACGGATCTCTTCACCGAGCGCGCCGAGCGTTTCATCGAGCAGCACGCGGCCCGGCCTTTCTTCCTCGCCGTCACCTACACCGCCCCGCACTGGCCGTTCCAGCCTCCGGGCAAGCCTTCGCGCGCGAAGAACAACGGGGCCTTCCAGAGTGCGGCCGACGATCCGTCCCCGACGCGGGCCGACTACGCCGCCATGCTGGAGCAGGCTGACACCGGCGTCGGCCGCATCCTCGCCGCGCTGGACCGCCTCGGTCTCGCGGAGAACACGCTCGTCATCTTCACCAACGACAACGGCGGGGAATGGCTCTCGCGCAACACCCCGTTCTTCCATCGCAAGGGCACCCTTTGGGAAGGCGGCATCCGCGTGCCCGCCATCTTCCGCTGGCCCGGCCGCCTGCCCGCGGGACGTGTGGAATCCCAGCCGGGCATCACCATGGATCTCACCGCCACCATCCTCGCCGCCACCCGCGCACCCGTGCCGCCGGAGATCCGCCTCGACGGCATCGACCTGCTGCCGGTCCTCGCCGGTCATGCACCCGCGCCGGAGCGCGCGCTGTTCTGGCGCTTTGGCGGCCCCACCTTCCGCAACCAGCGCGCCGTGCGGCAGGGCGATTGGAAACTGCTCATCGACTTCGGCGCCTTCTCGCCGCTGTTCCTCTTCAACCTGCGTGCCGATCCCGGTGAGCGCAACGACCTCGCCGCGCAGCATCCCGACATCGTCGCCCGCCTCCGTCCGCTGGTCGAAGCGTGGGAAAAGGAAGTCGAGGCCGACGCTGCGGCTGTCCTCGGCCCCTTGCCGGCCGCGCCGGCGGCCCGCTGATTCCCCGCAACGCGTCGTTGCCATCCTCGTCTCGGTCCTCAAGCTTCCCGTCCTCCCATGAGCACCAGCCATCCCATCCTCGCCGACGCCAACGCCCGCATGAAGAAGGCCGTCGACCACACGCTGCACGAGTTCTCCACCATCCACACCGGCAAGGCCTCGCCCGCCATGGTCGAGTCCGTCATGGTCGAGGCCTACGGTTCGATGATGCCGCTCAAGGGTTGCGCCGCCATCACCACGCCCGACCCGCGCCTCATCCAGATCCAGCCCTGGGACAAGGGCCTGACCCGCGCCATCGAGAAGGCCCTGCAGATGGCCAACATCGGCATCAACCCCGTCGTCGACGGCAACCTCATCCGCCTCCCCTTCCCCGAGTTGTCGCGCGAACGCCGCGCCGAATTCGTCAAGACCGCGCACCGTCTCGCCGAGGAGGGCCGCGTCGCCGTCCGCCACGTCCGTCGCGACGCGATGGAGGCCGCCAAGAAGGCCAAGAAGGACGGCAAACTCTCCGACGACGACGAGAAGCGTCTCGAGAAGGATGTCCAGGCCGCCACCGACAAGGCCATCAAGGACATCGACACGCACCTCGCCCACAAGGAGAAGGAGCTGATGTCGGTGTGAGGTTGGGACCGTAGGGCCAGCGCTCTCGTCCAGCCGTAGCTGATAAGCGAAGGCTGATGTCGCCGGACCGCCCCACCGAGGCCAACGCCGCCATGCTGCAACTGTTCCGGCTCCGCGTCCTGGCCCACGGGCTCTTCCTGCCCCTCGCGCTCGCCGCCGCCGAGCCGGAGAAAAAGCCCACCCCGCCGCGCGACGCCGCCCGCCTCATCGACCTGCTCTTCACGGCACCGTTCGTCGAGCGTCCCAAACTCGCGCCCGACGGCTCGCATCTCGCCTTCATCCGCGAGATCAAGGGCCGGAAGCTCCTCGCCACCTACGAATTCGCGACCGGCAAGGCCGCCTCCGTCGGCGGCTCATGGGACCAGGACATCGTGGATTACCATTGGACGGGACCCGACAGCCTGATTTTCCAGGTCGGCGAATCCAACGTCTACTACGTCGGCCTCTGGACCGCGGACGAGAACCTTACCCGCAACCGCCGGATCGACACCGACGGCCGGGTGCTCGGCGTGCTCGACCCGCTGCCGCAGGTCCCCGACAGCGCCCTCCTGCGGGAGCAACCGCGTGACAAATATTTCGCCCCGCTCCTGCGCCTCAACCTCGCGAACAACCGCATCACCGTCGAGGAGTGGAACCCCGGCCGCGTCATCGCCTGGCACCTCGACCGCGAGGGCCTCGCCCGGCTCGCCACCGCCGCCACCGCCCGCAGCGGCACCTCCCACCTGTATCGGGCCGACAAAAAGGCCGCTTGGGAACCCATCGAAATGCCGCCCGAATCCACGCCCCTGGTGTTCGATGCCACCGGCCGGTATGTGATGCTCCGCCACGCCGACGCGGAGGGCCGCCAGGTGCTCCGCCAGTTCGACCTCGCCATGCGCCAGGTGAAAGGCGAGCCCATCGCCGACCCGCGCTTCGACATCTTCCCCTCGATCCAGCGCGATCCCCGCACCGGCGCGCCCATCTGCCTGACTTATCACACGGATCGTCCGAGGCAGTTCTGGCTCTACGAGGATTACCGGAATCTGCACGCCAGCCTGGCGCCGGCCTTCCCTGGCTCCCATGTGCAGATCATCGGCCTGATGCCGGGCAACAAGGTCCTCTTCAGCGTGCTGTCCGACACGCAGCCACCCACCTATTATCTGTTGAACCTGGAAAACTTCCGCGCCGCGCCCCTGTTTTCCACCATGGCCGAGGCCTCCAAGTTCATGTGGGCGCCGATGCATTCCGTGCGCTTCAAGGCCCGCGACGGCTACGAGTTGCACGGCTACCTTACCCTGCCTCCCGGTTTCTCGGAGGGCCGGCCCGTGCCCTTCGTGGCCGTCATCCACGGCGGGCCCTACGCTCGCGACACCTGGGGCTTCGACGTCGAGGCCCAGTTTTTCGCCGCCCTCGGTTACGGCGTGCTGCAGGTCAACTACCGCGGCTCGGCCGGATACGGCCGCCCGCACATCCTGCGCGACCTCATCGAGGTCTGCGACAAGTCGGTGGACGACGTCGCCGACGGCCTGCTCTGGGCCGTCGCGCAAGGCTACGCCGACCGTTCCCGTCTCGCCGCCTATGGCGGCAGTTTCGGCGGTTACATCACGCTCGGTCTGGCCACCCGCCACCCCGACCTGCTCGCTGCCGCGATCGGATCGGCCGGTGTCTACGACTGGGAGTCCGAAATCCGCTCCGACGCCCGCGATATGGGCGCGCTCTTCTCGTGGCGCAGCGACTACTATCCGAAGGTGAAGGAAAACGCCGCCCGCTACCGCGCCGTCTCGCCCGTGCACCAGGCCGCGCGCGTCACCGCCCCGGTCCTGCTGTTGCACGGCGCCGAGGACCGCACCGTCGACATCGCCCAGAGCAACCGCATGGCCAAGGCCCTGCGTCAGGCCGGCAAGTCCGTCGAGGTCGTCAAGGACGCCGAGGGTATCCACGGCCTGCCCGAGGAGAAAAGCCGCCGCAACCTCTACACCAAGGTCGCCGCCTTCCTCGCCCGCCACGTGCCGGTGAACTCGCCCTGAGCGGATCGCGCCCGGCTTACTTCGCACGGATCTTCCCGAGCACCAGCTCGCCGACGCACTCGGCGGTGGCGAGGTTCGGCACGTGCTTGGCGATCACGATCTCGAACTTCGGCGCCTGGGCCAGCAGCTGCCGCAGATCCACGCTGTCGCCCTTCACCCGCAGCTCGTGCCGCAGCTTGCGCACGACGAAGGGCTCGCCTTCGCGCGGCTGCGCGGGGTCCGCGCCGGGCGCGCCCACCAGCTTGAGCCGGTAATACTGCGTGGTGCCGAAGCTCATCGATTTCTCGGCCCGGAAACCCTCCACCTCCGCCCGCGGCACGCGCTGCTCCTTCGTCCCCAAGGGCCGGAACTGTCGCACGATCACGTCCCGCCCTTCCAGCCGCAGCTCGGATTTGTCGGCCCACAGGTCCGCTGCGATCAGCAGGAACACCCCCGCAAACAACGCCACGAACAACGCGGGCAGGACCGAAACCGTCACACCCAAGGCCACGGCGGCGGCCAACAGTCCGAGGGCCACGAGCGTCATGGCAAACTTCATCCCGGCGATGCGCGGGCCCGCGAAATACCACGACGCGCCGTCGGGGCCGGCCCTCACCCCGGCCGCGGCCAGCACCGTGGCGTCGGGCGGCCCGGCCCGGTATTCCGCCAGCAGCGGCTTGTTCCGCTCCGGCGGCGGCGCCGTCTCGCCGGTGGCGAAGACCGGCAGGTCGAAGGTCGCCGCAAAATCCACGCCCGCCACCGCCGCCTTTGTCTCCAGCCGCCAGACCACCTCGTTGTTCGGGTCGCGGTCGTCCGTCGCGCTGCAGGAATCCGGCACGTGGAAGAGCACGGGGATGTCGGTGCGGCCGGCGCCGCTCGCCCACTTCTCGCGCGGGATGCGCTCCTCGCGTTCCCACAGCACCACCTCGGTCGTCGAGCGGTTCTTGCCGCTGCCGCGGGTCTCGCGCCGGAGGTTGCGCAGGCTCAGCGTGGCGTCGCCCTCGGGCGTCACGCGCGCCGGCACCTCGATCACGCCGCCCACATAACCGCCGATCACGCCCGGCACGGTGGACGGCACGAAGCGCGGCCGGCCGAATTTCCGCGACTGGATCCACTTGTAGCCGGCCAGCCACGCCACCAGCACGCCGATGGTCGGGAACAGCGTCACCATGAGCTTCACGCCGATCGGGTTCTCCTTCGGTCCCCACCACACGGCCCAGAAGGCCGGCCAGCTGATGGCATTCCACATCACCGCGAAGAACAGCAGAAATCCTGCGCCCTTGCGGTCGCCGGACTCGATGGGCCGCCCGTCCCACTCCTCCTTCCACTTCCACGGCTGATCTGGGAACTGCGCCTTGCGCGCTTCCGCGGCGGCCTGTTTCGCCACGGCGCGCCGGATCGGCCCGATCAACACCACGCCGGCGAGGAAGAGCAGGCTGCCGATCGCCAGCAGGGCCACGGTCTCCTTCGTCAACCCGCTCCGGCGCCACTCGGTCTGCGCGGCCCAAAGCAACAGCAGGCCCACGCCCGCCAGCCCGGCGCAGAAGACATACGCGCACCCGGTGCCGACCTTGCTGCTGCTGGCCATGTCCCCGACTCTGGCAGCGCGCCGCTGCGAGTCGAAGCGAAAGGTGGAGCGCGTTGCCCTCAACGCGCTTTCGTCTGGTTGCAATGCTGCCGCGGGTTGAGGTCAACCCGCGCCACCTTGTTTTGCGATCTTTGCGTCCTTGGTGTGAGGATGTGCTTCCCTCAGCGCCAGTCGTAGCGCACGCGGTAGGTCAGCACCACCTCGGTGTCGGCGGGCACGGTCACGTTGAACTCGATGCGCTGCGCATCCTTCTTCTCGAAGTCGTGCGACTTGGCGACGATCTGCCAGTTGACGCCGCGGTAGAGCCGTTCGGTCACGCGCACGGTCACGGCCTCGGTCTTGCGGTTGCGCAGCTTGATCTCGAAGGCCTCCTCCAGCTGGTCCTGCCGGTTGTTGAGCACGAAGTCGGTGCTGCGGCGCTCGCCCACGATGTCGAAGGCGTCGCCGGTGTAGATCTTCACCTCCTCGTTCCTGGCCGTGTGGTCGATCGTGTTCTCGCCCGTGAACTCCAGGCGCCCGTCGGCGTCGTCGCGCCGGTAGAAGCGCGTGCGGCCCTTCGGCAGCGGCAGGCCGAGCTGGTTGGCCTCGCTGTTCTTGAACTCGCGGTAGACCCACACCTTCAGATTCGACTGCGTGCCGTATTCGCGGTTCTGGCGGATCATCTCCTGGTTCCAGCCGCGGTATTGCGGGCCGACCGCGGCGCCGTTGTAGACATAGACCGTCTTCGCCTTCACGCCCGTGGCGCGGATGAACTCCACCTGCTTCGTCTCGCGATTCCGCAACGTCGTGGGCCGCGGCAGTGAGTAGAGGTGGAACTCGTCGAAGGATTTTTCGGTGACAGTCTGATCCATTACTGCAGCAGCGGACATCTCCCTCATGCGCATCCCTGCAAGATGCATTTCATTTTCCGGCTGCAGCTTGCTCACGTCGCCGGCCATCAGCTTGAGCACGGCATCGTCGAACTGCTTGCCGCTCTGGTTGTCGATCGTCACCCAGCCGACGATGTCGAGCTGGTCGCCCTTCTCGGGCGCGATCAGATTGTAGCTGGCCTCCCAGCTCATGCCGCCCGTCACATAGCTCAGCTCGGCGTCGAACTTCGCCGGCCGGTCGGCCGCGAGCTGCCAGGCGAGGAGCGGCTTGAGGATGGCGTCGTCGGTCAGCGCGGGGAACTGCGGCTCGCCGGGCAGGGAGAAGCGCAGCTTGCCGTCGACCTCGATGATGGGCTGGCCCATGCCGCCGCCCCAGTTGCCCATCTGCTGCTGGCGCATCATGAATTCCTGCCCGTAGCGGTTCAGGCCGGTGAAATTCGGCGTGTAGCCGCTGCGCACGACCTTGCCCTTGACCGTGAACTCCTTGCCGTTCTGGTCGCGCACGAGGAAGTCCAGCACCCTGCCCTCGTGCAACGAGAGCAGCAGGCCCTGCGAGATGGTGTCGGCGCGGTAGTTCTGCTCGAGCACGCGCAGCGCCACCTTGCCCGCCGGGTCGCGCAGCACCACCGAGTCCGGCTCGAGGTGCAGCGTCGCCCCGCTGAACTCCACGCTGTTCACGCCCGCCTTGAGGTCGAGCGGCACGCGCTCGCGCACGACGGCGAAGTTCTGGTTGTAGATCGTCAGCGCGGGAGCAGCGTTCTGGGCGGCGAGGGCCCCGGCCAGGAGCAGGCCGGCGGCGGACAGGAGGAGGCGGGGGGATTTCATATGGTGAAAGATGTCACGCTCAGACCAACGCGCCAGCCGCAGGTTTCTTAGGGAGCTGTTTTCACCACGGATTTCTCGGATGATCACGGATATCCCAAACTATCACGGAAACACGGAAGGGCAGAATCACTGGACGATCCTCTGCTCTTCGGTGGTTCCACGCTTCCGCGATTTTCTTCATCCGTGCCGATCCGGGTTATCCGCGGTTAAAAACCTTTGCTCTTCTTGCGCCTTTTTGTGCCTCTTTGCGGCCACAGATGGATTTTGTTCTGCACACTGAAAACACCGGCGGAGCACCCGCGATTCCGCCCATCGATTACCGCGCCGCCCTGCACGACGAGCACTACGCCGCCGTCACCGCCCCGCCGGGCCCGCTCCTCGTCCTCGCCGGCGCCGGCTCCGGCAAGACCCGCACGCTCACCTACCGCGTCGCCTGGCTCCTCGCCCAGGGCGTCAAGCCCCACGAGATCCTCCTCCTCACCTTCACCAACAAGGCCGCCAAGGAGATGCTCCACCGCGTCGAGGACCTCACCGGCGTGCCCGCGCACCGCTTCTGGGGCGGCACCTTCCACCACATCGGCCACAAGGCCCTTCGCATCCACGGCGAGGCCGTCGGCCTGCCCCGCAGCTTCACCATCCTCGACGCCGAGGAGGCCGACGGCTTCCTCCGCGACACCGTCGAGGAGACGGACAAGGTCTTCTTCAAGGACAAGACCCACCCGCGCCCCGGCGTGCTCTTCGAGATCATCAGCTTCGCCCGCAACACCCAGCGCGCCCTCCCCGACGTCATCGCCGCCAACTACCCGCAGCACGACGGGATCGCGGACCGCGTCGCCGCCTTCGCCGCGAAATACCGCGAGCGCAAGCGCGCCCAGTGCGTCCTCGATTACGACGACCTCCTCGAATACTGGCTCGAACTCCTGCAGAAGGCCCCCGACGTCGCCGCCTACTTCGCCCACCGCTTCCGCCACGTCCTCGTCGACGAATACCAGGACACCAACGTCCTCCAGTCGCAGATCGTCGACCTGATGGGCGCGCACCACCGCATCATGGCCGTGGGCGACGACGCCCAGTGCATCTACACGTGGCGCGGCGCCAACTTCGAGAACATCCTCACCTTCCCCGAGCGCCACCCCGGCACGCAGATTTACCACGTCGAGACCAATTACCGCTCCACGCCCGAGATCCTCGAGTTCGCCAACGGCGTGCTCGCCGCCCAGCCCAAGGGCCGGCACTTCGACAAGACCCTCAAGCCCGCCCGCCCCTCCGGCGAGCAGCCCTTCCTCGTCCAGACCATGGACTCGCGCGAACAGGCCGCCTTCGTCTGCCAGCGCCTCACGGGCCTGCACGACGAGGGCCGCGCCCTCGCCGATGTCGCCGTGCTCTACCGCGCGCACTTCCAGGCCCTCGACCTCCAGCTCGAGCTCTCGCGCCTCGGCATCCCCTACGTCATCACCAGCGGCGTCCGCTTCTTTGAGCAGGCCCACGTGCGCGACCTCGTCGCCCTGCTGCGCTTCCTCTACAACCCCACCGACTATTCCGCGTGGCAGCGCATCGCCGTCCTCCTCCCCAAGGTCGGCGACAAGGGCGCCAAGAAACTCTACGACCTCGCCCTCGACCAGGCCCGGGCCACGCAGAAGAACTACCTCGACGCCCTCGCCTCGCCTGCCGTGGCCGAGAAGGTGCCCGCCGGCGCCAGGGAGGAATGGCCCAAGCTCATGGCCTCGCTCCTCCAGGTCGCCGACACCATGCGGCACATGAAGCCGCACAACGCCGTCGAGGTCGCCCTCGACGGCTGGTATGGCGACTACCTCAAGGGCGCCTACGCCAACTACTCCTCGCGCCTCGACGACCTCAAGTCGCTCATCGGCTTCGCCTCGCGCTACGACGAGATGCAGGACCTCCTCGCGCAGATCGTGCTGCTCAACTCCGAGACCAGCGACCGGTCGGTGGACCCCGACGCCGACGCGCTCAAGCTGACGACCGTGCACCAGGCCAAGGGCCTCGAATACGGCGTCGTCTTCCTCATCGGCCTCGCCGACGGGCAGTTCCCGCTGCGTCGCGCCATCGAGGCCGGCGACATCGAGGAGGAACGCCGCCTCTTCTACGTCGCCGTCACCCGCGCCAAGGACGAACTCTACCTCATCTATCCCCGTGTGAGCCTCAAAGGCGGCCCGCAGATGATGATGCAGCCCTCGCGGTTCCTGCAGGAAACACCCGACACTCTGTATCAACAACTCCGCGTCCGCCGTTCCTGGAACTGGTGACCTTGTAGGAGGGGCTTTACGCCCCGATTGTCCGGTGAAGTGAATTGACCACGGATTCCCCGGACGGACACGGATTCCTCTCGGCGGCACCGAGGCCCCGCTTGGCTCTTGAAATACAATATTCCCTTTCATGACCCTTTGCGCAGGTTTGCGGCATGCGGTTCTCGTGGGATGAGCCGATCCGGCTGATCGGGGCCGGCTACTGGAGGGAAGGTCGCGACTACTATGGGAGGGGCAGAAGGGTCAGGCTGCGGACCTTGATGTCCGGTCAATCGCCTCGAGCATCAGCGCAGATTGGCGTATCGCCGGCGGCGAGCCACCGGGCCGGTCGGCTAGTCCTGCTGCTGACATAAGGTTGTCAGGACCGGCGGTTATCGTCGGCGCATGAATGTTCCCGCTTCCTCCGAACCCTCCGTTCCAACCTCCGCGCCCGTCGTCGAATGGGCGCCGTTCCGCGTGCGCCCCGGCATCTCCGACGAACAGGTGCTCGCCGCCTCCGCCCGCCTGCAGGAGGGCTTCCTCCGCCACCAGCCCGGCTTCCTCCGCCGCGAACTCCTCAAGGGCGCGGACCGCCAGTGGATCGACTATGTCGTCTGGCGCGACCGGTCCGCCGCCGACGCCGCCGTGCAGCAGGCCATGCAGAGCCCCACCTGCGCCGATTATTTCGGCATCATGGAGTCCGCTGACCCCATCAACGCCGGCGACGGCCTCACCCATTTCCGGCTGATGCACGCCTACTGAGGAAAGCCTCCGCTAATCCGCCGCTCAGTTCGCCGCGTGGCGGCCGGCGATCAGCTCCACGAAATACGGCAGTGTCTGCGTCGGCTTGTAGACGAGCAGCCGGATGCGCTCGCCCGCCTGCCGCCCGAAGAGCCCGCGCAGCAGCCCGTCGCGCGGCAGCTCCTCCAGCAGCACGCCGTCCACCGCCATGATCTCGTCCCCCATCGCCAGCCCGGCCATCTCGGCGTGCGAGCGCGGCGCGATCCCGGCGATGACGATCCACTTGATCGGACCGCCCTGCCGCACGCCCTTGTTCGTCACCACGGTCAGGCCGAAATCGGTCAACCCGTCCTCCGCGGGAGGCACGGCGAAGAAGTCGCCGCCCTGCAGCTCGGCGCGCGTGCGCGAGCCGACCTGAGAAGTCTTCGGCCCGTCACCGCCCACGGAGCCGCAACCCGCCATCAGCAGGGCGGCGGGCAGGAGCAGCAGGCGGAGGCAAGGTTTCAGGCCGGCGATCATCGCGCGCACTTTGATCCGGGTTTCCGGCAAAGGACAGGCTTATCGGCGGCCATCCCGGACTCCCGCGGATCACGCAGATGCCGCGGATGACTTCATCCGTGCTGATCCATGAAACGGCAATTTTCTGCCCCTTCGCGACCTCTGCGGCCTTTGTGCCAAACTCTTCCTGTCTGCATACCGCAGCTTCGTGTTGAAAGTCTCCTGGCCGCACCGGACCATTCACCCCGCCGCCCCGCCCGTCCGTCCCGTAATGCGTCGCCTTCCCGGCGGAATGCGCCCAGACCTTGCCCACACAACTTCCTGTGATGAGCGCCAGGACACGACTCTCCCTTGTGCTGTGGGTGGCCGGCTTCGGCGGCGCCGTTTCCTTCCTGCTGGTCGATTTTGAGACGCTCATCGCCCTGCTGCCCGTGCTGCCGGGCCGCGACTACCCGCGCTTCACGCCCCTGCTCAAGCTGCTCAGCCTCGTGCAGCCCGCCGTGTTCATCACGCTCGCGGTCCTCGCGGGCCACTTCCTCGCGCCGAAGGTCGGGCTGACCGCGCCGGCCGCCGAGGCCTGGGCGCAGGGCCGGCCGGTCCTGCCCGCGCTGCGGCCGCAGTGGTTGCCCGGCCTGCTCGGCGGCCTCGCGGGCGGTGCCGCCATCGTGCTTATCGCCGCGGTCCTCACCCCGCTGCTGCCGCCCGGCGCGGCGGACCGCATCAGCGCCTTCAGCCGCATCATGCCCCTGGCCACGCGGTTGCTCTACGGCGGTGTCACCGAGGAGGTGCTCCTGCGCTGGGGCCTGATGTCGCTCCTCGCCTGGGCCTGCTGGCGCGCCTTTTTGCCGCGGCCCGGGCGCGCGCCCGCCGCCTGTTACCACGCCGCCATCATCCTTTCCGCGCTCATCTTCGGCGCCGGCCATCTGCCCGTGGCCTTCCTCATCGTGCCGCAGCCGAACGTCGCGCTCGTCGCGTTCGTCATCCTGGCCAACGGCGTCTTCGGGCTCGTGGCCGGCTATCTCTACTGGTGGCGCGGCCTCGAGTCCTCCGTCATCGCGCACCTGACCGCCCACGTCGTGCTCTACAGCGCGAGCCGCCTCGGGGCGTATTTCTGAGCCGGCACGCCGGCCCGTTTCCCCTGCGGCGGGGCGTGGGGCCCTGCCGGTTTCCACTCCGGTTATGGCCGCCGGTCAGTCGCGTCCACAGGTGCGGCAATCGATCATTACGAGCACCACGAGGGCAATGCACAAGGCGGAGAACAGCAGGCTGATCATACGGGGTATTGGACTACAGACGGCCCGGGCCCGAATACGTTCAAAGATTCCGCAACTTTCCACGTCCCCCGCGGAGAATGCTTCTCCCCGAAAGCCTTCTTCGTCGCCATTTCACGGTGCCTTCATCAAGCCTTCACGCCGGCCCGGCAATCTGACGCCATGATCACTTCCCGCAGTCTCCTTCCCTGGTTTCTCGTGCCCGCGCTGCCGCTGCTCGTGCCCCTGATTGCGATGCGCTTCAACTCGGAGGTCAATTGGTCCGGGTTTGATTTTGTCGCCGCCTACGTCCTTCTCGCCGGCACGGGCTTTGCCTACCGCCTGCTCACGCTTCGCGGGGGTGGTCTTTCCTACCGGCTCGCCACCGGCATCGCAGTCACGGCCTGTCTCCTGCTCATCTGGGTCAACCTCGCGGTCGGTTTCATCGGCGACGAGGACAACCCGGCCAATCTCCTCTATGGCGCGATGCTGCTCATCTGCGGCTTCGGCGCGGTGCTGGCGCGCGGAGCGCCCCGCGGCCTGGCCCGCACGGCCCAGGCGGCGGCCGTCGCCCAATTCCTCGTGCCGATCCTCGCCTACTTCATCTGGCGGCCCAATTTCGACGCCAATGTGCTGAAGATTTTTCTCCTGAACGCATTCTGGGTGTTTCTCTTTTTCGTCTCCGGCCGGCTCTACCTCGCCGCCGCCCGCGGGGACCCCGCCGCCGCGGCCCGGACGGGCGCCTGATTTGCCGCGCCCGCGAAAATGCCGCGAAGCCCGGGCGGCGGGCCTACTGTGCGCTCTTGCGCAGGAAACTGCGCACATCAGCGGGTATCTCGATCGGGAGATTCTGGACCACCCACTTGAACAGCCGGCGGATTTCCTCGGTCTGCGACTCGGAAGCCGGCCGGTTTGTCGCGCCGGTCAGGAACTCCGGCCGATTGCCCGCCAGCTGGCGCACCAGGTGGTTGTGCAGGCGGAATTCCATCGCGGCAATCTCCCGTGTCTGCGGATGGCGCCAGATGCCCAGGCGGGCCGGGCGGTTGTTGACATACGTCTCCTCGTAGTAACCCGACTCACCCGGCTCGTCGGTGCGGCGTTGCAGGCGCAGGGTTGCACCGAGGGTCACCACCTCGAGCAGCTGGCAGTAGGCGCTCCAGGCCTCATCGCTCATCGCATCGTAGCGCAGGCCGAAGACCAAGCCCCCCGGCTGCTCGCGCGCGTGCGAGATGCGGCACGGCAGCGTGAGCTGGAAATCCTCGACCAGCAGGCGCAGATCGCAGAGATCGCGGACCTGGACGCGGATGCCCTGCTCCAGCTGGATGCGCGCGCCGCCTTCCGAGAGATCGAGGATACGGCAGGGCAGACTGATGCCAGGACGCGATCCACCGACCGGAGGTTTCGACCGATCCCGTGCAAGCAAGCTCAGCGAGGCCTTCAGCTTGAAATCGGGGTTGACGGCGTGGCGCGGCTCATGGCGGCGCTCGGCTTGCGCCGGCCGGTCCAGTTTGGTCTGTCTGAGGATGCGGCGGAAAAACAGCATCGGGTGGGCCGCAGTGAATTGCCGGCGATGCGGGGCGTCAACCTCCTCCACCCGGGCCGGATGGCCCTGCCGCGGCATTGTTCCGCGCAAAAATCCGGTAAAGCCGGAGTTTCTTTTCAACCGAAGGCGACCCAAGACGGTCCAACGGGGCGCCATGAAAACACCCTTGTCCTCCACACTGGCCGTCCTCTGCGCCGCCGGCCTCGCCCTGCCCGCACACGCCGGGATCGATGTCTCCATCGCCGCCGAGATCCGCCTCGGCAAGGTCCTGCCGCCGCCCCCGCCGGAGTTCGTCATCGTCGAACCGGTCGGACCCAAGGGCCCGCCGCCTTGGGCGCCCGCCAGCGGTTTCCGCCGCAACCGCGACTACTACTATTATCCGGCGGCCGGCGTCTACTACCGCCCCGCCGACCGCGTCTGGTTTTACCTCGAAGGCGGCAACTGGCGCTTCGGCGCCAGCCTTCCCTCCTCCATCCGCATCGACTTCGACCGCTGCGTCTCGCTGACGATGGAGACCGACAAACCCTTCGAATACCACAACCGCGTCGCCGAGTATTACCCGGGCAATTTCTTCACGCGCGTGCAGATCAAGGAAAAGGGCGCCAAGGGCCCGAAGCACGAGCGCGGTCACGACCGCGGCAACGACGACCATCCCGGGAAAGGGAAGGGCAAGGACAAGGGCAAAGGCAAGGGCCCCAAGTCCTGACGCCGCGGCGCGATTGGACGTTGCCGGCTCGGGCCGCGGGCCGGCATTTTTTCAGGCGCCGCCCGGAACGCCCTTCACTTCCGCGGCCAGCCGGTCGAGGTTCTGCTCGTTGGCGGGGACGACGATGTGCCGGACGCGTTCGGCGAAGGCGGAGTCCTCGAAGACCTGCTCCCACGAGACGGTCGTGCCCGCCGGCGAAGCCGCCAGCCCGATGGTGAGACGGTAACGCGGCGACGAGACATGCCGGATGACCACCCGGGCCGCCGGCTCGATCTCCGCGAAGACGCTCTCGTTCGGGTGCTTGCCGCCGTTGGGCCCGTGCATCGTGTAGACCCAGCGACCGCCGGGCCTGAATTCGCAGAGCGTGAAGGTGTTGGTGAATCCGGCCGGTCCCCACCAGCGCTCGAGGCGCTGTGGGTCGGTGAAGGCGGCGAAGATCTGTTCCGGTGTCGCCAGGATTTCGCGGGTGGTGGCGAAGGTCGTCATGACGTCAGCGCTGCCGCCTTTTTTCAGGTATTGCCTCCGGCCAGCCGGCGCTTCGCCGCGATGGCGCGGAGTTCCTTCGCCGTCAGCAGATCCTTCTCCCGGCCGAGCGCTTCCTTGGCCTTGATCAGGTCCTCCAGGGAAATCACCCGGCAGCGACGCCCGAACAAGGGAATCTCGATGGCGTTGCGGGCCAAGGCCTCGTAGTCACCGATCCCCAGCACACTGCCGAGCACGTCGATGATTCCCGCCTCGGTCTCGAGATAGACGTTGGCCAGCGGCTGGCCCGCCGGCGGATGTTCCAAGAAGGACAATTTCTGCGGTGTCATGCGATGCACCGGTTTCAGGTCGGCCAAAGCCCGGCGCAATCTGGCCACCGTTTCGGGCGTCATCATGGCGCAGATGTCCAGATCCTCGGTCACGTAGGCCGAGCCGTGCAGGACACCCGCAAAGCCGCCCACCACCACAAACTCCAGGCCCGCGTCAGCGAGCCGCTGCAGCAGGATGTGCAGGTTTTTCATAGGCGGCTCCGGCCTCCCTGAGGGCCCACATCAATTCCTGCGCCGACGCATGCCGCAACACCCGCTCCTCATAGGTCAGCGCCAGGTTCGAATCCAACAGAGCAAGGTCGATCCCGGCCCGGCGGGCTTCTTCGAGGACTTGGGCTGGATTATCCACGACCCGAGTATTGGGTTTTCCCCACGCGCCGCAAAGCCTGATTTTCCCTCGGGCGGCGGTGTTCACCCGAGCGCGACGGGGTGCATTCGGTTTGCTCCAGTCTCCATCCCCGTCATCTTGCCACCATGCGCCGCACCGCCGTGGTGCGCTACGCGCCCGACCGCGTGCCGTCCGGGACCGCCTTTGCCGCCTGGCAGCGCGAGGTCGAGGCCGTGCTGCGCCGCCGGGAACCCAATGGCGAATCCGGCGCCGGCTGGTGTTGGGTGGCCAACGCCTGAGAGTGTCTCGCCCGCAGCGCGAAGATTTCTCCGCGAATTCTAGGCTTTCGCCACCCCGGGGCTTTTGCCTCCACGCCCGGCTTCGCAGAACATGCCGGAAGATTGTCCGCCATGAGAACGGTCCTGCTGTTGGCTCTCCTCCCCACCCTGCTGGCCTCCGCTCCGTCCGCCGTGCTGCGCGAGGTGCTGCACCCCCGCGCTGACCTGCCGGCCTTCCGCTGTCTGCTGCCCGAAGGTTGGACCAGCGAGGTGGACAATGCCGGCAACCTCCTGCTCGCGAACCGGGACCGGTCGGCGAATTTTTCCCTCGGCTTCGTGCACAGTCCGGATCCGGAGGGCAGCATTGACGCGCTGGCCAAGGCCATCCTCGCCTCCGCCGTGATCAAGCCGTGGGACAGCCGCGAGCCGGCCGAGATCTCCGGGCACCGCGGCCACCGCTACACGGCCCGCGTGCGGCACACCAACGGCGTGGAGGTCCGCACCGAGGTGGTGCTGGTGGCGGTTGGCGCCGACCATATCGCCGCCTGCTCGTTGCTGCTCGGGGCGCGCGTCTCGCGCGCCGACGAGACGACGGCCCGCCTCATGCACGCCGCCGTGCGACTCCTGCCCGCGCGCTGAGGCGGACCTCGCGTCCCTGATCGGGCAAAGGTGGGTCGGGGCGCAGTGCCACTCACTTCGCGAAACCGCGCACAAAGGCGCGCACGTCGGCGGTCACGGCGGGCGGCAGGTTGCCCGCCGCCCACTGGAACCAGCGGTGGATTTCGATGGTGTGGGCCGATGTGGCCGGACGCGAGCCACTCTCGCTGTTGCTGAAATACTCCGCCTCCTGGCCCGTGGCCGCGCGGGCCGTCCAGTCGCGCATCACCAGCTCGAAGGCCGAGACCTCGCCGCCGTCCGGATGCCGCCAAGCCGTGAGGCTGGAGGCGCGGTCGCTGGCATATCGCTCCACGACATAGCCGGATTCGTCGGGCTTGGCGGACCGGCCCTCCGGCTTGAGGGCGGCGGACAGCGCGACCGTCTCGAGCACCCGACAGTAACCCTGCCAGTTCTGCGGGTCGGCGAACTCCAGCTGCAGTCCGAAAAGCACACCCTCCTTCTCCTCGCTGAGGTTGGAAAGCAAGCAGCTGAGGCTCAGCTCGTAATCGGCCCCGCTCAACCGCACCTCGCAGGTCTCGCCGACCTCCGTGCGCACGCCGGGTCCGAGTCGCACCCGCAGGCCCTGTTCGGAGCAATCCACGAGCGCACCCTTCCAATTCCACCCGTGCCGCGAGTTGCTCACCGGCGCGCCGGTGTCGTCGCGCGGCACGAAGCTCATCACCGCCCGCAACGGGAACTCCGGCTGCACCTTGAAGCGCCGGGCGCGGCGCCGCTCGACGGGCGGGATTTGCTCCGGCACGTCCGGCGCGGGCACGACGGGCGGCGGCTTGGGGCTGCGCTTGAAGAAGAGCATCGCGGGGAGCGACGGGGTGGGTGCCGATTAGCGCATGCGGCCACAAGGCCGTCAACTCCCGGCTCGGGGGTCCCTGCGGCCCCCCCCGGCCATGACCTTGCGCAGCGCGGCGTGACAGCGCGCCATCTCCTCGGGCAAACCGATGGTGATGCGCGACCAGTCGTGCAGCGGCGGGAAGGGCCGCCCCACCAGCACGCCCTCCGCCGCCATCTTCGATTGGAAATCCTTCGCCGGCATGCCGGTGCGGATGAACGCGAAGTTGCCGTGCGCATCCGTGTGCTCGCAGCCCAGCTCGCGCGCCAGCGCCTGCAAGGCCTCGCGGCCGGCCCTCAGCTCCGTCCGCGTGGCCGTGACGAATCCCTCGTCGCGCAGCGCCGCCAGCCCGCCCTCGACCGTGGCGAGGCTGAGGTCGCCCGTCATCCGCGCGCGCAGCGCCTCGGCGGTGGGCGCGGACATGAGGGCGTAGCCCAGCCGCGCGCCGGCCAGGCCGTGGATCTTGGAAAAGGTGCGGGCGATGATGACGTTGTGCCCCTCGCGCACGAGGCCGGCGCAGGTGTGCGCCGCCGGTTCATCAAGACACTCGAGGTAGGCCTCGTCCACCAGCACGGGCACGCGGGCCGACACGCGTTTGACCCATGGGCGCAGCGCGCCCGGCGCGCAGATCGTGCCGGTCGGGTTGTGCGGGTTGACCACGTAGACCAGCCGCGTGCGCCCGGTGACCGCGGCCTCCAGCGCGGGCAGGTCGTGCTCGAGCCGGGCGTTGAGCGACACGCGCACGATGCGTCCGCCGCCACGCTCCGCCGCGGCCAGCAGTTGATAGAACGTCGGGTCGGCCGCGACGATCTCGCCGCCGCCCGCGCCGTAATGCAACCCGGCCGCCTCGAGGATCTCGCCCGAGCCGCAACCGAGGAGCAATTGCGCGGCGGGCACGCCCTCGCGCTGCGCGAGGGCCTCGCGGAGCGCGCCGATCTGCGGGTCAGGATAGCGGCAGGAGCGGCCGACGGCGGACTGCATTGCCGCCCGCGCCGCCGGCGACGGGCCGAAGGGATTTTCATTCCAGGAAAGGACCACGGGGGCGAGCGACTGCGGTGGCACCACACTGGGCGTCGGAGCCGCGCCGGGGCCCGGAGCTTGCGCGTGCAGCGGCAGACGGTTGGCGAGGACAGCGGTGGCGGCGGTGGCGCCGGCGGCCTTCAGCCATTGGCGGCGGTTGAGCAGGGTTTTCATGGGGTGGCCCGATGATTGCCCCCGCGGCGCCGAAGGCAATGCACGACCCGGGGCTTTGCGTTTGCCCGGCCGGGGCCGTTCCGCATCGTGGTGCCCGCCCCGACCCCATGAGCAGCTTCCGCATCCGGCCGCATTTCGAGCTGACGATGGACAGTCCGCCCGCGGATACGCGCCAGCGGATTCTCCGCACGGTCGCCGAGCACGCCGCCTGGATCGAGGTGCACGATTTCCCCAGTTTCGTGGGTTTGCATGTGCCCGAGGAGCAACGGCGTTACTGGTCGCCGCGCCTTTTCCTCAGCCTCGAACCGGCCGCACCCGGCGGCACGAAGGTGACCGGCACCTACGGCCCGGAAATCGAGGTGTGGTCGGTTTTCCTTTACGGCTATCTGGTCTCCGGCCTGCTCGGCACCTTTTCCGCGATCCTCGGCGGGGCCCAGCTGTTCGTGGAGTCGCATCCCTGGGGATTCTACGTGACCGGGGCGATGGCGGTCGTGGCCGCCGTGCTCTACCTCGCCGCGCAGCTCGGCCAGAAGCTTGGCGCCCGCCAGACTTTCGAACTGCACCAGGCCTGCGAAAAGGCCCTCGGCCGCACGATCGAGATCAGCTGAGCCCGATCGCCGGCGCTCAGCCGGCGCGGTAGTAATCCGCCACCCGGTAGCGTCGCGCCACCAACCCGAAGGCCGCCGCCGCCGCGAACGCGAAGGCCGCGAAGAAGAACATCTGGAACGCCGTCACGCCGAAGCCCGTCGAGGCGATGAAGTCCGTCACCGCCGCGTTGCGCACGCCGGCGTTCACGACCAGCACCCAGAGGTTGCCGATGGTGACGGTGAGATTCCAGAAACTCATCAGCGCGCCCTTCATCGCGGCCGGGGCCTGGCTGTAGGCGAACTCCAGCCCCGTGGCCGACACCAGCACCTCGCCGAAGGTCAGCAACGCGTAGGGCAGCACCTGCCAGGTGATCGAGAACGCCGTCCCGCCGTCGAGCACCACCTGCATCATCCCGACCGCGATCCACGACAGCCCGGAGAACGCGATGCCGAGGGTCATGCGGCGCAGCGCCGTCATCTCGTAGCCGAGCCGCTTCAGGAACGGGTAGAGCACAAGGTTGTTGAACGGGATCAGCAGCATCACCAGCAGCGGGTTGAGCGCCTGCATCTGCGAGGACTCGAACCACGACGGCTTCGTCATGGCGTTGGCCTGCAGCACCCAGGTGGAGGCCTTCTGGTCGAAGAGCGACCAGAACGGCGTCACGAGCGCGAAGAGCACGAGCACGCGCAGCACGCCGCGCACGCCCTCCACGGCCTCGTCGGGGTGCCGGCCGCGCGCGCCCTCCAGTTGCCGCCACACGCCGAGGCCGCCGAAGAGGATCACCGCCACCAGCGCCATGCAGGCGGCGATGACGAAGCCGAACTTGGGCACGAGGGCGAACGACCCCACCGCCAGGGCGACACCGGTGCCGGCGAGCACCTTGCCCGCGAGACCCGCGGCGAGCGCGGTGCGCGCGACGCGCAGGAACGAGTGCGGGTTCGGCGGGGCCGGCGGCACCAGCACATAGTGCTTCCGCCCGAGCCAGAAGATCACCGTGGCGATGAACATCAGCGCGCCCGGGATGCCGAAGGCGACCGCCGCGCCGAATCGCCGCAGGAAAAACGGCATGAACAGCGACGCGAAGAACGAGCCGAAATTGATGATCCAGTAAAAGGCGTCGAAGACGACCTTCGCCCGGTGCTTGTTGCGCTGGTCAAACTGGTCGCCGACGAACGCGGCCACGCAGGGCTTGATGCCGCCCGAGCCCAGGGCGATCAGCCCGAGCCCCACGAAGAAGCCCGTGCGGTTCGACTCGAACACCGCGAGGCAGAGGTGGCCGAGGCAGTAGACGAGGCTCAGCCAGAGGATCGTGTGGTATTTGCCGAGGAAACGGTCGGCCAGCCACCCGCCGAGCAGCGGGAAGAAATACACGCCGATGACGAAGGTGTGGAAGACGTCCTTGGCCGCGCCGGGGCGGTCGCCCTCCGGCAGGTAGGCCAGCAGCGAGGTGACGAGGAACACCGTGAGGATGTTCCGCATCCCGTAGAAGCTGAAGCGCTCGCAACCCTCGTTGCCGATGATGTAGGGAATCTGGCGCGGGATGGGTTCCTTCGGGTCCGGGGCTGCGCCGACGGGGCTTGTGCTCATGCGGTGCGCCCGACGCTGCGGGCCGCCCGCAAAAACTCAAGGGGCGAGTCGCCTGGCGCGGCCCGCCCCGGGAAAACATGAGACGCGCCGCCGGCCGGAGCCGGCGGCGCGCCCGCCTCGGTCGGGGGCGGGCCGGGGTTGTCGCTCAGCAGCGGGGGGGGCCGCTCGACCATCGCGGAGATCGCCTTGCCGTTCAGGCGCGCGGGGGCGAACTCCCACTGCGCGACCGCCGGGATCAGCGTGTCCTTGAGGTTGCGGTCGTTGTTCGTCACCAGGCGGATGTCGCTCGGCTTGCCGTTCTCGTCGACGGTCAGCGTCACGCGCACGGTCGCGCCCTCGAAACGGCGGGCGATGCCGGCGGGATGCACGACCTTGGTCACGACGGGGGCGGCGAGCTGGGCCACCTCGTTGGCGGCGGACTGCTTGCTGTAGGCGAAGGCGGAGGAGGACAAAACACCACCCGCGAGGGCGGCGGCGAGGAGGAGGTTCTTGGTTTTCATGTCGGGAGAAAAACCCGCGGGGCGGGGATTAGTTGCGTTGTTGTTGATGGTTGGCGCGCCGGGGCGCAGGCCGCGGCGCACCGGGGAGTTTTGCATCGCGCATGCCAAGTCCGCGTGCAGCCCCGGTCTTCACTCTGACAGAAATTTTTCCCCCGCCCTCACCTGCCCGATCGGCTAGGAAGGTATTTCTTGGAACCGAACACCGGCGCTCCCGCGCGTGGGATTTTTTCGTCGCGGATTTCCGTCAACTCATCGCAGCCGCCGGCTCGCGTCCCGTCCGGCCGCGACTTTCGCCCGGTCATCCCATTCCACGGGCGCCGGTGCGCGGGCCCCGGCATGCTTGCTACCGCCATGAAAATCCTGCCCCTCTTCCGCGCCGTCCTTGTGACCGGCGCGTTTGTATCCGCCCTCTCCGCCGCCCCGGCCGCGCGCGACCAGTTTCTCGCCGCCAAGCAGTCCGCGACCGATGCCAACTATCACAACGACAAAACCGGGCTCGGCGCTGCGCTCGCGCAGTTCGGCGCCCTCGAAGCCGACGCCGCGCTCGGCGACCGCGCCCGTTACCACGCCGCGTGGTGCGAATGGATGCTCGCCGCCTCCCACTTCCAGGACCAGCAGCCCGCCGAGGCCGGCCGCGTGCTCGAGTCGGGCGTGGCCCGCCTGCGCGCCGTGCTCGCACGGAACCCCGATGACGGCGAAACGCACGGGCTGCTCGCATGGATGCTGATGGCGCTCGCCACGAGCGACCGGGCGCGCTTTCCCGAACTCGCCCCGCAGGTGAGCGAGCACCGCAAGCGCGCCCTCGCCCTCCTCCCCGCCAGTCCGCGCAACGTCATGCTCGACGCCACCATGCTGTTCTACGCGCCCAAACCCGAGCTGCGCGAACGCGGCCTCGCCCGCTGGCAGGAGGCGCTCGCCCTCGCCGCCGCCGAAAAGACCGGCGACCCCACCCTGCCCGACTGGGGCCGCACGCTGGCCGACGGCTGGCTGGCCAACCTCTACCTGACAACGACCCCGCCACGCCTCGAGGACGCGCGCCGCCACGCCGAGAAGGCCCTCGCCGAACGCCCCGACTGGTGGTGGGTCAAGACCCAGGTGCTATCCAAGGCGCAGACGGCGAATCCCTGATTGATTTCACCGGCGCTGTGCCGGTGGACGCCGCCGCGGGCTTGTCCGCCGCGCCCTGAACCGTTGAAGTCAGGCCATGTCCACCTACACCGCCCGGATCCGCTGGCAGCGCGGCGACCAGAAGTTCACCGACAACCGCTACAGCCGCGGCCACACGTGGAAATTCGACGGCGGCACCGAGGTGCCCGCCTCCGCCTCGCCCCACGTCGTGCCGTTGCCGATGTCGGTCGAGGCCGCCGTCGACCCCGAGGAGGCCTTCGTCGCCGCCGTGTCGAGCTGCCACATGCTCTGGTTCCTCTCCCTCGCCGCCAAGCGCGGCTACGTGGTCGATTCCTACACCGACGATGCGGAAGGCGTCATGGCAAGGAACGCCGCCGGCAAGGTCGCGGTCACGAAGGTCACCCTGCGTCCGCTGGTCGTCTTCAGCGGTGCAAATTCTCCCGACCGCGCCGCCCTCGATGCCCTGCACCACGCCGCCCACGAGCAGTGCTTCATCGCCAACTCCATCCGCAGCGAGGTCGTCTGCGAGCCGCGGCCGGCCTGATCTGAAGATTTCTGCAACCGCGGGCCGGGCCCGCGGGTGTTGACGGGTAATCACCGCTTCCGCCCGTTTCCACCCCGGAGACGGGCGCCGGTGCTGGCCCCGGTTCCCCCATGCTCCACGACCTCCGCTTCGCCCTGCGCCAGTTGGCGCGCTACCGCTGGTTCTCCCTCGCCGTCATCGTCACCCTCGCCCTCGGCATCGGCATCAACACCACGGTCTTCACCCTGGTCAACGCCGTGCTCTTCAAGCCCGTGCCCGTCCCCGGTGGCGAGCGCCTCACGGCCGTCATGCAGGAGAAACCCGCCCAGGCCGACGACCCCGAGCCCCTCTCGCTCGCCGAATACCGCGCCTACCGTGACGGCAACCGCACCTTCGATCGCCTCGAGGCCCTCGCCCGCACCAGCCGCGTCATCAGCGAACCCGGCAACCCGCCCGAACGTTACAGCGCCGCCGTCGTCACCCCGGGGTTGTTCGACATGCTCCGCACCCCGCCGATCCTCGGCCGCGGCTTCGCCGCCGCCGACGGCGAGGCCGGCGCGCCCGCCGTCGTGCTCATCAGCCACCGGGTCTGGAAGAACCGCTACCAGTCCTCGCCGGACGTCATCGGGCGGGCGGTGCGCCTCAGCGGCCAGCCCGCCACCATCGTCGGCGTGATGCCCGAGGGTTTTGCGTTCCCCCAGTCGCAGGACCTCTGGCAGGCCTACGTGCCCGACGCCGCGCGGGAGCGGCGCACGACCCGCAACCTGATGGTGATCGGCCTGCGCAAGCCGGGCGTCAGCATCGGGGCGGCCCAGAGCGATCTCGCCGTGATCGGGGCCCAAATGGCGAAGGATTTTCCCGACACCAACCGGGACGTCGCCCCGCGCGTGCAGACCTTCCACGACCTTTTCAACGGCGGACCGATCCGCCTCATCTTCCTGCTCATGCTCGGCGCCGTCGGCTTCGTGCTGCTCATCGTCTGCGCCAACGTCGCCAACCTGATGCTCAGCCGCGCCCTCACCCGCGGCCGCGAGTTCGGCGTGCGCGCCGCCATGGGCGCGTCGCGCGGCCAGCTCATCCGTCAATTGCTCATCGAAAGCGTGCTGCTCAGCGTGCTCGGCGGCCTGGGCGGCCTGGCGCTCGCGGCCGGGGGCGTGCACGCCTTCGACCTCGCCACGCAGGACGTGGGCAAGCCCTACTGGATCCAGTTCACGATGGACTGGCGCGCCTTCGCGTATTTCGCCGTCGTGTCCGTCGGCGCCGGGCTCGTCTTCGGCCTCATGCCCGCCCTGCGCGCCTCGCGCGTCGACCTGACCTCCGCGCTGAAGGACGGCACCGGCACGGGGGTGCGCGGCGGCCGGTTGACCGCCGCCCTCGTGGTGTTCCAGTTCGCGGCCACCGTCGTGCTGCTCGCCGGCGCCGGCCTCATGATCCGCAGCTTTCTCGCCGTGCAGCGGATCAACCCCGCCGTGCCCGCGCATGAGATCCTCGGCGTGCGGCTCGCCCTGCCCGACCGCCAGGGCGAACGCTACGAGACCCCGGAGGCGCGCCGCGCGATGCACGACCGCCTGCAGCAGCGCCTCGCCGTCCTGCCCGGCGTCACCCATGCGGTCCTCACCTCCGAATTCCCCGGCCTCGGCTCGCAACCCCGCACCATGGAGATCGAGGGCCGGACGGCCGGCGGAAAAAACCGGCTTTTCAACTCCTCCCTCATCGCCGCCTCGCCCGACTACCTGCCCGCCATCAACGTGCCGCTCCTGCTGGGCCGCGGCTTCAACGACTCCGACGGCCTGCCCGGCAAGGAGACGGCGGTCGTCACGCAGGAATTCGCCGCGCGGTATTTCAAGGACGAGTCGCCCCTCGGCCGGCGCATCCGGTTCCTCAACGACGAGCTGAAACCCTCCGAGACCTGGATCACCATCATCGGCGTCTGCGGCAACCTCGTGCACAACACGCAGGAACGCGACGCCGCGCCCCTGCTCTTCATCTCCACCCGGCAGGAGCCGTGGGCCTGGCTCGGCATCCTGCTGCGCACCCGCGGCGACCCCGCCGCCCTCACCGCGCCGGTGCGCGCCGCCATCCAGGAAATCGACCCGGACCTGCCGCTCATCCGGGTGCAGACCCTGCCCGAGGCCATCGAACGCCAGCACTGGTTCCTGCGCGTCTTCGGCGCCCTATTCTTCGTCTTCGCGGCCATCGCGCTGCTCATCGCCTCCGTCGGCCTCTACGCCGTCGTGGCCCAGAACACCGCCCGCCGCACCCGGGAGATCGGCATCCGCATGGCCCTCGGCGCCACCGCCGGCGCGGTCGTGCGCCTGGTGCTGGCGCGCGGCCTGCACCAGCTCGCGCTCGGCCTTGTGCTCGGCCTCGGCGGCGCCCTCGCCGCCACGCAGCTGATGCGGAGCATCATCGGGCTCGTCTCCCCCCGCGACCCCGTCACGTTCGGCTCGATCGCGGTCCTGCTCACCGCCATCGGCCTCTTCGCCTGCTGGCTCCCCGCCCGCCGCGCCGCCCGCATCGCCCCCACCGAGGCCCTGCGCTCGGAGTGACGGGCCTCAGCCCGTTTGTCATCTAATAGATGACAAACGGACAGCCGTCATTTCTGCCCGAAAAATTCCCAGCACAGCACCGCGGCCGCGGCGGACACGTTGAGCGACTCGACCGTGTCCGCGCCGGGGATGCGCACGAGCCGGTCGCAGACCGCGGCCACGCCAGGGGCGAGGCCCTTCTCCTCGTTGCCGAGGATCAGCGCCGGCGGCCGCGGCAGGCCCCTGGCCTTCGCCGCGGCGGGCGAGAGCTGGTTGCCGGCCACGCTCGTGCCGATGAGATAGTAGTGTCTTTTCAGCTCGGCGCAGAACTCCGGCAGCGCCGGCACGCGGTAGAACTCGACGAACTCCATGCCGCCCTCGGCCACGCGCCAGGCCGATTCGCCGGGCAGCGCCTGGGCGGGCGAGTCGGGCACGATGATGGCCTTGACCCCGAAGAACGCCGCCGTGCGCGCGATCGCGCCGACATTGTGCGCGTTGCTCACGCGGTCGAGCAGCAGCAGCGGCGCGCGCGCGGCCGCCCATGCCTCCATCGTCTCCCGCGTCACGCGTTTGAGCGGCCGCTCGTTGATCACCGCCACGATGCCGCCGTGATGCACCGTGCCCGCGACTTTCTCCAACTCGGCGGCCGGCACCTGCCGGTAGATCTTCTTCCGCTCCGCCAGCCACGCACACATGGCGCCGGCCCGCTTGCCCGTGGCGGGGTCGAAGAACAGCCGCAGGATTTCCTCCGGATGCCGCGCGAACAGCGTCGAGACCGCCTGCCAGCCGCAGATGTTCAATTCCTTTTTCTTCACCGGGAGGGTCGGCTTCATGGTTTCAGTTCGCCGACGAGCGTGAACTCCTCGCGGTCGTGATACAAGTGGCGGATGCGCGCCGTCGCCCCCGCCGCCAGGACCGCGCGGGCCTTGGACAGCAGGTCAAGCGGGTCCACGCGCCCGAACTTCAGGTTGATGACGAAGCGCCGGCACCGGCGCCGCGCCAGCCACGGCTCCACCAGCGAGCGCAGCACGTGGTGCGGCTCCTCCACCATGTCGCAGAACAGCCACGTGGATCCGCCCTCCCCGGGCTCGAAGCGGAAGGCGTCCTCGCGGCGGTGCTCGATCAAGGGGTGGTCCAGCGCGCCGCCCTTCAGCGGGCCGTTGTCCACGGCGATGACGCGCGCGCCGCGCTTGGCGGCGCTGTAGCTCCAGCCGCCGGGCGCCGCGCCGAGGTCGACCACGGTCTCGCCCGCCGCCGGCTCGCGGCCGAGCACGACGTAGGCCTCCTCGACCTTGAGGTAGGAGCGCGAGGGCGCGCGCTCGTCGTCCGCCATGCGGCGCTGCCCGCCGAACCACGCCTCCCGCGCGACGAAGGCCCGCCCGAAATCCGCGAAGAAGACGAACAGCCCGCGCGCCGCGCCGCAACCGCGCGGCGGCTCCGCCACGGCCAGTTTGGCCACGCGCGAGAGCTTCTTCTTGAGCACCTCCCGCACGGCGTCCTCCACCGCGCCCAGCCGCCGCGCCAGACCCGGGGTCTCCGGCGTGCACCAGAACAGCAGCGGCCACGGCGCCTCAATGCGCTCGCCGCGGATGCCCTCGAGCAGGGCCGCCGCGATCGGCTGGGCGAGCGCGTTGACCGTCTCGCCGCGCACCTCCCGCTCCGCCCGCAGCGCGACATGCGGGAAGGCCAGCGCGTCCGGGTCCGCGTGTTCCGCCAGGCGCGCCCAGCCCGGGCCCTGCTCCGCGGCGCCGCCCGCCTCGCGCGCCATGAGCGTCTCAAATCCATGTTGGCCCAGCAGCAACATGCCGCCAACCTGCGGCATCGTCCCGGCTCGTCCACCCAATTCCCCGCCATGACCCGCCTCCTGCCGCTCCTTCTCCTGTCCGCCGCCCTCCACGCCGCCGAACCACCCTTGCCCGCCGCACCCCGCGCGCGCGAACTCGTCGAGCGGCTGCAGCTGCGGTTCCTCGAGGGCGAATCGGGTTTCTTCGGCATCATCGGCCGCTCCCCGCAGGCCGTGACCGCCGGCGGCCGCGAGCTCGCCGCCCAGAGCCAGATTTACTACCTGCTCACGGCCGAGCTGCCGGTGAACTACCTGCACTGGCTCGCCTCCGACGACACCCACATCCTGCTCGAGGGCGGGCCCGTGGACTACTTCATCTTCCATCCCGACGGGCGCGCGGAGAAATTCACCCTCGGCCGCGACCTCGCCGCCGGCCAGCGCCCGGTCGTCGCCGTGCCGGGCCACTGCTGGTAGGCCCTCCGCCTGCACCCGGGCGCCACGCACGCCCTCATGGCAAACGTCCTTTCGCCGGAATGGACCCCCGACCGCGTCAAGATCGGCGCCGGGCGGGAATTCATGGCGAAATACCTCGGCCGGGCCCCCTGGGCCACCGAGGCGGAATTGCGCGCCCTCATCGGCCCGAACCGGACGGACTGAGCGCCCGAGAATCGCCGTGCATTTTCCGGCGCGGTGCCTTCACTGGCACGTCCGCCATGATCCCGCAGACCGCCGACCTCCGCATCCGCGCCACCCGGCCCCTGCTCTCCCCGGCCATCGTCGCCGAGGAGCTGCCCCTGCCCGCCGCCGGCGCCGGGCTGGTCACGCGCACCCGCCGCGCCATCGGTGACATCCTCGCCGGCCGCGACGACCGCCTGCTCGCCATCGTCGGCCCCTGCTCGATCCACGATCCCGCCGCCGCGCTCGACTACGCGAAGAAGCTCCGCGCCGCCGCCGCGCGGCACGAGCGCGACCTGCTCGTCGTGATGCGGATGTATTTCGAGAAGCCCCGCACCGTGGTCGGCTGGAAGGGCCTGATCAACGACCCGAAGCTCGACGGCAGCTTCCAGATCAACCTCGGCCTGCGCCTCGCCCGCCAGCTCATGCTCGACGTGACCGCGCTCGGCCTGCCCGTCGCCACCGAGTTCCTCGACACCACGCTCGGCCAGTATTACGCCGACCTCGTCTCGTGGGCCGCCATCGGCGCGCGCACGGTCGAGAGCCAGGTGCACCGCGAGCTCGCCTCCGGCCTGTCCATGCCCGTCGGCTTCAAGAACCGCACCGACGGCGACCTGCAGGTGGCGGCCGACGCCATCGCCTCGGCGCGGCACCCGCACTGGTTCCCCTCGCTCACGCGCGAGGGCGCGCCCGCCGTGCTCTCGACCGCGGGCAACGAGCACTGCCACCTCGTCCTCCGCGGTGGCGCCCGCACCGGTCCGAACTACGACCGCGAGCACGTCGCGAAGGCCGTCGCCGTCCTGAGGAAGGCCGGCCTGCCCGCCGCCCTCCTCGTCGACTGCTCGCACGGCAACAGCGGCAAGAAGCACGACCAGCAGCCCGCCGTGGCCCGCGACCTCGCCGCGCAGGTCGCCGCCGGCGAGCGCTCCCTCATCGGCTTCATGCTCGAGAGCAACCTGGTCGGCGGCTGCCAGCCGCTGGAGCCCGGCCGCCCGCTCACCTACGGCCAGAGCATCACCGACGCCTGCCTGTCGTGGGACGAGACCGCGCCCGTGCTCGACGAGCTGGCCCGCGCCGCCGCCGCGCGGCGCGCCCAGGCTTGAACCGCGCCGCCCGGCTGCTCCAATCGCGCCCGATGCCGCGCCGCCTTCCCGCCCTCCACCCGCTCGCCTGGGCCGTCGCGGGGGCGTTGTTCCTCCTCGCCGCAGGCTGCGCCACCAAGCCGAAGCCGCCCCTCCGGCCCGGGCCCGGCCCGGATCTCCCCGTCGCGCCGCCCGAGGTCCTGCCGCCCGTCGCCCTCGGCATCGACGTGCTCGAGGAACGGAAGTTCGACGCCGTGGCCGGCAAGCGCATCGGCCTCCTCACCCACCGCCCGGGCGTCAACCGCCGCGGCGTCAGCACCGTCGACGTCCTCCACCGCGCGCCCGGCGTGAAGCTCGTCGCGCTCTTCGGCCCCGAGCACGGCCTCGACGGCCAGGTGAAGGCCGGCGACCGCGTGGGCGACGCCCGCCACCCCGGCACCGGCCTGCCCGTCTATTCCCTCTACGGGAAGTCCCGCAGGCCGTCCAAGGAGATGCTGCAGGGCCTCGACGCGCTGGTCATCGACCTGCAGGACATCGGCTCGCGCTCCTACACCTTCATCAGCGCGATGCGCTACACGATGGAGGCCTGCTTCGAGAACGGCGTCGAGGTCGTCGTGCTCGACCGCCCCAACCCCCTCGGCGGCCTCAAGGTCGACGGCCCGCCGCTCGACGCCGAGCTGATCAGCTACGTCGGCGCGTTCCGCGTGCCCTACGTGCACGGCCTGACGATGGGCGAGCTGGCGCGCATGGCCAAGGAGGCGCCCGGCGTGCTCGCCGTGCCCGACAAGGTCCGCGAGCGCGGCCGGCTGACCGTCATCCCCATGCGCGGCTGGACCCGCGCCATGCGCTGGCCCGAGACCGGCCTCAAGTGGATCCCCACCTCGCCCAACATCCCCGACTTCGACGCCGCCGTCGGCTACGCCATGACCGGGCTGGGCTGCGAATACAGCGGCTGGAAATGGGGCATCGGGGACAAGTATCCGTTCCGCGGCATCGGCTTCCCCAAGAAGAAACCCGACGAGATCATCGCCGCCCTGAAGAAATACAAAATCCCCGGCATCGCCTTCACGAAGCGCCCCGGCAACGGCAGCGACGGCAAGGCCATGACGGGCGTCTATGTCGAGGTGACCGACTGGGAGGCCTGGCGCCCGACCGAGCTGTCGTTCTACATGCACAAGCAGGCCGCGGCGTGGTCGGCGAAGAACCCCTTCGCCCATCTCACCGAGCGGGAGACGCGCAGCTTCAACATCCACGTCGGCTCGCTCGCGTGGTTCAAGGCGCTCAAGCGCGACGGCGCCAGGGTCCACGTGCCCACCTTCATCGACAACTGGGCCGGCCGCGCGAAGATCTACCAGGACAACAGCCGCAAATACTGGCTGTATCCGTGAGCAAGAGTCACTTCGCCGGGCTGTTCTTCGCGGCCCACCGGTCGTAGTCGGCGCGCGGCATGAACCGCAGCGACGCGCTGTTGATGCAGTAGCGCAGGCCGGTCGGCTTCGGGCCGTCGTCGAACACGTGCCCGAGGTGCGACCCGCACACGGCGCAGTGCGTCTCGATCCGCACCATGCCCCAGCTCGTGTCCCGCTCCTCGCCGATGAACAGCTTCTCCAGCGGCTGCCAGTAGCTCGGCCAGCCCGTGCCGGAGTCGAACTTGTGGCGCGAGTCGAACAGCGGCGTGTCGCAGCCGACGCAGAAATAGACGCCGTCGCCCTTGTGGTCCCAATACTCGTTGCGGAACGGCGGCTCCGTGCCCTGCTGCCGCGCCACGCGGAACTGCTCGGGCGTGAGCCGCGCGCGCCACTCGGCCTCGGTGCGCTGCACCCGGGCCTTGCTCATGTCGATGACGACCTTCGAGGGCAGGCCGCAGGCGGACTTGGTGTCGCCGGGCGGGCAGTAGGCGGCGTCGGTGGCGGGCGTGGTCGGGTTCGTGGTCTTCATCGTGTTTTTGTCGGCGGCCAGGGAGATCGCGCCGGTCGCGGCGGCCAGCGCAAGCAGGGTGAGGACGGGGCGCATGTTCATCGGGATATGCAGATAATTCGTTTCGGCAACTCCGCCGGATGCGGGCCACCGGACGTGGGAGGCCCGGCGGCGGCACTTATTCCGCGCGCACCTTCACCTTCTTGTCGTGGAACTCGTTGATCAGCGCTTGCCCGGGGCGGACGCCCTTGCCGCGCGCGACCGGCCGGCCCTGCTCGTCGCGCACCAGCACGAAGCCGCGCTGCAGGACCGAGCGCGGGCTGGCCGACTCGAGGCGCTTCCACAACGCCAGCAGCCGGTGCGAGTCCTGCCGCACCCGCTTCTCCGGCGAGGCGGACGCCAGCCGGGCCTGCGCGCCGGCCAGGCGCGTGCGTCCGGCCTGCACGCCGTGGCGCAGGGCCGCGGCCATCCGGTTGGCGAAATCGTCGATCCGCAGGGCCCGCTGCTCGAGCGCGGCCGTCGGCGTCAGCAGCCGCAGCCGGCTGCGCGCGTGGTCGAGCCGCTGGCGGGCCTGCTCCAGGCGCGTCGCGGCGATGTCCTCCAGCGCCGTGCCGGTGTTGAGCACCCGCTCCACGCTGTCGAGGTGGCGGCTCGAGATGAGCTCGGCCGCCGCCGTCGGCGTCTCCGCGCGCACATCGGCGGCGAAGTCGCACAGCGTGAAGTCGATCTCGTGCCCCACGGCGGAGATGACCGGCACCGGGCTCGCGGCCACGGCGCGCACCAGCGGCTCCTCGTTGAAGGCCCAGAGGTCCTCCGCGCTGCCGCCGCCACGCCCGATCACCAGCAGGTCGAAGATCCCCAACTCGCCTGCCGTGCGGAGCATCGCGATCATCTCCGCGGCCGCGCCCTCCCCCTGCACCTTGGCGGGCAGGACCACGAGCCGGCCCGTCCACTTGCGCCGTTCCAGCACGCGGATGAAGTCCTGCAACGCCGCGCCCGTGGGCGAGGTGATGATGCCGATGGTGCGCGGCAGCACCGGCAGCGGGTGCTTGCGCGCGGGCTCGAACAATCCCTCGGCCGCCAGCCTGCGCTTCAATTCCTCGAACTGCTGCTGCAGGCGCCCGACCCCGTGGTCGAGCAATGCCCGCACGATCAGCTGGTATTGGCCGCGCTGCTCGTAGACGCCCACCTCGCCGTAAGCCAGCACCTGCAGGCCGTCGCGCAGCTGCACCGACTGTTTGAGCGCGTCGCCGCGGAACAGCACGCAGGTCAGCTGCGCGCCCGCGTCCTTCAGCGTGAAATACACGTGCCCGCTCGCCTGCGCGCGGAGGTTCGACACCTCGCCCCGGACCCAGCCCGGCGCGATCGCCTCCTCCAGCGCCTCCTTCACGCGCCGCGTGAACTCGCTGACGGTCTGCACGCGGCCCGCGTCGTCCAACGGCGGCTGCCCGGTCGGGTTCACGTGGCTTTCCTGCGCCGCTCGTAGTGGCGGCGCACGAGATGGAGCAGCGTGGTCAGGGCGACCACGCCGCAGAGCGAAAGCAGGGCGACCTTGCCCTTGCCGTGCAGCAGCGCGTCGCCGAAGAGCAGGAACGCCGTGTTGAGCGGCCAGACGATGAGTGCGGAGATGAAAAAGTAGCGCCCGAACGGAATCTCGCCCAGTCCGGCCAG
>CAZRNE010000012.1:17708-91981 GCA_964601365.1 uncultured Opitutaceae bacterium | reverse complement strand
TGCGCAGCGGCTGCGGCGCCGCCACCGGGCACTTCGAACTCGGCCGCCGCATACAACCCGCGCCCGGTGGCTGCCGGCACGAAGTCGGCGAACACCCGGTAGAGTCCGCCCAACCGCGGCGTGATGCTGAAGACCCATTCGCCCGGCTGCGCTCCCGGTTCGGGATGCAGGTGCTGGTAATCCTGCAGGGTCGGATCAATCACCAGCAGGTGGAGCTTGCGGGTGTGCGCCACGAGCAGGTCGGCCGGTCCGATCGGCTTCCCGCCCGCGGTGCGCAAGGTCAAGGTGACCGTATTGGCCAGACCGGGCTGCCAGGGCCCGGCCGCGCGCAGTCCGAGCGAGACCGGGGACTTCACCGCCACCACCGGGATGAACTGCGGGCTCGATGGATCACAGAACTCGATGGCGCCCTTCTCCGAGACCCGGAAATCCATGTGGTTGAGGTCGGAGCCGACCGGCAGCTGGCGGACAAAGACAAACAAGGCCACCGCGACCACGGTGATGAGCGCCGTCTGCCGCCAGCTCACCGGCGTGACCGCGTTGGAGGCCGGTGCGCTCATCCCTTGCGCATCCGCTCCACGAAATCATCCACCTGCCAGAGGCTGCCGTCCACCCGGTGCACGATCCTGCCATCCTCATTGATCAGCACCGTGGCCAGCGAATGCTTGATGGTGTTGCCCTCGAATTCGCGGATGACGCCGAGCTGCGCGAGCAAGTGGCGCACCGCGGCATCCGGCCCGGTGAGGAAGGTGAAGTTGGAGGTGTCGATGCCGCGCACGGCGGCATAGTCCTTCAGGACGCCGGGGGTGTCGTATTCGGGATCGAGCGAGACGGAGACCAGCTCCAGATCGACGACATTTGCCTTCTTGGCCGCGGCTTGGACCTCCATCATGCGCTGCGTTGCCGCAGGGCACATGGTCGCGATCGGGCAGCGGGTGAAGATGAAGTTCAACATGACCTGCTTGCCCCGGAACCGGCTCATCGAGACCGTGCGCCCCTCCTGGTCGAGCAGGGTGAACTCCGGGGCGTTTTCCCCGATCTCCCGATACACGTCCTTGCCCCGCATCGCCGTGTCCTGCGCCAGCGCCTTGGCGGCGGCCTCGACGGCCGCCTTGGTCGCAGCGTCATCCGGCCAGATTTTCTCGAGGTAGAAATCACCCTTGCGCGCAACCAGTTCGGCCCGGATGAGCTGGCCCACCTTTGCGTTGGCGAGGTCGCCCTTGGTCACCTTGAACTCCATGGTCATCGCGGCCATGTAACCCGGGATCTTGTCGTGCGACACATGCAGGAGTCCGTTCTCGGTGTCCACCTTCACGATCTCCCCGGTCAAGGGATGCCGTTCCTCGTCCGGGTTGGCCGGCGTTGCCACGGGGGAATGGGAAATCTCCTTGGGTGCTTCCGCCTTCCGGCCGCAGCCGCCCAAGGCCAGCATTAGCGTGATTGCGGGGACGGCGAGCCGGACTGAATAGTGCGTGCGCATCGCGCCCAGCCATTTGCCAATGGGAGGATTTGTCAAAAGGTTTGCGCTCCATCCCGGCCAACTATCACGTCAACTTTTCCCGCCGCCGCCGTCCGCCTGATGCCACGCACCCACCGCTACCAACCCGCCCTCGCCTGGTTCGCCGCCCTCGGCTCCGCCTGGGTCTTTGTGTTGGTCACGATGGGCGCCTTCACGACCACGATCGGGGCCGGCATGGCCTTCCCGGATTGGCCGCTCTCGCACGGCTCCGTCAACCCGGACGGCTGGCTCGAGGACATCGCCATGTTCGCCGAACACTCGCATCGCCTGAGCGGGGCGCTGATGGGGTTGATCACCATCGCCCTCGCCGTCTGGCTCCACCTGCGGGAGGAGCGCGCCTGGCTGCGGCGCCTCGGTTGGTGGGCGCTGGGCATCGTCATCTTCCAGGGCCTGCTCGGCGGCAAGCGCGTGCTCTTCGACTCGCTCGCCGTGCCGGGTTTCGACATGACCTTCGGTCAGATGCTGCGCATCCCGCACGGGGTGCTGGCGCAGGTCTATGTGTGCATGCTTTTCGCCATCGCCGCCGGGCTCTCGCGTCCGTGGATCGAAGGCCACGGCGGTCTGTCGGGCGCGCCCCGGCCGCTGACCCTGCGCCTCGGTTTTTGGTGCCTGTTCCTGCTGCTCACCCAGCTCTGGGTCGCCGTGGCCATGCGCCATAACTACGCCGGCATGGCCATCCCGACCTTTCCGTTCTCCACACCCGATGGGGCGCTCTTGCCCGCCGCCTGGGATTACCGGGTCGCCCTGCAGTTCGCGCACCGCTGCCTTGCCGCCGTGCTCGCGGTCGTGATCCCCGCCTATGTCTTCGTTCTCTGGCGCGAACCGGGCATCTCCGCCGTGCTGCGCGCTGTCACCATCGCGCTGCTCAGCCTCCTGGTGCTGCAGATTTTCCTCGGGGCGAAGATCATCTGGACGGCCCGCAGCGTCTACGTCACCACCGGCCATGTGGTCATCGGCGCCTTGACGCTCGCCACCGCCTTCCTCGCCGTCTTCTTTGTCTACCGCGACAACATCGAGACCCAGCCGGCCGCCCCATGACGCCCTCCAGCCCGCCCGCCGACCTGAAGACCGGTCACCCCCCGGCCGCGGCCAGCTGGCGTGAATACCTTGAGCTGACCAAGCCGCGGCTCAGCCTCCTGTCCGTCATCACCGCCCTCGTCGGCTACCTGAGCGCGCTGCCCTATTGGGATTGGTGGCGCACATTCTGTCTTGTCGCCGGGACGGCCTTCTGTGCCGGCGGCGTCGCCGCCCTCAACCAATACATGGAGCGCGACACCGACGCGCTCATGCGCCGCACGGCCGACCGGCCGATTCCGACCGGAGCCATCGCGCCCGGCTCCGCCTTCGTCATCGGCTGGCTGATGAACATCGCCGGGCTGGCGCTCCTCTTTTTCCAGGTCAACGGCGAGTCCGCCTTCCTCGCGTTGGCGACCATCATCGCCTATCTCTCCATCTACACGCCGGCCAAGCGCTGGTCGCGTTGGTCCACCGAGATCGGGGCCATCAGCGGCGCGCTGCCGCCGCTCATCGGCTGGGCCGCCGCCGGCCGCACCAGCGGCCTGCTCGGCTGGTCGCTCTTCGCCATCCTCTTCACCTGGCAGATGCCGCACTTCTTCGCGCTGGCCTGGACCTACCGCGAGGACTACGCCGCCGCCCGGATGCCGATGATCTCCGTCGTCGACCCCAGCGGCCACAAGGTCGCCCGGCGCGCCTTCGTGTGGACGGTGCTCCTCGTCGGCGTCAGCGCCCTGCCGGCGCTCTACGGCTATTGCTCGATGTATTACCTCGCGGTGGCGCTCCTCCTCGGCCTGTGGTTCCTGCGCAGCGCCTTCCTCTTCCTGGACCCGGCGCGGCGCGAGACCGAGGCGCGGCGCCTCTTCTTCATCTCCATCGCCTACCTGCCCATCCTGCTCGCCGCTCTCGTAGCCGACCGATTCTGGTTCCGCCTCATCCCCTGACATGTCCGTCCAAGACATCCCCGCCCTCAACGCCGCCCTCAACGCGCTGGCCACCGTGCTGATGACGGCGGGCTTCATCTTCATCAAACGCGGCCGGCGCGACGCGCACCGCGCCGCGATGCTCTCCGCGGGCGCCGTCTCGGCGGTCTTCCTCATCGGCTATGTCGCCCACAAGATCCTGGTGCGCGGCGTGCACACGCCCTTCGGCGGCGAAGGCGCGATCCGCGCCGTCTATTACGTGATGCTGCTGTCGCACATCGTGCTCGCCATCGCGATCGCCTGGCTTGTGCCGCGCACCTTCTGGCTCGCGCTGCGGGGCGACTACGAGCGCCACAAACGCTGGGCGCGCTTCACCTACCCCATCTGGTATTACGTCAGCGTCACCGGCGTGCTCGTGTATTTCTTCCTCTACGTCTGGTGGCCGAAGCGCTGAGCGCGCACGAGCGGGATCCCCAACCGCGTCAGCAGCGCGTCGGCCAGCAGGAGCAGCAGCACGGCGCCGAGCAACCACCCGCGCAGCGGCCGGGGGCGGATGACCCGCGGCGCGTCCCAGATTGAGCCGAGGTCAATCCGCTCGCGTCCGCCGCTGCGGTCCGCAAGCACCCGCAGTTCCGCCAGGCGCTCCGGGTCGAAGCTCCACTCGGCCAATCCGCCGGCGGCGACCGGGCCGAAGGCCAGCGGCGCGCCCCCGACGCGCGCCACGCCGCGCACGAATTGTCCCGGCTCGAGCCGCGCAGTGGCGCGGAAACGGCCCGGCTCGATCTTCTCCCAGAGCAGCGGCTGCGCGGCGGCCCCCGGGCCCGTTCCGGCGATGACCGCGACCGGCGGGCCCTGCGCGATGCGGCTGCTCCAGCTTTCATCGTAGAAAAGGTCGATGGCGAGCTGCTCCCCTTCCACGGCGGTGCGCAGGCCGAGCCCGGGCGGGGCATCCTCGCCCGCCAGCCAGCGAGAGAGGGTCTGCACGAAGTCTCCGTAGCCGGCCCAGGCCCGCGCCCGCGCGGAGAAGTCGCCGCCGAGGGGGAACGTCACCGCCGCCACCCGGCCCGCACCGCGGGCCCATGATGCCACCAACGGCGCCTCGTATTCGTCGGTGGTCACGAGCGAGGCCGTGGCGCCCTCGCGCAGGTAGCTGAGGTTGTAGCCGTCGAACTTGGACGGCCACTCCGGCGTCCGCGCCGCGATTTCCATCCAGCCGGGCGTGCCCTTAGCGCCGGTCTCCTCCTTGATGAAGGCCGAGCGCGCGACGGACACGGTCTCCTGCGCGAACAGGGCCGGCAGGTCGCCCGCATTGGCGTTGAAAAAGATCCGGCCGTTGCCGCGCCGCGCCACATCCTTCAGGAAGGCCGCGTCCGGGTCGGCATCGCTGCCCAACCCGATCACGCTCACCGTCGCGCCCTCCTTCGTCATTTCCTCGAGCAAGGCCTCGTATTGTCCCGGTTCCTCCGCATCGGCGGCGTCGGCGAAGAGAATCATGTGCCGCTGGCCGACCTGGGCCTTTTGCAGCTCGCCCCAGCCCGCCTTCAGACCGGTGTAGGTGAAGATGCCTCCTCCGGAGCTGGCGATGCGCCGCACGGCGGCGATCATCTCGGCGCGGTTGGGACCGACGGGAGCCAGCTCCACCACGGCGTGCGGCGACGAATCCACGGCATGCACGGTGACAAAGTCCATCTCGCCCAGCAGTTCGATGGCCCGCGCCGCGCCGGCGTTGGCCAGGTCCATCTTCGTCAATCCGCCGTCGGCGGCCATCGCCATGCTGCCGGAGCGGTCGAGCACGATGGACATGGCCACGGCCAGCTTGTGGTGCTCGCGGCGCAGTTCCATCGACACGGGCAGGAGCGGGTCGAGCGGCGACGAGAAGTAGCCGCCCGAGCCGAAGCTGTTCGCGCCGCCGGCCATCAACAGCCCTCCGCCCTGCTCGCGCACGAAGAAGTCCAGCGCCTCCTGGAACTCGCGCGCGACGCGGTGCGCCGGCACGTTGTTGAGCACGACCAGACGGGCTCCGGCCAGGGATGCGGCGTTCAGCGCGCCGGGCTCGGTGACCGTGTCCACCGTCAATCCCTGCGCCTGCAGGAAGCCCGCCAGCGGATCGTCCGGGAAGTTGGTCACGAGCAGGGCGCGCGGGCCGCCCGACACCTCCACCCAAGCCTCGGCATGATTGTTGTCGGTCAACCGGTCGCCGGGCGGCTGGAGGCGCAGCTCGTAGCGCGCCACGCCGGAGCCGCGCAGCCGGTCGCTGAGCCGCACGCGCGCCACGCCTCCGCGCATCGCCGCCGTGCCGCTCGCCGCCACCCGGCCCTCCCGGAGCATCTCCCACGGCACATCCGCATCTCCCTGGCCGAGCACCGAGAAATCCACGAGGAAGGATTCGCCGGGCAGCACCCGCGGCGGCGCCGTCAGCGAGCCGACGCGCACATCACCGGGCGCGACTCCACCGAACAGCCGGAAGTCGAGCGGCACCCCGCTGCGCAGCACCTGCTCCGCGGCGGGGCCGAGCGGCTCGGTGGCATAGCCGTCGGTCAGCACGAGCAGGCGGGAGGCCCGGTCGGGTTCGATCTGGGCAAGCGCATACTCCAACGCCGCGCCGGTGCGCGTGCGGCGCGAGGTGTCGCGGAAGACCGGATCGCCCTGTTCGCGGCGCACGGCCGCGCCCGCGTAGTCGATGTAGCGCACGCGGTCGCCGGCGCCCCGCGTCTTTTCGAGGATGGCCGCGACCTCATCCGCCTGGCGCGCCGCGGCGGAGGCGGCGGAGTCGGAGCGGTCCACCAGCACCCAGAGGTCGAGCCCCCCGCCGGAGAAATTCGCGCGCGGCGCGGCCAGGGCCAGCACGAGCAGCAGCAAGGCCGCCGCCCGCAGCGGCTCATGGAGACGCAGCGCAGGGGCGCGCCACGCCAGCGCCAGCAGGGCGGGGATGAGGAACAGCCATTCGGGCGCGGCGAGGCTCATGCACGTCTCCTTCCCGGCCACCAGCTGCCGAGCAGGCAGAGCCCGGCCAGTGCCAGCCATAATGCAGCGAGTGGATCCGCCTGCGTGTGGCGCTCGCGCAGGGACTCGGACTCGGCCGGAGGCACGATGAAGGCCTGCGCGGCGCGGAAATCCCCTTGGCGCGCGTCCGCAAACTGCGTCGCACCGCGCACGAGCGTCGTGTCCCCGCGTTTCAGCTCGAAGAAGCCCGCCTCGCCGGGCGCGCGCAAGACGGCGAGTTCGAGGGCGGACAATGACTTTTGCGCGGAGGATCCTTCTGCCGGTGCAACCGCAAGCGACCAGGCGCCGGGCATGTTCCGGTCCGCCTCGGCCAGCGCCACCGGCGCACCCGCGTCGAAATTCTGCGCCCACGGCCCGGGCTGTGCGTCGCGCACGCCTTCGACGAAACGCCGCAGCAGCAGAACCGTGGCCGGCAAGCGCGCGGCATTGGAGGCTTCCCAGGCGAAATTGAGGTGGAGGCGATGTTGGCGGCTGCCGCCCAGCCAGGCCAGCGCGGCATCCGCCTGCCACAGCAGCGGTGCGTCGGCCGGGCCCGGTCTCAGCCCGGCGGCCCCCGCGCCGAGCCAGCCCTGCCAGTTGAGGTCGGCCAACAGCGGATGCTTCTCCGCCACAATCGGTGCGCGCAACACCTTGAGTTCCGCCGCCGGGGCGGGCGGTGCGAGAAAGATTCCGCCAACCGCCCCATCCGCGGCGCCGGTCGCCCGCGCGATGCGCAGAGCCGGGGCCGGCACACCTGGCAGCACGCCGTCGATATCACCGAGCAGACGGCGGAAAAATTCCCCCTCGGCACCGTCCAACTCGATGGAAACGCCCAAAGGCTTCGCGCGCGGCAAGACGAGAGGCAGTGCATCGTCGGCGGTGAAATCGTCGGGGTCGAGCCGCACCACAACACGGTCCACGCCCGCGGGGAAGCGCGCGCTCAACTCGACGAGGCCGCCCGCGGCGATCTCGACGGTCTGCCGCGCCGAACGCTCGCCGCCGGCCTCGACGGTCCAGTCCCGGCGCAGGGGACGGTCGGAATTGTTCCTGACCAGCGCACGCCACGAAGCGCCGCCGGCGTCGCGCGTCACACTGCCGGAGGCAAATCCCGCGTTGTCGAGCGGACGCCCGACGCCAAGGGCCGGCTGCCCGGCGGGGACGCGGTCGCGGCGGTCGGTGACAAACCAGACCGTTCCGCCGGGCCCGGCAAGGGCGCGGGCCGTTTGCAGGACCGGGCCGGGGTCGTGGGTGCCGAGCACGGGCCGCCAGCGGGCCAGAGCGGCGCGGGCGGCGGCTTCGTCAACTCCGCGGTAGAGGGCCGGCTCGCGGGGATCGCTGGCCATCACCAGCCATTGCGTGCGCGCGGCGCTGCGGCGGGCTTCTCCCATGGCGCGCTGGACCGCGGCCTGCGCTTCGGGACGGAAGGCGTGCATCGACGCCGAGCTGTCGAGCACGAAGGCCACTGTCTGGGACGAGTTGGGGCGCACCCAGCGAGGTTCGCCCAGGACCCAGGCGAGCAGGAACGCGGCCAGCAGCTGCAGCCAGAGGGCGCGGGAGGAGCGCAGCCTCTCCCAGGTCCGGCCGTGCGCGCTGTCGGGGGCGAGGTTCTCCAGCAGGAACCAGGTGCTGACGCGCACCGCGCGGAGCTTTTGCTGCAGGAAATGGATCGCGAGGATGGCCGGCACCGCCAGCAACGCCCAGTAACCCGCAGGATGGAAATACACCGGCAGCATCGCTCAGGCCGGTTCCACGGCCCCGGCGGATCGCGCCGCCCCGGCCAGCACGGCGCGAAATTCCCCCTCCGCCGGCACGGTGGCAAGCAGCACGCCCTTGCGGCGGGCCGCCTCCCGCCACAATTGGAAATGCCGGGCGTAGGCCGCGGCGTAGCGCGCCGCGAGTGAATCATCCGCGCGCTGCCGCCGGCGCGCATCGCTCTCGCAGTCGCGCACGTCCGCATTGCCCCGCCAGCCCAGACGGGCCTCTTCCTCCAGCGCAGGCGCGAACACGACGGCCACCCCGGCGCCGGCCGCGAGCGGTGACAACAGCAGCGAGGGATCTCCGGGATAGAGCAGGTCGCTGATGAGCACCTTGAGCGCACCGGCGCGCCAAAGCGCAAAACGCGGCGCCACCCCTCCTCCCGCGGCCGACAGGCGCTCGCGCCAACGGCCGGTCCGGACCTCGGCGGTGGCGACGGCCTGGACCCGGGCGCCATCAACCGCATGCACCCGGCACGCCGCTCCGGCCCGGTCCGCACAGGCGACGCAGAAGGCCACGAGTTCGTCGGTGCGGCGGAGTTTCTCCGCAGTCAGGGCCATCGAGGCCGAGACGTCCACCGCCACATCAACCACCGGGGCGACCTCGGCGCGGTAGAGTTTCATCGTGAGCTGGCCGGTGCGGGCGTAGGCCGCCCAGTGGATATGCCGGGGGTCATCTCCGGGCGCGTAAGCCCGATGGTCCTGGAAATCCAGCGAGCTGCCCGCGCCGACGCCGAGCCAGTTGCCGACCGGACCACCCCGCCAAGCCTGCCGGGAGAACGGCAAGCGCCAGCGGCGGGCCGCAAGTTGCGCGGCGCGCCAAGCCTGGTCGATGACGGGGGCCTCGGTCACGGGGCGGCGGGGCCGGAATCACGGCCGATGTCTTCCATGAAAAGATAAACCTCGGCGCGATAGCCGGCAGTCTGTTTCCAGAGGAAGTAGAGCACGAGCGCCAGCGTGGCCGTCTGGCCGGCGATTTCCGTGGTGCTGAGCGGCCGGTCGCCCATGACGGCCAGGGTCGTCCAGAACCCCGAGACCGGCAGCATCCGGCTGAAGGTGTCGAGCCACAGCACCAGCCTGTAATGGGAAAAAGTCTGCAGGGCGCCGGTGGCGAGAACGAGGCTGACGATGCCGAACAGGCCCTGGACGACGAAGTATCCGGCATTGCCGGAGCGCAACACGCTGCGCGCCGGCAGCCACGAGAGCAGCAGCGCGGGGAAGACGAGCATCCCCCAGCCGAGCACGCAGCACCAGACCACGCGGCCGACGGGGACCCTCGCCCACAAGCCGGAGCCCGCGACGAAGATGCCGATCAGGGCGCAGCAAAGGGCGGCGAACAACGCCGCGCTCGGCCAGCCGGGGAGCAGCAGTCGTGCGAACAGGCGCCCGCTGGCGTGCCCGCGCAGCCAGCCGGGCACATGCACGCGCAGCGGCCGGCGGGCGAAGCTCAGCTCGTTGGCCAGCACGAGGCCCAGCACGGCCAGCGCGAAGACGAGTTCGCCGGTGGCCGGCACCCCGCGCCAGGCCACCAGGCCGAGGCCGCCGAAGAGCACGGCCAGTCCGCCGAGCCGGAAGCGCAACGAGTGATTTTCGGCCGGCGGCGCGAGCCGCTGGATGGCAAACATCAGGAAGAGCGCGATCAGGACGGAGCCGGCAAGGAAGAGCGCGAATTGTTCGTAGATGCCCGGACTTGCGGCCGGCACGCCGAAGCCGCGCCCGAACAGCAATGGCGCGATGGTCCGCGACCAGAAGCGCCCGGTATTGAGGAAAAAAATGACGCCGACCGGCAGCAGCACGCGGAAGAAGCGCGGCAGGGTCGAAACCCACAAGGCCAGCGCGCTCAGGACCATGGAGAGGAAGAGCAGCCCGGCCAGCGACGCGAGGTCCTCGAGCAGATTCACCGAGCCGAAGAAATACCGCAGCACGCCGTAGGGCAGCGTGGTGAGCAGGAGCAGGAGCGCCTGCACGGCCAGAGAACCCCATTTGCCCAGCACGATGCGGGCGGCGGACAGGCGGGTGAGCACCAGCAGATCAAGGCTGCGCTGCTCGATCTCGTCGCGCAGGGCGGTCAGGCCGCGCCAGGGGGTCGTCACGGCCACGAGAACGCTGAGGAGGAACCAGTAGAAGCCGTTGATGGCGGCGAAGGCCCCGCGGTCGCGCCCGAGGTCGGCCTCGCTCATCGCCCACACAAGCCCGATGGCCATGATGACCTGGTAGAGGATGACGGAGCCGACAAAGCCGCGCGTGCGCAGGCTCTGGCGCAGCTCCTTGACCAGCACGGCGGGCAGCCAGCCCGGAAAATCGCGCCGCTCGCTCCAGGTGGGCGGCAGGACGGGCGGCTCGGCGGTGGCGACGGGTGTGCTCATGGCTTCTTGCCTCCGTTGCCGGCCGGCGGTTCGCGCAGCAGTTCGACAAAGGCATCCTCGAGGCGGCGCTCGCCGCGGTGAAAATCGGTCACGGCGATGCCATCAGCCACGAGGCGGCGCAGCTCGCCCGCGAGGGCGGCCGGTTCGGCCAGGTGGAATTCGCCCCGCGCGCCGTCGCGCCGCTGGTCCGCGAGTTTCCACCCGGGCCGCACGGCGAGCCACGCGAGCAGCGGCTCGACCGGGCCGTCCACCGTGATGTCGATGAGGCAGCCGGCGGCGCCATGGTCGAGGCGGCGCATGGATTGCGTGTCGCCGTGGTGCATGACCCGGCCCTTGTCCATGAAGAGCAGCGTGTCGCACATCTCGCCCAGCTCGGTGAGGATGTGGGAGCTGATGAGCAGGGTTTTGCCGCGCTCGCGGAGGACGCGCACGAGGTTCTTGAACTCGATGCGCGCCTTCGGATCGAGGCCGGCGGCGGGTTCGTCGAGGATGAGAAGATCGGGATCGTGCAGGAGCGTGCGGGCCAGGCAGAGGCGCTGGGCCTGGCCCTTGGAAAGTTTGTCCACGGGCCGGTCCGCCAGCGGTCCGACGTCGGTGAAATCGGCCACCTCGGCGAGGCGCTGCCTGAGAGCAGGACCGCGCAGGCCGTGCGCCCGTCCGAAGAAATCAAGGTAGTCCCAGACCGTCGTGTCGCGGTAGGCGGCGTAATGGTCGGGCATCCAGCCGAGCCGGCGGCGGACCTCGCCGGGATACTCGACGATGTCGCGGCCGGCAAAGCGCACGGTGCCGGCGTCGGGCAGGTCGAGCGTGGCCAAAATCCGCATGGTGGTGGTCTTGCCCGCGCCATTGGCGCCGATGAGGCCGACCACCTGCCCGGCCGGCAGGGCGAACGACACGTCCTCGACCGCCACGACCTTGTCGAAGCGGCGGTGCAGACCCTCAACTTCGATGAGGGGTGCGCTCATGGCTGCGCCGCCTCCAGTCGGCCCGTATAGAAGATGGAGCGGTCTTCCCAGCGGATGGAGCCGTGGGTCGGGATCGGAGCAAGATCGCTCGCGCCACCGAGGGCGCGGAACTGGCCGCGTCGCGCCGGCTCGGCATAGGAGAACGTCAGCTCGCGGTTCGGCGGCGCCAGCGTCACACGGCGTCCCGGCGGCACCTCCGCGGCCAGCCAGCGACGACCCATGTCGTCCACGTATTCGAAATCCCGCAGGGTCGTGCCGAGGCTGGATTGCACCACGGGCGGGGCGCCCTTCCCTCCCCCGACCAACTCGACCCGGGCGCGCGTCGGCTCGATGCGCAGCAGTTCATGGCGGAGGATGCTGCGGTTGGTGAACCAGTCGCCGGAAGCCTGTTCGCCTTCGCGGGCGAACGAGGTCTGCAGGGTGCGGACGCCGGGCTCGGTCAGCACCGCCATCGCGGTGTCGGGCCGGAGCCTGAAATCGCCGGAGGCAATCGCGCCTGTGCGGACAAGTTGCTGCTGGAAGACCATGGCGCGGTTCTCGCCGGGCAGCAGCGTGACGACCGCCTGGCGGGCGCCGTGCCCGCCGATGCCGTCGCCGATGAGGATGGCGATCCAAAGCGCGAGCGTGCCCCCGAGCGACAGGGCCGGCACCGTGAGGAAAAGCCGGTGGCGTTTGCCGGCCGGGGCGAACCAGTAGAGGTTCACCGGGCCCGCGAGGATCGCGAAACAGATCACAAAGCCGATGAGCCAGCCGCCGGCGCGGAATGGCTGCGTCAGGGGATCCTTCGGATCGTTCAGGGTGCTGGCGCCGGGCCAGCGGCGGACGTTGACGGCGGCTGCGTCGGCCTCGTCAAGCAGGCGGGCAAGTTCGGCGCGGCCGGTCGCTGCCAGAGGTTGGGCCAGCCGCCAGACAGCGCCGGCGCTCCAGCGCTCGCGGTCTTCCGACCGCGGTCCGCGCGGAAAGAGCAGCAACTGCCCGCCGGTGGCGGCCCAGTCGAGCAAGGCGGCCCGACGCGCGTTGTCCAGCTGCTCCCATTCGGATTCTTCGAGGACCACCGCGCTGAAGACCGACCAGACCCGCCAATCCGCGGGCCAGGCCGCGATATCCACCATCGTAGGCTCCCAAAGGTAATCCGCTTGCTGCGCCGGCGGGCCGCGGGGGCCGGACTTGGGCAAAGTCTTCTCCTGCTCCCGCAGCATGTCCTGGATGCGCGCCTCCAGACTGCGGGACGCGGCGATGTGACGGTTGCCGATGGCTCCGCCCCCGAGGATGCCCGTGGGAAAACCGGTCGCATCGGGCCCGGAGACGGTGGCGCTCAGCTGGGTGTAGCCGAATCCCGAGCGGTTGGCCCCGTCGAAGGCCAGCGGCACGAAGACCACGGTCTCGCTCGCCGTCCCGGCGGCCGCCTCGATTGCGAAGGCCGAGTTGCACGTGGTCTGGCCCCGTTCATAGGAGAGATAGGAAAAATCGACGCGCCAACGCTGGGTCTCGCGGAAGCGGTTCTCGATGCGGATGCGGACCGGCAGGAAGCCGCGCCCTTGCGTGATGCCCGTGATCGGCGTGAGGGTGATCGTCGCGCGGCTGTCCGCGTGCATCGGCACAGTGGCGGTGTTGGGCGCCGGCGAATCGGCCGCGTGCGGGGGCACGATCCGCGCGATGGCAGCGGCGGCCGGGAAGCCGAGCAGCGCGCCGCCCAGCACGGCGCGGAGAAGTCGGCGGCGGGCGCGGGATGAACTCATGAGATCTTCGCGGCGGACAGCGAGCCGGGCAGTGGCTTGGCCTGCGCGGGCACCTCGGCGAGCAGTTTTTCAATGACGCCGGCGGTGGTCGCCCCGTCGAGCCGCGCGGTGTGATCAAGGATGATGCGGTGGCCGAGGACGGGCTGCGCGACGGCCTGGACGTCCTCGAACGAGGCGTGCGGACGGCCCAGGCGCAGGCCGCGGGCCTTGGCGGCGGCGGCGAGGGCAAGCGCGGCGCGGGGGCTGGCGCCATAGCGCACGCCGGCCGAGGCGGCCGAGCCGCCCGGATGCGTGGCATGGACCAGCCGGGCGATGTAGTTGGCGACGACCTCCGGCAGGTGCACGCGCCGGGCGAGCTCCAGCAAAGCGGTGAATTCCTCGCGGGGCAGCACGGTCGGGACCGCCGGCTCCACGCCGATTTCGCGGTGCTGGACGATGCGCTGGAGCACGGCAGGATCATTGCGGCGCACCTCGAGCTTGAAGAGGAAGCGGTCGAGCTGAGCCTCGGGCAGCGGATACGTGCCCTCGAGCTCGATGGGGTTCTGCGTCGCGAGCACGAAGAAGGGCTCGGGCAACGGATGGGTCTCCCCCGCCGCGGTGACCCGGCGCTCCTGCATGGCCTCGAGCAGCGCGGACTGGGTCTTGGGCGAGGCGCGGTTGATCTCGTCGGCGAGGATGATGTTGGCGAAGATCGGGCCCGGTTGGAAAACGAACTGCCGGCGGCCGTCCACGTCCTGCAGCAGCGGGTTGCCGGTGATGTCGCCCGGCAGCAGATCGGGCGTGAACTGCACCCGGCGGACGGTCAGGCCCAGGGCGCGGGCCAGGCCCTTGACCAGCTCGGTCTTGCCCAGGCCGGGCAGGCCCTCGAGCAGGACATGGCCGCGGGCCAGCACGCCGGTGACGACGAGTTCGTTGAGATCGCGCTGGCCGAAGAGCACGAGGTCGAGCGCGTCCACGAGCCGCTGGATGGCGGCGGAGGCGGTGTTGATCTCGGCATCGCCGAGCGGCGTGGTGGGATTGGGGATGGTGGCCATGGGAGATCGGCGTGCGTGCCGGGGCTTATTTGAAGAATTCCTTCAGCACCTTGCGCTCGGCGGGTGTGAGCCGGTTGACCCAAACGGCCTCACCGCCGCTGGCCGGGCCGGCGACCGCGCCGGCCGAGCCGGGCTGCGTGAGTTTGCCGGCGTCCACTTCGGGCCGGTCGCGCGTTACGCCGACCATGTCGCCGACGGCGGCGCGGGCGAGGTCATCAGTGCCCAAGGCCTGGGCCTGTCCCTCCTGCTTGGGCGCGGATTCGGCGCTGAAGGACAGCGGCGCGTCGCCACGACCGCGGTTGATCCCACCCTGTCCCGGCTGCTCGCCCTCATCACCGGTGTTTGCGCCGCCCGGGCCGGTGATGCGCGCCGTGCCGCCGTTCTCGGCGAGCAGGCGCTGCAGCTCCGCGGAGGCCGCGGTCAGCGCGCCGCGGAGACGCGAGAGCTCGGAGGGCGAAAGGCCCTTGAGATTGCCGCCGCCCGTGGCGCTAAGCTGCGAAAGCAGGTTCTCGTTGGGCTTGAGACGGCCGTTCTTCAGGCCCTGCAGGGCCGCGCCGAGTTGCTCGGAGGCACCGCCGACCTGCTCATCGCCGAGGCCGCCGGCGCCGGCCTCGAGCGGTGCCAGCGCGGAGGCGGCGGCCTCGAGTCCGCGGGCGAGCTGGTCCACGGCGTTCATCGACTGGTCGCGCAGGGCGTCCGCCGCCTCCAAGCCACCATGGCTGTATTGCTGCTCGAGGGGTCGGGCCCCGAGTTCGCGCGCCTGCTCGATCAGCGGCTCAACCGACTCGGGGGCGGCGACCTGGGCGGAGGCGAGATCGGCGAGAAGCTCCTCCGTTTGGGCCAGCGCCGGAGGTTTTTCCACCGGACGGACTGAATCTGAGCGCGGCAGCGGAAGCAGATTGGCGGCGGCGAGAAGGAGCGCGGCACCGGTCAACCAGCCGGCGGCCGGGCCGGCGCGCCAGCGCAGGAGCGCGGGCAAGGCGGACGGCCGGTCGGGCCAGCCGATCACCCCTTCGCAGGCCGCGCTGAGCGCGGCATTGAGGCCGAGGTGGCGCTCCAGATACACGCGCGCGTCGGTGCGTTGGAAAAATCCGGCCCGTGCCCGCCACCACGCCCAGAGCGCAAGGGCCAAGGATCCGGCGGCGGTGGCGCCCCACGCCGCCCAATCGGGGCCTTCCGCGCGGCGCAGGCCGAAGAGCAGCAGGCTTGATCCGACACTCAGGAAAAACATCAGCGGGGCGAAGACATCCAGCCAAGCCGCGAGATTGACCCGCCATTGCAGGGCGGTGGTGGCTTGCTCCCAGTAAGGGCGCGTCAACGTCCGGGCCATCGTGCGCGGAAGCTGGGGTTCCGGGCGCGGATTGGCAAGCGAGGTGTGTTGAACGGCGGCCAACCAGCGCCCGCCGGACCGCCGGACGCCATCGGCCCTGCGGCGGGGCGCCCCGCAGGACCGGCCAAACAAAAAGCCGGGCCCGCGGGCCCGGCCGTGCATGCGTGGAGAGTGCTGGGGCTTACTTCACCACGAGGATGCCGTGCATCCCGGAGACATAGTGGGCGGGGAAGGTGCAGAGGAAGACGTATTCACCGGGCTCGGTGGGCACCTTGAAGGTGATCTCGTCGGTCTGCTTCGGCCCGAGCATCTTGGTGTGGGCGATGACCTGATCGCCGAGCGGGGGCGGCGGAATATAGTCGGTCGCAGCGGCGGTGGCCGAGGCGTCGGCAAAGGCCTTGCCGTCCACACCCTTCTTCAGGAGCACCCAATTGTGCCCCATCGCAGCCTTGGGCATCGAGCCGAGGTTGGTGAGCACGACCTTGAGTTCAGTGCCGGCCTTGGCTTCGAAGCGGGTGACGCTGAACTTCATGGCGTCGTTGGCCGTGAGTTCGAAGACGCTCCCCGAGGGCGTGGCGGGGGCGGCGGCGGTGGCCGCGCTGTCCTGCTTGCCGCAGCCGGCGAGCAGAACAAGACCGAGGGACAGAATGGCGAGGGACATTTTGTTCATGACGCGCCGACTTTCGCACAGCCCGGGCGCGCGCGCAATGACGCAAATCAAGGTTTGCACACGGCTAATGGCCGGCTCGGGCCGGCTAATTTTCCAAGGCTTGGCGCGGCGGGGCCCGGAAGAAGCGGTTTTGGGGTTGAAATGCCCCGCGAATTGGGAACTCTCGCGGCGATTTCCACCCGGCGGCTCCGACCCCGGCCTTTTACACACACATGTCCAGTCATCGTTTCGTCAACCAACGGTTTTCGCGCATTGGCGCGTGGCTGCTCGCCACCTCATTTCTCGCCCTCCTCGCCGGCTGCAAATTCGACCCCGCCCAGGTCTTCAGCCTGAGCGGCCCGCAGTCCACGATCCATGTCGACGGCCCGGTGGCCCGCGCCCAGGACGAGGTGTTCATGGTCACCGTCTGGGTGACGACCTTCATCTTCATCGTGGTCGGCTCGGTGCTGGCCTATGCCCAGATCAAATTCCGGGCCAAGAGCGACGCCGACGAGCACGCCGCCCCGCCCGAGCAGAGCCACGGCAACCCCTTCATCGAAATGGGGCTCATCGTCGCCTCCATCGTCCTGCTGGTCATCATCGCCATCCCGACGCTGAAGAACATCTGGTATACGCATGATGTGCCCGAGGCCGAGCGCGCCAACGCCATGGAGGTGACGGCTACCGGTTACCAGTGGTGGTTCAAGTTCGAATATCCCACCGAGATGATGAAGACGGCCGACGGCGGCGAGGCTCCCCTCGTGACCGCCAACGAGCTGGTCGTGCCGGTCGGCACGCCCGTGCGCGTCCACCTCCGCACGGTGGACGTCATCCACAGCTTCTGGGTGCCGAAGCTGGCGGGCAAGGTGGACATGATCCCCAACCGGGCGAACTTCCTCTGGTTCAAGGCCGACAAGCCCGGCTACTATTACGGCCAGTGCGCGGAGTATTGCGGCGATTCGCACGCGATCATGAAGTTCCGCGTCATCGTGCTGGGTGCGGCCGATTACATCCGCTGGCTCGACAACCAGAAGGCCATGGCGCGCACCGCTTCCGCCGCCACCGCCCTGCGCGATGCCCAGCGCGAGCGGGTGCAATTTGCCAGCTTCGAGGACACCGCCCCGGGCAGCACCATCGCCGGATCGCCGGAGTTTGACGCCAGCCCCTTCGACGCCTGGAAGCGCCAGCAGGTGCCCTCCCCCGCCGAGGACGCCGCGCTGATCGCCCGCGGCCGCGAACTGTTCGCCGAAAAGAGCTGCCTCAACTGCCACACGGTGCGCGGGCACACGAACAGCAAAGGCATCCCCTACGGCGGCGTGACCGCCCCCGACCTCACGCACATCGGCTCCCGCTCGACGATCGCCGCCGGCGTCCTCGAGAACAATTCCCGCCGCCTCCACCAGTGGCTCAAGGACCCCGAGTATTTCAAGCCGGGCAACAAGATGGTGCACGGCGTCGGCCGCATGGCCGGCTACCTCAAGCTCGGCGACGACGGCCGTCCCGTCCGGGACAGCAGCGGCAAATACGTCCGCAACATCGAGCTGAACGACGAGGAGATCGACGCCCTCGTCGCCTACCTGCACAGCCTCAAGTAACCCACTCCAACCGCACCCTCTCATGGCAGAAGCACTGGCCAAATCTGACTACCTCGGCAAAGGCGCGCACGGCGATGCCAAGCCCTTCATCCTGTTCGAGCGCCCCACCGCCAAGACCGGCCTGATGAGCTGGCTCACCACCGTCGACCACAAGAAGATCGGCATGATGTATGGCGGCTTCGCCATCTTCTTCTTCCTCGTCGGCGGCCTCGAGGCGCTGCTCATCCGCACGCAGCTCATGGTGCCGAACAACCGGTTCATCAGCGCGCAGTTCTACAACGAGCTGTTCACGATGCACGGGACCACGATGATCTTCCTCGCGGTCATGCCCCTGAACGCGGCGTTCTTCAACCTGCTCGTCCCGATCCAGATCGGCGCGCGCGACGTCGCCTTCCCCCGCCTGAACGCCTTCTCCCTCTGGGTCTGGGTCGCCGGCGCCATCCTGATGAACGTCGGCTGGCTCTCCAAGCTGAACCCCGACTGGGCCTTCGGCGGCCTGCCGGACGTCGGCTGGTTCGGCTACGCCCCCCTCACTTCCAAGACCTTCACCCCCGATCTGTCGACCGACTGCTGGGCCATGGGCCTGCAGCTGCTCGGCGTTTCCTCGCTGGTCGCGTCGCTGAACTTCATCGTCACCATCATCAACCTCCGCGCGCCCGGCATGACGATGATGCGCCTGCCGGTGTTCACCTGGATGACGCTCGTCACCAGCTTCCTGCTCATCCTCGCGCTGCCCGCCATCGCCATCGCGCTCGTGCAGGTCCTCTTCGACCGCCACTTCGGCACCAACTTCTTCGAGGTCTCCAACGGCGGACAGCCCATCCTCTGGCAGCACCTCTTCTGGGTGTTCGGCCATCCCGAGGTCTACATCCTCATCCTGCCGCCGATGGGTTATGTGTCGGAGATTCTCCCGACCTTCTCGCGCAAGCCGCTCTTCGGCTACCCCATCGTGGTCTTCTCGGGCGCCCTCATCGGCTTCATCGGCTTCGGCGTCTGGTCGCACCATATGTTCACCACCGGCATGGGCACGGTCGCCACCGCGGCCTTCGCCGTCGCCACCATGGCCATCGCCGTCCCGACCGGCGTGAAGATCTTCAACTGGATCGGCACCCTCTGGGGCGGCCACATCGTCACGCGCACGCCCATGATGTTCGCGCTCGGCTTCATCTGGATGTTCATGCTCGGCGGCTTCTCCGGCATCATGCACAGCGCCGCCCCGGCCGACGCCCAGCAGCAGGACAGCTACTTCGTCATCGCCCACTTCCATTACGTGCTCATCGGCGGCGCCACCTTCGCGCTCCTCGCCGCCATCCACTACTGGTTCCCGAAGTTCTTCGGCCGCCTCGTGCCGGAGTTCTGGGGCAAGCTCTCCTTCTGGATCATCTTCATCGGGTTCAACACCACCTTCTTCCCGATGCACTGGCTCGGCCTCAACGGCATGCCGCGCCGCACCTGGACCTACGACGGCAACATGGGTTGGAACGAGGGCAACATGGTCGCCACCATCGGCGCCTACATCCTCGGCCTCGGCATCTTCACCTATTTCGCCGTGCTCATCTACACCTACTTCAAGGGCGAGAAGTGCGGCAACGACCCGTGGGACGCCCGCACCCTGGAGTGGTCCATCCCCTCGCCTCCGCCCGAGCACAACTTCGACGCCATCCCGACCGTCCATGCCCGCGACGCCTGGTGGTATGAGAAGCAACACAAGGAGGAGATCGCCAAGGAACGCGCCGAGCACATGAAGGCCGAGGAGGCCCACGGCGGCATCCACATGCCGGACCAGTCCTGGTTCCCGCTCGTCACCTCGATCGGCCTCTTCATCGGCGCCTACAACTTCATCCAGCTGGAGGCTCCCCTCGTGTTCTTCGGCAACCAGGTGCTCGCCTCCCACTTCTGGCCCGCCATCGCGGGCGCCGGGATCATGTTCCTCGGCGCCTATTTCTGGTCCCTCGAGGGCCCCGGCGGCTACCACATCCACCTTGACGAAAAGGGCAACGCCACCGTCTCCCGCGGCGGCGGCCACCACTGAGTTCCAACCGACCTTCCCGCACCCATGAGCAGTCACGCCGCCGCTGGCGCCATCGACCATCACCACGACCCGACGACCTCGACGGGCATTCCGCACAAGAAGCTCCTTTGGTGGGCCTTCCTTGCCTCGGACTGCATGTTCTTCGGCACGTTGATCTCGACGCACCTGGTCTACCGCATCAACCCGCCGCCGGGCAACCACTCCCCCACGCAGGTCTTCAACATCGAGCTGACCTCCTTCTCGACGTTCATCCTGCTCATGTCCTCGCTGCTCATGGCCCTCGCCGTGAACGCCATCCAGCGCGGCAACATCCGCAGCACGCGGACCATGCTCCTCGGCACCGTGGTCTTCGGCGCGATCTTCCTCGGCTGCCAGGTGTATGAATTCGAGCACTTCGTCCATGCCCAGAAGATGACGATCTCGAACAGCCTGTTCGGCTCCACCTTCTACACGCTCACCGGCACGCACGGCACGCACGTCGCGGTCGGCGTGCTCTTGCTCGGACTCATCTACATCCGCTCCTTCAAGCCCGCCTCGGGATTCACCGGCGGCGAGATGCTGAAGACCTTCGCGCACCTCCTGGTATTCTGCGTCTTCGCCGGCGTCTTCTTCATCGAGATCGTGCCCGGCGGCATCCAGCTGGTGCTGGAAAGCGTCCCGCTCGCCACGTTCTTCGCCCAGAACGCCAAGTGGCTCGGCCTCTTCGCCGCCTCCTGCGTGGGTCTCTGGTGGTTCGCCCGCAGCTCGGCCCGCGAGCTCGACTTCGGCGAGCGCAACGCCATCGACGTCGAGGCCATCGGCCTTTACTGGCACTTCGTCGACATCGTCTGGATCATCATCTTCACCGCCGTCTACCTGCTCGAATACATCTGAGCGACCCCCGCGACCTCCATGTCTTCTCCCTCACACTCGCCCGCAGCTGCCGGCCATCACGAGCCGAGCAAGTTCCACACCTTCGTCGGCCTGGCCATGATCCTCTCCGTCATCACCGGCGTGGAGATCGTGCTGGTCTACCTGCCGCTCGCCAAGTGGTTCGTCGTTTCCTCGCTCGTGATCCTGTCCGCGGTGAAGTTCCTCTGCGTCATCTTCATCTTCATGCACCTGAAGTGGGACAAGCTCTTCTGCACCGTCCTGTTCTTCATCGGGCTGGTCCTGGCCGGCGGCACCATGTGGGCCTTGCTCAAGCTGTTTGGCGCCGAAGCCGGAAAACCGCTCTCCGCCACGCCGCTGGGCCTGCTGCTCTTCTGAATTTGCGCCAAGGCAAACCGCTTCGGGCCGCGCAATCGCGCGGCCTTTTCTTTTGCGTAAGAGGAGCCGGTTGCGGCCGGCGTGTCATCCTCAGCGAAGCAAAGAATCCACTCGCACCCGAAGACATTGGATTCTTCGCTTCGCTCAGGATGACAGATTACCCTAGCCTTTCCCCATGATCGACTGGCGGCACTGGCACAACGAGCCCTACCTCATCGGCGGGCTGATCTTCCTCGGCTGGCTTTACGCCATCCTGACCGGGCCGATGCGACCTCGCTTTGCCGGCAGCTCCGCCTCCTATCCCCGCGGACACGCGCTCAAGTTCTATACCGCATTGATTACCTTCTACCTCGCGGTCGGTTCTCCCCTCGACCAGATCGGCGAGCGCTTCCTCTTCAGCGCGCACATGCTCCAGCATCAATTGCTGGTTTACCCGGCGGCGATCCTCTTCCTTCTGGGATTGCCGGACTGGCTCGTGCGACCTGTGACGACCGCCCCGTCGTTGCGTCCGGTATTCGGTGTTCTCACGAATCCCATCATCTGCGGACTCGTCTACACCGGCACGGTCTCCTCCTGGCACCTGCCTTTCTTCTATGACTGGGCTCTGCAAGACAAGGTCGTCCATATCGTCGAGCACGTGACCTTCTTCCTGGCCGCTCTCTTCCTCTGGTGGCCGGTCTGCAGCCCCTCCCGCGAATTCCCCCCGACCGCCTATCCCTGGCAGATGCTCTACCTGCTCGGCATCACGATCGGCATGACGCCGGTCTTCGCCTACATCACCTTTTCGCAGGACATCCTTTACCCGACCTATGAATTCGCCCCGCGGATCACGTCGCTCACGCCCCATCAGGACCAGGTGCTGGCCGGCACGATGATGAAGCTCGTCGGGCTCGCCGTCTCCATGGGTGCGTTTGCCATCGCATTCTTCCGATGGCATCAACGGGAGAAGTGACCGATGCAATTGGCGCAACTCGACTGGGAGGTGCTCGACCGCCTGCGGGAGACCTTCCTGTCCGACGAGAGATCGCAGGGGCCGTATTGGCATACTGTCACCGACCTCGAATGCTACGATCTCACCTACGGGGAGCGCATCGGCTGGAAATGGGACGCCGTCCTGCGCGAGCTGCGCCGCCTTGGCTGGTCCGTGCCGTCGGGCGTCACCGTCCTTGATTGGGGCTGCGGGAGCGGCGTGGCCGGGCGGCGCGTGGTGGACTATCTCGGCGCCGGGAACGTCGCCCGCCTGCTGGTGCATGACCACTCGCCGCTGGCGATGGATTTCGCACGGCATCGTGCGCAACAGGCATTCCCCGGTCTCGCAACGGAGCGCGCCGGCAAAACCGTCCTCGCAGGCCCGGAAGCCGTCGATCTGCTCGTGCTCAGCCATGTCCTCAACGAGCTGGACGCCGCCGCGCAGGCGCAGTTGGAGCAACTGGCGCAGCGCGCCGGTGCGGTGTTCTGGGTCGAGCCCGGCACCCACGAGGTCAGCCGCGCGCTCGGCGCGTGGCGGGAACGCCTCCGTGGCGGATTTTCCATTCTCGCCCCCTGTCCGCATACCGGAAACTGCGGCATGTTCGCGCCGGGCAACGAGCGCCATTGGTGTCACTTTTTCGCCCCGCCCCCGCCGGAGATCTTTGCCGATTCCAACTGGGTCAAATTCGGCCAGCGCGCGGGCATCGACCTCCGCAGCCTGCCCTACGCCTATCTGGCTTTGGACCGACGCGCAGCTCCGGACGCCCGCGAGGGGACGGCCCGCGTGATCGGCGAGCCACGCTTCTACAAGGGATACGCCAAGCTCTTCAGCTGTGATGCCAGCGGCATCCGGGATCTGACGCTGCAGAAGCGCGATGCGCCTGAATTGTTCCGCCAGCTGAAGCGCGGCGGGGTTGGCGGCGTGCAGCGCTGGGTGCTGCGGGGCGACCGCATCGGCGGCACCGGCTGCGACTGAGGGTTTCCCGTTTCCGGGACGGAGACGTTTCAGCAGCGAACATTTCCCCGCATCCGGGCCCTGCGACCTCTGTAAGTCGCTGGCGGCGAAGCGGTCAAATAATCCTCCGACTGGCACAATCGTTGCAAAGACGGGTCTGACTGAAAGACCTGACACAACTGATGAACACCGTCGATGCCCCCTTTCTGGCGCGGGGTCAGCGATGCAACCGAGCCCTCCCGGGCACCGTGCTCGCCGTGACCGCGCTTTTGGCCGTGCGTCTCAACGCCAACCCGATGGTCGTCCAAGGCGACCACGTCTACTACACGGATCGCGGACAGATCGTCGAGATCAACACCCGCCTCCAGACCATCGCGAAACTCGAGCGGGAAATCTCCGTGCGGCAGATCCTCGTCGATGCCGAGCACAACCTCTACGCCACGAGCCTCGCCTACGATGCCAAGACGGACATGTTCCGCCCGACCGTCTGGCAATTGCGCGGCGGCGGCACCGGCGCGTCGCCGGTCGTCTCCTCCGAGCAGTTTTCCTACTCCGAGGTCGCCGACGCGAAAGGCCGCCTCTATTTCTGGCAGCACGAACCCTCCCGCGGTCTCTCCCGTTTGCTTTTCCGCGAGAAGAAGGGTCCGTTGCAACTCCTCGCCGGCCACAAGATCGGCCAGGCGGACGGACGCGGGGCCGAGGCGAGGCTCGGCCGCATCGGGGCCATGGCCGCCGGTCCCGACGGCGCGCTCTATTTCACCGACGAGCAGAGTGTCCGGCGCGTGGCTCCGGATGGCGAGGTCCGCACCCTGGCCCGGGGCGGCCTGCTCGCCCTCGGCGCCGGCCGCACGCCGGCGAACCACCTGACTTCCATCACGGTGGACGAGCGCGGCACAATCTTCGTCGCCGACAGCGCCACCCATCGCATCCTCACCATCACTCCCGCCGGCCAGGTAGACACGCTGAGCGACAACGACGACGGATGGATTCCCCGCAGCCTGGCCTGGACCAACGGTTCGCTCTACCTCCTTGAGACCAAGGACAAGATCACCCGCGCGGTGCGGGTCGATTCCGATGGCAGCCGCCGCGCCCTCGTGCCCGAGCAGCGCGCGCCCGGCTCCGAGAAGCCCATCTGGCTGAGCGATACCGCCTTCCCCCCGCGCTCGCGCCTCCTGGCGCATCCCGCAGCCACCGATTTGTTGCCAGCCCCGCGCCCTGTCACCAGCCTCCCCGCATGATCTCCCTCCGTTCCGTCGAAAAAATCTACCCCCTCAAGGGCGGCGTCTTCTACGCGCTCCGCAACATCCAGGTCGATATCCGCGAAGGCGACTTCGTCTCCATCATGGGCCCCTCGGGCTCGGGCAAGTCCACCCTGCTTCACATCCTCGGCCTGCACGACAGCGCCTGGACCGGCGAATACCACCTGTTGGGCGAGGCCGTCCACAAGCTGGACAAGAAAAAGCGCTTCGACCTCCAGAAAAAGCACATCGGCTTCGTCTTCCAGAGCTACCACCTCCTCGACGACCTCACCGTCTACGAGAACCTCGAGATCCCGCTTTCCTACCGCGACATCCCCAAGAAGGAGCGCGAGAGCATCGTGTGCGACACCCTCGACCGCTTCGGCATCGTGGGGAAAAAGGATCTCTACCCCAACCAGCTTTCCGGCGGCCAGCAGCAGCTCGTGGGCGTCGCGCGCGCCCTCGTGGCCAAACCCTCGCTCATCCTCGCCGACGAGCCCACCGGCAACCTGCACTCCGACCAGGGCCGCGAGATCATGGTCCTGTTCAAGAAACTCAATTCCGAGGGCACGACCATCGTGCAGGTGACGCACTCCGAGGAGAACGCCTCCTACGGCTCCCGCATCATCCGCCTCGCCGACGGCATGATCGTATCGAAGTAGCGCCGTCGCGCGGCCGGGCACCCTTCCATGAACGACCTCGTCTTCGCTCTCCGCCAGCTCCGCTCCCGCCCGGCCTTCACCCTCGCTGCCGCCCTCTCCCTCGCCTTGGGCATCGGCCTGGTCGCCACCCAGTTCAGCCTCCTCGACGCGGTGTTGTTGCGCGGGCTGCCGGTGCCGGATACCGATGACCTCTACCACATCGCCTATCAGGATCCTCAGAGCAGCGATTTGAACCGCTGGCAGGTCATGGCCCACCGGGATTACGCCGCGTTGCAGGAACGCCAGACCTCGTTCCAGACCCTGGCCGCCACGCAGTGGAGTGGCGTCAACCTCAGCGGCCCCGACCTCATGCCGTCGCGGCACACCGGATGTTTCACCACGGCCAGCCTGCTCGAGGTGCTGCACATGCAGCCCATGCTCGGGCGCTGGTTCACGCCCGAGGAAAACCGGCCCGGGCAACCCCTGTCCGTTGTGCTCTCCCACGCGCTTTGGCAGGATCAGTTCGGCGCCTCCCCGTCGGCTCTGGGCCGGGCGATCAGCGTCAACGGCACTCCGGCCACCGTCATCGGCGTCATGCCGCCCAAGTTCACCTTTCCCGGCTACGAAAGCCTCTGGGTTAACCTGCACCTCAACCCCGGCGACCCGCGCGAGCGGCTGATCGACCGCATGGAAGTGTTCGGCCGGCTCAAGCCCGGCGTCTCCGTCGAACAGGCCCGGGCCGAACTCGACGCGGTGGCCGCCGGCTTCACCAAGACCTGGCCGGAAACCAACCAGGGCTACGAGCGCATGAACCTGCAGAAGCTCGGCCAGGCCTACTCCGGCGGCGGCGCCCAACCCCTCCTCTTCCTCATGCTGGCCATGACCGTGCTCATCCTCGTGCTCGGTTGCGTGAACGTGGCGAGCATGCTCCTCGGCCGCGCTTCGCAGCGCACCCGCGAGCTGGCCGTGCGCGCCGCCATCGGGGCCAGCCGGGTGCGCCTCCTCCGGCAGATGCTCCTCGAATCCCTCTTGCTCGCGCTCCTCGGTTGCGCCGGCGGACTGCTCGTCGCCAGCAACGGCATCGATTTCCTCCAGCATTATCTCGTCAACAACCTCGCGATCCCCAGCTGGATGGAGTTCCGCCTCGACCACCGCGTGCTTGGCATCGCCATGCTCAGCACGCTGTCCGCCGGCGTCCTCGCCGGCATCGTGCCGGCCTGGCAGGCCTCACGCATCGATGTGAACACCGCCCTCAAGGACGATTCCCGCGCCGCCGCCGGCATGGGCCTGGGCCATCTCGCGCGCTGGCTCGTATCCGCCCAGATCGCCTTCTCCACGATGTTGCTCGTGGCCGCCGGCGTGCTCAGCTACACGGTCTTCCTCACCCGCCAGGCCAACCTCCAATACGATCCCGACAAGCTCCTCACCGGCCGCATCGAGGTGCAGGACGGCTCGCAGCCCACGCCGGAGGCCCGCGCCCGCTTCTACCGCCGCCTGCTCGACCGCCTCCAGAATGAGCCCGGCGTGGAAGTAGTCGCGGTGACCAGCCGCAATCTGATCGGCACCGGCGTCCCCACGCAGGTCGGGCCCGAGGGGGTCGTCTACGCGCACGACAATGAGCGGCCCACCACGTGGCTCGAGGTCGTGTCGCATGACTACTTCAAGCTTGTCTCCGCCCGGCCCATCGCGGGCCGTCTGTTCGATTCCCGCGAACAGGCCCCCGGCGCGCCGCGCACCGCCCTCGTCAACGAGTCCTTCGCCAGGAAATTCTGGCCGGGCACCGACCCGCTCGGCCGCCGCTTCAAGACCAGCCAGACCCAGGACCACTGGGTCACCGTCGTGGGCGTGGTGCCCGACCTCCAGATGCAGAGCATTTTTGCCGAGCCCGGCAAAAACGAGGCCGGCTTCTACCTGTCGCAGGACCAGATGGGCTGGGGTTGGCTCGACCTGTTCATCCGCACCAAGGGCGATCCGCTGAAGCTCGTCGACCCCGTCCGCAAGGCCATCGCCGGCATCGACCCCAACCAACCCATCTACGCCGTGGGCACCCTGACCAGCCAGATGACCCAGGCCCTGCGGGCCTTCAGCATCATCGGCATCATGGCGGTGGTGTTTGCCGTCATCACGCTCTTCCTCGGCGCCGTCGGCGTCTACGGCGTCACCGCCCAGGCGGTCGCCCGCCGCACGCGCGAATTCGGCATCCGCATGGCGCTGGGCTCCACGGTTGCCCAGTTGCTCCAACTCGTGCTCCGCCAGGGTGGCCGCCAGATCGGCCTGGGCCTGGGGATCGGACTCCTGTGCGGCTACATGCTCACCCGGCCCTTGGAGCAGGTTTTCGGCGGCAGCATGGCCAACCACCCCGGCATCTACCTGACGGTCGTTGCCATGATCGCCGTGGTCGGCCTGGTCGCCCTCTGGATTCCGGCCCACCGCGCCGCCGGTATCGATCCCGTCGAGGCATTGCGCACCGAGTGATCGTCAACACGCCGACATCAAATGCCCTTCATTGACCAACCACGGAAACCCGCCCTCCGCAGCTCCGCGGAGCAGAGGAGGGTCGAAGCGCTCCGCGTCGAATGATACCACCCTGCCCCGTCAGTTAATTTTCTTTCCACACAACTGAGGCTGCGTCCACCACCCCCGCGCCTCCATGATCAACCAGTTCCGCCTCGCCCTTCGCACCCTCGCGAAATCCCCCGGTTTCACCACGGTCGCCGTCCTGATGCTCGCCCTCGGCATCGGCGCCAGCACGGCCTGCTTCTTGTTCCTCAACGCCTTCTTCCTCCGGCCGCCGCCGTTCACGGAGCCTGATCGCCTCGTCTCGCTCCACATGGTGGATGAGCGCACGCCGGGGCTGATGCGGCTTTCCGCACCGAACTTCGACGACTACCGTGCCCATACCGGTGCCTTCCACGACATCGCGCTCCATACTTTCGCGGGCATGCGCTACCAGGATGGCGACCAGGCCACCACGCTCTTCGGCGAGCTCGTCACCGCCAGCTACTTCGAGATTCTCGGGGTGAAACCTGTCTTGGGCCGCCTGCTGCGGCCGGACGACGACCGCAACGCCGGCGCCCCCCCTGTCATCGTCGTCAGCCACGCGTTCTGGCAGGAACGCCTCGGCGCCGATCCCGCCGCACTCGGTCGCCCCCTCGTCCTGAATCGCGTTCCGTTTACCATCGTGGGTGTTGCTCCCGCCGGATTCCGCGGCGTCAACCTGCTCGGCTCCCCCGCCTATTGGGTGCCCGCATCCGCTCACTCCATCGTGCTGGACGGTCAGGCCCTTGAATTCTACCGCAGCCGCCGGTCGGTGAACGTCAACGCCATCGGTCGCCTCCTGCCCGGCGTCACACTGGAGCAGGCCGAGGCCGCCCTGAAGACCGTCGCCCAAGGCCTCGCCACCACCTATCCGGCGGACAACGCCGGCCGCTCCATCCGTCTTGTGCCCATCGCCCAGGCCATGGTGGACCCCAACACGCGCTCCGACATGCGCCGGGCCGGAAACCTCCTCATCGCCCTCTCCGGCCTCGTGCTCCTCATTGCCTGCGCCAACCTCGCCAACCTTCTCCTTGCCCGCTCCGGCGCCCGGCAGCGCGAGATTGCCATGCGCATTGCCCTGGGGGCCAGCCGGCGCCAGGTCGTGTCCCAACTGCTACGCGAGAACTCCCTCCTCGCCACGCTGGGAGGCGTGCTGGGCCTCGTCTTGGCCCACTGGTTCCGCGACCTGCTCTGGCTTCTGCGTCCGCGCGGCTTCCCGGACAGCCTGTCCATCGCGCTTGACGGCAACGTCATTGCCTTTGCCCTCCTCGCCACCCTGCTCACCGGCCTTGCCTTCGGGCTGGTTCCCGCCCTGTCCGCCACGCGCGTCGACCTCGTCTCCGTCATCAAGCGCGACAACTCCGGCGGGGGGGCCGGTTCCCTCCTCTCCTTCCGCCACCTTTTGGTCGCCGCCCAGGTCGCCCTCTCGATGGTGGCTCTGGTCATCGCTGGTCTCTTCCTCCGCAGCCTCCATCAGGCCAATATCGTCGAACTTGGCTGGAACAATCGTAACCTCGCGATGCTGTTCGCCAACCTGCAGCGCGAAGGCTACACCCCGCCTCGCGCGATGCAGTATTACGACGACGCCCTCGCCCGCCTCCGCGCTGTGCCCGGCGTGGTCGACGCCAGCTTCTCCTCGCGTCCGTTCCTCACCGGCGCCAACCCGCAGCGCACCATCCGGCCCCAAGGCGCGGCTGACGAGACCCTGCGCACCCGCGGGCAGCTCATGAGCTACGCCTGCGTGTATCCCGGCTTCCTGCGCTTCATGGGGGTCCCGCTGGTGGCCGGCCGCGATTTCACTGTCGACGATAACGCTGATCGTCCTCCCGTCGTCATCGTTAATGAGGCCTTCGTCCGCCGCGCTTGGCCGGGCGAGGATCCACTCGGCAAGACCGTCAAGCTCTACAACAATGAGACACCCGTGCAGGTCGTCGGCGTCGTTCGCGACGTCCGCGATGTCGACCTGCGCGGGAGTCCGGCTCCGTTCGTCTACTTCCCGCTGCGCCAGCTCTTTGTAGCCGGCAATACGCTTCACGTCCGCGTCGCGGGCGACGCAGCCGCACTGCTACCGACGCTGCGCAAGAAACTGCAATCCCTCGACCCCGCTGTCAGCTTTAATTCGGCCTCGATGGAGGATCTCATGCGCTTTGCACTGTGGGGTCCGCGCACCGGCGCGGCCCTCATGTCGGTGTTTGGCGGCATGGCCCTGCTGCTCACCTCGCTCGGGATCTACGCCGTGATGGCGCACGCTGTCGGGCAACGCACGCGCGAGATCGGCATCCGTCTTGCCATCGGTGCGCAGGCCGGGACGGTCCTCGGCCTCGTGCTGCGCCGCGGCCTTGCCGTCGTGACCCTCGGACTCGCCGTCGGTCTGGGTGCGGCCTACGGTCTTACCCGCTACGTCGGCAGCTTCCTCTTCGAGGTCAAGGCCACCGATCCCCTCACCTTCGCGGCCATCGCGCTGGTCCTCGGGGCCGTCGCCCTCATCGCCTGCTACGTGCCCGCCCGGCGCGCCACCAAGGTCGACCCCCTTGTCGCCCTCCGCACCGAGTGATCTGCCCGCTGCCGGCCTGTTGCGGGCCGGGTTCCCCACCCCAACCCCACCCAACGCATGAAACCGCTGCGCACGCTCGGCAAGTCACCCGCATTTTCCGCTGTCGTCATCCTCACGGTTGCCTTGGGCATCGCCTCCGTCACCGCCGTCTACTCGGTGGCCGATGCCGTGGTCTTCCGTCCGCTGCCGGTGCGCGACGAGCCCAACGTGGTGTGGGTCTGGTCCACCCGGCCCGACCGGGATCGCGCCTTCTTCTCGATTCCGAACTTCCTCGATCTCCAGCGCACAAACCGCACCACGGCCGGTTTCGCTCCCGTCACTCCGCTGGGTTTCAGCCTGACGGGACTCGGCGAAACGGAACGCGTTTCGGGTTGGCGCACGACCGCGTCCCTCTTCCCGTTGCTCGGCGTCGTGCCGCACGTCGGCCAACTTCCGCCGGAGGCCGCCGACCCGGCCGCGGCCCCGCCCTCCGTCATGCTCGGATATGCCTTCTGGCAACGCCGCTTCGGCGGTGACCCTGACATCACCGGGCGCAGTCTCACTCTCAACGGCCAGGGTCTCACCGTGGCGGGCGTGTTGCCCCCGGAATTTGTGCTGCCCGGCTGGCCGGTCGACGTTGTCATCACCCAACCCCTCGAGACCGACTCCCGCCGGGCTGCCCGGGGCACGCATTTCCTCCGTGGCATCGCGCGTCTGGCTCCCGGCGTCACGCTCGCCCAGGCGCGCGATGAATTTGCCGAGCTCAACCGGCGCCTCGTGAAGGATCATCCGGCCGACAATGCCACGCTCACGGCGCCCCGTTTGGTGCCGCTGCGGGACGAAATCACCGGTGGTTACCGTCAGTCGGTGCTTCTTCTCTTCGCCGCGGCCGCTGCCCTGCTTCTCATCATGTGCGCGAATCTCGCGGGCCTCCTGGCCGCCCGCGCTCTCGCCCGCCGCCGCGATGCCGCCCTCTGCTCCGCCTTGGGCGCCAGCCCCGCGCGCCTACTCCGTGACTACCTCATGGAGGGCCTGCTGCTCGCCGCGGCGGGAGGGCTGCTGGCGGTGGGGCTCACGGCCTGGTCGCTCGACTGGCTTGTCCAGCTCGCCCCCGCTGATCTTCCCCGGGCTTCGCTCGTCGTCATCAATTGGCGCGTCGTGTCTCTCGCCGCGGCTTGCACCCTGTTGACCGGCCTCGGGGTCGGACTGGCCCCGGCGCTCCGCCTCGCCCTCACCGCCCCGCAGGATGTCCTCCGCGGCCAAAGCCCGGCGACCACCACGCGCAGTCTGGCCCGGCGGACCCTCCTCGCCACCCAGGTGGCCCTCGGAGCCGCCTTGCTGGTCGGCACGGGCCTGCTGGTCCGCAGTTTCCAAAAACTCCTCGCCGCCGACCCCGGCTTCAACCCCCGCGGCGTTCTCACCGCGCAGGTCGCCGTGGTCGGCGCCAACGCCCGGAGCGTCGACGCCCTCAATCGGTTTGCCGAGGAATACATCCGCCGCCTGTCGGCCCTGCCCGGTGTGGCCTCCGCCAGCGTCACCTCCGTGCTTCCGCTGTCCGGCATCAACACCCGCTCTGAGTTTTCCCGTCCCGACCGGCCGCCGGGCAATCCGACCGATCTCTCCTCCGCCGCCAACCGCTACATTCACGAGCGCTATTTCGAGACCGTCGGCATTCCGCTGCGCTCGGGCCGCGACTTCACCTCCACCGATGATGCCAAATCCCGCCCCGTCGTCATCATCGACGAGGCCCTCGCGGCGCGCGATTGGCCCGGCGAGAACCCCCTCGGCAAGACCATCAGCCTCCGGGAAGGCGCGCAGGCGCGCGAGTTCGAGGTCGTCGGCGTGGTTGGCAACGCGAAGAACTTCTCCCTCGAGGAAACCGGCACGCCCACCCTCTATTTCTCCGCCCGCCAGATGCCGGCCTGGCAGCTCGCCTTCCTCACCGGCCGGATGACCTACGTCGCCCGCACTGCCGGTGACCCGCAGGCGCTCAAGGAACCCGCCCGTCACCTGATCCGTGACCTCGATCCCGATGCCGCCGTCACGCTTCGCACTCTTGAGGAGGCCACTGCTTGGGCCACGGCCCCGCGCATCTTCAGCCTGCGGCTGCTCGGCTTCTTCTCCGCTTCCGCCCTTCTTCTCGCCTCCCTCGGCCTCTACGCCTCCACCGCACAGGCTGTCGCCGCGCGCACGCGCGAGATCGGCGTCCGGCTGGCGCTGGGGGCCGATCATCGCCGCATCGTCGGGGAGATTCTTCGTGAAGCGGTCGCGATTTCCGCTTCCGGGCTCGTCGGCGGCCTGACCCTCGCCGCCCTGCTGACGCCCCTGGCCGCGCACCTGCTCTACGGCATCCATCCTTACGATGCGGCCACCTACCTCGCCGTGGCCATCGCACTCACGCTCATCGTCCTCGGCGCCGCCTGGTTCCCCGCCCGGCGCGCCACCAAGGTCGACCCGCTTGTCGCCCTCCGCACCGAATAACCCGCCATGCACGACCTCCGCCTCGTCTGCCGCGCTCTCACCCGCACGCCGGGCTTTTTCCTGACCGCCGTGCTGCTGGTCGGTATCGGCATCGCCGCGGCGACCACGGCCTTCACGTTGATTGACTCGCTTTTCTTCAGGGCCCGGCAGGGTGTCGCCGATCCCGGGACCCTATATAACGTCCACCCCATCTCAACGCGGGATGGTTCCTTCGGCGGCTGGTCGCATCCCGATTTCCGCATCCTGCGCGAACAGATGCGATCCTTCGGGGACACGGCGGCGTTTGCGGGTATCGAAGCCGGGCTGCGGCACGCTGGCCGCAGCGAGGCGATCCTGCTGCAGTTGGTCTCATCCAACTTCTTCGACCTCCTCGGCACTCGGCCCGCCTTGGGCCGGTTCTTCTCGCCTGAGGAGGATGCCGTCCCCGGCCGGGATGCCGTGGCTGTGATCAGTCATCGGCTCTGGCGCACCCGGTTTGGAGGTGCCCCCGGGGTGCTCGGCACCCGCATCCAACTGAACGGGTCCGATTTCACCGTCATCGGCGTGGCGGAACCCGGGTTCCATGGCACGTTCATCGGCTTCGACTTCGACGTCTTTGTGCCTCTCGCCATGGCACGCCTCGCCCGCCAGGAAGCCGGTTTGTCCCGGACTGATGCGACTTGGTTGGAATTGCTCATGCGCACTGACCAGCCGGTGCCGGCCCAGGCCGAGTTTCATCGCCGGATCATGGCGCTCAGTGCGGACCGACCAGCCGACCAACGCGAATTCATCACACAGCTGCACCCCAACCGCCCCATTGATGACTCGTTGCGCGGCACCGCTCTCGGGCTCGCCGGTGTCCTGTCCGTGCTCTCGGCCCTCGTGCTGCTCGTCGCCTGCCTGAACCTGGGCAGCCTGCTGCTGACGCGCGCCGAGGAGAAACGGCGCGACAGCGCCCTGCGCCTGGCCCTCGGCGCCGCGCCCCGCCGGCTGGTGCGGGACTGGTTCGCGGAATGCGGCGTCATCTTCGTGCTTGGCGGCGGACTCGGCCTGTTGCTGGCCCATGCCTGCGCCCGCGCCAGTCTCTTCCGGCAGCCGAGTGCCGCCCTCGGCCTGACCTTCGATCTCGCCCCCGACGCCCGCGCATTCGTGTTTTCGCTCGCTGTCACCGTCGTCACGGGCGCACTCACCGTCTTGGTGCCGGCGCTGCATGCCGCAAAGACCAACCTGGTCAGCGACCTCAAGTCCGGAGGCGCCCGCCCGGGTGGTTCGTCCCGGTTGCACCAGCTTTTTGTCGGCGGCCAGATCGCCTGTTCCATCGTTCCCCTCGTGGTGGCCGGCCTCTTCGCGCGCACGATCGCGCGGAACTCCGAGTCGCACCCCGGCTTTGCGGCCGCCGGGCTGATCGCGATCGAGTTCAATTTGTCCCACTTGGGCGACGACACCGGACGCCGCGGCCGGGAGACCGCCACGCGGCTGCTGGAGGTGGCACGGCAGGTTCCGGGTGTGACCAGCGTGACCTTCGCCAGCCGCATGCCATTGTCACTGGGCAAACAGCGGCGCACTTTCGAAATCGCCCCGCCGGCCGGCGGCTCGGAAATCAAGTCGTCCGTCTGGGTGACAACGGTTGAGGGGGAATATTTTGCGACCATCGGCGCGCGATTGCTCGCGGGCCGCGCACTCACGAGGGAGGATTCGCTTGCCGGGGCGGCGCCGGTCGTCGTGCTGGGAGAAACCGCGGCCCGCACCTGGTTCGGTGCGGCCGACCCCCTCCAGCGCGAGGTGCGCGTAGGTGGAATCGGGTATCGCGTGGTCGGCGTGGCCGCGGATGTGAAATACGGCACCCTTTGGGAGCAACCGGTCATTCAAGCCTACGTGCCGGTCGGTTCCACCCCGCGCACGCGCTTTCACCTCATTGCCCGGGCGGAGGCAGCACCTGACTTGGTCGGGCCGGCGCTTGTCCGCGCCCTCCAGGCTGTCGCGCCCGACCTGCCCCTCGGCCCGCCGCTGAGCGCGGCCGATCACATCGACTTCAGCCTTATCCAGCAAAAACTGGGCGTGCAGGTCGCCGCCGCCCTCGGTGCCGTCGCCCTGCTGCTCGCTGGCATCGGTCTCTACAGCACGCTGGCGCTGGGCGCCGCACGCCAGACCCGCGAATACGGGCTGCGCCTTGCCTTGGGCTCCACTCCGGCGGGACTCGCCGCACTCGTCGCCCGGCGCGCCGGTGGCCTCGTGGCGGCTGGTGCCGTGGGCGGGATCACCGCGGCCTGGGTGGTGGCGACCGTCCTGCGTGGTTTCCTTCACGGTGTCAGCACCACGGATCCCCTGGTTTATGCCGCCACCGCCCTTGTCTTGCTCCTGCTCACCGCGCTCGCCGCCTGGCTCCCCGCCCGGCGCGCCACCAAGGTCGACCCGCTTGTCGCCCTCCGCACCGAATAACCCGCCATGCACGACCTCCGCCTCGCCTGCCGCTCCCTCGCCCGCTCCCCGGGATTCACCACCGTCGCGCTGCTGACACTCGCCCTGTGCATCGGGGCCAACACCGCCCTCTTCAGCGTCGTCCGCTCCGTTCTGCTGCGCCCCCTGCCCTACGCCGAGCCCGACCGGCTCGTCCATCTCTGGATGGACAACCGCAATTCGGGCAACCGCGCCGACGCCGTCTCCTGGCCCATGCTCAACCACTGGCGCGACCGCGGCGGCAGCCTCGCCTCCGTCGCCGGCTACACCACCTCGACCGCCTTCAACCTCACCGGTGACGGCGAGCCCGCCCGGCTGGCCGGCACGGTCGTGACCGCACGCTTCTTCGAGACCCTCGGCGTGCCCGCGCTCCACGGACGCTGGTTCACCGATGCCGAGCAGACTCCCGGACAGGATGCGGTGATCATCCTCGGCCACGGGTTTTGGCAGCGCCGCTACGCCGCGGATCCCGCCGTGGTCGGTCGCGAAATCACCCTCAACGGGGCCAAGCGCACCGTCGTGGGTGTCATGCCGCCCGGTTTCGACTTCCCCGCCAAAACCGACATCTACCTCCCGGTTGCTTCATCACCGCAGCAGATGGAGAGTGCCCGCGGGAACTTCCTGCTCGGCCTCGCCCGCCTGAAACCGGGCGTCAGCCTCGCGGCCGCTCAGGCGGAACTCGCCGCCGCCCAGCCCGCCTATTGGGAGCGCTACCCGGATTTCCGCCATCAGGGCATCCATGTCGCCGGGTTGCAGGATTGGTCGGTGCGGGATGTGCGGACCGGCCTGTGGGTGCTGCTCGGCGCTGTCGGCTGCGTACTGCTCATCGGTTGCGCCAACCTCGCCAACCTCCTCCTCGTCCGCGGGCTGGGCCGCCGTCACGAGATCGCCGTGCACGTGGCCCTTGGGGCCAGCCGTGGCCGGCTTGTCCGCCGTGTGCTGGCCGAGAGCGTGCTTTTGTCCTTGGGCGGCGGGGCGCTGGGTTTGTTGCTGGGCGTCTATGGGGTGGACCTAATCCGGCTGATCGCCGGCGAAATCCTCCCCCGCGCCGATTCCATCCAGGCCGAGCCGGCCGTTTTGGCTGTCACGCTCATCGTCGCCGTGCTCTGCGGTCTGGTCTTCGGCCTCGCGCCGGCCTGGCAGGCCGGCCATGTTCGTCCGCAGGAAGCTCTCAAGGACGGCGCTCGCGGCTCCTCCGTCGGCCGCGGGGCCGGTCGCCTGCGCGCCACTTTGGTCGTCGCCCAGGCGGCCTTCGCCTTCATCCTGCTCTTCGGGGCCAGCCTGCTCCTGCGCAGCCTTTGGAAGCTCGGCGAGGTCAACACCGGCTTCAACGGCGAGCACCTCATCTCCATCGCCGTTGCGCTGCCCCGCGCCCAATACGACTCCGTTCCCAAGCTGTCGGCCTTCCAGGACCAGTCCCTGGAGCGCCTCGCGGCCGTGCCCGGCGTGGAAGCCACCGGCCTGACCACTTTCATCCTCCTCAACCGCCTGCACAGTTCCGCCCCGGTCAATCCCGAGGGTCACACCGCCGCCCCCGGTGAGCGGATCGATGCCACCATCGACACCATCTCGCCCGGCTACTTTGCCACGATGGGGATCCCCCTCGTCGCCGGACGCGCTTTCGACCGGAGCGACCGCCCCGACGGGCCGCTCTCCGCGATCATCAACGAATCCCTCGCTCGCGCGCGCTGGCCCGGCCGCAGCCCCCTCGGCCAGCGGTTCCTTCTCGGCGATCCGCCGCCCCCGGGTGCCCGCGACGCCAACGGGCAGCCCGTGCAGCCCCGTTGGTTCACCGTTGTCGGCATCGTGCGCGACCTGCACCGCGACGGACCCGACCGGCCCGTGCGCCGGCAGCTGTTCCTGTCCTCCACCCAGGTTCCGCCGCTGAACTTCCGTTTTGTCGTCCGCACCTCCCAACCCGCCGCCGTCGCCGCCCCCGCCCTGCGCGCCGCGATCTGGACCGTGGATAAGAACCTTCCCCTCCCCATCGTCGAGCCGCTGGACACCATGCTCGAGCGCCCGACTGCGCCGCGGCGCCTCAACCTGTGGCTCTTTGGCTCCTTCGCCGGTCTCGCCCTCCTGCTCGCCTCGCTGGGACTCTATGGAGTCATGGCCTATTCCGTCGGGCAGCGCACCGGGGAATTCGGTGTGCGCCTCGCCCTCGGGGCCCGCGGCGCCGACCTCCAGCGCCTCGTGCTGTTCCAAGGCGGTGGCCTGGCCTTGCTCGGCATCATTCTCGGCCTCGCCGGTGCCCTCGCCTTGGGCCGCGTCGCTGCATCCCTGCTCTACGGCGTGACCGCCGGCGACTGGCTGGCCTGCCTGGGTGCCTTCGCCGCGCTCCTTCTCGCCGCCCTTCTCGCCTGCTGGCTTCCGGCCCGCCGCGCCGCCCGCGTTGATCCCATGACCGTGCTGCGCAGCGAGTGATTTTGCCCATGTCGACATTACTCCAATCCCTACGCTCGCTCACGCGCACCCCCGCGTTTGCCCTCACGGTCATTGCCATTATCGCTATCGGCGTCGGCGCCAACACCGCGATATTCTCCGTCCTCCGCACTGTGCTCCTGCGTCCGCTGCCCCTGCATGAGCCGGAGCGGCTGGTCCGCGTCTACGAGTCTCCCGCGCCCACGCGCGATGGCGTGCCGACGCAGTTCAGTGTCGCCCCGCAGACCTGGCTCTACTGGCGTGAGCATCAGACTGTCTTCGAAGACATGGCGCGCGCGCAGGGCGTGAATCTCACGATGCAACTCGATGGCGCCGACGCTCAGCGCTTCTCCGCCACGCGCATCTCCCATAACTTCTTTTCAGTCCTCGGCGTGAAGCCCATCCTCGGCCGCGATGTCCGCCCCGAGGAAGATCGCCCGGGCGCGGAGCGCGTCGTCCTGATCGCCGAGGGCCTTTGGCAGCGCGCGTTTGGCGGACGCACGGACGTGCTCGGCCGAGTCGTCACGCTCGACGGCCTTCCCTACACGATCATCGGCGTCCTCCCGAAAAACTACCGCCATCCGTATCGCTCGGAGATCTGGGTCCCGTTCGCCAGCGAGATCAACCCCGCCGTCGCCGCGCCGCGCAACCTCTACGTCCCCGCCCGCCTGAAGCCCGGGGTCTCCTTTGACCAAGCGTGGGACTCCATGCGCGAACTCTGCCTGCGCCTCGAGCAGGAGCGACCGAGTGTCGAGAACCCGAAGTCGGCGGCCATCCGTCCGCTGCGCGAATTCATGGTCGTTAATGTCCGCGGCAAACTGCTCGCCATCTCCACCGCGTCCGGCTTCCTGCTCCTCATCGTCGGCACCAACATCGCCAGCTTGCTCCTCGCCCGACACGTCGAGCGCAGCGGCGAGGTTACCCTGCGCAGCGCGCTCGGGGCCAGCCGCGGCCGGCTCGTGCGCGATGCGCTCGTCCAATGCGCCGTGCTGGCACTGGTCGGCAGCGCCCTCGGCGTCAGCGTCGCCCTGGCCTCGATCAATCCGCTCTACGCCCTGAGCCCACTGGGAGGCGACATCACGGGCGGGGCAATGCGCGACTTCGCGACCTCCGTGAATATCGACCCGACCATCCTCGCATTTTCGATCGGTCTCACGCTCCTGCTGGCGCTGGGCGCCGGCCTGTTGCCCGCGCTGCGCAGCTCGCGCGTGGACTTGAACGCCGTCCTCAAGGGTGCCGGCCGCAGCGGCACGCTCGACCGCAGCACCAAGCGTCTCCTCGGCGGCCTCGTCGTCGCGGAGGTGGCCGTCGCCGTCGTCCTGCTCGTCGCGACCGGACTCATGGTGCGCAGCTTCAAAAATCTCTCCACGGAATCCTGGGGATTCGCCACCGACAACCGGCTCTCGTTCGAAGTTTCCTTCACCAACCGCCTGCGCCCCGAGCACGCCGACCGCGTCGCCTACGTCGAGCAAGCTCTCGAGCGCCTCCGTGCGCTGCCCGGCGTGGTGTCGGCCAACGCCACCACCCCGCACATCATGTATTCGTCGCGAAGCCTCGCGCTGGTCTCGCCGATCGGCGGGGCCGAACCGCCGCAGCCGCGCGGTTCGTTTCTCATTCACCACCGCATGGTCTTTCCACGGTTCTTCGAGGAGGAAAACATCCGCATCGTGCGCGGCCGCGCCTTCACCCCCGACGACCGCCTCGGCACGCAACGCGTGGCCATCGTCAGCGAGGCGCTCGCCCAGCGCTTCTGGCCCGGGCAGGACCCGATTGGCAAAGAACTCAAGCGCGGCCGGCTCGACGATCCGCGGCCCGGCTATGTCGTCGTCGGCGTCGCCTCCGACATCAAGATCATCCTCGCCACGCCGGACAGCGACACGTTCTCCAACTGGTATCTGCCCTACGCGCAGAATCCGGGCTTCACGACCGACAACGTCACCTTTGTCGTGCACGGCGCACCGGGCGTCGAATCCCTCGTGCGCCAGGTCCGCACCGAACTCGCGAAGATCGATCCCGCCCTCGCCGTCTATAATTTCAATCTGCTCTCCACGCTGTGCGACGACGCGCAGGCGCAAGACCGCTTCGCCCTGCTTCTCGTCTCGCTCTTCGGCGCCATCGGCCTGCTCCTCTCCGCCATCGGCCTCTACGGCCTGCTCTCGCTCCAAGTCGCCCGCCGCACACGCGAACTCGGCGTCCGCACCGCGCTGGGTGCGCGCGCGGCGGATATCGTGACGATGATCATGCGCGAAGGTTTCACGCTCGTTCTCGTCGGCCTCGCCGTCGGTTTCGCCGCCGCGCTCGCGCTCACCCGCGTGATGCAATCCGAGCTCCACGGCGTCACCGCCACCGATCCGCTCTCCTACCTCCTCGCCGCCACCGTCCTCGCGCTCGCCGCCGCCATCGCCTGCTATCTCCCCGCCCGCCGCGCCGCGCGCACCGATCCCGCCACCGTCCTCCGCTCCGAGTAACCGCCACTCCTTCTCAACTTAAGCCCAGAATGTCAACCAGAGCGGCGCCCCCGCGCCGCGCTCACCCCATGTTCAAAGATCTCCTGCTCGCCTGTCGCACGTGGCACAAGACGCCGCGCCTCACGCTGACCCTGCTCGCCTGCATCGCCATCGCCGTGGGCGGCGCCTCCACCGTGCTGACCTTCGTCCACAGCCTGCTGCTCAAGCCCCTGCCGTTCCCCGCCGAGGACCGGCTCGTCATGTTCGAGCCCAAACGCGACCGCACCATGGGCAGCCGCGCCTACCTCTCGTATCCCAATTTCACCGACCTGCGCGCTGGCGCGCGCGGCTTCGCCTCCCTCGACGGCGCCATCGTCACGCGCCTGGTCGCCCTCACCCCGGGCGGGGCGGAGCGCCTGCGCGGCGAGACCGTGACCCCGGGCTATTTCCGCGAACTCGGCCTGCGCCCGCTGCTTGGCCGCTGGTTCACCGAGGAGGAGTTCGCCGGGCGCGGCGACCGGGCCATCGTGCTTTCCTATCGCATCTGGCAGACACGCTACGGCGCCGACGCGGCTCTGATCGGGCAGCCCCTCGCCACCCGCAACGGACCGATGGTCCTCGTCGGCGTCATGCCGGCGAGCTTTCGCGGGCTGACCGAGGATGAGGGCACCGATTACTGGCTGGCGGAAAGGCAGCACATCCATGCGGACATGCTCACCGACCGCGCCTACCCCACGACCTTTGTCTTCGGTCGTCTTCTCCCGGGTGTCACCCGCGCCCAGGCCGGGGCCGAGCTGCAGGGTCTCCTCCGCAGCCTCATTGCCTCGCATCCCGAGGCCAACCGCGGCCTCGAGGTTTCCCTGTTGCCGCTCGGCGACAAGTGGCGCGCGCAATTCCGTTCGGGACTCGTGATGATGCTCGTCGGCTCGCTGTTCCTGCTCGTGATCGGCTGCGCCAATGTCGCCATCCTCCTCCTGGCCCGACTGGTGACCCGCGAGCGCGAGTTGGCCGTCCGCCTCTCCCTTGGCGCCGGCCGTGGGCAATTGCTCCGTCTGATGTTCGCTGAGAGCGCCGTGCTCGCCCTCACCGGCGGCGGCCTCGGCATCCTCCTTGCCGTCTGGTTGAGCGAACTCTTCGTGCGAGTCGCCGGCTCCTCCCTGCCTGCGCAGGTTACCGTGGCCTTTGGTGCCGGCCCGCTGGCGCTCTGCCTCGGCGTGGTGGCCTGCACCGGCCTCGCCTTCGGCCTGCTGCCCGCCTTCCTCGCGACGCGGCTCGATGCTTCCGCCGCCCTCCGCTCCGGCGGACGCGGCGTCGCGGCCAGCGCCCTGCAGGGCCGCTCCGGACGCCTTCTGGCCATTGCGCAGACCGCCCTGGCCGTCGCCCTCCTCGCCGGCGCCGCGCTCTTCCTCCGCAGCTACGAAAAACTGCGCTTCACCGATTTCGGTTACCGCACCGACAACCTGCTGCGCTATCAGGTCTCCGCCCAGCGCGAGAACTATTCGACTCCGGAGGCGCAGGAGGCCTTCTTCCGCAACCTCGACACCGAACTCCGCGCGCTGCCCGGCGTCCGCAACATCGGCTACATGTCCCCCACGCTGCCGCCCTACGATGCCGCCGAGGCCACGTTGCGGCTCAAAGGCGGCGATTTTCCCACGGCCAACGGCACCCTCCCCGTCAACCAGCGCTTCATCACCAATGAATCCCTCGGGATCCTCCGCGTGCCCCTGCGCAGCGGCCGGTTCTTCGGGCCGGAGGACCGGCGCGGCGGCCAGGTGGTGGCGCTCGTCAGCGAATCCCTCGCGCGCCGCATCGCGCCGGACGGCGCCGCCCTCGGGCGCATCGTCACCTTCGGCCCGGCCAACACCGAGGCCGTCATCGTCGGCGTCGTCGCCGACGCCCGGTGGAACGGACAGCGCAACCGCAACCCGAGCGGTCTGGATTTCTTCCTTTCGCTGACCCAGTTCCCCCAACTTTCCCGGGGCGCGCTCTTTGAAACGACCGTCGATCCGCGCGCCCTCATCGACCCCGTGCGCCGCACCATCGTGGCCCGCGACGCCACCGTGGCGCTCCATTGGATCGACACCATGGAGCAGGCCTTGGACTTCCAGACGGCGGACGAGCGCTTCTGGACCGTGCTCGCCGCCACCTATGGCAGCACCGCCTTCCTGCTCGCCGTCATCGGCCTCTATGGCGTGCTCAGCCACGGGGTGGCCAGCCGCACCCGCGAGATCGGCATCCGCCTTGCGCTCGGCGGCACCGCCGCCCAGATCGCCCGTATGGTGGTCGGGCAGGGACTGCGCCTGGTCCTCACCGGCGCCGTCGTCGGCCTCGGCCTTGCCCTCCTCGCGGGCCGCTACATCCAGGCCAAGCTCTACGGCATCACCGCCACCGACCCGCTCGCCCTCGCCGCCAGCGTGGCGCTGCTGACCGCGGTCGCCTTGCTCGCCTGCCTCCTGCCCGCCAGACGTGCCGCCCGGACCGACCCCCTCGTCGCCCTCCGCGCCGAGTAACCCATGCTGCGACACATCAAGCACTCCCTGCGTTCGTGGCTGCATGCTCCGTGGCTGGGGGCGGCGATCATCGCTTGCATCGCCGTGTCGATCGGCGGGGTGGCCACTTTGTTCACCCTCGTCCACGGCACCCTCCTTGCACCTCTGCCCTATCCGCATGTTGAGCGCATCGTGGATATCGTGACCGGCGAGCAGCAGCCGGGAACTTTGCCCTTTTTCTCCCACCCCGACTACCGCGACCTGGCCTCGCGGACTCGGAGCTTCGAGCGTCTCGTGGCAACGACTGTGGCGCGGATGCCGATCACCACTCCCGCTGGTGCCGAGCGCGTCCGGGGCGAGGCGGTCAGCGCGAGCTACTTCGAGCTCTTCGGCGTCAGGATGCAAGCAGGGCGGACTTTCAGTGCCGACGAGCACACGGGCCGCGGCGACCGCGTCATCATCATTTCCGACCGGCTCTGGCGCTCCCATTTCGGAGCGGACGCCTCGGCGATCGGAAAGACCCTCCAGACCGCGGACGGTCCGCGTGTGCTGGTGGGCATCACCGCTCCGGGTTTTCTGGGCATGATGCACATCACCGAGGGCGACGATATCTGGATACCGGACGGTCAGTTCATACAGCCGGCCCAGCTCGAGCGCCGCAGCTTCCGGCAGACCCGTATCTTCGGCCTCCTGCGCGAGGGGGTTGTCGCTCGCGATGCTGCGGGCGAATTGCAGTCGCTTGCCGCGGTGATGGCGCGGGAGCATCCGGTTGAGAATCGGTCCCTCACCATCGAGGCGCATCCGATCGGGGAAATCTGGCGGAGACCGCTGCGGCCGGTGCTCACCGCCATGCTGGGAGGCTCGGCGTTCCTGCTGCTGATCGGCTGCGGCAATGTGGCCATTCTTCTGCTCACCCGCATGATTTCCCGTGAACGCGAGCTCACCGTGCGACTGTGTCTTGGTGCTTCGCCACGTCATCTGCTGGTCCAACAGACATCCGATGCGCTCACGGTCTGCGCCGCCGGTGGCCTGGCGGGCATGATGTTGGCGGATTGGCTGGTCGGCCTGGTGTTCGCGCAGTCGGGGCTCGGTCTGCCCGCCGCCCTGCCGGTTTCCTTCAGCCTGACGCCCCGGCTGGTCGTCATCGCGCTCGTGCTGGCCGCCAGCCTGCTGGTCTCGATCCTGCCCATGCTGGCGGTGCTGCGCCTGGGCGACAGCGCGGAGCTGCGGCCTGGCGGCCGTGGCGAGGCCTCGCACTGGCTGCAACGAGGCCCCGGCCGCCTGCTGGTCGTCGGCCAGACCGCCCTCGCAGTCTGCCTCCTCGCCGGCGCGGCGCTGTTTGTGCGCAGCTACGGCGAGTTGCGCTCACTCGACCTCGGCTATCGCACCCAGAACTTGCTGCGTGCCCAGGTGACCGTGTTTCCCGGCCGCTATCCGACCGCAGAGGCCCAGCATCTATTCTTCCAGCGCCTGTCCCGCGACCTGGCCGGTCTGCCCGGTGTGCGCGGCCTTGGCCTTAACGCACCGACGCTTCCGCCCTACACCGGGGCCAACGTGACCCTTCGCGTGCGGGGCGGGGAACTTGCTCCGCCCGCCGCAGAGCTGCGCTCCTACCTGCATTTCTCCAGCAATGAGATCTTCTCGGTCCTCGGTGTTCCGCTGGTCGCCGGCCGATGGTTCTCCGAAGGTGATGCGCGGGGTGGCCCGCCCGTGGCGCTGATCAGCGAGTCGTTGGCGCGGGCCATCGCGGACGGTGCGGAATCCGCCCTCGGCCGGGTGCTGCAACTGCCCGCGCGCAACTTGGAGGTTACGATCATCGGCGTCGTGCGCGACGTGCTCTGGGACGGGCTGCGCGACCGCACCGGCCGCCGGCAGAACCTGTTTCTTTCGCTTGCTCAATTCCCCCAATCCTCCGTGGGCATTCTCTTCGATTGCGCCGTGGAGCCGCGCACGTTGTCCGACGGCATTGCCCGTATCGTCCGCGCCGCCGATGAATCAGCTACACTCTACTGGGTGCATACGGTTGAGAAAGCGCTGGCCGATCAAACCGGTGGAGATCGCCTCTGGTCGCTTCTCACGGGCGTCTATGGTTTGACGGCCCTGCTGCTATCGTTGGCCGGCCTCTATGGCGTGCTCAGCCACGGGGTGGCGAGCCGCACCCGCGAGATCGGCATCCGCCTTGCGCTCGGCGGCACCGCCGCCCAGATCGCCCGTATGGTGGTCGGGCAGGGACTGCGCCTGGTCCTCACCGGCGCCGTCGTCGGCCTCGGCCTTGCCCTCCTCGCGGGCCGCTACATCCAGGCCAAGCTCTACGGCATCACCGCCACCGACCCGCTCGCCCTCGCCGCCAGCGTGGCGCTGCTGACCGCGGTCGCCTTGCTCGCCTGCCTTCTGCCCGCCAGACGTGCCGCCCGGACCGACCCCCTCGTCGCCCTCCGATCTGAGTAACCCGACCATCTATGCTCCAAGACATCCGCTACGCACTCCGTCAACTGCTCCAGGCGCGGGGCTTCACGGCCGTCGCCCTGCTCACCCTCGCCCTCGGCATCGGCGCCAACACCGCCATCTTCTCCGTCGTCAACGCCGTGATGCTGCGGCCGCTGCCCTATCCCCGCCCGCACGAGGTCGTCCTCGTCTGGATCAACAACACCGTCGAGAAGATCTCCGACGACGTCACCAACTGGCCCACGTTCACCGACTGGCGAAACGGCAACCGCACCTTCGCCGAGATGGCGGGCTACTCGCCCGGCACCGCCAACCTCACCGGCGGCGGCGAGCCCGAACAGGTCGCGAGCACCATCGTCAGTGACCGCTTCTTCGAGACGCTCGGCATCCCTGCTCTGCGCGGCCGGTGGTTCACCGACGCCGAGCAGACCGAGGGCAAGGACAATGTCGTCGTGATCAGCCACGGTCTCTGGCAACGCCGCTTCGGGGGCGAGGAGTCCGCCCTCGGCCGCGACCTGCAGGTCAACGGCCGGCCCCGCACCATCGTCGGCATCATGCCGCCGGGCTTCGCCTTCCCCGCCCGCACCGACGTCTACGTGCCCATCGCCCCCGGCGAGCAGCTCCGCAACAACCGCAACTCCTTCTGGCTTCCCGTCCTCGGCCGCCTCAAGCCCGGCGTCACCGTCGAACAGGCCCAGGCCGACCTCACCACCATCAACAACGCCGTCATCGCGCAGAACCCGAATCTCGCCGGCTACGAGGTGAACGTCGTCGGCCTGCACGCCTACGTCGTGCGCAACGTGCGCACCGCGCTCTGGGTGCTGCTCGGCGCCGTGGGCTGCGTGCTGCTCATCGGCTGCGCCAACCTGGCCAACCTCCTGCTCGCCCGCGGTGTCGCCCGCCGCCGCGAGATCGCCGTGCGCCTGGCCCTCGGCGCCAGCCGTCCCCGCATCGTCCGACAGCTCCTCGTCGAAAGCCTCGTGATCGCCCTGCTCGGTGGCGTGCTCGGCGTCCTGCTCGGCACCTGGGGCCTCCAGCTCATCAAGACCCTTGGCGCCGCCTACCTCCCGCGCCTCGACACCATCCACACCGACCCCGTCGTGCTCACCGTCACCGCCACGGCGGCGGTGCTCTGCGGAATTGGCTTCGGACTGGCCCCGGCTTGGCAGGCCGGTCGCACCAACGCCAACGAGGCCCTGAAGGACGGCGGCCGCGGTTCCTCGGCCAGCCGCGCGACCCAGCTCGCCCGCTCCTCCCTCGTCGTCGCCCAGGCCGCGCTCGCCGTCATCCTGCTCGTCGGCGCCGGCCTCCTGCTGCGCAGCTTCTGGAAACTCCAGCAGGTCGAGACCGGTCTGCGCGGCGAACAGCTCCTCTCCGTGCCGTTGTCCCTGCCGCGGGCCAAATACGCCGATGGCGCCGCCGCGGCCGCCTTCCACTCACGCCTGCTGGAGCGCGTCTCCGGGCTGCCCGGAGTCCAGTCCGCAGGTCTCACCACGTCCATCCTGATGAACCGCATGCACAACAGCGGCATCTTCACCGTGGAGGGTCGCCCCTTCGCGCCCGGTGAACGGCGCCCCGAGCTGCCCATCGACTCCGCGAGCGGCAACTATTTCTCCACGATGGGCATCCCGTTTGTCGAGGGCCGGACCTTCACCGCCAGCGACATCGCGGGCGGCCCGAGCGTGGCGATCATCAACGAGACCATGGCCCGCAACTGGTGGCCGGGCCAGAGCCCGCTCGGCCGGCGCTTCCTCTTCGGCAACCCGCCCGCCCCCGACGCCCGCGACGCCAACGGCCAGCCTGTCACCCCCAACTGGATCACCGTCGTCGGCGTCGTGAAGGACACCCGGCGCCTCGGGCCCGACAGCCCCGTGCGCATCGAGAGCTGGATTCCCATCGGTCAACGCGCGGCCCGCAATTTCCAACTCGTGGTGCGCACTGCTCTCCCCGCCGACGTCATGGCCCGCACGCTCCGCGAGGCCATTTGGTCCATCGACCGCGATCTCCCCGTCCCGCGCATCGAGCCCGTGGCCGACATCCTCGGCGAGCAGACGGCGCAGCGGCGGCTCAATCTCTCCCTGCTCGGCGCCTTCGCGGGCCTGGCCCTCGTCCTTGCCGCCGTCGGACTCTACGGCGTCATGGCCTACTCGGTCAGCCAGCGGGCGGGTGAATTCGGCGTGCGTCTCGCCCTCGGTGCGTCCCCGGGCGACGTGCAGCGCCTGGTCCTTGGGCAGGGCGCGCGGCTCGCCGCCACCGGCTTGGCGTTGGGCGCATTGGTCTCGCTCGTGCTCGGCGCGCTCGTCGAATCCCTCCTCTACGGTGTCCCTGCCCGCGATCCCCTCACCTATGCCGCCGTCATCGGCGTGCTTGCCGCCGCCGCGCTCCTCGCCGCCTGGCTGCCCGCCCGCCGCGCGGGTCGCGTTAACCCGATGGAAGCCCTCCGCAACGAATGATCACTCCCATGACACCCCTGAACCGCCGCTCCTTCCTCGCCACCTCGACGAAACTCGTCGCCGGTGGCTCGCTCCTCACACTCGCAGCGTCGCCCCTGCTCGCGCAAGCACCCGCGCCGGCGGCACGCCCCAAATCGCCCCCGAAGCCCCCCGCCCCGCCCCCCGAGAAGGTCCAGGCCGTCGTCGGCCAGGCCCACCGCAGCCTCGAGGAGGTCCGCAAACTCGTCGAGGAAACGCCGCTCCTGGCCAACGCCTGCTGGGATTGGGGTGGCGGCGATTTCGAGACCCCGCTTGAGGCTGCGGCCCACACGGGGCAGCGCGCCATCGCCGAATACCTGCTTGGCAAGGGCGCACGCCCCTCGCTCTACGCCGCGGCCATGCTCGGCCAGCTCGACCTGGTGAAGGCCCACCTCGCAGTTGACCCCAACGCCCACGCCATCCCCGGTCCGCATGGCTTCACCGTGCTGCACTGCGCCAAGGAGGGAAAGGCCGCGGCTGTCGTCGAGTGGCTGCTCGCGCAGGGCGTGCCCGATGTCACGCACCGCCCGCTCAACTTCGTCTGGCCCGAAGGCACCAAGCCAACGGCCTGAACCGGTCCCCGTTTTTGGAAATGTCCCGGCCTCGCGACTCCGTCTACATCCACGGCACCCATCCGGAGGAGCAACACCGCCTCTCCCGCCTCAACGACCTGCTCAACGCCGCCTGCCTGCGCGAGCTGGCCCCGCCGCCCGGCGCGCGCGTGCTCGATGTCGGCAGCGGCCTCGGTCAGTTCTCCCGCGCCATTGCGCGTGCGGTCGGTGTCGACGGCCGCGTCGTCGGAGTCGAGCGCGACCCGGCCCAGCTGGCACGGGCCCGCGACTTTGCCGCCGCCGCGGGCGAGACGGCGTTGGTGGATTTCCGCGAGGGGGACGCCGCCGCGCTGCCGTTGCGCGACGACGAATGGGGCACCTTCGACCTCGTGCACACGCGCTTCGTGTTGGAGCACGTGCGCGATCCCCTCGTCGTTGTGCGGCAGATGGCGCGGGCCGCCCGGCCCGGAGGCCGGATCGTGCTCGCAGACGATGACCACGAGATCCTCCGCCTGTTTCCCGAGCTGCCGGGATTCGACCCCGTCTGGCGCGCCTACTACGAGACCTATCGCGCCATCGGCAACGACCCGCTCATCGGCCGCCGCCTGCCGCAGTTGCTGCACGAGGCCGGCCTGCGTCCGCTGCGTATCAACTGGGTGTTTTTCGGCGCATGTGCCGGCGAAGCGGATTTTCCGGCTTTCCTCGCAAACCTGGCCGGCGTGGTCGAGGGCGCGGCCGAGGCGATGACCCGTCACGGGGCGGTCACCGCTGCGGAGATCGCGCAGGTCATGGCGGACTTCCGCGCTTGGGGTCGCCGCCCCGATGCGGCCATCTGGTATGGCCTGAACTGGGCCGAAGGACTCAAGCCCGCGGACTGAGCACCATTGGTCGGACGGCCACCGTCAGCCAACGCATCCCTGCTGCCGCGATGCGCTGGCGCGTAACCTTTGCCTGCCTGCAAGGTTTACCCACGCAACCCCGCATGCCCATGACCCTTCTGCGCCAGGCCGCGCGCAAGCTGGCCAAATCCCCCGGTTTCACCGCCATCGCCATCCTGACCCTGGCCGTCGGGATCGGCGCCAATACGGCCATCTTTTCCATCATCGAAAGCGTGCTGCTCACGCCTCCGCCCTTCCCCCAGGCCGACCGCCTCGTCGCGCTCCGCTGCAAGCAGCCCGCCATGTCCTGGGCCGTCGTCGCCGACTTCCACGAATACCTCGATTGGAAGGAGCAGACCGACCTCTTCAGCGACGTCATGCTCTACCATGGCTTTGGATCGCAGGTGCTGGCGGAGGGCCCGAACGTGCGCTCGCTCGCGGTGCATTCGGCCACCGACAACTACCTTCGCACCCTCGGTCTGCGCCCCGTCCTCGGACGCGACCTCACCCCGGCTGATTGTGCGCCCGGCGCCGCTCCCGTCGCCCTGCTCGGGCATTCCGTCTGGAAAAACCAGTTCAACGCGGACCCGGGCATCATCGGCCGCGGCATCAAGCTCGGCGGCCGCATGGTCACGGTGATCGGCGTGCTGCCGGCCGGCTTCAACGCCGTCACACCCAACGAGCGCACGGTCGACGCCCTCCTGCCGCTCACCATCACCCGCGAGAGCGCGCCGCGCGGAAACCACACCTACTGGGTCATCGCCCGTCTCCGCGACGGTATCCCGTTGGAACGGGCCCGCGCCCGCATGAACGACGTCGCGGCCCGCCTGCAGGCCGAGCATGGCCACACCCACGGCATCGTCACCTTCAGCCTCGCCGAGTGGAGCACCCAGTGGGTTCGCCCCCGGCTCTTCGCGCTCATGGGCTCCGTCGCCCTTGTGCTCCTCATCGCCTGCGTCAACCTCGCCAACCTCCAGCTCGTGCGCATCACGGGCCGCACGGCGGAGATCTCGATCAAGATGGCCATCGGCGCCTCGCGCGGTCAGGTCACCCGTGAATTGCTGGCGGAGAGCCTCCTGCTGGGCCTCGCCGGCGGCGTGCTCGGCACCGCCCTCGCAGGTGGCCTGCTCTGGTTCGCGGAGGATTTCCTCAAGGCCCAGTTTTCCACCTTCGCCTCCTTGCGGCCGGGCGGCCTCGCACTGGCCTTCTCCGCCGGCGTCACCCTGCTCGCCGTGGCCCTGTCGAGCCTCGTGCCGGCGTGGCGCGCGACCAGCTCCTTCGAGCAGTTCATGCGCGCCATCGGCCGCAGCGCCATCGCCACTCCGCAACAGCGCCGGCTCAACAGCCTCTTCATCGTCGCCCAGGTCGGCCTGACCCTCCTCGTGCTCGTCAGTGCCGGTCTGCTCGTGCGCAGCATGCACCGCCTCATCACGCAGGAAAAAGGCTTCGCCGTGGAGAACATCGCCATCTTCCGCGTGGCCCTGCCGCAGGCCTCGTATCCCGCCGCCGCCGCGCGCCAGCGCTTCTACGACAGCCTGCTCGGGCGCCTCCGCGCCCTGCCCGGCATCGAATCCGCCGCGGCCGGCGACAGCATTCCCCTGCGCACAAATTCCAACGGCTACTTCTCCGTGCCCGGCATCGACTGGGTCAAGGGCCAGGAGCCGCTGGCCGACAAGCTCATCGTCAGCCCGGACTATTTCCGGACCTTCGGCATCTCCCTGCTCAAGGGCCGCGACTTTGACGCCAACCTCGACCGTCGTCCCGAGGGCGAGGGACGTTTCCCGGTCTCGCTCATCGTCAACGAATCCTTCGCGCGGAAATATTTCGGCGACAAGGATCCCATCGGCCAGCGCGTCGCCTGGAACACCGACAGCGCGAACAGGGACGCCAACTACGTCTGGGACGTGGTCGTCGGCGTCGTGGCCGACGCCCGCATGGTGTCGCTCGACCGGGAGGTCGGCCCGGCCATGTATGCGCCGCACACCCAGTCCTCCTGGGGGTTGAACTATTTCGCCGTCCGCACCCGGCTCGATCCCGCCGCCCTGCTCCCGATGTTCCGCGAACAGCTCCGCGCCCTGGACCCCGGCCTTCCCCTCACGACCGTGCGGCCCATGCAGCTCTACGTGGACGACCTGCTCGCCCAGCGGAAACTCATCACGTGGACCATCGCCTCCGCGGCGGTCACCTCGCTCCTGCTTGCCGTGCTCGGCCTCTACAGCGTGGTGGCCTATACCGTGGCGCAGCAGACCCGCGAGATCGGGGTGCGCATGGCCCTCGGCGCCGCCCCGGGCAACATCCGCGACTGGGTGCTGAAACGCGGCGTCGTGCTCGTCGCCCTCGGCATCCTCGCCGGTGGGGCTTGCTCGGCCCTCGTCTCCCGCATGCTCGGCTCGCTCATCTACGACGTCTCCGCCTGGGATCCGGTCACCTACGCCGCTGTCGCCGGCCTGCTGGGCCTCACCGCCCTGCTCGCCTGCTGGCTCCCGGCAAGGCGGGCGGCAAGAGTCGATCCTCTGCAGGCCCTGCGCGCGGAATGATCGGCGACCCGGGTGAAGCTCCCGGCAGTTGACCGGGCCGGATGTTTCTGCTCAGTGGAAACATGAATCCCCGGCTCCGCCCCACCCGGCTCGGCTTGCTTTCACTCGCTTGGGGTCTGTGTGGCCTGACTTTGCTGGCCCAGACCAATCCGGCCCGGCCGCTCGCCGCGCCCGTCAACGACCGCAACACCCTCCGGCAGGAGCCCTCCAAGCTCCGTCTCGAGCAGTTTCTCAACGCCATGGGCGGCCGCGAGGCCTGGAGGAAGATCAAGTCCGTCACCGTGCGCGCGACCCATTATGAGCCCACGCTGAAGGAGCCCTACGCCAACACCATCTACAACGACTTCACGCAGCCGCGCGTGCGCTTCGAGGCCCGCAGCACCGAGATCAACCGCCAGCGTGCCATCAACATCGACCATGGCTGGCGCCTCCGCGACGGCGAGAATCTCCACATGACGCCCAAGCAGTTCGAAGAGGACCGCGCGTGGTGGGAGGCCAACATCTACCGCACCCTGGTCCGCCTCTCCAACGACGACCCCGACCTCACGCCCACCTCCATCGGTGAGCGCCGCCTCGAGATCCATCGCTCCGACGGCCGGCGCCTGAACTGGTTCGAGCTCAACGCCGCCGGCGAGCCTATCCGCTTCGGCACCTACGATAATGAGGACGGCACCGTCTTCGGCCCGCTTGCCTCCGCGGGCGCGGTCAAATATCCGCGCTGGGGCGCCAACTCCACCGGCACCTTCCGCTACGAAGTGACGGAGTTCCTCCCGAGCGAGGACCTGCCCGCCGTTTCCTTCGATAAGCCGGCCAAAGCCGAGTCCAAGCCGTGATTCCCGCAGTCGGCTCGCGTTTCCGCCGCGTATTTTGTTGGTCCTCTCCCTCTCCGGCCGTTCGTCATCAGGACACATGAAAATCACCCTGTGCCTCATCCTCGCCTTGGCGGTCGTCTCCCCGCTTGGTTCGCAACCGAAGGCCGCCGCGCCTCCGCTCCCCGTCCCGGTGCCCCAGGACACCCTCTTTGCCGTGCACTTCAGCACCGGCCCCAATTGGGATGCCCGCAAGAAGCCCAACGAGCAGGCCTTCTTCAAGGAGCACAGTGCCAACCTCGCCCGTCTCCGCCGCGAAGGCTCGCTCATCATCGGCGCACGCTACGGCGAATTCGGCCTCATCGTTCTCCGCCTCCCCGACGAGGCCGCCGTCCAGACCGAGCTTGAGCAGGATCCCTCGGTGGCCGGCGGCATCTTTACCGCCCGCATCGACGCCTTCCGTCCGTTCATGCACGGCTCCACCCACCCGCCCCTCACCTCGCCCGAGGCCGTCGCCCTCCGCGCCTACTACGACGCCTTCAACCGCCATGAACCCGAGGCCACCGCCGCCTTCCTCGCGGAGAACATAAAGTGGTTCAGCGTGGCCGGTGACACCCAGAGCGTCGATGGCGAGGGCCGCGAAGCCGTGAAGAACTGGCTCACCGGCTACTTCAACCGCGTTCCCACCGTGAAGTCCGAGGTGCTCGAGCTGCGGCAGACCGGCCCGCACCTCTTCGTGCACGAGCGCGCCACCTGGAAGGGCGCCAACAACACCACGCTCCGTCAATCCGCCTTCGCCATCTACGAGGTTCGCGACGGCCTCATTCAGCGCGTGTGGTATTTCCCGTCGGCGAGGGAAACGCCGCCACCCGTCCGCGGCTGACCTTGGCGGTAGTCGCTCGTATTTGATTCTCGTCGCCTCAGAGGAGCGGTGCTGACATTCACACCATATCCGACGATCTGCAGCAGCAGTGGAAGTCCGGCGGCTTCGAACGCCTGAAGCGTGCCTTGGCTCACCAGACTTCAGCATTGCGTCAAGGACTCATGCATGACCCTGGCATCCGCCAGGTCACGATCGCCGTGGCCGTCTTCACGACCGTCGCTGTTTTCCTGCCCGTCGACCGGGTGGAGCGTCTGCTGCTCGTGTTGTCGCTGATGTTGGTGGGCGTGATGGAGGTGCTGAATTCCGCCATCGAGACCTGCGTGGACCGCATCTCAACCGAGCGCCATCCCTTGTCCGGCCGCGCCAAGGACTACGCCAGCCTGGCGGTGGGCGGTTCAGTCCTGATGTGCGCGGTCTGCTGGTTGGTGATCGCCGGTCCCGTGATGTGGCGCACCCTGGCCTCACTTTTGGATTGAGCTGTGCCGCCTCGACCGGTGGCGCTGATTCCTGACGCCTCATCGCAACGTGCGTTCCGTTGCCCGCATAGTGCTTCCGGGTCCGGCCGGTTGGCATCATCGTGCGCACAACCCCCGCCTGCGGCCCCGGCCGTGGGACGCATCGGACCGAAGCTCTCCGATGCGGAGGCCGACAACCCACGATACCCCATGCAAAATCTCGCCCCGTCCCTCCGCTCCTTGCTGAAGCGCCCGCTTTTCGCCGGCACCGTCATCCTCACCCTTGCCCTCGCCACCGGCCTCGTCTCCGCCATCATCGGGTTGCTGCACGAGGTCTTCGTCCGCCCGCTGTCCACGGCCCGCCCGGACCGCCTCGCCGTCATTTACAGCACCTACCCGGAGCGCGGCTGGGACCGCGCCAGCGCCTCCGTGCCGGAGTTGCGCGACCTTGCCGCCCGCGGCACGCTCTTCGAGTCCGTCCAGGTCTTCGCTGCCTTCCGCAACATGAACTACGGCGACGCCGACGGCGCGGTGGTCGTCGAGACCAATTTCAGCGATGCGGACTATCTGCGGCTCCAAGGCGCGCAGCCACTCCTCGGCCGTCTTTTCACCTCCGAGGAATGCCGGCAGGGCGCCGACGCGCTCGTGGTGATCCTGCACCACCGCTTCTGGCAGTCGAAGCTCGGCGGCCGACCTGACATTCTGGGCACGACCATCCGCCTCAACGACCGCCCCTTCACCGTCATCGGCGTGCTCGCCGCCGACTACGCCGATCTGGGCGAACGCTGGCAGGCGACCGATGTCTTCGTCCCGCTCGCCCAGGCGCCAGCCGTCTACGGCCAGCAGGTCTTCACCACGCGCGGCGGACGCGAGGTCTACGGCCTCGCCCACCTTAAGCCCGGCGTGACCCTCGCGCAGGCCCAGCAGGACGCCGACCGCGTCGCCCTTGAGCTGGCGAAGGAGTTCCCGACCGACCACGCCGGCCGCGGCCTCCGCCTGATGAGTCCGCGTGAATTTCTTTTCCGCGAGGCCCGGCCTTTGGCGGCCGCCCTTGGGGTCTGCGCCATTATCGTCCTGCTCATCGCCTGCGCCAACCTCGCCCACCTCTTCCTCGTGCAGGCCGCGGGCCGCCGGCGCGACGTCGCCGTCCGCGCCGCCCTCGGCGCCGACCGCGCCCGCCTCCTCCGGCAGAGCCTCGGCGAAGTCGCGTTGCTGACCGCGGCCGGCGGCACGTTGGGTCTGCTGCTCGGGCGCTCGCTCGCCAGCGTCTTCAACGTGCCCGGCATGGTGCCGATGGCGCACTTCGTCACCGTCCGCATCGACCCGCTCGTCGTCCTCGCCACCCTCCTGCTGCTGGCCGGCTGCGCGCTGGTCTTCGGCCTCTGGCCTGCGTGGCGCGCCACGCGGGTGGATCTCCGCGCCGTCCTGCAGGGCGGCGACCGGACCTCGGGTGACCGCGCCGCGGCGCGCCGCCGCCTCGCTCTCATCAGCCTGGAAGTCGCATTGGCCACCCTCCTGCTCGTCGGCACCGGTCTGACCGCGCGCAGCCTCTGGTGGCTCTCCCACCGCGACACCGGCTACGACCGCTCCGACCTTGTCACGGGCACGCTCGACCTGCCGCGCACCCGTTATCCCGACCGCCCTTCTCTCCAGCGCTTCGTGCGGCAGTTGCACCAGGAGTTGCAGACCATCCCCGGCATCGACGGTGCCTCGCTCTGGGGCCCGCGCGTCCTCGGCCGCGCCACCTACAACCTGCTCACCACGCCCGAGGGCCTCGACCCCTCCGACCCCAAAAACCATTTCATGACCCGGCGCCTGCACATGACTCCCGACGCACTCCAGCTTCTGCGGGTGCCGTTGCTGCGCGGTCGCGTGCCGGTCGATAACCCCGCCCCCGGCACGCCGTGGGAAGTCGTCATCAGCCAGAAATACGCCGACCGGTTCTTCCCCGGGCAGGACCCGATCGGGCGGCGTATCGCCATCTCCAATTCCTCGCCGGTCGAATACCTGGTCGTGGTCGGTGTCGCCGCCCCGGTGCACCACTACCCGCGCGCCGAAAGTGAGGACAACGTCCTCGGCGACATCTACCTCTCGATGTGGAACGTGCCCGCCGCCAACCTTTCCTTCATCGTGCGCTCATCCGGTGATCCCGGCGCGGTCATCCGCGCCGTGCGCGAGCGCATCGCGCGGCTCGACCCGACCCTCGCCGTGGTGGACGCCAAAACCCAGGAGGCGCGCCTCGCCCACCAGGAGCGCCCGCAGCGCTTCGCGGCCGGGGTCTTCGCCGTCTACGGCGTGCTTGCCACCTTCCTGGCCGTTCTCGGCGTCTATGGCGTTCTCGCCTTCTCCATCAGCCAGCGCACCCGCGAGTTCGGCGTTCGCCTCGCGGTCGGCGCCAGCCCCGGCCAGATCCTTTCCCGCCTCCTCGCGCAGGGATTTCGCTGGATCGGACTGGGACTCGTCGCCGGTCTCGTCGCGGCTTGGCTGGCCGGCTCGCTCGTGACCAACCTTGTCGTCGGCATCACCACCCGCGACCCGCTGGTCTTCTTCGCCGTGCCGCTCGTCATCCTGCTCGTCGGACTCGCCGCCTGGCTCGTCCCCGCCCTGCGCGCGGCCCGCACCGACCCGCTCATCGCGCTCCGCGCTGAATAAAAACTGTAACCGGCGGCGCTTAGTCGCTGTTATGCTCCACGACCGTCTTCCTTCCGGCCGCTCCGGCGGTCCGGAGCTGGATTTTGTTCCCGCGAAGCACGCCGCCCAATGATCTCCGACCTCCGATTCGCCCTGCGCATGCTGGCCAAGGCCCCCGGCCAGACCGCCGCCATTGTCCTCATCCTCGCGCTCGCCACCGGCGCGACCACGGCCATCTTTTCCGTGGTCTACGGTGTCGTGTTGCGGCCGTTGCCCTATCCCGAACCCGACCGCATGATCGTAGTGCGCGAGACCCAGCTGCCGCAATTCCCGGAATTCTCGCTCTCCCCGCCCAACTTCCTCGATTTTCAGAAGGCGGCCTGCTTCGAGGCCTTCGCCGCGGTGCGCGGACAGAATTTCATCCTCACCGGCAATGGCGAACCCCAACGCCTGCCGGGCGCCGCCGTCACGGCCGACTATTTCCGGGTCTACGGCACGCCGGCCCTGCTGGGGCGCTGGCTGCTTCCCGAGGAGGATGCCCCGGGCAAGGATCACGCCGTGGTCATAACCTACGGCTTCTGGCAGCGCCAGTTCGGCGGCGCCGCTGACGTGCTCAATCGCACGATCACCCTCAACGGCCGCCCGCGCACCATCGTCGGTGTCATGCCGCCGGAATGGCGGCGCGACAGCCGCGGCGAAATCTACGCCCCCATGGCCTTCCGGCCTGACGAGCTGACCAAGGACAACCGCGGCTCGCACTATCTCGGCGCCGTGGGCCGCCTGAAGTCCGGTGTCACCCGCGGACAGGCCGAGGCCGAGCTCAAGCTCATCGCCGCCCAGCTCGCCGCCCAATACCCCGACAGCAACAAGGGCTGGAGCGTCATGACCAAGGATTTTCTCGCCGACACCGTCGGCGATGCCCGGGGTGTTCTGTTCACCCTGCTGGGCGCGGTGGCCTGCGTGCTCCTCATCGCTTGCGCCAACATCGCCAATCTCCTCCTCGCCCGCTCCACCGGCCGCGCGCGGGAATTCGCCGTGCGCGCCGCCCTCGGCGCCCCCCGCGGCCGCCTCTTGCGGCAATTGCTGACGGAAAGCGTGGCCCTGTCCGTCCTCGGCGGCGCCGCCGGCATCGCCCTCGCCTACGCCAGCCTCAAGGGCCTCGTCGCCCTCGCCCCCGCGGGCCTGCCGCGGCTCAGCGAAATCCGGCTCGACGGCGCCGTTCTGTCCTTCTCCCTCGCCCTGTCCGTCGCCACCGGCCTCATCTTCGGACTCCTCCCCGCCTGGCAGGCCTCGCGCCTCAGTCTCGTCGAAACCCTCAAGGACGGTGCCCGCGGCTCCGGCCACCGCCGGACCTGGCTCCGCCACGCCCTCGTCGTCGTCGAGGTCGCGCTCTCGCTTGTGCTGGTCGCCGCCGCCGCGCTGCTGGTGCGGAGCTTCGGCCAGTTGCGCGCCGTGGACCATGGTTACGATCCAGCCAACGTCACCATCGTCAACGTCCCCCTCACCGGTCTCCAGCAGGCGAGCAACGATCCGGCTCCCGTCGTGAATTTTGCGCAGCAGGTCATCGAGCGCTTCCGCGCGCTGCCGGGCGTCACTCACGTCGGCGTCAACCACTCCATGCCGCTCATGAACGACTGGATCCTCGGCTTCGAAATCGAGGGCCTTCCCGCGGCCACCGAGGGCGACATGCCGTCCTGCGGCTACTATTCGGTCACACCCGATTATTTTGCCGCCATGGGCATCCGCCTGCTCGGCGGCCGCGTCTTCACCGAGCGGGATGACGCGAAGGCCGTGCCCGTCGCCGTCATCAGCGAGAAGATGGCGCGGCAGTATTTTCCCGGTGAGAATCCCATCGGCAAGCGCATCTGGGTGACCAACGGCCCGAAGATGTTCCGCGAGATCGTGGGCGTGGTCGCCGACGTGAAGCATTACGGCGTCGACCGCGAGGCGCAGCCGCAGGTCTACGACTGCTACCTGCAGAAGCCCTACAACTCGCCCACCTTTGTCATCCGCTCGGCGGGCGAGCCGCAGCCGGCGATGCTGCAGGCCCTGCGCCCCGCCGTGTTCGCGGTCAAGGCCGACCAACCCGTCAGCACGGTCCGCCCGCTGGTGGCGCTCGTCGCCGATTCCATCTCCCGGCAGCGATATTCCACCCTTCTCCTCGGGCTCTTCGCCGGGGTGGCCCTGCTCATTGCGGCGGTCGGCATCTACGGTGTCATGACCTACACCGTCACCCAGCGCACCACCGAGATCGGCGTGCGCATGGCCCTCGGCGCGCAGCAGGGCGACGTGCTCGGCCTGATCCTGCGCCAAGGCATGGGGGTCGTGATCGTGGGCGTGGTTGTCGGGCTCGGCGGCGCGCTGGCCGCCGGCCATCTGGTCGCCGCGCAGCTCTACCGGGTCAGCCCCCGCGATCCCGCCACGCTCGCGCTGGCCGCCGCGGTGCTCCTCGCCGCGGCCCTCACCGCGTGCCTCCTGCCGGCGCGCCGGGCCACCAGAGTTGATCCGCTCATCGCCTTGCGAAATGATTAGACCCAGTCGCGCCGTCGCCATGGCGTAGGCGGAGCGGCCCGCCAGGCCACGCGGGCGGATCCGCTGCTGGCGCTGCGGGCGGAATGGCGCCGCAACGCGGGTGCGGGTCGCCTCACGGGCGCAACGCATGGCCGCACGCGGTTTGCCGCCGGCGGGCGTCCCGGTGGTGTTGTCCGCATGCACGACTTCGCCTGCGCGTTCCGCCAGCTGTTGAAGGCACCCCTCGTCAGCGGCGCGGCCATCCTCTCGCTCGCCCTCGCCCTCGGCGCCAACACCGCCATCTTCTCCGTTTTCGACCGCCTCGTCCTGCGCCCGCACGCCTACGCCGACCCCGACACCCTCGTCCGCATCTGGACAAACAACACCCGGACCGGGTTCGTCGGCTCCGTCATCTCGCTGCCGAAATACGAGCACTTTCGTGATCAGCAATCGGTCTTCGCCGAACTCGGGGCCTCGCTGTTCACCGGCTTTGCCTTCACCCGGGACGGCCACGAGCCCGAGCAAATCGCCGGAATGAAGGTCAGCGGCGGGCACTTCCCCGCGCTGGGTGTGAGCATGTTTCGCGGACGCAACATCAATCCCGACGAGGACAAACCCGGCGCGCCGCCCGTGGCCCTCCTCACCCATGAATTCTGGATGTCGCGTCTGGGCGGTCGCGACGACGCCGTGGGTTCGCCCATCATGCTGAACGGCGTTGCCCATACCGTCATCGGCATCCTTCCCCCGGGCCTCAGCCGGCCTTTCAACAACCAACTCGTGTTCACCAACCAGATTTGGGAAGCGCCCAATCTGACTCCCGCGCAGGTGCAGGTGGGGGCGACCTACCTGCAGGCCACGGCGCGGCTCAAACCCGGTGTCACTTTGGCCCAGGCCAACGAGCAGATCGCGGTGATGAACAAGCGCTACGAGACCGAGCGGGCCGACCGCATGGACGCTAAAAACCCGATGGACGTGCGCACGCTGAGCCAGGAACTGAGCGGAGGCCTGGCGCGCACGATGCAATTGCTGCTTGGGGCCGTGGTCGCGGTCCTGCTCATCGCCTGCGCCAACGTCTCCAATCTTTTCCTCAGCCGCCTCTCCAGCCGCCAACGCGAGATCGCCGTCCGCCTCTCCTTGGGAGCCACCCGCGCGCATTTGATCCGCCAGTTCCTGATCGAGAGCGCCCTCTTCGCCTCGATCTCCACGGTCTTGGGGCTCGGCTTGGGACGGCTCGGGCTCGTTCTGATTGAACAGCTCGCGGTCAACCAGCTTCCCCCCAACACCGCCTTTGTCCTCAGCGGCCCGACCCTGGGCTTCTCGGCGGCTCTGGGTGCGCTTTGTGCGGGTGTCGTCGGTTGCGTGCCCGCCTGGCAGGCCTCGCGGCTCGGATTGTCGGAGGTCCTGAAGGATGCGGCCCGCGGCTCCTCCGGCGCGCGCGGCGGCGCGATGCGCTCGACCCTCGTGGTGGTCGAGGTGGTGCTGGCCGTGGTGCTGCTCATCGGCTCGGCCCTCCTGCTCGTAAGCTTCCAAAGGCTGAGCGGCACGGCTTCCGGCCTCGATCCCACCGGCGTTGCCTATGCCGTGGTGGCCGCACCGGTCGAACGCTACCGCACTCCCCAGCAGCAGGCCGATTTCCACGAGCGCGTGAGCGAACGCATCAGGGCGAATCCGCAGGTGCAATACGCCGCGGCGGCTCTTGGCCTGCCCCTCGCCGGTCTGCCCATCTCGCCCTACACGATCGACGGCCAGCCCATCCGACCTCCGGCCGAACGGGCGCTCGCTTCCTATCAATCGGTTACCCCGGGGTATTTCCAGGCACTCCAGATCCCGCTGAGGGAAGGCCGCTTTTTCACCGCCCAGGAGCGCATGGGCACGCCGCCGGTTTGCATCATCAACGAGTCCTTTGCGCGCCGCATTTTCCCCGGCAAATCGGCAATCGGGCAGGCCATCCGCCGCGGCCGCGACGCGGAGGTTGTGTGCCAGATCGTGGGTGTGGTGGGCGACGTCCGCTCCAACGGGCTCGGCACCCCTCCTCCCGACGTGGTCTATTACAACCTCCTGCAGATCGGCAAACCCGTGGCCAATCACGTCGTGCGCATCCACGGCGATCCGGCCGCACTGCAATCCATCATCCGCACCGCCGTGGCGGAAGTCGACCGCAGCCTGCCCATCTCCCAATTCAACACCATGGACGCCCTCATGAGCGCCAACACCGGCTTCGCGCGCCTGCTTGCGGGGTTGACGGGCACCTTTGCGGGGGTCGCCGTGCTGCTGACCGCCCTCGGTCTCTACAGCGTGCTGGCCTACACGGTCGCGCAGCGCACGGCTGAGATCGGCGTCCGCATGGCGCTCGGCGCCGGCCGTGACTCCATCATCAAGATGGTGCTGCGCCACGGCATGGGCCTTGTCGTGCTTGGCCTGCTGCTCGGGCTCGGCGCGGCCGCCGCCGTCACCCGGCTGATGGGCACCCTGCTCTTCGCCGTCGAGCCGGTCAGCTATCCCGTCTACGGCGCGGTGGCTGTCTTCTTCGTCGGGATCGCCTTCCTCGCCTGTTGGATCCCCGCCCGCCGGGCCGCGCGCATCGACCCGCTCGTGGCGCTGCGAACGGATTAACGGCACCTTGCAACCCGTCGCGGCCGGCGCTGTCATAGACGGCGCATGACCGACCTCCGCCAGGCTTGGCGCAACCTTTGGCGCACGCCGTGGTTCAGCGCGCTCGTCATCGGCGTGCTCACCCTCGGGATCGGCGGCAGCACGGCGGTCTTTTCCGTCCTGAACGCCACGTTGCTCCGGCCCCTGCCCTATGCCGAGCCCGCGCGGCTCGTGCGGATCTGGTCCGGCGACCCGGCCCGCCACATCACGCGGGGGACGCTCTCCTATCCGCGCTTTGAGCGGTTGCGCGCGCAGACCGGGATCTTTGCCGGATGCGCCGCCAACTTTGCCTCGCGCCACACGCTTGCCGGCGACGGAGATCCGGAGCAGGTGAGCGGCGAGCAGGTGTCGGCGGATTTCTTCAGCCTGCTCGGCGTCCGCCTGCAGCACGGCCGGGGGTTTGCCTCCGCCGAGGATGCGCCCGGAGGCGAACCCGTGGTCGTGCTGGCCCACGCGCTCTGGCAACGCCGTTTCGGCGGCACACCCGATGCCGTCGGAAGGAAGGTGCTCGTCAACGGGACACCCCACACCGTCATCGGCATTCTGCCCGCGGATTTCCGCTTTCCCTATAGTGAGGCGGAAATCTGGCTGACGCAGCCGTCCCGTCCCGCGCTATACGACTCCGCGCAGATCGCGCGCGGCGCCGCCTACCTCAACCTCACGGCCCGCCTCGCGCCGGGCGCGTCCCTCGCGCAGGCCCGCGAAGCGGTGGCCGCGGTGGAGCGCGATTACCGGGCCGACCTGCCCGGCAATGTCGACGCCCACACGAATCTCGAGGTCATCACCTTCCAGGAGGAGCTGGTCGGCCAGCAGCGGGCGGCGCTGTTCGCGCTCTTTGCCGCCGCCGCGTTCGTGCACCTCATCGCCTGCGCCAACGTTGCCAGCCTGCTGCTGGCGCGCTTCACGGCCCGAAGGCGGGAACTCGCCATGCGCGTCGCACTGGGCTCCGGCCGCGCGCGGCTGCTCAGCCTTTGCGGATTGGAGGCCCTTTTGCTGGTGGCGCCGGCCTGCCTGCTCGGGTTGGGCGTGGCGGCGCTCAGCACCCGCGGTCTGGGCTGGCTCGTCAACCACTACCTGCCCCATCCGGTCGTTGTCCGCGTCGATCTCGGCGCGCTGGCTTTTGCCGTGCTGCTGTCGCTGTTGACCGGCGCGGCCCTCGGCTGGCTGCCCGCCAGCCAGGGTGCGCGCCGCGACCTGCTGACCGCCCTGAGGGAATCTTCTCAGAGTGCCACGGCTGCGCGCACAACCCGTGCTTTCCGCCGCACCCTGTTGGTCGCCGAGGTGGCGCTGGCCTTCGTGCTGCTGGTGATGGCCGGCTTGTTGCTGGAGAGTTTCCTCCGCCTGCGTGGCACCGACCCCGGGCTGGCGCCGCGGGATGTCGTGCTGGCCGGCGTCGAACTGCCGGCGGCAGCCTATCCGACCGCGCAGAAACAGTCGGCGCTCGCCGCGCAGTTGCTGGAGCGCCTGCGAACCCTCCCCAACGTCTCGCGGGCCGCCTTGGCCGATTCGCCGCCGCTCAACGCCAGCCCGGTGTTCTCTCCCTACGCCGCGGCCGACCGGCCCCTGCCCCCGGTCGCGGAGCGCACGATGGCCATCCGGCGCATCGTCTCGCCCGGTTACTTTGCCACCGTCGGCCTTCCGCTCCGGCGGGGGCGGGATTTCGGCTCCGGGGATTTGCCCGACGGTGAGGCCGTCGCCATCGTCAACGAGGCCGCCGCCCGGCAGCTTTTCGGCACGGATGACCCGCTCGGTCGGCGCGTCGTGCTGGGCGTGACCACCCGGACCGCCGTGGTGGTGGGCTTGGTGGGAGACACGCGCGGCGAATCGCTGTCCACCGCCCCGAAACCGGAGATCTACTTCAATCTTGTGCAACGCCCCCGCCCGGCGCTGACACTCGTGCTGCGCACGTCTGACACCCCATCCATCCTGGCGCCGACGCTGCGCGCCATCCTGCGGGAGCTCGACCGCGACCTGCCGCTCATCAATCCCCGCTGGCTCGACGATGATTATGCGCAGTCGCTGGCCGACCGCCGCTTGCCCCTGATTCTGGTCGGACTCTTCGGGGGCATCGCCCTCCTGCTCGCCCTCCTGGGCATCTACGGCGTCATGAGCTACACGGTGGCCCTGCGTCGTCCTGAGATCGCCACCCGGCTCGTGCTGGGCGCGACACCCGCCTCGGCCCGGCGCCTTATCCTCGGCGAGGGGCTCCGCCTCACCGGGCTGGGTCTGTTGGCCGGCCTGGCCGGAGCCCGCTTTGCCGCGGGGCTGCTCCCCAAGCTCCTCTACGGTATCACCGCCGCCCACCCGCCCGTCTATCTGCAGGCGGCGCTGCTCCTCGGCGCGGTGGCCTACCTGGCTTGCTGGCTTTCCGCCCGCCGAGCGACCGCGATTGACCCCGTCCTGCTTCTCCGGGAAAACTGAACCCGCGTCCGCATCCTTGGAATTTCACCAATACTCCCCCCATCCCCGGCTCGCCGGCCACGTCGAGTGCTACTGGCACCTGCGCACCGGACCGTGCGCCGGCATGCCGCCCGAGCGGGTCCTGCCTGATGGATGCATGGAGTTGATCGTCAACCTGCGCACGCCCTTCTGCCAGGCTGACCAAGCCGGCTGCTACCAGCGGCAACCCACCGCATTCTTGGTCGGACAGATCACGCGCTTCGTCCTGCTCCGGGCGACCGCGGAGGCCGAGGTGCTCGCGGTGCGCTTCAAGCCCGGCGGCGCGCATGCTCTCTTCGGAATCGATATGCACGAGCTGACCGACCGCTGCGTGCCGCTCGATCAAATCGGATTCCCTTGGATGGACTTGTCTGCGCGGGTCGGCGGCTGCAAGACCATCACCGCTGCCCTGCGCGAGATCGAAAGCACACTTGGACAGCGCCTCGCCGTGTCCTCGACCCATGGACGGAGGATAAATGCCGTGCTCGGGATACTGCGCGAAGCCGAGAGCCCGGCGCGCATCTCCATCGTCGCACGCGAGGTCGGCGTATCCCCGCGGCAGCTCGAGCGCACGTTTCTGAGGGAAGTCGGGGTCGGCCCCAAGCACTTTGCCCGGCTGCTGCGCTTCCGACGCATGCTCACCGCGATGGACGGCGGGGACACCCACTGGGCCGACCTCGCGGCCCGCACCGGCTACAGTGACCAGCCGCATTTGGTGCGGGAATTCCGTGAATTCGCCGGCCTTGCGCCGCGGGAATTTCTGGCCAACCGCACGCCATTTGCCAGCGCGCTGATCGGGTGATCGGGCAGGCGCTTGGCCGACCAACTGGGGAAACTGTGCTGGCGGCAGACTGCTTGTCCTGTGTCGGGGAATCCGCATCGGCTGGCATCACACATGCAGTCAGGACTGGCATGAAAACACCCGATGCCCTCATCTCCGAAATGCAGCCCACCGACGCGGCAGCTGTCCTCGAAATCTACCGCGCCGGAATTGCGAGCGGCAGGGCCACCTTTACGGCTGAAGTTCCTTCTTGGTCGGAGTGGGACGCCGGGCACCTGCCGCACAGCCGGCTTGTGGCCGGTCATAACGGCACGGTTCTCGGGTGGGCCGCGCTCTCGCCGGTCTCGAAACGTCCGCCCTACAGCGGTGTGGCCGAAGCAAGTGTCTACGTCCATCCGGCGCATCAGGGCAAGGGGCTGGGCGCCGCCCTGGTGAGGCGGCTGATCGAGAGCAGCGAGCAGCATGGCATCTGGTCACTTTACGGGGCGATTCTTGCGGAGAATACCGCCAGCCTGGCCCTGGTCGCAAAGGCGGGGTTCCGGACGATCGGGTATCGGGAGAAAATCGCGCGGCTCGGCCCTGATTGGAAGGACACCATACTCGTCGAGCGGCGCAGCCGAATCGTGCACTGGCCGGCTGGCGGGGTGGATTCCGCGCCTTTGCCCGATGAAACCACGCGCAACAAGCAGGTCATCCTGGATGTGCTCCGCGAGGTCGATGCACGAAACCTGTCAGACCTCGAACGCTACTATCATTCCGACTACACCGAGCATAACAGTGAGTCCGTCAAAAACCAGGCGCCCGGCCTCGCCGGCGTGCGGCTCGGTTTCGAGGCCTTCACCCGCGCGTTCGATGACTACTCGCACGTGGTCGAGGACATGGTCGCCGAGGGTGACAAGGTCTCCGCCCGCATCACCTTCTCGGGTATCTTTGCCCGACCGCTCTTCGGGTTGGCGCCCACCGGTCGCCGGGTCACGGCCACAGGCATAGCCATTTACCGGGTTGTAGACGGGAAAATCCGCGAGAAATGGGGTTACTTCAACGCGCTCGCCTTTCTCGGCGCCCACACGAAATAGGGAAATCGCCAGCCTGTTCACGATGTCGCATTTCTTCAATACGGCGCTGCCGGTTGCTGCTAACCTCGCCGCATGCCCGCCATCTCCGCCATCACCATCTTCGTCACCGACCTCGCCTCCGCGAGGCAGTTTTACTGCCAGCTGCTCGGCTTCACCGAGGAAGCCCAATACGGACCGGAACTGGTGAAGCTGCGCCACGAGCACTGTTCGCTTCTGCTCTGCCTGTGCGCGGCCACCAGCCGGCCCGGCTATCCGGTTGCCGCGCAGGTCACGCTGGGATTCGCCGTGCCCGATGTCGCCGCGCAAGCCCGGCGGCTTGGACAGGCCGGCGTGGAGATGGTCTTCGCCGAGCCGGCCGATTTTCCCGCCGGAAAGTTCATCGCCGTGCGCGACCCCTCCGGCAACGTGATTGAATTCCTGCAGTATAACCGCTGAACTGACGCACGATGAAAATGCTCACCCGCATGCTTTGCCTGCCACTCTTTCCCATCCTGCTGCTGGCCGAGCCGGTGACCTCTCCCACTGTCAACGACCTTGCCTGGCTGGCCGGGCACTGGCGCGGCACGCTCGCCAACGGCGCCACCTTCGAGACGCATTACACCGGCGCGGAGGGCGGCATGATCTTCAGCGTCAGCAAGGAGGTGAAGAAAGGCCGGGTCGTCACCTTCGAGCTGGAGACTTTTTTTGAAAAGGACGGACAGTTGATCTACCACCCCTATCCTTACGGGAAGAAAAGCGAGCACGCCTTCCCCCTGCTCACCTACGATGCCGCGGCCAAGCGCGCGGTGTTCGAGAACAAGGAGCACGACTACCCGCAGACCTTCACCTTCGAGCAGCCCGCGCCCGACCGTCTGGTCATCACGCTTTCCGGCCCCGGCAGGAACGGACAGCGCAAGGACATCGTCTACGATCTGAAGCGCGCGCCGCAGTAAGTTGTCAGGGAAATGGTGCGGCTGCTTCCGCGCGCCGGACGTTCGCTCAGACCCTACAGGTTAAGCCGCAATCCGTCGTAGGCCAGGGCGACGCCCCGCGGCAGCGTGGCGGTCAATGCCTCATGCCCCGTGCGGTGCGTCAGATGGGTGAGGTAGGTGACGGGCGCTCCGATCTCCGCCGCCACCGCGCAAGCCTCCGCGATGTTCATGTGCGAGGGATGGGGCTCCGGGCGGAGTCCGTCGAGCACGACCGCGTCGGCCCCGCGCGCCAGTGCGACAGCCTCGGGCGGCACGCTCTTGCAGTCATTGTAGTAGACGAACTTCCGGCCGGTGGACTTTTCCACAAAGACGAGTCCGAGGGTGCTGATCGGACCGTGCGGCAGCAGCGTGGCATGGATGCGGCCCTGCGGAAACTCCATCAAGGGCGGCATGGTCTCCAGTTTGAATGCGGCGTAGCCCTTCGCGGCTGGCTTGTCGCCCATCGCGTAGGGATAGATCGAGCGCACCCGGGCCGCGCCCTCGTCCGTCGTGTGGACCGTCAGCGCCGTGCCGCCCCTCAGGTCGCAGAACCGCCGCAGGTCGTCCATGCCCAGCAGGTGATCGGCATGCCCGTGCGTCAGGATGAACACATCGAGCCGGTCGATGCGCTCGCGCAGGCATTGCAGGCGGAATTCCGGCACCGCGTCCACCTGCACATGCAGGCCGTCCATTACGACGTGGATGCTCGCGCGCGTGCGCCGGTCGCGCGGGTCGTCGGAGCGGCAGACCGCGCAATCGCAGGCGATCATCGGCACGCCTTGCGAGGTGCCGGTGCCGAGAAAGATGACTTCCATGACGCGCCCAGCGATGACACGCCCCGCCGCGATGTGAAGGCGAAATCACCACCGCCCGACCGCGCCAGCTTGCAAAAAACAGCCGTCCCGGAGAACCTGAGTCCGTGACCGAATGGCTGAACAGCGCCTATGACACGATGCGCGAGCATCCGCTCACCGATGCGGTGCTCCCGCACCTGCTCACGGTCGTCGGCGTGCTGCTCGCCTTTCTCGCCCTTGCGCGCCTGATCAGCGAGCGGCGGCAACCCGGCAACACCTTCGCCTGGCTCCTCGCCATCGCCTTCGTGCCCTACATCGGCGTGCCGCTCTTCCTGATCTTCGGCGGCCGCAAGCTGCGCAAGCTCGCCGCGCGCAAGGCCCGCCTCTGTCCCATCGTGCCGGGCGTCGCGCCCTCCCCCGCCGCCGCGGCGGCCACGGCGCAGGTGCTGACCCTCAACGGCAGCTGCCCTCCCATCGGGGGCAACCGCGTGCGCTTTCTGGTCACCGGGGAGGACTCCTTCGCCACCCTCGAGCGCCACATCCGCGAAGCCCGGCACTCCATCGACGTGATGACCTTCATCCTCGCCCGCGACGCGGTGGGGCGCCGGCTCGTGCGGCTGCTGGCCGAGCGGGCGCGCCACGGGGTGAAGGTGCGCGTCCTGCTCGATGCGCTCGGTTGCTTCGCCAGCAGCGGAAGCTTCGTGGATCCCATCCGGCGCGCCGGCGGGCGCGTGGAGAAATTCATGCCCGTCATGCCCCTGCAGTCGCGCGGCTCGGCCAATCTCCGCAACCACCGCAAGATCGCGATCTTCGACCACCATGTCGCCATGCTCGGCGGCCGCAACGTGGCGAAGGAATACATGGGCCCGACACACCTGAAGAACCGCTGGCGCGACTTCGGCGCGGAGATCCGCGGGCCCGCCGTCGGTTTGCTGCAGGAGATTTTCCTCGCGGACTGGGCCTTCGCCAGCGGGGAGCCGCTTGAGAAACTCCATGCCGCGCTGCCGCCGTCGTCACCCGCGGCCGCCGGCGACAGCGAGCTGCAGATCGTGGCCAGCGGCCCCGACGTGGACGGCGACCCGCTTTACGAGGGCATTCTCTCGCTCATCGAGACGGCCGAAAAATCGCTCTGGATCGTGACGCCCTACTTCATCCCCGACGAGGTGCTGCTGCGCATGATGCTGGTAAAGGCGCGCAGCGGCGTGGACCTGCGCCTGGTCGTCCCGGCGCGCTCCAACCACCCGATCACGGATCTCGCCCGCCGGCACGCCCTGCGGCAGTTGCACGCCGCCGGGGCGCGCGTGCTGCTCTACCAGCCGGGCATGAACCACGCCAAGGCGATGCTCGTGGACGAACGCATCGGGCTCTTCGGCTCGGCCAACATGGACATGCGCAGCCTGTTCGTGAACTTCGAGGTCGGCATCGTCACCTATTCGCCGCGCGAGGCGAAGCATCTCTCCGACTGGATGGGCGAGGTGTTCGCGCAATCGAAGCCCATGCCCTCGCCCGCCCATGAGCGCCGCCTGATGCCGCTCATCGGCGAGGAAATCAGCCGGCTGCTCGCGCCGTTGCTTTGAGAACGCGCAAAAGGTAGGGCGCGACCTCGAAAAACAGCCGGCCAAGTTGCGCGTCTCGAGATCGCTATTCCAGGCTCGCGACACGTCCGCCCACGGGCCAGGTCACTCGACGCCGCCCGGCTCCCCACACGGGCGCGAGTTCGGCCGTCATGCCTGCAACCGGGTCTGTTCCCTTGGCCTTACGATACAGGCCGACGGAGGACCAGGTGCGGATATAGCCGGCGAACTCATCAAGTGTCCACGTGCGCTCCAGTTCCATGCGCGGAAACTCGATTTCGGGAAACGGGAAGTCGAGGTCGCGGTAATTGTTCTCGGCGAGCCGGCGCTCGGGCGGCCAGTAAGGCCCGAGCGTCTCCGCGTAAAGCCGTTGCAACACGCGGTCGATTTCCGGCGCCACGCGGCAAAGGCCGTAATTGAAGACCGCCAGCACGCCGCCCGGACGCAAAACCCGCCGGACCTCCGGATAGAAAAGCGAGCGATCAAACCAGTGCGCGGCCTGCGCGGCGGCAACCAGATCAACCGATCGGTCCGCCAGCATCGGGGCGGTTTCGGCGGATCGCCCGTAGGTGATGCGCGGGTGCGGGACCGCCTGAGCCAACTGGGCTTCGCTCGGATCCGTCGCGACCACCCGGGCAAAATGCTCCGCCAAGCCGTGCGCGGCCTGGCCGTTGCCCGTTCCGCAATCCCAGGCCAGGTCACGGCCGGGCGCGAGCTTCGCGAGCGCGGCGAACAGTGCCGGCGGGTGCGTCGGCCGGCATCTGGCGTAGTCCTTGGCCAGGCTCGAGAAGTGGTCTTGGAAGCTCACAAGCGGTGACGATGCATGGAGACCGTCACGTCGCCAGCCGCGTTGCGGGCAGCCGGAGTTTTTGAAGGGCGGATAATGGAAACAAGGCCGAGCCCGTTAGCGGACCTTACAGCGTCCCCTGTGACGCCGTGCCGCCCTGCTTCAGCGCGAGGCACACCTCGCACAACACCGCGGTCGGGCCGCTCTGACGATAACACGGCCCGCCGACAAGCGGCGGCCCTACCTAGATCAATGTGACTCCATCCATCTCACGCGCCGTGCCGGCTGATGTAGTCACGGATGGCGGAACTCGTGGCGGGCAGGCGTTGCTTCACGACGGGTCGTTCCTTCAGGGTCTCGAGGGCCGGATGGGTGATCTCGTGGCCGATGGCGGCGCGGATGGCCTCGGGGAACTTGGCCGGGTGCGCCGTGGACAGGACGATGCCGGGCCGATCAGATGTGAGATCCTTGAATGCGCACGCGGTGTGCGGATCGACCACGCAGCCGTATCGGGCGTGAACCTCGCGGATGAGCGCGGTTATCTCTTCATCGTCGGCGCGGGAGGAGCGAATACCGGGAAACAGCTCGCCGGGCGCAGGACGATAGACGCCTTCGCCCGCCAACTGAGCCATGACCTCCCGGACGCGCGCCGGTTTTTCGCCGCTGGCGTAATAAAGCAGGCGCTCGAAGTTGGACGCGACCTGGATGTCCATCGAGGGGGCCAGGCTCGGCCGGACGGCACGCACCTCGTATTCGCCGGCGGAGAAGAAACGGTGCAGGATGTCGTTGCGGTTGGTGGCGACGCGGAAACCGGCGATCGGGACGCCCATGCGGGTGAGCAGCCAGCCCGAGAGCACGTTGCCGAAATTGCCGGTGGGCACGACAAACTCGGCCTCCGCGCGCTCCGCCGGGGAAAGCCGCAACCACGCATGCAGGTAATAGACGGATTGCGCGAGGATGCGCGCGAGGTTGATGGAGTTGACGGCTGAGAGGTTGTGCCGGCGGGCGAAGTCGGTGTCGCCGAAGACCTCCTTGAGGGCGCGCTGCGCGTCGTCGAACGAACCGTCGATGGCGATGGCATGGACATTGGCCGCGCCGGTGCAGGTCATCTGCCGCTCCTGCAGGGGCGAGACCCGGCCCTCGGGATAGAGGATGAAGACATTCGCGCTGGCCTGCCCGAGCAGGCCGTGGATCGCCGCCGCGCCGGTGTCGCCGGAGGTGGCGCCGAGCACGTTGAGACGGCGGCCGGATTGCGCGCTTTGCCAGCCGTAGAGACGGCCGAGGAATTGCAGCGCGAAATCCTTGAACGCCAGCGTCGGCCCGTGGAAAAGCTCGAGCAGTTGCACCCGCGGGGACAGCCGGCGCAGCGGCGCGATGTCCGCGTGCGCAAAACCGGCGTAGGACTCGACGGCGAGGCGCTCGATCACGGCCGGCGGCACATCGGTGGCGAAGATCTTCAGGAATTCGGCGCACAGCACCGGATACGGCAGCTTCTCCCACGCCGCGAGCCGGCCGGACAGATCGGGCAGTGTTTGCGGAAGGAACAGGCCTCCATCGGGCGCCAGGCCCAGTGCGACGGCCTCGTTGAAGCCGACCGGCTCGCATTGCCCGCGGGTGGAGAGGTATTTCATGAGTGAGGCATTGGCCGCAAAAACTGTAGGAGCGGCTTTACGCCGCGATACCGGCAGTCAGCCACCCATGAATCGCGGCGTAAAGCCGCTCCTACAGAAAATTCCTCACCCCCGGTCGAGCTTGAAGGCCCGGTGCACGGCGCGCTGCGCCTCGTCGGCTTTGGCCCGGTCCACCGCGACGGTGATCTTGATTTCGGAGGTGCTGATGAGCTCGATGTTGACGTTGGCGTCGGCCAGGGCGCGGAAGAGCGTGGCGGCGACGCCTGCGTGCGAACGCATGCCGACGCCGACCACGGAAACCTTGGCGATGTTGTCGTAGGCGACCACCTGGCCGCCGCCGGCCTTGGCGAAGACCGCGGGCAGGACCTTGACCGCGGCATGGGCGTCGTCCTTCGGCACGGTAAACGTGAGTTCGGCCACGCCGCCATGGCCGACGTTCTGGACGATCATGTCCACGTTGATGCCGGCGTCGCCGAGGGCGCCGAGGACCAGCGCGGCCGTGCCGGGCTTGTCGGGCAATTGGCTGATGACGACCTTGGCCTGGTCCTTGTCCACGGCGACGCCGCGGACGACGACCTTTTCCATGTAGGCGACTTCTTCTTTCACGATGGTTCCGGGGTTGAGGTTGAAACTGCTGCGGACTTCGAAGACGACGCCGTAGGTCTTCGCGAACTCGACGGAGCGCGACTGCATGACCTTCGAGCCGGAGCCGGCCAGCTCAAGCATCTCGTCGTAGCTGATCTCGTCGAGCTTGCGGGCATCGGGCACGGCGCGCGGGTCGGCGGTGTAGACGCCGTCCACGTCGGTGTAGATCTCGCACTTGTCGGCCTTGAGCGCGGCGGCCAGGGCGATGGCGGTGAGGTCCGATCCGCCGCGGCCGAGCGTGGTGATCTGGCCCTTCTCATTGATGCCCTGGAAGCCCGCGACGATGACGACCTTGCCGGCCTTGAGGTCGTCGCGCAGCGCAGTGGGGACGATGTTTTTGATCTTGGCCTTGGTGTGGGTGACGTCGGTGAGAATGCCCGCCTGCGAGCCGGTGTAGGAGACGGCGGGCACGTCGAGCGCATGCAAGGCCATCGCGGTCAGCGCGATGGTCTCCTGTTCGCCGACGGCGAGGAGCATGTCCATCTCGCGCGTGTCGGGCCGGGGGTTGACGGCCTTGGCGCGGGCGATGAGTTCGTTGGTCACGCCGGCGCGGGCGGAGACAACGACGACGAGCTGGTGGCCCTCGCTGCGCGCGGCCTTGATGCGCGCGGCGACGTTGCGGATGCGGTCGGGGTCGCCGACTGAGGTGCCGCCGTATTTCTGGACGATGAGGGCCATGGATGGAACGGCTCTTGTGAGGGCCGTGACATAAAGTTGGCAAGACGCGTCTCGGTCACCCGCGTCATATGACGGCGCTCACGCGGCGGTCTCAGGAGGCGGCGGGCGGCTGGTCCGGGGGCGCCCCGGAGGAGGCGGGCTTTTTGACAAATTTCTGCTCGGTGCCGGCGAGCAACCGCCGGATGTTCGAGTGGTGCCGGATGATGACAAAAACGGCGAGCACGGTGGCGACGATGCTGGTGGCAACGTGGTAATCGCGCAGCCAGCTCGTGACGATGATGGCCACGGCCGCCATGATGGAGCCGAGTGACACGTAGCGGGAGGCGTAGAAGACAACGGCCCAGGCGACCGCCGCGATGGCGCAGGCCACCGGCATGAGCACGAAGAGGCCGCCGGCAGCGGTGGCGACGCCCTTTCCGCCCTTGAAGCGCGTGAACACGGAAAACGAATGGCCGAGCACGGCGGCGACCACGCCGATGAGCTGGAGCACTTCCTCGTGCGGTGTTTCCAACATGGGCAGCAAGGGCCAGGCCGTGGCCACCGCGCCCTTGACCATGTCGAGCGCGAGCACCGTGTTGCCGGCCTTTGGGCCGAGGGTGCGCTTGACGTTGGTGGCGCCCGGGTTGCCGCTGCCGACCTTGAAGATGTCCACGCCGTGCGCCTTGGCCACGAGGTAACCGAAGGGCAGCGAACCGAGCAGGTAGCCCGTCAGCAGCGAGGTGAAGATCCAGAAGTTATCCATCAAAGATGCACGAGCACAGCCTGCTTGATGGCGGGATGCGAGCGCAATTCCTTGAGCACGAGATCGGCGGGCTGCGAGTCGAGGTTGAGCACGGTGAGGGCGGTGCCGCCTTCGCTCATGCGGCTGATGGACATCGCGGCGATGTTGATGCGCTCGCGGCCCATGAGGGTGCCGACCATGCCGATGACGCCGGGCGTATCCAGGTTCTCATAGACCAGCAGGATGCCCGCGGGTGCGGCCTCGACCTCCCGGCCGTTGAGGGCGACGAGGCGCGGGGAGTTGCCCTTGCCGAGCAGGGTGCCGGCGGCGGACACGGCCGCGCCCTTCTCCCCGACGGCCTCGACCTGGATGAGCTCCGTGTAGTCGGCCTCGGCGTTGGATTTGACGACCTCCATCTGCACGCCAAGCCGCTGGAGCTGCACCGGGGCGTTGACGAAGTTGATCTCCTCGCCGCTGATGCGCCGGAGGAACCCGCGCTGGATCGCGCGCGTGACCGGGTTGGCGTCGAGTTCGACGACCTTGCCCCAGTAGGTGACGCGCAGCTTCTCGACGCGCCCCGGGGCGAGCTGCTGGACCAGCGTGCCGAGCTTGGCGCCAAGGTCGAGGTAGGGCCCGAGCACCTTCAGCGTGGCGGCGTCGATGGTCGGCATGTTGACGGCGTTGCGGATGATGCCGCCGCGCAACGCCTCGGTGATGGCCTCGGCGACCTCGAGGCCGACGCTCTCCTGGGCCTCGGCGGTGGACGCGCCGAGGTGGGGCGTGAGCGTGACGTTGGGCAGGCGCCGCAATTCGCTGTCGGCGGCCAGCGGTTCCTCCTCGAAGACATCCAGTCCGGCCGCGGCGACATGGCCGCTCTTCAGCGCGGCGACCAGTGCCGATTCCCTGATGATGCCGCCGCGGGCGCAGTTGAAGAGGCGGACGCCCCTCTTGCACTTCGCCAGCGCCGCCTCGTCGATCATGTATTGGGTCTGCTCGGTCAGCGGCATGTGGACGGTGATGTAGTCCGATTCGCGGAGCAGATCGTCCAAGGTGACGGCCTCGACCTGCATGGCCTT
>CAZRNE010000012.1:0-17698 GCA_964601365.1 uncultured Opitutaceae bacterium | reverse complement strand
CCCGACGAGGAGCCGGCGGCGGAGTAGGCCGCCGCCCGGCCGGGCCTGGGCCCGGGGGGGCGCGAGATCGGGATCGTCGGCGCGCACGCGCCGCCCGAGGGCCTGCGCGCGGCGCGCCACCTCGGTGCCGATGCGGCCGAGCCCGACGATGCCGAGGGTCTTCTTGAAAAGCTCGATGCCGGAAAAGCTCTTCCGGTCCCATTGGCCGGCCTTCATCGAGGCGGCGGCCTGCGGCACGGGCCGGGCCCCGCAGAGGATGTGGGTGAAGGTCAGCTCGGCTGTGGCAATGGTGTTGCCGGAAGGCGTGTTCATCACGACGACGCCGCGGTCGGTGGCGGCCTCGACGTCGATGTTGTCCACCCCCACCCCGGCGCGGCCCACGACCTGGAGCTTGGGCGCGGCGGCGATGACCTCGCGGGTGATCCTCGTCTCGGAGCGCACGGCGATGGCGTGCACGTCCTTGACCAGCTCGAGCAGCCTGGCCGGGGAGGAGCCGTAGGCCTCGATGACTTCGAAGCCCGCCTGCTGGCGCAGGTAGGCGACACCGGTGGGCGAGATCTTGTCGGCGACGAGGATTTTCATGAAAGCGGCCAACAAGCAGGGCCGCCCGGGAAAAAGCAATCCCGCAGGCAGTCACGCCTGCGGGATCGAGGGGAGGCAAGACCCCGGTCAGTTGGCCGGTTTGTCGAGGAAGTGCAGGCCGAAGGCGAAGCGGTCGGCCGTTTCCTCGATGATCTTGGAGACGGGCTTGCCGGCACCGTGACCGGCCTTGGTCTCGATGCGGATGTAGGTCGGGTATTTCGGGCTGGGATTCGCGGCCTGCATGGCCGCGGCATACTTGAAGGAGTGGCCGGGGTGCACGCGGTCGTCATGATCGGCCGTGGTCACAAGCACGGCGGGATAGGTCGCACCAGCCTTGATGTTGTGGAGCGGCGAGTAGGCCGAGAGGTATTTGAAGCCGGCGGGATCGTCGGAGGAGCCGTAGTCGCTCGCCCAGGCCCAGCCGATGGTGAATTTCTGGAAGCGCAGCATGTCCATGACGCCGACGGCGGGCAGGGCCACGCGCGCGAGATCGGGGCGCTGGTTGATGACCGCGCCCATGAGCAGGCCGCCGTTGGAGCCGCCGCTGATCATCAGCCGGCCGTGGGTGGTATAGCCCCGGGACACAAGATAGTCGCCGGCTGCGATGAAGTCGTCGTAGGCGCGCTGGCGGTTCTCCTTGATGGCGGCGGTGTGCCATTCGCGGCCGTATTCGCCGCCGCCGCGGATGTTGGCGACGGCGTAGATGCCGCCGAACTCGAGCCAGGCCACCGTGCCGGGGCTGAACGCCGGCGTGACCGAGATGTTGAAGCCGCCGTAGGCGTAGAGGTGCGTGCGGTGCGTGCCGTCGAGCTTGAGGCCCTTGCGCGCGGTGATGAACATCGGGACGCGCGTGCCGTCCTTCGAGGTGTAGAACTCCTGCCGCGTCTCGTAGAGCGAAGGGTCGAAGGCGACCTTCGGGGCCTGGAACACCTCGGTCTGGAGGGTCGTGACATCGCTGCGGAAGTTCGTGGTCGGGTAGACGAAGGAGGTGAACGAGAAGAACATCTCCGGCTCGTCGTGGTTGCCGCTGATGGAGCCGACGGTGCCGATGCCGGGCAACGCGATGTCGCCCTGCGGCTTCCCGTCCAGGGCGAAGACCGCGAGGCGGCTCTTCACGTCCTCGGAATAGTGCACGACGATGCGGCCGCCGATGACGCCGGAGGACTGGATGACGTTGCGCGACTCCGGCACCAGCGTCCGCCAGTTGGATTTGTCGGGGTTGGCCAGATCGATGGAAATGATGCGGCGCCGCGGGGCGTCGAGGTCGGTCTGCACGATCAGGCGGGAGCCGTCGTTGCCGATGACCGTGTAGTCGGCCTCGATGACGTCGATCAGCTTGACGACGGGCCCGCTGAGGTCGGGTTTCTGCCCGTCCTTGAGGTCAACATAGTAGAGCCGGTTGCGAGGATCGGTGCCCTCGGAGCCGTAGATGAGAAGGTAGCGTCCGTCATCCGTGACCACACCACCCCAGCCGCGTTTCGGATTGGCCGGGTCCTCGTAGATGAGGCGATCCTCGCTCTGCGGCGTGCCGAGGCGGTGGTAGTAGACCTTTTGGTTGGCGAGATCGCTGAAGGTCGTGTTGGCACCCTTCTGCGGTTCCGGATAGCGTGAATAGAAGAAGCCCTTGCTGTCCTTGGTCCAGTTGAAGCCGGAGAACTTGACCCACTTGATCACGTCCGCCGTGTCCTCGCCGGTGGCGATGGATTTGACGCGGAACTCATTCCAGTCGGAACCCGAGGCCGCGATGCCGTAGCCGAGCCACTGGCCGTCCTTCGACGGGGCGGTGGTGGTGAGGGCGACGGTGCCGTCGGCGCTGAGCTTGTTCGGGTCGATGATGATGCGGCCCTCGGACTTCAGGGAGTCCTTCACGTAGAGCGGCGACTGGTTTTGCAGGCCGGTGTTGAAGGTGTAGAAATACCGGCCGCCTTCCTTGTTCGGCAGGCTGTAGCGCGGGTAATTGTAGAGTTCGGTCAGGCGCTGCTTGATGGCCTCGCGCTCCGGGATGGTGGCGAGGAAACTGAAGGTGGTCTGATTCTGCGACCCGACCCAGGCGGCGGTGTCGGCAGAATCAACATCCTCCAGCCAGCGGAACGGGTCGGCGACCTTGGTGCCGTGGTAATCGTCGGTGTGATCGACCGTCTTGCTGGCCGGATAATTCCAATTGGCCAGCGCGATGACGGGCGCGATCAGGAGGACAAGCAGGGGTGTTTTGCGCATAGGCTCCCCAGCAAAGTCTCCGGCCCGGCTTCCGCAAGCCTCCGAAAGGTCCAAGCGATGAGTTGCCACTGTCCTGCGCCCGGCTATGCCTGCCCGCATGCGCAACCGTCCAGTCCTGTCCGGCCTGCTGTTCCTTCTGCTGGGCGGCAGCGCCTTGGCCGCTGCACCGGAGAAGCCCCTCGTGCCGCCCGAGCGCTGGCTGCCCGACATCGACGCATTGACCGCGAACGACCAATCCAACCCGCCTCCGGCCCATGGCGTGGTCTTCGTCGGCAGCTCGTCCATCCGGCTCTGGAAAACGTTGGAAACAGACTTCGGGGGCATCCCCGTCATCAACCGGGGCTTCGGCGGCTCCTATCTCTCGCATACCGTCCATTTCGCGGAGCGCATCATCCTGCCCTATCAGCCGCGGGCGGTCGTCGTCTACGCCGGCGAAAACGACCTCTGGGATGGCAAGAGCGCCGAGGCGCTGGCCGCTGATTTCGAGGCCCTGCGCCTGAAGATCCGCACCGCCCTGCCCCAGTGCCGGCTGATTTTTCTGTCCATCAAGCTGAGTCCATCCCGCCTCCGCATTCACAATGCGGTCCGGGAGGCCAACAGTCGCATCGAGCGGATCTGCGCAACCGATCCCCACTGCCGCTACATCGATGTTGCGACGCCGATGCTCATGACCGGAGGCGCGTTTAGGTCCGAGCTTTACGTGAATGACCAGTTGCACCTCAGCCCCAGCGGCTACGCACTTTGGCGGGATCTGATTGCGCCCCACCTGAAACCATGAACGACCCGGCTGCCGAACGCCTTGCCCGCCAGATGCGCTTCGTCCTCGAGGTGGACAAGCTCAAGGAGGTGGCGCGCCGCACCCGCACGTGGCAGGGTCGCCGGCCCGAGAATAGCGCCGAGCACACCTGGCACATCGTGCTGATGGCGGTGCTGCTCGCCGAGCACGCCAACCACGGCGGCCTCGACCTGATGCGCGTCGTCCGGATGCTGCTGGTCCATGACATCGTCGAGATCGATGCCGGCGACACCTTCGGCTACGATCACTCCGCCCACGCCGACAAGGCCGCCCGCGAACGCCGGGCCGCCGACCGGCTCTTCGGGCTGCTTCCGCCCGACCAAGCCGCCGAATACCGGGCCTTGTGGGACGAATTCGAGGCCGAGGCGACACCCGAGGCCAAATTCGCCCTCGCCCTCGACCGCCTGCAGGCCGTCATGCTCAATTGCGCGCTCGAGGGCGGTTCCTGGACCGAGCATGGCGTCAAGCTCGACCAGATCCTCCTTCGCAACGGCGTCATCGCCGACGGCTCGGCCGCGCTGTGGCGGCATATCCGCCGCGAGATCGATACGCTGGCCGCACAGGGCAAGATCGCGAAATGATTTGAGAAAGGTGGAACCCGGCCTCCGGACGGGTTCAGAGCGCGTCCAGATGCCACGCTCCGCCGGCATCATCAATCTACCTCAATGCAGATCCCGGAAGCTGCCGAATTCCGGATCGTTCAGCCGGCGGTAGGTGCGCACGATCATGCCGTCCGTCAAACCCGCCAGCCAGTCGCAGATGCGGCGGGCCTTGCCGTCGAGCGTCTTCTCCGCGTCGATGATGCGGCCGACGTTGGCCGGGAGGATGGTGATGATGCGCTCCGAGCGCTCGGCGTAGTTGGCCCAGATCGCCTCGTAGAGGCTCATCAGGATCGTGCGGGCCTTGTATTCGAGCTGCTCGAGCTGCGGGCTCTCGAAGATGATGTCGTTCGCCATCTTCTTGAAGAACGCCGCTTCGCTGGCCGCGGCCTCGTCCACCACCAGTTCGAACCTGTAACGGTTGGTGCGGCCGCTCATGAAGTTCTCCCGCTCGCGCAGGCGGCAGGACTGGATGAAGAAGCCGATCTTCTTGGAGAACGTCTTCTCCAGCTTGTCCCCGCGGATGGCCTCGAAGAGCTTGTCGAGGTGCGCCTGCTCCGCCGGCCCGATCTTTTCGCCTGCGGCCCAGCGCTCGACCCGCTCGATGGTGAGGAAGCCCGCGCGCACGCCGTCGACGATGTCGTTGAGCGAGTAGGCCGCATCGTCGGCCCAGTCCATGATCTGGCACTCGACGCTCTTGAAGTCGTTGAGCGCCGTGCCGCGCATGAGCGGGCCGGGCGGACGGTTGCCCCCGAAGACCCAATCGCGCACGCCGGACTGCGTGTCGTAGATGAAGTGGTTGACCGGCGGGGTGGCGAACTCCGTGTAGAGCTTCTTGTATTTGAGCACGCCGTCGAGCAGGGCGCGGGTCGGCTGCATGCCGCGCACCCCCGACTCGTTCTGATACATCGTCTCGGTGAGCAGGGAGAGCGTCTGGGCGTTGCCCTCGAAGCCGCCGCGCCGCTTCATCAGCTCCTGCAGCGTGCGCTCGCCGCTGTGGCCGAAGGGCGGGTGGCCCATGTCGTGCGCGAGGCAGCAGGCTTCGACGAGGTCCGCGTCGATGAAAAAATCCTCTCCCAGCGGATCGCCGCGGCCCAGCAAGAAGTGGCAGATCGAACGTCCGATCTGCGCGACCTCCATCGAGTGGGTGAGGCGCGTGCGGTAGAAGTCGTATTCGCCGCTGAGGAAGACCTGCGTCTTCGACTGGAGCTTGCGGAAGGCGTGCGAGTGGATGATGCGGTCGCGGTCGATCTGGAACGGCGTGCGATAGTCGGTCTTGCGCGGGCTGCCCCACTCCTGGCGGTCGAAGTCGCTGTAGAAACGATTCTGCGGCATGATTCGCTTCGACACAAACAGGAGAATCCGCACATTGCCAAGCCCTATGCCAAGAATCCTGCCCCGGTTCCTGCTCGGCGTATTGCTGGCGTGCGGCCTTGCCCATCCGATTCCCGTTGGGTCCGCCCCGGCCGAGCCCGCCCGCATCACCGCAGCAGACCTGCTCAAGCTCAAGCAGGTCGAGACCCCCGCCCTCTCGCCCGACGGCAAGTGGGTGGTCTATGTCGTGCGCAGCATGGAATCGAAGCCTGCCGCCACGGATGACTGGGAATACCACACGCACCTCTGGCTGGCCGCGGTCGACGGTTCCAGCGCCCCACGCCAGCTCACGCGCGGCGCGCGCAGCAACACCGATCCTGTCTGGAGTCCCGACGGGCAACGCATCGCCTTCGTTCGCGGCACAGGCGTGCCCGGTGAGAAGACCCAGATTCATGTGCTGGATCTCACCGGCGGCGAAGCGCAGGCTTGGACCAAGCTGGATACCGGCGCCGCCAACCCTCGCTGGTCGCCCGATGGCAAACGCCTGCTCTTCACCTCCAATTTCAATTACGCCCAGACCCGCGACGCGCTCGAAAAAGCGGGCAAGCCGGCCAAACCCGCCTGGCCGCAGGAAAAGCCGAGGCGAGAGCCCAACGACACGGCCAATTGGGGCCTGAAGAAAAAGGGCGACAAGCCAGTCGAGGAGAAGGATGCGGCGAAGGCGGATCCCGATGGTTCTTTGCAGGACATCCGCGAGTGGCTCGCCAAGAACGAAGCCGGGGCCAATCCGCGCGTCACCACCCGGCTCAACTTCCTGGCCGAGGGCGACCTCGCCCTCGAGCCCCAGCTTGCGCAGTTGCACGTCATGGACGCCGCGCCGGACGCCAAGCCCGAGCCGGTTGCGCTGGGCTTTGCCAATTACGGCGCCGCCGAGTGGATGCCCGACGGCGCTGCGATTGTCGTCACCGGCCCGCGCGAACCAGGCCAACACCCTGACCGCTCGCGCCTTCGCGCCCTCTACTCCATCACCCTCGCGACAGGTGAGCCCAAGCTGCTCATCGAGCTTCCCGACGCAAACTACGCCAATCCCACGCCCTCACCCGATGGCAAGTGGATCGCCTTCACCTACCAGACCGGTGGCGATTTCACCTTCGACCAGTCCAAGGTTGCGCTCGTCCCCAGCGGTGGCGGCGCGGTAATCGACCTGACCATGGGGCTCGACCGCAATGCCGGCGCCCCGAAGTGGTCGCCCGACAGCCAGTGGCTCTACTTCACGGCGCCGACCAACGGAGGCGTCCCGCTCTATCGCGTCGCCGCCAAGCCCGGAGCCGAGCCGGAGAAATTGACGGACCTCGAAAGCGGCGTGCGGGATTTCGATGTCTCCGCCGGCGGCGTCGTGCTGTCATGGGGCAATCCGGCCAACCCTTGGGAACTGGTGGCCGCTGACGCCGAGGCCGGGCAGCCGCGCACGCTCAGCGCACACAACAGCGAATGGCTCCGGGGGAAAGAGCTCAGCGCCTACGAACGGCACAGCTACGTGAACAAGGAGGGCCTGACCATCGAGTATTGGACGATGAAGCCCGTGCCGTTTGACCCGGCGAGGAAATATCCGCTGCTGGTCCAGATCCACGGCGGCCCGAGCGCGATGTGGGGTCCGGGGGAACCGAGCACCTGGCACGAATTCCAGTTCTTCGCCGCGCGCGGCTATGCCATCGTGTTCGCCAACCCCCGCGGTTCCGGCGGCTACGGCCGCGCGTTCCAGAGCGCGATTTTCCGTGATTGGGGCGTCGGCCCGGGCAACGACGTGCTTGGCGCGGCCGATTACGCGGTCAAGGAACCCCACGTCGACAAGAACCGGCAGGTCGTCACGGGCGGTTCCTACGGCGGCTACCTGACCGCGTGGATCATCGGCCACGATCAGCGCTTCAAGGCCGCCGTGGCACAGCGGGGCGTCTACGACCTGAGCGTCTTCCATGGCGAAGGCAACGCCTGGGGTCTGATCCCGCTCTACTGGGGAGGTTTCCCCTGGGATGCAAAGGTCCGCCGCATCCTCGACCGCGAGTCCCCGATCAACTACGTCAACGACATCAAGACGCCCCTCCTCATCAAGCACGGCGACGTGGACTACCGCACCGGCGTCATCCAGAGCCAGATGCTCTACAAGGCGCTGAAACAGCTCGGCCGCGAGGTGGAATACGTCCGCTATCCGCGCGCCACGCACGAGCTCAGCCGCAGCGGCGAGCCGAAGCAGCGCCTTGACCGGCTCGTGCGCTTCGAGGAGTTTTTCCGCCGCTATATCGGAGAAAATTAAGAGCGCCATGAAATCGAAAATCCTCCTCCTCTCATTGTCACTGGCCTCCACGTCCACCCTTCCGGCCCAGACCTCGGTTTGGAAGGCAACCAAAGGCGACCGCTACCTCTACCTCGGCGGCACCTGCCACATCCTGCGCCCTTCCGATCTACCCCTGCCCGCCGAGTTCGAGCAGGCCTACGCCGGCTCGTCGAAGGTTGTCTTCGAGACCGATCTGGCGCGCGCCCAGTCCACGGAAATGCAGAAAATCGTCGCCGAGCGCGGTATGTTTGCCGGCGGGGACTCCTTGGAAAAAGCGCTGGGCCCGGAGGCCTGGCAGGCGGTGCAGGATTACTGCGCGGGCCGCGGCATCCCGCCGGCCCAGGTCAACCGCATGCGGCCATGGTTTTTCCTCGTGCTCATCACCGTGATGGAATTCCAGAAGCGGGGCGTCACCCAGGAGGGCGTGGACCTCCGCTACTTCAAGAAGGCGAAGGCCGACGGGAAGAGCCTCGGGGAGTTGGAGACTTTTGAAAGCCATGTGGAATTCCTCACCGGCATGGCGGGCGCCCAGCCTGCTCGCGCCGTGCGCCAGACCTTGGCCGATCTGGCCGAACTCGATGAGCGCATCGGCGAGATTCTGGCGGGCTGGCGCAAGGGCGACCTGGAGGGCCTCGACCGCACGATGCTGGCGGAAATGCGCGCCGATTACCCGGATGTCTACCGTGCCCTGATCGTCCAGCGGAACGAGAACTGGCTCCCGATCATCGAGGAACTGGCCGCGACGCCCGAAGTTGAGTTCGTGCTCGCCGGCGTCGGCCACATGGCAGGCGACGATGGCCTGCTCGCCAGCCTGCGGAAGCGGGGTTACACGATCGAGCAAGTCGTCGCAGCGCCCGCCGTTGCCAAATAACTCGCCCGGTTTCCGCCCTCGCCTCCCCACGACTTCTGGCTGCCCTTCGGGGCATGATCTCCGCCGCCATGCCGCATACCCTCTTCCCCACCACCTTGGGCACCTGCGGCCTGGCCTGGAATGACACCGGCCTGACGGGATTCCAACTGCCCGATGCCGACGTGGCACGCACGGAATCCCTGCTCGCGGCCAAGGCCCGCACGAAACCGGCCGACGTGCCGCGGCCCGAGTGGGTGCGACGGCTCATCGAGCGCGTGCAGGCGCACCTCGAGGGCAAGGTGCAGGATTTCACCGACGTGCCGCTCGACTGGTCGCGCGTGAGCGATTTCCAGCAGGCGGTCTACCGCCACGCGCAGGCCATCAAGCCGGGTTTCAAGAAAAGCTACGGCGAGATCGCCAAGGCCATGGCCCTCGGCAACGAGGCGGCCCGCGCCGTCGGTGTCGCCCTCGCCACCAACCCCTGGCCGCTCATCGTGCCCTGCCACCGTGTCGTTTCCGCCTCGGACAAGATGACGGGCTTTTCCGCCCCGGGCGGCATTCTGACCAAGACCCGGTTGCTCGCCATCGAAGGCGCGGAATTGCTCTCGGAATGACGGTGCAAAATCCAGGGACGGCTTTGCGCCGCGATCAGCATCCTCTCGCGGCGTAAAGCCGCTCCTGAAGTATGGCTGCAAAGCTCCAATACGACCCCGCCGCCGCCATCACGCACCTGCGCGAAGCCGATCCGGTTCTGGGCGGGGTCATCGACCGGATCGGACCGTTCGGGTTGGAATTGCTGCCGGCGCGCAATCTGTTCGAAGCCTTGCTCCGCTCCATCGTCTATCAGCAGCTCCACGGGAAAGCCGCGGCGACCATCCACTCCCGCGTGCTCGCCGTTCTGCGCGGGCACGGTGGCGTCAATCCCCCTGCCATCGCCCGCGCGACCGACGAGGCGCTCCGCGCCGCCGGCCTTTCCCGCGCCAAGCTCGCCGCCATCCGCGATCTTGCCGCCAAGTGCGAGGCCGGCGTGGTGCCGACCATCCGTGCCGCCCATCGTCTGGATGATGACGAGCTGGTGGCCCGTTTGACCGAGGTTCGGGGCATCGGCCCGTGGACGGTGCACATGCTGCTGATCTTCCACCTCGGTCGTCCCGACGTGATGCCGACGGGCGATTTTGCCATCCGGCTCGCTTTCCGGCGTCTCTACCGCAAACGCCGCGAGCCCACGCCGGAGCAGATCATCCGCCACGCACGCATATGGCAGCCATACCGCTCGGTCGCCTCGTGGTATCTCTGGCGTTCGTTGGCGCCGTCGAATTGAGCGCGCAGCAGGATTGATTCGGCGCCGGAGGTGGGGCAACCTGCCGCCGCACCCCATGAAAGGTTTCACCAACCCGCCCTCCCCGCTCGCGCACAAGTATCCCGAGAATTCCATCGGACGCCTCATGGAGGCCCCGATCGCCGTGTTCCAGCCCGACCTCACCGTCGCGGCGGCCACGGAGGCCATCCGCACCCTCGCGCGGGAACGCTTCTTCACCTACGCCTACATCGTCAATGACGCGGGCGTCCTGCAGGGCGTGGTGACCATGCGCGACCTGCTGCTCAGCGAAAAGGACCGGCCGCTCTCCGCCGTGATGCTGCGCGACCCCTTCGTGCTGCGCGCCGACATGGCGTTGATGGACGCGATGAAGCTGACGCTGAACAAGCACTTCCCCTCCTATCCCGTGTGCGATGCGAACGGGGTGCTCGTGGGCATCGCCCGCGGCGCGACCATCTTCGAACGGGAGGCGATCGAGATCAGCGCGCAGGCCGGGCGCATGGTCGGTGTCGAGAAGGAGGAGCGCATCGCCACCCCGCTCGTGCAGAGCCTCAAGTTCCGGCATCCCTGGCTGCAGTTCAACCTCCTCACGGCCTTCATCGCCGCGGCCGTGGTGGGCATGTTCGAGAGCACCATCGAGAAGATCGTGGTGCTCGCGGTCTTCCTCCCGGTCATGGCCGGACAGTCGGGCAACACCGGCTGCCAGGCGCTGGCCGTGGCCTTGCGCGGATTGACCTTGGGCGAAATCAAGGAGGGGGACACCAAGAGGCTGGTGAACAAGGAAGCCATGCTCGGCCTCGCCAACGGGGCCATGGTCGGGCTGACGGCCGGACTGGGCATGTTCTGCTACGCCACCATGCAGGGCACGCCGCAGTCGCCCTTCATCCTTGGCCTCATCGTCATGGTGGCGATGACGGGCAGCTGCATCGTCAGCGGCATTTCCGGCGTGCTCGTGCCCACGACCCTCAAACGGCTCGGCGCGGACCCCGCGACCGCGTCCAGCATCTTCCTTACGACCGCCACCGACGTGGCCAGCATGGGCATTTTCCTCGGCCTGGCGGCGATGTGGTTCGGACGCTGAAGGCGACCCCGCCTTCGGGGTTGCATCGCCCCGGCACGGTTGGCACGGTGCCGCTCCCCTCATTGCCATGCCTGCGAAAATGCGTGCCATCTGCAAGCCCACCGCCGGACCGGGGCTGACCATGATCGAGGCTCCCGTGCCCAAGCCGGGGGTCAACGACGTCCTCATCAGGATCCGGAAGACCTCCATTTGCGGCACCGATGTCCACATCAACAAATGGGACCAGTGGGCCTCGCGCACGATCAAGCCGCCGCTCATCATCGGCCACGAATACGTGGGCACGGTTGAGGATGTCGGCGATGGAGTGACCGGCTTCAGCAAGGGACAGCTCGTGACCGGCGAGGGGCACATCGTATGCGGTCATTGCCGCAACTGCCTGGCCGGTCGCCGTCACCTCTGCCCCAACACCGTCGGTGTCGGTGTGAACCGCGACGGCGCCTTCGCCGACTACGTCAGCATCCCCGCGACCAACGTCTGGAAGGTGCCCGCGGGCATGGACCTCGACGTGGTCTCATGCTTCGACCCGCTCGGCAACGCCGTGCACACCGCCCTCTCCTTCGACCTCGTCGGCGAGGACGTGCTCATCACCGGCGCCGGTCCCATCGGCTGCATGGCCATCGCCGTCGCCCGCGCCGCCGGGGCGCGCAAGATCGTCATTACGGACATCAACGATGGCCGGCTGGAGCTTGCCAAAAAGCTCGGGCCGACCCGGACGGTGAATGTCATGAAGGAGAATCTCACGGACGTCTGGCACAAGGAGCTGGGCATGACCGAGGGCTTTGATGTCGGCTTGGAAATGTCGGGCAGTCCGCCGGCGCTGCGCCAGATGATCGACAACATGGTCAACGGTGGCCGCATCGCCCTGCTCGGCATCATGTCGGGCGAGGTCGCCATCGATTGGAACAAGGTTGTGTTCAAGATGCTCCACCTGAAGGGCATCTACGGCCGCGAGATGTTCGAGACCTGGTATAAGATGACCGCACTCGTGCAGGGCGGCATGGACATCACGCCCGTCATCACCCACCGCTTCCCCGTCGCGCAGTTCCAGGAGGGCTTCGAGCTCATGGGCGCCGGCAAATCCGGCAAGATCGTCCTCAACTGGGAGTGAAGGCGGGAGACGACCCGCTCAGTGCGCTTGAAGCAACCACCGCACTGCGCCCCCGATGGCCAGGGCGAGACAGGCAGAAAGCAGCGTCCCGATGAGGACGTATTCGGCGAAGGAGCGGTTTTCGAGCGCCTTGAACCGCGCGAAGGCCTTCGCCGCTAGGATGAAGCCGATGGCCCCGAACTGGGCGTGCAGCACGAAGCTGTAGAGCAGTGCGCGTTCGAGCAGGCCGATTATCCGGCCCCGGTTGAATTCGCCCAGATCCACCGTGCCTTTCTCCGCCGGAGGCACCCGCGGCTTCAGATCCAGCCAGTCGAAAACGGCGCGGATGAGAAGATTGGCCTCGTTCGCCGCCAGCAGCAGGCCGAGCAGCGCCAGTTGGACGGGACGGCTGCCCGTGGCAGCGACCGCCGGCGCAAATGCCGTCCATTCCAACAGTCTCCCCGCCGCCTCGGCGAGCCCGGGACGGAACACCAGTCCGCTGGCCGGGGACGCGCACACGCTCAGCATGGCGAGCGTAAGCAGACCAAGCACGAGTCGCCCGAGGTTTTTCCGCCGCGCCTTTGCTTCCCAAATCCAGCCGGCAATATTGGCGATCAACAACGCCCCGGCCGTCGCCAGCGAGGCGCGCGATATGCCATGGAACGCCAGCACCGCAGCGATCTCGCCGAGCGTCTTGAGGATCCAGATCTGCCCGCCGGCCGCGTCGTCCTTGAAGAGAACGAACAGGCGGGCCAGCAGCACGACATTGGCCAAGACGAGGAATTCGAGCGTCATCGGGATTTCAATTCTGCCGTGAGAGAGCGTTCGATGTTGTGCAGGATCGTCCGCCATTCGTCGAGTTCCGCGGCGCGGATGTTCTTATGCACGGCCCGGGGGGTGATGCCAGTCTCCACAGCCAGTTCGCCCGCGGATTTCCCGGCGAGCAGACCCGCGAACAATCTCAACCGAACCGGCTTCCATCCCTCGACCTGGCCCGACAGCACATTCAGCATCGCCGTGGTCAGGAGGTCGGGCTCCACGCCGGGACCATGCACACCGAAAAGGCGTTTCTCGGCTTTCAAACGGTCCAATTGCGCCCGGGCGTGGTGAAAAGCCGGCCCATCCATGCCGATGGATTGCTCCTTGTTCAGCGGGGTGATGATCTCCCCCGCGGCAAAGGCGAAGCGCGCCCGCACAGGCGCCAGTTCAGCCAGCAGCGCGAACATATCCGAGAAGACCGACCCCGCATCGCAGTAGAGCGCCTGGAATTCGTCGCCCAGTGTCAGCGTGTAGGGCGAAGCCAGCGCCCGGCTGCGCCTGCGGTTCACCTCCTGCAAGCTCGCCTTGAGCCGGCGCTGGAACTTCCCCCGTTCCGGCAGCCGCCGCGAGGCCACGATGTCGCCGATGACAGCCAGATATTTCATGAGCCCGATGGGAACCATTACAGTTCTTTTGTCAATAAAGAACTAATAAGGTTCTTTTCTTTAGAAAGAACCATTACGGTTCTCTCGGTCCGCGCCTTGCCATGTCCTGCCCAACCCGTTCAACCTTCGCGCATAATGAATTCCGCCTACTATGACCACCTGAAGAAGACCCTCGCGGAGATTGACGCCGCCGGGCTCTACAAGCGGGAGCGCGTCATCACCACGCACCAGACCGCGCACATCGCCGTCTCCACCGGACAGAAGGTGCTGAACATGTGCGCGAACAACTACCTCGGCCTTGCCGACAACCCCGAGCTCATCGCCGCCGCGCGCGCGTCGCTCGATCGCTGGGGCTACGGCCTCGCCTCGGTGCGGTTCATCTGCGGCACACAGCAGCTCCACAAGGATCTCGAGGCTGCCATCTCCAAGTTCCTCGGCACCGAGGATACCATCCTCTACTCGTCCTGCTTTGATGCCAATGGCGGCCTCTTCGAGACGTTGCTCGGCGCGGAGGATGCCATCATCTCCGACGAGCTGAACCACGCCTCGATCATCGACGGCATCCGCCTCTGCAAAGCTCAGCGCTACCGCTACAGGAACAACAACCTCGAGGACCTCGAGGCGAAGCTGAAGGAAGCAGACGCCAACAAGGCGCGCTTCAAGATGATCGCCACCGACGGCGTGTTCTCGATGGACGGTTTCATCGCCAACCTGCAGGGCATCTGCGACCTCGCCGACAGATACAACGCCCTCGTCATGGTCGACGACTCGCACGCCGTCGGCTTCATGGGCAAGACCGGCCGCGGCACGCACGAGCACTGTGGCGTGATGGGCCGCGTCGACGTCTTCACCGGCACGCTGGGCAAGGCCCTCGGTGGCGCCAGCGGCGGCTACACGTCCGGCCGCAGGGAGATCATCGACCTTCTGCGCCAGCGCTCGCGCCCCTACCTGTTCTCCAACACCATCGCGCCGACCATCGCCGCCGCCTCGCTCAAGTGTCTGGAGATGCTCAGCCGCTCCACGGCGCTGCGCGACAAGCTCGAGGACAACACGAAGTTTTTCCGCGAAGGTCTGCAGAAGGCCGGACTCACGATCAAGCCCGGCACGCACCCGATCGTGCCCGTGATGCTGGGCGACGCCGCTCTCTCGCAGAAATTCGCCGCCAGGATGCTCGAAAAGGGCGTCTACGTCATCGGCTTCTTCTACCCCGTCGTCCCCCAAGGCACGGCGCGCATCCGCACGCAGGTCTCCGCCGCGCACAGCAAGGAGGATCTTGCCTTCGCCATCAACGCCTTCACCGAGACAAAGCGGGAGCTCGGACTCTAGGAACTGAGACCATGACGACCACCTCCGCCCAGATCAAACGACTCACCACTGCCGCCCGGCACGCCGCCGGGCGCGCCTACGCGCCCTACAGCGGATTCCCGGTCGGTGCGGCCGTGCTGACCGCGCAGGGCAAGATCTTCTCCGGGTGCAACGTCGAGAACGCCTCCTACGGGCTCTGCAACTGCGCCGAACGCACCGCCATCTTCAGCGCGGTGGCCGCGGGCCACCAGCGCATCATCTGCGTCGCGGTCTACACGCCCACGGACAAGCCCACCGCGCCCTGCGGCGCGTGCCGGCAGGTGATCTTTGAGTTCGGTCCCACGAGCCGCGTCATCTCTATCTGCGATGGCAAGGAGTGCATCGACGTGCCCATCGGCGACCTGCTGCCCCGCGCCTTTGGACCGGCTGACCTGAAATAGCTACGGCCTAGGAAGGGACTCCGCGAAACGCCGGAGCGTTGCCCAGTATTGGTCCTTCGCGGTGTCCACCACCCCGCCATGGGAGGCGCCCGGCGCGAACAGTTTCATCTTCGGCTCCTTGGCCGCGGCAAACAGGGCCTCGCCGTGCCACAATGGAATCATCTCATCCTCGGTGCCGTGCAGCACCAGCACGGGGCATTTCACGGCTGGAAGCTTCTCCAGATTCTTGAACTTGTCGCCGTAGACCAGCGGCCAACGGGTCATGACGCGGTAGGCGCTGACGAATGTGGCCTCCAAAACCAGTCCTCCAACCTCATGTCGTCGCGCCAGCTCCGTGGCCGGTCCGCCGCCGAGCGAGTAGCCGTAAAGGATGATGCTGCGCAGCGGCACGCCGCGTTGCCGGAGCCATTCGAGCACAATCTCGGCGTCCGCGTAAGTCGTCGGTTCGTCCGGTTCGCCGCCGCTGTAGCCGTAGCCGCGGTATTCCCAGGACAGGATGGCGTAGCCGTGCTTGTGGTAGTCCTCCAGATACGTGGAGACCGAGCCGAGATCCTCGCCGTTGCCGTGGCAGAAAAGGATGGTGTGGCTGGCCCCGGGGTTCGGCCAGTAGCGGGCGTTGATCTTCACTCCGTCAGGCGCGGTGAGGTAGAAATGAGCGGCGGTGCGCTCGTAGCGGGCCGGGGGCCGCGGAAACAGCATGCGCAGCGACACAAAATGCGCCCAAACGGCGAGCAACAAGTAGAGCACCGCGCCCACGGCCGCCAGCTTCCAGAGAACTGAGAATGCCTCGGTCATCTTCCACCTATTCGGATTTTGGCCCGAATACGGTTTCATCTGCGTCACTTGGAACCAAGGCTTTCGCGCACGGCGGCGGCGAGCTGGCCGCGTGGCACGTCGCGCTCGGTGCGGTCAACGAGGTTGCGAATCTTGACCACACCCTTGGTCATCTCGTCGGCGCCATAGATGAGCGCCAGGCGCGCGCCGGACTCGGCGGCGGACTTGAATTGCTTGCCGAAAGCGGCGTCCTTGAACGGATACTCGACGCGCCAGCCGGCCGCGCGCAGGGACTGGATGTCGGCGAAGGCGATGCGCCTCTCCGCCTCGCCGCCGAAGACCACAAAGATGTCGGGGCCGGACGCGCCGGCGGGCATTTTGCCGTGCTGCTCCAGCAGGAGGCCGGTGGTCACGTCTCCGATGGCGAAACCGGCCGCCGGCAGATCGGTGTAGCCGAGCTTGCCGATGAGGTTGTCGTAGCGTCCGCCGCCGGCCAATGCCCGCAGGTCGCCCTGCCGGTCGAAGGCCTCGAAGACGAACCCGGTGTAGTAAGCCAACCCGCGCACCACGCCGAGGTCCACCTGCACGAACTCCGCCAGGCCCATCGCCGCAAGGCCGTCGAGGACTTTTTTCCACATCATGACGCGCCCAGCCAAATGCGTCGCGATCGCCGTAGCATCTCTAAGCTGCTGTGATAGACTATCCGTCAGTGGTATATTTCTGGCTGCTGTAGGGCCTACAACTTGGCTTACAGCCGCCTCAAGTGCTGTCATGGACTTTATGTTCGAAAACGACACGATCTTGATCTTCGCCACCGGGTCGAGCGGGCCGTGCTTGTCGGTGTAGGCCTTGAAAGCCTCGTCGCCCATCTTTTCATGGCGGTCGATGGCACCCAGCAGGTCGCGGGACTGCGCATCGTTGAAGCCCAGTGCCTCGAGATAGTAAAACCAGAGGTTGCGGTCGCTCAGACGGACGTAGAAGTCGTCGGGTGTCAGGCCGAAGCCGGCGAGGCACTGGATCAAAAGCGCGATCAATTCGATCTCGGCCTCGGGGCCCGCTTCGCCGAAAATGTCTGCGTTAAGCTGGCTGAAGGCGCGCAGGCGGCCCTTTTGCGCGCGTTCGTAGCGGTAGAATTCCGCGATGCTGAACCACTTGATGGGGCGCTTGAGCGAGCCGGCCTTGGCGCCGACCATGCGGCAGACCGTGGGGGTCATTTCCGGGCGCAGCGAGACGGCCCGGCCGCCCTTGTCGGTGAAGCTGAACAACTGTCCCTCGATCTCTTCGCCCGACTTGGTGGTGTAGAGATCGAGCGGCTCGAGCACGGGGGCATCGTATTCCTGGAACCCGTGCGCGTGCGCGGCGCGGCGCCAGGTTGCGTAGATGTGCTGACGGCGGGCGAAATCCTCCGGATAAAAATCACGGAAGCCGGGAAGCGGCTGAAAACCGGCCATGCTTGGGTGCGGGGCGGAAACCTCAGGCCGAAGCCGGCGGAGGCGGGTTGCTCTTCAGCTTCTCGAGGCTGAGCTGCTTGATCTTCTGCTTGAGTATCTTGCCCGACTTGAACTTCACGACCGCGCGC
>CAZRNE010000011.1:0-99474 GCA_964601365.1 uncultured Opitutaceae bacterium | reverse complement strand
GGGGTCGGCCAGCAGGCCGGGGACATCGCTCATGTAGACGAGGCGCCGGGCGCGCAGGGCGCTCGCCACGCGGCCCGCCACGAGGTCGGCGTTCACGTTGTAAGGCTTGCCATCGTAGCCCTCGGCCACGGGCGAGATCACCGGCACGAAGCCGTCGGCGATCTCCTTCTTGATGAGCTTCACCTTCACCTCGGCGACATCGCCGACGAAGCCGAGGTCGCAGGGATTGCCGTCATCGTCGGCCGTGAGTTTGTGGCACACGAGGACGGTGTCGCCCGGCAAACCCTTGGGGCGGGCCTTCACGGCGGTGAGCGTGTCGCACACCTCCTTGTTCACGACCTCATCGAGGGTCTTCTTGACGATGGCGACCGTAGCCTCGTCGGTGACGCGGAGCCCGTTGACGAAGTTGGGCTTCAGGCCGGCGCCGTCCATCGCCTTGCTGATGGCCTTGCCGCCGCCGTGCACGACGACGACGTTGATGCCGACCGCGGCGAGGAAGGCGATGTCGGTGGCGACGCGGTTGCGCACGGCCGGATCGGGATCATCCATGAAACTGCCGCCGTATTTGACGACGAAGGTGGAGCCACGGAAGTCCTGGATGTAAGGCAGGGCCTCGAGCAGCACGCGCGACTTGGCGATGACTTCTTGGACGTCCATCGAAGTCAGGCGCGGAAACGGATCTGCGGAAGCGGGCGCATCAAGTCAGGTGGGAGAGGAACAAGTTGTTAAGCCCGCGCGGCGCGATTTCACGAAAAAAATGCGGCGCGCGGCGCGCTCACTCGCTCTTGTTGTAGTTGACGTAGCCTTCGCTCAGGTCGGTAGCGAGGAGGCGGAACGCACCCTTGCCGAGATGCAGGTCGAGCCGGACCGTGAAGCGGCGCGCGGCGACGATCTCCTTCCACTTGGCCTTGTTCTCGGGATGGGGCGTGCCGGCGGTCATCGCGGGCGTGTCGTTGTAGTAGATGTCGAGCTTCGCCTCGTTGAGCTTGGCCCCGGCGTAACCGGCCGCGTCGGCCAGCCGGCCCCAATTGGGGTCGCCGCCATACCAGGAGGATTTCACGAGCAGGGAGTTGCCGATGGCGCGCGCGACCTTCTGCGCCTCCTCGTCGGAGACGGCCCCCTCGACCTTCACTTCGACGACCTTGGTGATTTTCTCGCCGTCGGAAACGATCTTCTCGGCCAGCTGCTCGCAGACTTTCCAGACGGCCTCGGCGAAGAGCTCGCGCAACGCGCGGGGGCTCTTGTCGCCGACGCTCACACCCGAGTGGCCGTTGGCGAGGATGAACACGGCGTCATTCGTGCTCATGTCGCCGTCGACGGTGATGCAGTTGAACGTGCCCGCGACGGCCTCGGACAGCGTCTTCTGGAGAAAACTCTTCGGCACGGAGAAATCCGTGGCGAGAAAGGCGAGCATGGTCGCCATGTCGGGCTGGATCATGCCGGCGCCCTTGGCGAAGCCGGCGACGACATGCTTCTTGCCGTCGTAGGTGAACGAAACCGTGACGGTCTTGGCCTTGGTGTCGGAGGTGAGGATGGCGTCGGCGGCCTTCTTGCCGTGGGCGGGCGTCCGGCCCTTTTCGGTGACGGCGCGCTCGAGCCCCTTGAGCACGCGGTCCATGGGCAGGGGCTGGCCGATGCGGCCGGTGGAGGCGACGAAGAACGACACGGGCTTGACGTTGAGGGAGGCGGCGGCGCGCTGGGCCATGGCCTGGGCGTCGCGCAGGCCGTTGGCGCCGGTGCAGGCGTTGGCATTGCCGCTGTTGGCGACGATGCCGTGGAACGGGCCGCCCTCGGCGAGATGCTTTTGCGAGAGGACGACCGGTGCGGCCTTGATGGCGTTCTTGGTGAAGGTGGCGGCGGCGGTGCAGGGCCGGAGCGAGAAGATCAGGGCGAGATCGAGGCGCTTGGGGTCGTTTTTCTGGCGGATATCGCAGGCGACGCCGGCCGCCTCGAATCCGGGCACATCGGTGATGCCGGCCGAATCAGGATGGAGGGTGAGTTGTGTCATGGATGCGGGTCCGAAGGTCATTGCAATCCGTCCGCCTCATTGAAGCCGCACCAGAGGTTCATGATCTGGACGGCCTGGCCGCTGGCGCCCTTGACGAGGTTGTCCTCGGCGGAGGTCAGGACGAAGTTGCCGGTGCGGGGATCGTGGGCGGCGGCGAGGTCGATGCGGTTGGTGCCGGTGACGTGCGCCGTATCGGGTGTCTCACCCGGGGCGAGGATGGAAACGAAAGGCCGGCCCGCATAGGCCGCGCGCCAGCAGGCGAGCACGGCATCAAGCGTGGCGCCCGGAGCGGCGGGCACGGTGATGGTGGTGGCGATGCCGCGGCGCATGGGCGCGAGGTGCGGGTTGAACTGCACGACCACCGGCGTGCCGGCGGCCAGGGCCAGCTGCTCCTCGATCTCGGCGAGGTGCCGGTGCTTGGTGAGGCCGTAGGCCCTGGCGCTCTCGGCGCGCTCGACAAAAAGATATTGCTCCTCGACCTTCTTGCCGGCGCCGCTGACTCCGGAAAAGGAATTGATGACGATGTGCTCGCGCGACACGAGACCGGCGCGGAGGAGCGGGACCAGCGGCACGAGCGCACCCGTGGGGTAGCAGCCGGGAGCGGCGGCGAGCTTGATCTCGTCGCGCCATTTCGGGTCGGTCAGCTCCGGGAGGACGAAGCGGGCTTGCGGCAGCAGCGCCGGGGCATGGTGCGCGCCGTAGTATTTCTCGTAGGTCGCGAGCTGGGCGACCCGGAAATCGGCGCTGAGATCGATGACGCGCCGGCCGGCCGGCACGAGGACCTTGGCGAAATCGGCCGCGGCGCCGTGCGGCAGCGCGAGGAACCAGAGCGCGATGTCGGCGCGGGCGGCCAGCGCGACGGGGTCGGAATCAGCAAATTTCAGCCCGTCCGCCACGGTGCCGCGGAGCGCCGGGATGACGGCGGAAAGCGCCCTGCCGGCATGCTGGCGCGAGGTGACCGCCGCCAGTTTCACGCGCGGATGGCCGAGGAGGAGTTTGACAAGAACTTCGCCGGAATAACCGGCGGCACCGACAACGCCGACGTTCATCGTTTCAGAGGGGCGGAGCCTTGAGGATCAGGGGCGGGGAATCGAGAAGTTTCGTTGGGCCCAAATGAAGGAAGCGGAGGCCTCCGGGGCGCTCCGCTTCGGGAAGATCGGACTGGGCGGCGGGCGCTCAGCGCTTCGAGAACTGGAAGCGCTTGCGGGCGCCGGGCTGGCCGGCCTTCTTGCGCTCTTTTTCGCGGGGATCGCGGGTGAGATGGCCGGCCTTTTTCAGGGTGACGCGCAGCTCGGGGTTGAACTTGAGGAGGGCGCGGGCGATGCCGTGGGCCACGGCGCCGGCCTGGCTGCTGGTGCCGCCGCCGGTGACATTGACGGTGACATCGAACTTGTCCTTGGCGTCGGCGGTGCCGAGCGGAGCGGCGGCGCGACGGGCGAAGTTCTCGTGCTTGAAGTAGGCGTCGAAGCCGAGGCGGTTGGCGGTCAGCTTGCCCGAGCCGGGGACGAGGCGCACGCGGGCGGTGGAGGTCTTGCGGCGGCCGGTGCCGAGGAAAACGGTGGATTCTGCGCTCATGGAAAAACTTACTTGAGGATGACGGGGTTCTGCGCGGCGTGGGGATGCTCGGCTCCCGGGTAAACCCGGAGCTTGGTCAGCATCTTGCGGGCGAGGTAGTTCTTGGGGAGCATGCCCTTCACGGCCTGCAGGATGATGAATTCGGGCTTCTTGGTGCGCACCTCGGTGAGTTTGCGGTATTTCTCGCCGCCGACATAGCCGGAGAAGGACATGTAGCTGGTCGCGGCCTCCTTCTTGCCGGTGAGGACGACCTTGCGGGCGTTGGTGACGATGACGAAGTCGCCCGTGTCCACGTGGGGGGTGTAGGTGGCCTTGGTGCGGCCGCGGAGGAGGTTGGCGATCTTGACGGCGAGACGGCCGAGGACCTTGCCGTCGGCATCGATCAGATACCATTTCGGCTGCACTGTTTCTTTCTTGGCCAAATACGTTTTCATTTGCGGAAAGGGGCCAAAGGGAAGGATTCCGATTTGGCCTGTCAACCATGAAGCTTTCACAAAGCCATCAGACCTGCCGATGGTTTTAATCGCTGGCGGGAAGGAAGTTAGGCCCGGGCTACAGTCCGGGCCGATGATGCTTTGCAAAGACGCCGCGCTCGCCACACTTCGCGCCATGCAAGAATCCATGAAGGGACTGACGGTGGCGGCCGGAGTGCTGGGGTTTCTCGGTGTGGCCCTCGGGGCGTTCGGGGCGCATGGCCTGAAGGACGTTTTGACGGAGCGCGGCAGCGCCGGAACCTGGCAGACTGCCGTGCTCTACCATCTGGTGCACAGCGTGGCGCTGCTGGCCTTGACCGCGTATTGGCGCGGCGCGGCCGGCATCCCCTCCCCTGCCCTTTGGGCGGGCTGGAGCTGGACCATCGGCGTGGTGCTGTTCAGCGGTTCGCTATATTGGCTGGCCCTCGGCGGCCCGAAGCTGCTCGGCCCGATCACGCCGCTCGGCGGCCTCGCCTTTCTCGCCGGCTGGGCCTTGGTGGCGTGGAGCGCTTTGAGCGCGAAATAACAAGGCCGGCGCAAGCGCCGGCCCGATCAGAAACCCAGCCGGGTTCAGCTCAGCGCGTCCCACGCATGGTGCGGGGACCGGGCGGACCGAGGACGGGCGTGAGCTGGCTCGGGTCGCACCATTCGGCGCCGATCATCCAGGCGTTCTTCGCGCCCTGCGTGAGCAGGTCGAATTCGCGCACGGAGTAGAGGTTCGCGAACATCCAGTCCTCGCGCGCTTCCTTCATCTCCATGGCGCGGACAGCCTCGTAGCGCTCGTATTCGTAGAAATGCCGCCGCAGGTAGCGCATGGCCTTCTCGCGATCGCCGGCCTGGGCCCAGATGGCGGCGAGGTTGTAGCTCGCGTCCATGAGGTCGTGGTTGGCCTCGGCGATCCGGACCGCTTCCGCGGTCTGCCCGGCGGCGGCTAGATAAACGGCCGCAAACACCTGATTGTAGGGATCGTCGGGCGCGAGGGCGAGGGCCTGCCTCATGTAGGCCGCGGCCTTTTGATCTTCTTTCTCCGAGAACCAGAACACGGCGAGGTTGCGGTAGGTGATGGGAAGCGGGCACTCCGCAAGGGACTCCTCAAAGAGCTTGAGCCCGGCGGCATAACGGCCGGCATGGATCGTCATCTTGCCGAGACCGTGGAGGGCCACGGCGCGGGCGACGGGGTCGGCGGGCTGCGTGATGATGCGGCGGAAGATCCGACCGGCCTTGTTCCATTCGCCGGTGTGGTGACGGTAGAATTCGCCGAGGAACCGCAGCGCGGTCACATCCGCCGGATCCAGCTCGACGGCGTGCTCATAGAGACGGCGCGCCTCCTCGTAGTTCGCGGCCAGCTCGGCGTCGAGACCGAGACGGAGAACGGCTTCGACCCGGGCATGGAGTCCCCCGATATCGGGATCCGCCAATGACTCGGGCCCGAGCCGCTCGAGATCAGTCCAGCCGACCTTTATGCCCAGCTTTTGCAGGGCCTTGGCCGCGCGCTTGCCAAGAGAGGGGAAGAGGGTGCGCTGCGCCCAGACGGCCTGCAGGTCGGCGACGGCGGATTGGTCACCTGATTTCACGCGTTTTTCGGCGGCATCCAGCAGGGCCTTCGCGGCCTTTTCGCGGTCGTTGATTTCCTTGGTGACGAGCTTTTCGACGGCGACGGGATCAAAGGCCGCCGAGTTGACTCGTGCCACCTCGGTGCCGTCGGGAGCGGCCAGCACGGCAACCTGCTGGTCGGCGGCCACCTGATATTGCGCGCGGAGCTTCTCTCCCTCGGGACGGATCAGGATCGGGGCGATGCCGCGCGCGGCGGCCTGCGTAAGCGTGCGGGAGGTCAGCATGGGCGAGGCGCCCGCAGCCTCGAGGCTGGCGGGGAACCACAACAGCACGAGGGCCGTGTCCGGTTTCAACGGCAGCGCGCCGTCCTCGTGCAGGGTCCAGGGCACGCGGTAGACCTCGGGTTTGCCGGCCGGACGCTGGACGCCGCCGGCGGCAGCGCCACCGGCCCCGCCGCCACCACCACCGCCACATGTGGCGAACAACGCCACGCCATTTGCCAAAAAGAGCGCGCCCAGCAGCGCGAGCAGCCAGTTCGGGGTTTTCATGCAACCGCCATCTTGCAGCAAGCGGGGTGAATCGCAAGCCGCCAGCCTTGCGCCGCGGGCAAAGCCGGCCACCTTGGGCGCCATGTCTGCCGCCTCATTCCCCCTGCCCCGATCGCTGCGGGCGGCGCTGGACGCCGTGCGGCAGGCGGGCGGGCGCCCGCATGTCGTGGGCGGAGGGGTGCGCGACTGGCTGCTGGGCCGTGAGCCCAAGGACTTTGATGTCGAGGTCTTCGGCTTGGAATTCGAAGCGTTGGGCCGCGCGCTGGCTCCGTTCGGCGCGACCGACCTGGTGGGGCGCAGTTTCGGTGTGATCAAGGTGCGGATCGAGGGCGTGGAATACGACTTCAGCCTGCCGCGGCGCGAATCAAAGACCGGGGCCGGGCACCGCGGCTTCGCCGTGGCCACCGATCCAACCATTTCCGAGACCGAGGCCGCGGCCCGGCGCGATTTCACCATCAACGCCATCGCCTACGACCCGTTCGCCGGCCGCATCATCGACCCGCTCGATGGGCAGCGCGATCTGCAGGCACGGCGGCTGCGCCACGCGGGTCCGGCCTTCCGTGACGACCCGTTGCGTGTGTTGCGGGCTTTCCAGCTGGCGGCACGGTTTGAGCTGACCCTGGCACCGGAAACCGCCCGGGAGTGCAATGCGATCGCCGACACCTTCGCCGAGCTGCCGGTCGAGCGCATCTGGGGTGAGTGGGACAAGTGGGCGGTCAAATCCGCCAAACCTTCGCTTGGACTCCGTGTGCTGAAGGAAAGCGGTTGGCTGCGGCATTTCCCGGAGCTGGCGGCAATCAACGGCGTGCCGCAGGAACCGGAGTGGCACCCCGAAGGCGACGTGTTCACGCACACGGAGCATTGCGTGGACGCCCTGGCCGGGCTGCCCGCTTGGCGCGAGGGGACGCCGGAGACCCGGCGCGTGCTGATGCTGGCGGTGCTGGCCCACGATTTCGGCAAATCGACCACGACCGCCCGCGAGGAGCGGAGGGGCAAACTGCGGTGGGTCAGCCCCGGCCATGAAGCCGCGGGCGGGCCGATGGCGGAGGCTTTCCTCCGGCGCATCGGGGCGCCGCTCGGCGTGGTCGAGCGCGTGCCACCGCTGGTGGTGCATCACCTGGCGCATCACCATGGACAGACGGATTTCCGCGACACGACGGTGCGGCGGCTGGCGCGCAAGCTTGCGCCCGCCACCATCGACGAGCTGGTCGCGGTGATGACGGCGGACCATCTCGGACGCCCGCCCCTGATCGCGCAGGACACGATGCGGCGCATCGAGCAGCTGCAGGCAGCCGCCGCGCGGCTGAAGATCGAGGACCGCGCCCCACGGCCCATCCTGCAGGGGCGGCACCTCGTGGCGAGGGGCTTTGCGCCGGGCCCCGCGTTCAAGGTGGCGCTGGATGCGGCGTTCGAATCGCAGCTCGACGGGGCCTTCAACGACGAGGCCGGGGCCGTGTCATGGCTGGAAAACTATTTGCGGACGCAGCCGCCCGGACTCACCCTCGTGAACAAGCCATGAGCACAACCACCGCCGCCGTGTCGCAACTCGAGCAATTGAAGCAGATGACCGTCGTGGTGGCGGACACGGGCGACTTTGCGAGCATGAAGCAGTATGCGCCGCGCGACGCCACCACCAACCCCAGCCTCATCCTCAAGGCGGCGGTGATGCCCGAATATGCCTGGTTGCTGGACAAGGCGGTCGCGGACGCCGGCAAGGGCGCATCCACGGACCAGGTGATCGACGGCCTGCTCGTCTTGTTTGGCAACGAGATCCTCAAGATCGTGCCGGGGCGCGTTTCGACCGAGGTGGACGCGCGCCTGAGCTTCGACCGCGACGGCAGCATCGCCAAGGCGCGCGAGATCATCACCCGCTACGAAAAGACCGGCACGCCGCGCGAACGCGTCCTCATCAAGCTGGCCTCCACCTGGGAGGGCATCAAGGCGGCCGAGCAGCTGCAGAAGGAGAAGATCAACTGCAACCTCACTCTGCTGTTCTCGTTCGCGCAGGCGGTGGCGTGTGCGGAGGCGAAGGTGCAACTCATCTCGCCCTTCGTCGGCCGCATCCTCGACTGGCACAAGAAGAACACGGGCAAGGACTACACGCCGGCCGATGACCCGGGCGTGAAATCAGTCACCCAGATCTACACCTACTACAAGAAATTCGGCTACACGACGGAGGTGATGGGCGCGTCGTTCCGCAACAAGGGCCAGATCACCGAACTGGCGGGCTGCGACCTTCTCACCATCAGCCCGCAGTTGCTCAGCGAATTGTGGGCTTCGACCGGGCCGCTGGTGCGCAAGCTTGATCCAACGGCGGCGGCCGCGGCCAACCTCAAGAAGGTGAGCTACGACGAGAAGGCTTTCCGCTACGCCTTCAACGAAGACCCGATGGCCGTGGACAAGACCGCGGAAGGCATCCGCCTGTTCGCCGCCGACCTGGTGAAGCTGGAGCAGCTCATCGCGCAAAAGCGCCGATGAGCGCCGCGGCCGAGACCGGCCGCTGACTGGCTGGCGCGGGACTACTCGGTCCTGGTCTTGGCGGGCATCTCGAGGACCTTGGTCGGCCCGATTTCAACCCGGGCCTTCAGGGCATCGGAGGGCATGTAACGGGCGAGGAAGTCCTCGACCGTGCTGTAGTATTTGCTGGCCGTCTCCTCCTTCTCGAATCCGTGCCCCTCGGCGTCCTCGATGAGGATCTCGTAGGTCTTGCCGTGCTTCTTCAGCTCCCGCTCGAGCACCTCCCAGTGCACGAACTCGACGCGCGGGTCGTTGCGACCGTAGGCGTGGAGGGTCGGCACCCGGATCTTGGCCACGTGCTCGGCCGGTGAGCGCGCGGCGAGGAAGGCCGGGTCTTTGCCGACGGCTCTTTCGAAAAAAGCCTTGGTGGAGCCGCGGGGACCGAGGTCGTAGCGGGTGATGAGCCGGAGGTCGGACACGCCGACGTAGTTGATGCCGACCTTGTAGAGCTCGGGCGTCATGGTGACGCCGGCCAGAGCGGCATAGCCGCCGTAGCTGGCCCCGATGATGCCGACGCGTTCGGGATCGGCCCAACCCTGGGCGATGACCCATTTCACGGCGTCGGTGAGGTCGTCCTGCATCTTGCCGCCCCACTCCCCGAAGCCGGCCTGGGTGAAGGCCACGCCATAGCCACCGGAGCCGCGGAAGTTCACCTGCAGCACGGCATAACCGCGGTTGGCGAGGAACTGCACCTCGGGGTTGAAGCCCCAGGAGTCGCGCGGGCCGAAGGGACCCCCGTGAGGATTCACCAGCAGCGGGGTCTTGTTATTGGCGAAACCGCGGGGTTTGGTGAGATAACCGTGGATGACCATGCCGTCGCGGGCGGTGAACTTGATGGGCTCCATCGGGCTCATCAGCTCGGGCTTGATGGCGGGACGGACGGCGTTGATGGGCTGGACGCGCAGACCTTCGCCCCGGAGGTCGCCGAGGAAATAGGCGCCGGGATCGCGATCGGAGGAAACACGGAAGAGGAAGCGCTTCTCGTCGTCGGAGATCGAACCGATGCTGACGATGGCGTTCTTCATCTGCGACTCGATGGCCTGCGCGACGGCCTTCCATTTCGGGTCGAACCAGTGGAACCGGAGTTTGTCGCTTTCGACAGCGACGCCGAGAAGGCGGTCGCGCCTGGGAGAGAAGGTCGCGCCGGTTATCTCGCCCTCCGGCGGGTCGAGCAAGGCTTCGCCCAGCTTGCCCGTGGTCGTATCCATGGTCCGTAAGATGCCCCGGTCCTGCTCGGTCGCATCCACCACGTAGGCGGTGCGCCCGTCGGCCAGCAGGCCGAGCACTTCCCAGCGGACGTCGAGCGGATCGAAGCTGGCGACGTTCTGCAGCGGACGGTCGTTCTTTTCGCGCAGCCTGAACCAGATTTTGCCGTCCTCCTCCACGGTGGTGACACGCTGCTGGGCGTTGGCGTCGAAATACCCCGCGGACACCCCGCGATCGAGGCCGATCACCTGCTGGCGCTTGCCGGTTTCGACGTTCACCTTGTAGACAAAGGGGGTGATGCTGCGGGGAATGCTGGGGTTGATCTTCCGTCCGTCGGATTCGCCCGTGAAGCCGGTAATGAGGATGTGGTCGTCACTGGCGGGGTAGCGGTCGACGAGGTTGCCGAAGAAGATGGAGAAGTCGTCCTTGGTGCGGCGGGGCTCGAGGATGCGCTTGACGGACTTGCCGGCGAGGTCGGTGGACGCAAGCAGCGGAATCTCATGACCCTCGACCGCGGAGGTGAAGATGAGGCGATCATTGCCCTTCCAGAAGACGCTGCGGATGTTCTCATCCTTGAAGTGCACGACGACGCTCACCTGGCCGTTGGTGGTGTCGAGCACGGCGAGGCTGTAACGGCCTTTGTTCGGGGCGATCATCGCCACCTTGTTGCCGTCGGGCGACAACACCATCTGACGGATCGACTGGGAGTCGAAGAAGGCGTTGAGCGGGACAAGGACCGGGGTTTCGCCCTGGGCATGGACCAAGGCGCCGAGTCCGGCGAAGGCGAGCGCAGCCAAGAGCCGCGCGGGGAGCGTGCGGAGGGGTGTGAGCATGTTCGTAGCCGACCGAGGGGTGTGTTGTGTGGTGGCGGCGGTATACCGACTGCCGCGGAGGAGAGCATTGCCATGATGGAAAAAGTTTCACGCCAAAAGCGCATGACAGGGAAAAGAAAAGGCCGGTCCCGAAGGACCGGCCTGAAGAGAATCCCGAGCGGTCAGCTCAGAACTTGTAGCGCATCGACACCCAGTAGAACCGCTGGATGGGGTCGTAGGTGTTGATGTCGTGGCTCTGGTTGCCCTCGGAGGTGATGAACGGGGGCTCCTCGTCGAGGACATTGTTGATGCCCACGGCGAAGGAGAGGCCGTCCAGCCACTTGTTGTTCGAGCCTGAGAAGCTGTAGCTGGCCTGCAGGTCGAAGTTGTGGTAGGCGTCGACCGGAAGTTCGACGGCGTTGGCCACATCGTCAATCTCGGGGATGAACGTGTGCGCGATGCCGGCTTCCCAGTTCTTGTAGTTCCAGCCGAGGGTCGTGTAGGTGCGGAAACGCGGATACACGCTCGTGCCGGAGAAACTGTCGGTGTAGTTGAAGCTCGTGCCGCCGGGGAGGCTCTGGATGTTGTAGTTGTGCAGATACACCATCGAGAGGGCGGCGTTGAACTTGCCCATCGACTCCGTATCCCAGTTGTAGCGGACGCGGATGTCGGCGCCCGACTGCCAGACGCCGGCCACGTTGACGAGCTGGTTGGAAATCCAGACTTCGTCGGAGGGCCGGTTGGTGATCTGGCCGGGGGTCGTGATCGGCGCGCCATCGTCGAAGTGCGTCTCACCCGCCAGGCTGGGGGCCAGACGGACGAGCGAGGCATACGGCGAAGCCGGGCCGAGGCGTTCGACGCTGCTGGTGATGGTGGTAGACGAGATCGTGGAGATCAGGTCGCGCTCATCGATGTCGAACCAGTCGAACGAGACCTCAAGGCCCTTGAGCTTGCCCTTGGTGGGCGACCAGACGAAGCCGGCCGTCCAGTTGCGGGACTCGGAGGGGTTGAGGTTCGGGTTGGAGCCCGAGCGGGAGCGATACTGGCGGGAACCGGTGTTCACGCCGAGCGGATTGCCCGCGGTGTCGTAACGGGCGATGTTGATCGACGGGGTGAAGCCGACGCTGACGGGCCCGAGCAGGTCATACAGCGTAGGAGCGCTGAACGACTCGGAGTAGGTGCCGCGCACCGCGAACTCGTTGTTGAACGGCAGCCAGCGGACGGTGTATTTCGGCACGAAGGGATCGGCCGTGCGGCTGTAGATGTCCTTGCGGCCGGCGATCGAGAACTCGAGCAGCTGGGCACCGTCGATGGCGTTGCCCTTGTCGAAGACCGGGATGCGGGCCTCGGCGAAGAAACCGTCGGTGGTCGAACGGGCTTGGAACGGCTGACGCGGGGTGGCTTGGAGCCAGCCACCGGTCTGGTCGAAACGGTCGTTCTGGAAGGACAGCGATTCCCAGCGGGTCTCGGCCCCGAAGCCCATCTGGAGCGGGCCGCCGGGCAGGTCGAAGACCTCGCCGGTGATGCGCAGGTCGAAGGCATTCAGCTCGCTGACATAGTCGCGGAAGCTGGTGCCGAGCATGCTTCGCACCACACCGGGGGCCTGATTGCGGGCAAACGGGTTGTAGGCGTTCGAGTTGGTCAGGGCGGTGTATTGGGCGGCATCAATCAGGTTGTGATTGCGGAACTTCTGGAGCGTGCGGTTGAAGTCGCCGGCCAGTTCATAGCTCCAGTTGGAGCCGATGGTGCCCTTCATGCCCACGACGCCGCGCGTGCTGGTGGACTCCGCCTGGTAGATGCGGGGGAAATCCACGAAACGGTTGCGGGCCGTGACGGTGATGTTGAAGGGATTGAACGGATGGCTGGCAGCCACATTGCCGGCGACCGGCTGGGCGTTGAGGACCGACTCGGTGTTGTTGACCGTGTAGATGAAGTCGCCGAACAACTTGATATTGTCGGTCAACTGATGGTCAACGGCGGCGACGACGCTGCGGCGCTGGGCCTTGATAAGCATGGTGGGTTTGGCCGCGAGATCGAAGAACTGCGAGGCGGCACCTTGAGTCAGAGGGCCTTGGTATACGCCTGAGGCCACCAGATCGGCCGGGGACAGATCGGTGTTCTGAGCCGGAGCATTGAGGTTCGGGTTCAGGTAGTAGAAGTCGAGGCCGATGTTGATCACGCCGGCGTAGGAGGGCGTGCGGAACTGGCCGCGGGCCCATTCACGCTGGAACTGGATCAGCGGGTCGGACTTCTTCCACTCGGTGGAGATGGTGACGTTGGTCTTGTCGTTGCCGGCACCGAAAACGCCCGAGTAGGAGCGCTCGCGGTATTTGCCCTCGGCAGTGCTGAAGCCGTAGCGGCCGGAGACCTCACCACCCTGGTAGTTGGTCTTGAGGATGATGTTGACCACGCCCGAGACGGCGTCGGAGCCGTAGGTCGCGGAGGCGCCGTCGGAGAGAATCTCGATGCGCTCAACGGCCGCGATCGGGATGAGGCTCACGTCGACGAAGTTGCCACCACCGGAGGCCAGCACGGGGGCGACCGCGGCGCGACGGCCGTTGATCAGCACCAGCGTGGCGCGGTTGCGGAGGGCGACGGCGGAACCGCCGTTGGTCGAACCCGAGGAGATGTTGCCGTTGTCGGAGCCAATGTTGTTGGCCCCGTAGAAATACGGCTCCGTCTTCTTGAGGACCTGGAGGATGTCGGTGTTGACACCGGACTTGGCGATGTCGACCGAGCTAAGGACAGTGATCGGGACAGCCGGGGAGTCGGCGGCGACCGGGATCAGCGAACCGGTGACGACGAACTTCTCGAGCTTGACCGTCTCATCTTCCTTGGAGGCAGCGGCCGGTTGGGCCACCGCGGCGGGGATAATGCTCGCGCCAGCAATCAGCGCGAACAATGCCCGCAGATTCCATACGGAACGTGCGTTCATAGGGTATCAGTGTGTTGCAGTTGTGTTAAGCCGACGCGGGTTAGGGGTCCGCATTAGCTTGGTGTGTAAGGCGCAGCGAATAGTGAGAGGTCGATTCGGCAAGCCAAAACTATGTTAATCTGCGCCGAGTTGACCTATTCTTGCGGCCAATCGATGTGCGTCAAGGTGGCACAAAACAAAACTCCCGCCCTCTGGAAGGGCGGGAGTCGTGAAAACTGACCTGGGGGTCAGGTGGGTAGATCAGAGCTTCTTCTCGAGGCGGAAGTAAACCCAACGCCCGGTGTTATTGTAGAGGAAGCCGGGGTAGTTGGTGGAGTTGTTACCCCAATCCGCGACGTAGGGAGGATCCTCGTCGAAGATGTTGTTGCAGCCGGCCGTGAGCTTGATGTCGGAGAACCAGGAGGCGTCCTGGCGGCTCTTCGACGGGAACAGCTTGTAGCCGATCTGGACATCCCAGAAGAGGGTGCTGTCGACGCGGAAAGGCAGCTCACCGTAGAAGTTGCCGTTGATGTCGCCGCCGAGGTCATCGAAACCGTGCGTGTAGTTGCCGGTGATGCTGGCGTTGATGCCCTTCCAGTTCCAACCCACGAAGCCCTGCGCCTTCCAGCGGAGGTAGCCGTCGTCACCGGGGGAGATCGCCTGGTCGATGAACTCGACCGGGGCGATGCCGGGGACCGTGGAGGACTTGTAGGAGCCGAGGTAGGACGCATTCACGCCGAAGTCGAAACGGCCCCAGTCGCTGGTGTTCCAGGCGTAGCTGGCGGACACGTCGAAGCCTTCGGCGACGGTCTCACCGGCATTGAGGAAGAGCGAGTTGACCTGCACGATGTTGCCGGCGAGGTCGCGGATCACGCTCTCACCCGGGCGGAGGCCGCCGGGCCGCGGATTGCCCAGGCTGTCGCGACCGACGGAGCGGTCGACGGTGTCCTGGTTGTTGGCGGCCACGGTGCCGTTGCGCTCGATGCGCCACATGTCGAAGGAGGCGGTAAAGCCCTCGAGTTTGCCCTTGGGCGACCAGACGATGCCGACGTTCCAGGACTCGGTGTCCTCGGCCTCGAGGCGGGGATTGCCGCCGGTGACCACGTTCTGCTCGGGCTCGGTGTTGCCGGTGAGCGGATCGTTGATCGGGGTGAGGCCGGCGGTGCGGCCGGAGTAGAGCTCGAAGAGCGAGGGCTCGCGGAAGCCTTCACCCCAGCTCGAACGGACGACGATCGAGCCGTCGGAGAGCGGCTCCCAGCGGAGGCCGAACTTCGGCACGAAGGCATTGCGGCTCGAGGTCAGGAAGTCCTCGAAACGGGCCGCGATGTTGAGCGAGAGGTTGTGGGCGAAGTCCATGCTCCGCTTCTCGCTGAAGATCGGGATCTCGATTTCACCGAAGTAGGAGGCGATCTTGCGCTGCGCGATGGTGAAGGTGCCGACATTGGAGCCGAGGAGGTCGCCCGAGAGCTGGGTCGAATCCGGGGCTTGGTGCACCTTCTCACGGCGGTATTCGGCGCCGAAGGCGAAACCGACGTCGCCGGCGGGCACTTCCATCAGGCTGGCCGTGTTGAGCAGGAAGTTGGCCTGCATCGTGGCCGAGCGGTTCTCGTCACGCGTGTAGTGCGTGGCGAAAGCCACCGGGGCGAAGTTAGTCGCAATCGGATTGCGGAAGTAACCGAAGGGGTTGTAGGGCACGGTCGAGCCGATGAAGTTCGGGCTGGCCGGATTGAAGATCGGGTCGTTGGCGTTCAGCGCCCGGAGGAAGCGCGAGGTGGCGATCAGCTTGGCGCGGCCGTTGTTGTCAATCTGGCCGTAGCGGATGCCGGCATCGAGGTTCCACTTGTCCATGATGTTGTCGAACTTGATGCCGCCGGTGACGGCGAAGGCCGTGTTGCGGTTGTGGTAGATGCGGTTGCCGAACTCGGCGAGGCGGATGCGCGAGCCACCCGACAAATCCTGATTGAAGGGATTGAAGGGATTGAAGGCGCCGGCCGCGGCCGTGCGCCCGCCGCGGGCGATTTCGGACGGGGTAAGGATGGGATTGGGCGTGCGGGCGGGGATGACGATGGTCGTCTGGCCGGGCGTCTCAAAGCTGCCGGTGGCGTAGGGGGCGAGTTCGTCGATCTGGTGCACGTTCGAGAAGAACATGTCGCCGTAGGTCTTGACGTTGTCGCTCCACGCGCGCTCCCAGGCCGCGAAGGCACCCTTGCGGGTGATCTCGGGGAAGGAACCGGAGAACTCGTTGTAGTTGAAGGTCGAGCGGCGGCCGGTGGTGAAGGTGTAGAGATTCGCCGGAACATTGCCTTGGTTGTTCGCGTTCTGATTGCCCGGGGCAGGTGTAATGGTGCCGGGCACGTTCGGACCGGAGGTGGCGAAGAACACGTTGGTGGTCGTGTTGGCCACGCCGTTGATGGTGATGGGCGAACCGGCCGGCAGGCCGAGGGCCTCGAGCACTGTCGCGCGCGTGACCTGGAGGTTGGGCGGCGAGGAGTTCGAGCTGAGGAACGCGGGCACCGCGGAGTATTCACGGTCGCGGTTGAAGATCGGCTCACGGTTGTAGTAGTTCACGCCGACCATGATGCTGCTCTTCTCGGTGGTCACGCCATACATGACGTTGGCGGCGAACTCGGAGGAATCCTTGTCGGTGGTGTTGCCGTAGCTGACGGTGAACTCGGCGCCATCATAGCCCTTGCGGAAGATGATGTTCACCACGCCGGCGACCGCGTCGGCGCCATAGACGGCGGAGGCGCCGTCCTTCAGCACCTCGATGCGCTCGATGGCCGCGAGGGGGATGCTGTTGAGGTCGACGAAGGCCGTCGTGCCGCCGGTGCCGATCGGATAGAAGGGCATGCGCCGGCCGTTGACGAGCACGAGCGTCGCCTCGGGCCCGAGGCCGCGGAGCGAAGTGGACGTGCCGCCCGGGGTGAAGCCGGTGGCGTTGTTCGAAAGCGGCACGCTGCCGGCGTTCGAGAGCGTCATCTTCTGGAGCAGTTCGGTGGTGTTGCCCAAGCCGGACTGGTCGATGAGACGGCGGTCGATGGTCGCGACCGGGAAGGTGCGCGCCTCGGCCGTGGTCTCGGTTGACGGGATGTTCGAGCCGGTGACGACAAACTTTTCCAGTTTGACCGCCTCCTCCGACCCGGTGGTGGACTGGCCGAAGCCGGTCGCCGCGATGGACAGGCCTGCAATCAGTGCAAGCGCCGCCCGTAAGTTCCTTACGGAGCTATTGTTCATAGGTTATCAGGGATGTAGGGTTGCGCCGGGAATGGGCAGGTTGTGTGGCTGCCCAACCGACTGACCGAGAGCCAAAGTTATCCGCGTCTGGGCCTCAAGACCTAATTTTACAACCGCCGCGCGGGCCTCGTAATTTCCCGCGTGTGCGCGCGTTGACTCCCGGTCATCCCGTCGCAACCTCGCGCCCGATGCCCGCCCTCGACGCCCTGCTCCACGGCCTGATCGACTACGCCGGCCTCTTTCCGCCGGCTCAGCTCACGATGGCCGACGCCGTGCGCAATCACGCCGCCTACCTCGCCGGTCCGCACCGTGGCAAACTCGGCCGCTTCATCGTGCCCGTCGCGCGCTTGGAGGAATTCGAGGCTGCCCATGCCACGCTCGATCCCGAGGCCCAGCACGAATGGCGGCTCAGTGTCCTCGCCGGCGCCGACCCCAAGGCCGACCTCAACGCCATCCTCTCCTTCAACGCCCGCCAAGCCGACGCCCGCATCGTTTCCATCGAAACCAAGGCCGCCACGCCCGCCGACATCGCCAAGGCCGCCGCCTTCCCTCCCGTCTTCGAGGTCTGGGTCGAATTGCCCGCCAACAAGGACCTCGCCGCGAACCTCACCGCCCTCAAGTCCATCGGGCGCGGCGCAAAGCTGCGCACGGGCGGCGTCACACCCGACGCCTTCCCCGCGCCGGCCGACGTCGCCGTCTTCCTCGCCGCCTGCCGTGACCATGGGCTCGTCGCCAAGGCCACCGCGGGACTCCACCATCCGTTGCGCGGCGAGTTCGCCCTCACCTACGCTGCGGGTGCGCCGCGCGGCTTGATGTTCGGTTTTCTCAATGTCTTCCTCGCCGCCGCCCTCCTTCATAACGGCGGCAACACGGCCGACGCCACGATGCTCCTCTCCGCCGGCGACCCGCGCCACTTCACCTGCACGCCCGACGCGCTGGCCTGGCGGGACCGCAGATTCACCCGTCTGCAACTCGAATCCACCCGCAAACAACTGCTCCGCTCCTTCGGCTCCTGCTCCTTCACCGAACCCATCGAAGGGCTCCAGGAACTCCGCTGGCTATGAACCTCAACTTCACCCACGACCCCGCCCGGCTCTCCTGGCTCGAGTCCGCCAACGACGCCGCCACTGATTTTCCCCTGCAGAACCTCCCTTTTGGCGTCTTCCGGCCCGCGCCCGCCGCCACACCCCGTCTCGGTGTCGCCATCGGCGACCGCATCCTCGACCTCGCCGCCGCCGCCAATGCCGGACTCCTCCCCGACTCCGCCGCGTCGGCCTGCCGCGCCGCCACGCTCAATCCCCTCATGGCCGCCGGCGCGCCCGTCTGGACCGAACTCCGCGCCCGCCTGAGCGAACTCCTCGGCGCCGACACCTGCCCCGACGGCGCCCGCCGCCGTGCGGTCCAGACATGCCTCTCGCCCCAATCCGGCGCGGAGATGCTCCTGCCCGCCGCCATCGGGGATTACACCGACTTTTACGCCGGCATCTGCCACGCCACCAACGTCGGCACGATGCTCCGCCCGGAAAATCCTCTCCTTCCCAACTACAAGTGGGTCCCCATCGGCTATCATGGCCGCGGCTCATCCATCGTCATCAGCGGCACGCCCGTCCGCCGCCCCCACGGCCAGCTCAAGCCCGCCGATGCGCCCGCCCCCGTCTTCGCGCCGTGCAAGAATCTTGATTACGAACTCGAACTCGGCGCCTTTGTCGGCCCCGGCAATGCCCTCGGCCAGCCCATCCCGATCGGACAGGCCTCCGCTCATCTCTTCGGCATCGTGCTCCTGAACGACTGGTCCGCACGCGACATCCAGACCTGGGAATACCAACCCCTCGGCCCCTTCCTCGCAAAAAATTTCGCCAGCACCATCTCGCCGTGGGTCGTCACGTGGGAAGCCCTCGCGCCCTTCCGTCTGCCCGCCTACTCGCGTTCCGAGAGCGATCCCGCGCCCCTGCCCTACCTGGCCGACCCCGCCGACCAGGCCGCGGGCGGCCTCGACCTCACTTTCGAGGTCTTGCTCCTCACGCCGAAGATGCGCGAAGCCGGCGCCGCCCCGCACCGCCTCTCGTGCGGCAGCTTCGCCGCCATGTATTGGACCTTCGCGCAAATGCTCACGCACCACGCCAGCAACGGCTGCAACCTCCAGCCCGGCGATCTCCTCGGCTCCGGCACGATCTCCGGCCCGACCAAGGAATCACGCGGCTGCCTCCTCGAACTCACCTGGCGCGGCAGCGAGCCCATCAAGCTCCCCCACGGCGAGGAGCGCAGATTCCTCGCCGACGGCGACGAGGTCATCATGCGCGGCTGGGCCGAGCGCCCCGGCGCCCGCCGCCTCGGCCTCGGCGAATGCCGCGGCACCATCCTCCCCGCCCAATGATTCCCAGGTTAGTGGAAGACTAGTTTTTGGCAATCTGGGTAGTCCAATCCGCCTGCCGCCGAATTTTCATGAAGCGCACAGTCAGTTAGCTGAGCCTTCTAGCAACCGCCAGCGCCAACCGTAGACCTTCTCGCTCTAGACTGGGTGTGGAGATTTTTGCTAAGGTGGCGGCATGCCCAGTCGTCCGGACCACGCCCGGCGAGACCCGGCGCACTGCCCCACCCCCTGCCCTTGACCTGCGTCAAGGCGTCCCGGCACGCGCTGCGCTATCCTGTTTCCACCACATAAACCGGTCATGAAAACACATCCACGCCACCTCCTGCCGGCCGCTTCGGCGGCCCTCGTCCTCGCCGCCGTGCTGTGCCCGACGGCACTCCTCCGCGCCAGCGAAGGTCCCACCGAAGCCAAGGGCCCCGTCCTGCTGCCCCCGGCCGTCGCCGCCCTGCCCGTCGAGCAGGCCATCCTCACCGCGCCGCCGCACGTGCCGCCCTCCATCAAGCGCAAGCACGCCGCCCGCGTCGTCGTCAACCTCGAGGTCCGCGAGGTCGTCATGAAGATCGCCGACAACTCCGAATACACGTTCTGGACCTACGGCGGCACCGTCCCGGGCTCCTTCATCCGCATCCGTGAGGGCGACGTCGTCGAGTTCCACCTCAACAACCACCCCTCCTCGAAGGTCCCGCACAACATCGACCTCCACGCCGTCACCGGCCCCGGCGGCGGCGCCGCGTCGACGTTCACTGCGCCCGGCCACAGCTCCCAATTTACCTTCCGCGCGCTCAACGCCGGCCTCTACGTCTACCACTGCGCCACCGCGCCCGTGCCCATGCACATCGGCAACGGCATGTATGGCCTCATCCTCGTCGAGCCCAAGGACGGCCTGCCGCCCGTCGACAAGGAATTCTACGTCATGCAGGGTGATTTCTACACCACCGGCGGCTACGGCGAACCCGGCCTGCAGTCCTTCGACACGCCCAAGTCCATCGATGAGCGACCCACCTACGTGCTCTTCAACGGCGCCGTCGGTTCGCTCGTGGGCGACAAGGCCCTCAACGCGCGCGTCGGCGAGACCGTCCGCCTCTACGTCGGCAACGGCGGCCCCAACCTCGTCTCGTCCTTCCACGTCATCGGCGAGATCTTCGACAAGGTCTGGACCGAGGGCGGCACCCGGTTTGCCCAGGAGAACGTGCAGACCACGCTCATCCCGGCCGGCGGTTCCGCCATCGTGGATTTCCGCGTCGACGTGCCCGGCACCTACGTGCTGGTCGACCACTCGCTCAGCCGCGCGTTCAACAAGGGTGCGCTCGGCATGCTCAAGGCCGCGGGTGCCGAGGACCGCGTCATTTACTCCGGCAAGGAGATCGACGCCGTGTATTTTGGCGCCCAGGCCGAGGAAGGTTCCGAGGCTGCCCGCCGCGAGGCCGAGCTGAAGGCCAAGATCGACACCGAGATGCGCGCCAACCCCGCCATCGCGGACCTCACGCTCGGCGTGCAGGTGCAACGCGGCAAGCAGGTCTACATGCAGACCTGCTTCGCCTGCCACCTGCCGGACGGCAAGGGCATCCCCGCCGTCTTCCCGCCCCTCGCCGGCTCGGATTATTTGCAGGCCGATCGCGAACGCGCCGTCCGCACCGTCATCAAGGGCCTCTCGGGCCCGATCACCGTCAATGGCACGAACTACAACAACGTCATGACCCCGCTGGGCGACGTGCTCAACGACCAGCAGATCGCCGACGTGCTGACCTACGTCTACAACTCGTGGGGCAACAAGGGCGCCGCCTTCACCGCCGATCAGGTCAAGGCCGTCCGCAGCCAGCGCAACTGAGCCCGATCCCCTCTGGTTCCCGCAGGCCATGCCATCTGCAGCCTCCATCCACGCTCCGACCAAGTGTCATCTATTATATGACACTTGGTTCTGGCCGCTGCTGGTCCTGCTGGCGGTGTTGTCTGCCGCTGGACACGCGCAGATCGCGGCCGAATCCTCCGCGGCCCTCATTCCCGCCGGCACTTACACACCGCTCCTCCGCTCCGTGAAGGACGTGCCCGCGGTGTCCGTCGCGGCCTTCCGGCTCGATGTCCGGCCCGTCACCAACGCCGACTTCCTCGAGTTCGTGCGCATCCACCCGAAGTGGCGGCGCTCGCAGGTGTCGCCGCTCTTTGCCGACGCCCACTACCTCTCGCACTGGGCCGGCGACCTCGAACTCGGCCCGCGCGCGCTGCCCGACGCCCCTGTCGTGCGCGTCTCGTGGTTCGCCGCCCGCGCCTACGCGGCCGCGCAGGGCAAGCGCCTCCCCTCCACCGCGGAGTGGGAACTCGCCGGCGCCGCCGGTTACACCCGACCCGACGGCCGCAACGACGAGGCGCTCAACCGCGACCTCTACGCCTGGATCGCCCGCCCCACGCCCGAGGTCGTGCCCTCCGTCTCCGGCGCGAAACCCAACTTCCACGGCGTGCGCGGTCTCCACGGCCTCGTCTGGGAATGGGTCGAGGATTTTAACACCGCCATGGTCACCGGCGAATCGCGCGGCGACGCCGGCCTCGATCGCGATCTCTTCTGCGGCGCCGCGGTCGCCGGCGCCAGGGAGACCAACGACTACGCCGCCTACATGCGCATGGCCCTCCGCTCTTCGCTGAAGGCCGTCAACACCACCTCGTCGCTCGGCTTCCGCTGCGCGCAGGATCTCCCATGAAAACGTCTCCTCTCCCTCTCCGTCCGCTTGCCGTCCTCCTCCTCGCGACCACCGCCCTCGCCGTCGATCCCGCGCCGACCCAGCCCAAGGACAAATGCTGCAAGGAGCAGGCCGCGGGCGCCTTCACCAAGGCCTCGCTCTACCAGACCGACGCCCGCTTCACCGACGATGGCGGCCGGCCCGTCACCCTCGGCGCTCTGCGCGGCCGGCCCGTCGTGCTGACCATGTTCTTCAGCTCCTGCGGCTACGCCTGCCCGCTGCTCGTCAGCGACATGGCCCGCATCCGCGAGCTGCTGCCCACCGGTCTGCGCGACGAGGTCGCCTTCGTGCTCGTGTCCTTCGACGTCGCGCGCGACACGCCCCCTGTGCTCCGCGCCTACCGCGAGAGCCGCCACCTGGACGCGCAATGGCTCCTGCTCCACGGCGCCGACACCGACGTGCGCGAACTGGCCGCCCTGCTCGGCGTGAAATACAAGCAGGAGGCCGACGGCAACTTCGCCCACTCCAACCTCCTCACCGTGCTCAACCGCGAGGGCGAGATCGTCCACCAGCGCACCGGGTTGAAGGACGGTCACGCCGAGACCGCCGCCGCCCTCGCGGCCCTGGCCACCCGCCCGCCCGGCACGAGAAACTGAGGCCAACGTTTTGATGATGGCACAGAAGGCCGCCGGTAGGGGCGCTTGTCCTCAAGCGCCCTTGACTGTCGAGCGCCGTTGAGGGCAACGGTCCCTACCGCAACAGGCTAGACGGCCACGAAATTACTGAAACCGCCGTAGAAGCGCGCCCCGCGACGTTTGTGACAGATCGCGTCACAAACGCCCGGCTGCAACGGTCACTCCTTCACGATGATCCGTCCCTCCATGTAGGGATGCGGCGTGCAGAAGTATTCGTAGGTGCCCGGCTTGGTCAGCACGGTGGTGAACCGCTCGGCGTGGCCGAGCAGCGGCGAGTAGAAATGCTCCGGCGCCTCGCTCGTCACCACGTCGTGCACGCCGGAGAACTCGCCCTTGAAGAAGGTGAACACGTCCTCGTTCACCCACTCGATCTCCGTGCCCGGCCGCACGACGGCGACCTTCGGCCAGAAGGAATTCCCGATGATCTGCACGCGCAGCCGCTTTTCGCCGGCGGGCAGCAGGAAGGGGTTCCGCTCGTCCTCGGTGCCGGGTCGGAACGGCGAGATGCGGCGCACGGTCTTGGCGGCGAGCGCTTCCATCTCCGCCTTGGGCAGTTTCGGCCCTTCGGCGAGCACGGTGGGCGAGCGCTCGGCATCCTTCGTTGCCTGCAGGATGCCGATGGCGCCGCGCGTGGTGCTGCCGAAGGCGTGCGTGACGATCAGGTAACCGCCCTCGTCCGGCGGCACGCGGAAATCGACGACCCACGAGTCGGAGGGGCCGGCGGTGACCGTCTGGCCGCCGGTGAACGTGTTGCCCGGCGTCGGTGTGCCCTGCCAGTAGGCGTAGTCCCAGATGATGCCGACCAGGTGGAAGGTGGAGATCAGGTTCGGGCCGGCGTTGAGGAAATAGATGCGCACGAAGTCGCCGGGGCGCGCCTTGATCGGGCTGTCGACATAGCGGAACAGCTTGCCGTTGAAGAGCACGTAGGCGGCGCGACCCTCGATGGCGTCCTTGCCGCTGGCGTAGAGCTCGTGCTGCAGCAGGTAGATCTCCAGGTCCGGCCCGCGGCCCATCACCTCGTCCATCTTGAACTTCACGGATTTCGGCTTCACGACCAGCATGCCGTATTGGCCATTGAGCGTGTGCATGGGGATGGCATGGCCGCCCGGCGCGCAGTGATACATGTAGACGCCGGGGAAGGTGGCGCGGAACTTGAACTTCCGGCTCTGGCCCGCATCGATCTTGCCAAGGTATTTCGAGGTCTGCGTGTAGGCGGCGTGGATCGAGGCGCCATGCGGGATGCCGCCCTTGTTCTGCACCGTCAATTCGAGCACGTCGCCCTCGTCCACGATGATGGTCGGGCCGGGGATGGACTCGTTCACCGTGAAGCCGCTGTAGACGACGCCGTTGCCGAGGAACACGTCTCCCTCCTCCAAGGTGAGCGTGTGGCTCTTGTCGGCCGGGGTGTCCTGCGGCACGTAGCTCGTCTCCCAGATGCCGAGTTTGCGGTCGCGGTCGATGATGCCCTGGAACGGATGTCCTGTCGGCGCGGCCGCGACTGGCGCCGGCGAAGCAGGCTTGGCTTCAGCCGCCGGAACCGTGCCTCCGGCCGGGCCCGACTGCACCATCGCGAGGGTCTGCAGGAGCTTGTCCTTCCCGTCCCAGTCGGAGTTGGCGATGAGCTGTTTCATCTCGGAGGCATGCGCCGAGGGCGTGCCGCTCGCGAGCAACCGCAGCGCCATCGCCTGGGCGCATTTTTCGCACGCGTGCGCCGCGCCGGGCGCAAACAGGACCGCGGCCAGCAGGCCGGCCGCGGACAATGAACGGGTGATATGCAGGGAACGGTGGATCGTCTTCATGGTGGGGGGTGGCCGGCGTCGCGCCGGTATGACGGGCGCCAACCTAACACCACGGCCCGGGACCCGCCTTGACCCAAGTCAAGGCCGCGGCCGCGACGTGCGGGTATGCTCGGATGACCCGCATCCCCATGAAGCACCGTTCTCTCCTCGTTTTATCGTGCCTCGTTTCCGCCGCCCTCGGCGCCGCGGAACCCGTTTCCGCCCCGGCTTCCATCGCCGAGGCCATCGCCCGCGGCCAGGTGTCCTTCAACGCCCGTCTGCGCCTCGAATCAGTGCAGCAGACCGGCCTCCGCGACGCCAATGCGCTCACACTGCGCACGCGCCTCGGCTACACCATCGCCGCGTGGCGCGGCTGGAAATTCATGGCCGAAGCCGAGAACATCACCGCGGCCGACGGCGACAATTACAGCCAGGCCGGCCTCAATCCCGGCGGTGCCGGCCGCGCCGTCGTCGCCGACCCCGAGGGCACCGAGATCAACCAGGCCTGGGCCGCGTTCAGCTCCGGCCAGACCTCCGCGACGCTCGGCCGGCAGCGCCTCGTCCTCGACAACGCACGCTTCATCGGCGACGTCGGCTGGCGCCAGAACCAGCAGACCTTCGACGCCGCCGTTTTCCAGAACAAGAACCTCGCGAAGACGACGCTCACCTACGCCTACCTCGACCGCATCAACCGCGTCTTCGGCTCCGACCACGCCCAGGGCCGCTGGCGGTCCGACTCACACATCTTCCATGCCAGCCATACCGGCCTGCCCGCCGGCACGCTCACGGCCTACGCCTACCTTTTGAAGTTCTCCAACTCCGCCGCCAACTCCACCGCGACCTATGGCGCCAGCCTCACCGGCACCGCGAAACTGTCCGAGGCGCTCAAGCTCACCTACCGCGCCGAGTTGGCCACGCAGACCGACCACGGCAACAGCCCGCTGAGCTACCGCGCGACCTATCACGCCCTCGAGGTCGGTCTGACCGCCAAGCAGACCGGCATCGCGCTGCTCCACGAGGCGCTCGGCTCCGACAACAACGTCGGTTTCAAGACCCCGCTGGCCACCTTGCACGCCTTCAACGGCTGGGCGGACCTCTTCCTGACCACGCCCGCCGCCGGCCTGCGCGACACCTATCTCCGCGCAAACGCCAACCTGCCCGGCGATGTCGCCCTCGTGGCCGGCCAGCACTGGTATGAGGCCGATTCCGGCGGCGCCACCTTCGGCTCGGAGTTCAATGCGCAGCTCACCCGCAAGTTCGGCCAGTCCGTCACGGCCGTCCTGAAATACGCCGACTTCCGGCGCGACAGCGCGGCCTTCCCCTCTGTCCGCAAGCTCTGGATTCAAATCGAGTTCAACCACTGAGGCCGCGTAGGTCCCGCGTCATTGTTAGTCGGCGTGACTCTCGCCCGGTAGGGGCGGTTGCCCTCAACCGCCCTCCAGCTTCCTGAAATCAACATAGAAAGGCCATTCCTCCGCCGTCTGCACCAATCCCGCCTGACAGGATTTTGCCGGATATAATTTGCTTTCAACTCCAAGCCTTCGTCCGCGCGAAACCGGTGATCGAAATAATTCCGCTGCCATTTTATCCCAAGCATTCGTGCGGTGAGCCGCTTCCAATTCCTGATCGCGTCGCTCATCCTCACCTCAACGGGAAAGGCCGCGATCATGTGCAGGTGGTCTGGCATCAGCAGAAGCAAATACAGGTGCCACACGCCCTGTCGGTGATAGCGGGCGCCATCCTCAAGCAACTGGTTGCCGGTTTCTCGAAGGCAGAGCTGGTTTCTTCCGCGCTCGGCGCAGCACAAAGTAAGGAAGAACCACGAACCATCCGGAGCTGAAGCGGGTGGTGTATGCGATAATGTGCGGCGTGTCGGCATGAATGATGCCCGCAGTCCGTCGATTATCCCCAAGGGCGCTTGAGGGCAAGCGCCCCTACCGGAACTCCGCGGTTCAGTTGCGTGGTAGGGGCGGTTGCCCTCAACCGCCCTCCAGGCACGGCGCGCAAAGCTTGATGCCAGTCAAGGCCGCCGGGACCGCCGCATGTTATAAAAACACCATGCCCCCGCCTGCCACCACGTTCACGGATGCCCGGCTTGAATGCCTGCCGGGTCCGGCGCGCGTGGTTGCGGGGGAGGTAGATCCGGGCGGGGCGCAGCGCTGGTTCCTCTTCGCCGTCGGCAGCCTCGTGCTCGCCGGCCTGCTGTCACTCCTGCTCGTCGTCGGTCGCATCCCCGTGTTCGGCGCCTTCATCGCCGACCCGCTGTTCTTCAAGCGCGGGCTCGTCGTGCATGTCGATCTCGCCCTCATCGTGTGGTTCCAGGCCGGCACGGCGGCGTTCCTCGGGCTGGCGCTCGGCCGCGCCATCCCGCGTGGCGCCATCGCCGCGGCGCTCGCGGTCGCCTTCGCCGGGGTGGTCGCCATGCTGCTTGCCGCCGGCGTGCCCGGGGCCGAGCCCATCCTCGCCAACTACGTGCCCGTCATCGACCACCCGCTGTATCTCGCGGGCCTCGGCGGCTGGTTCGTCGGCGCCGGGATTTTCTTCGCGGCCGCCCTGCTCGCCCCGGCCCGCGCCGAAGGCTCCGTCGTCTCCGACGACGCGCGCGCGTTCCTGCGCACCGCCGCCGCCGCCAACCTGCTGGCGCTGGTGACCTTCGCCGGCGCTTGGCGCACGACGCCCTCCTCGTTCGCGCCGCTCGGCTACTACGAGACCTTGTTCTGGGGCGGCGGCCACGTGCTGCAGGCGGCGAACGTCGCGGCGATGCTCGCGCTCTGGCTCTGGTTGCTCCGGCGCTGGTCCGGCGCGGCCGTGCTCTCGCCCGTCGCGGCACGCTGGCTCGGCGTGGCCCTCGTGCTGCCGCACGCTGCGCTCCCCTTCTTCGCCTTCGCCGGCACCACGACCACTTCCTACCTTGCCCTCGCCACCGCGCTCATGCGCTGGACCATCTTCCCGGTCACGCTCGTGGTCCTCGGGCTCGGCCTCCGTCACTACGTCCTGCACCGCCGCGGTGCGCCCGCCGGCCGGGGTGACCTGCTCGCCGGCCTCGCCGGCAGCGCCGTGCTGACGCTGCTCGGTTTCATCCTCGGCGCGATGATCCGCGGCTCGAGCACGCTGGTGCCCGGCCACTACCATTGCGCCATCGGCGCCGTGACGATCATCCTCATGGCCGCGGGCCACGAGTTCTGCCGCGTCATGGCGCCGGCCGGCGCGCCCTCGGCCCGGCTCGCCCGCTGGCAGCTGCTCCTCTTCGGCGCGGGCCAGGCGGTCTTCGGCCTCGGCTTCGCCCTGGCCGGCGCCTACGGCCTCGGCCGCAAGCAATACGGCGCCGAGCAGCATGTCCGCTCGCTCGGCGAGCATCTCGGCCTCGGCGTCATGGGCCTTGGCGGTCTCGTGGCCGTGGCCGGCGGGCTGCTCTTCCTCTTCCTCATGCTGCGGAGCTTCACCGCCCGGCCGGCCCGCCCCGCACGAATTTCACCATGAAAAACGAAACCAAAATCCACCCGTGGCAGAAGGTCCTCGACAACCCCTGGTTGCTCCTCGCCCTCGGCGTGATCGTGCCCTTCCTGTCCTACACCGCGTGGGGCTGGATCGAGCTCCTGCTCACCAAGCCCGCCCCGCTGCCCTGAAAGGAATCCCATGAGCCTGCGCCCCCTCACCTCCCCCTGGTTCCACGCGCCCGCCGGCCACGAGAAACTCTGGCTCGGGCTCGCCCTGCTCTGGTGCTTCGTGATGTCGCTGATGATGCCCTACTGGCATTTCCGCGGCAAACAGAACAGCACCGGCGAGGCCTACACCGTCAAGCCCGCCGACTTCCTCGCCCGCACGGAGAAGTTCGTCGCCTCCAACCGCGTCGGCACCTTCAAGAACCCGGTCAACAACCCCTACGCGGCCGAGCTTCCCATCGTCGAGCCCGCCCCCGGCGGCGACGCCTACATCACCGCGCGCATGTGGCAGTGGTATCCCGCCCTCCGCCTCCGCCAGGGCGAGACCTACCGCATCCACCTCTCCGCGCTCGACCTCCAGCACGGCTTCTCCCTCCAGCCGCTCAACATGAACTTCCACGTGCTGCCCGGCTACGACCACGTCCTCACTCTCACGCCCACCTCGAAGGGCGAGTTCACCATCGTCTGCAACGAGTTCTGCGGCATCGGCCACCACGCCATGACCGGCAAGATCTTCGTCGAATAACCCCGGACCCGCCATGACCACCGCCTCCGCCACCTTCTCCCACTCGCTGGCCGCGCCCGACGTGCCCAAGCGCACCTGCGCCACCACCGGCCTCGGCGTCTGCCTCGACGCGCAGCAGTTCATCAAGCTCAACGCCGTCGTCGGCGTCGTCTTCCTGCTCCTCGGCGGCATCGCCGCCATCCTCCTCGGCCTCACCCGCTGGCAGGCCGTCCACCTCCTCAACGCCGAGTGGTTCTACCGCGTGCTGACGCTCCACGGCATCAACATGCTGATCCACTGGATCCTCTTCTTCGAGATCGCCATCCTCTACTTCGCCTGCACCACGCCGCTCAACGCCCGGCTCTTCTCCCGCAAGGTCGCCTGGGCCTCGTTCGGCATGATGTTCGTCGGCGCCGTGATGGTGAACTACATCGTGCTCCGCGGCCAGGCCGACGTGCTCATGACGTCCTACCTGCCGCTGGTCGCGCACCCGCTCTTCTACCTCGGCATCATCCTCGTGGCCGTCGGCACGCTCACCGGCGTGTTCAACTTCTTCGCCACGCTCTACGTCGCCAAGCGCGACGGCGCCTACAAGGGCTCGATGCCGCTCGTCACCTTCGGCGCCCTCGCCGCCGCCATCATCGCCGTCGTCACCCTCTTGCACGGCGCCCTCGTGATGATCCCCACGTTCACCTACTCGATGGGCTGGACCGCCGAACCCGACCCCGCCTGGTATCGCCTGATCTGGTGGGGCCTCGGCCACCAGTCGCAGCAGGTCAACGTCTGCGCCATGGTCGCCGTCTGGTATCTCCTCGGCCACGTCACCACCGGCGCCCGCCCGATCAACGAGGCCGTCTGCCGCACGGCGTTCGCCCTCTACGTCCTCTTCATCAACATCGCCTCCGCGCACCACCTCCTCGTGGATCCGGGCGTCGGCGCGACCTGGAAGATCTGGAACACCTCCTACGCCATGTATCTCGCCGTCCTCGCCTCCATGGTCCACGGCTTCACCGTGCCCGCCGGCGTCGAGGTCGCCATGCGCGAGAAGGGCTACACCAACGGCCTCTTCGGCTGGGTCACCGCGCTGCCGTGGCGCAACCCCGGCTTCTCCGCCGCCGCCCTCTCCGTGCTCATCTTCGGGTTCATCGGTGGCATCACCGGCGTCACGCTCGGCACGCAGCAGATCAACATCATCGCGCACAACACGCTCCGCATCCCCGGCCACTTCCACGCCACCGTCGTCGGCGGCACCACCCTCGCCTTCATGGGCCTCGCCTACTACGTCATCCCGCTGATCTTCCAGCGCGACTTCATCGGCCGCGGCTGGGCCCGCGTGCAACCCTGGCTCTTCGCCGCCGGCATCGTCATGGTCTCCTTCGGCATGTCCTTCGCCGGCTCGATGGGGGTCTCGCGCCGCAGCTGGGACATCGACGCGCAGGGCATCTACGGTCCCGCCGCGCACCTCTGGCTCGGCGTCCTCGGCCTCGGCGCCATCCTCGCCTTCGCCGGCCTGCTCATCTTCGTGCTCCTCTGCGTCGGGACGCTGCTCTTCGGCCGGAAGGTCGGCGACAAGGAGGCCATCTTCAACTGGGGCACCCCGCCCGCCCTCGCCGGCGCCAAGGAGGGTTCGCTCGCCGACAACCACACCGCCACCAAGGGCACCATCGTCCTGACGATCGTCTTTCTCGCCTGCTTCGCCGTCTACTACTTCGCCAACTGGAAGGCGCTCGCCGACGTCTGGTTTGTCCGCTGACGCCTCCTCCCCGCGGGCGGGGACTGCACATCCCCGCCCACTCCCTCCACGCATGAACGCCGCTCCCGTCACCAAATCGTCCACCCTCGGCTACGCCCGGGCGCCGGAACCGTTCGCGGAACTTCCCGACGCACGCACCGCCGAACGCGACCACCAGCGGTTCCTCACCGGCCCCGGCCTGCTGGTCTTCCTCGCCGCGGCCCTCGCCGCCTACGAGGCGTTCCTGTTGTTCACCGTCTTCGGGCCCACCCAGGGCGGCTGGCTCGGCGACTTCGTGCGCGATTTCCAGCTGTGGTGCTACCGCGGCGACCCCCGCACGGGCGGCGTCTCGTGGGCCGCGGTCAGCGTGATGTTCCTCGAACCGATCTTCGTCGTCGTCGTGGCGGCCGTGCTCTGGCGGCAGGCCTGCGTGGAATTGTGCCGCCCCCGGGTGTGGTGGCGCCACGCGCGCGCCGCCGCCGCCGGGATCACCGTCGTGGCCGTCGCCGTCGCCGGCCTCTTCTGGTATGCCGCCGCCGAGCCCGCCCGCGCCGAAGTGCTGCCGCCCTTCCCCGGCGACCGCATCCGCGTGAAACTCCCGGTGCCCGCCACCGAGATCATTGACCAGAAGGAAAAGCCTTTCCGCTTCGCCGACCTGCGCGGCCAGGTGGTGCTGGTCACCGGCGTCTACGCCAGCTGCACGACCTCCTGTCCCGAGATCTTTTTGGAGCTGAAGGCCATCCTCGGGGAACTGACCCCCGCCGAGCGGACCGGGCTGCGCGTCGTCGCCCTCACCCTCAACCCCGAATACGAGAACGCCGCCCTCATGGACGCCATCAGCGAGGCCCGCGGCTTCGTCTATCCCGAGTTCCGCTACGCCGGCGCCGCCCGGCCGGCCGTGCAGCACGCGCTGTTGTCCGACCTGCAGTTCGCCGCCGTGCGCAACCCCGTCACGCGCCAGATCGACCACGCCAACCTCCTCCTTCTCCTCGACCGCAACGGCGACATCGCCTTCCGGTTCAACCTCGATCCGCGCCACCGGGCCTGGCTCCGCGCGGCGCTCCGCCAGCTTTTGCAGGAGCCGCATGGCGCACCCGGCCCATCCTGAACCCGACTGCGAGGTGCTGTCCGAGCATCTGGCTCCGGGCGAAGGCGCCGCGCCGTCCGCTCCCCCCCCGCCGCCTGTGCGCGGCGCGCGCCTGCTCGCGTGGGCCGACGGCGGGTTCACCCGGCTCGACACCCTGATCGAACGCGCGCTCCCGCGCGTGCAGAACCCCCTCGCGCAGCTCGGCCCCGCCACCAACGCCGCCCTCCTGCTCGCCACCCTCTCGGGCGTGCTGCTGCTCATCTGGTATTCGCCCTCGGTCGTCACCGCCTGGGCCTCGCTGGCCGAGCTCGGCCCGCGCTCCCCCGGCGGCCTGACCCGCAGCATCCACCGCTACTCCTCCGACCTCGCCATGCTGCTCCTCGGGCTGCACGCGCTGCGGACGTTCTTCGCGCGCAAGTTCTCCGACGCGCGCTGGCTGGCGTGGGTCAGCGGCGTGGGCCTGCTCGGGCTGGTCTGGTTCATCGGCTGGACCGGCTACTGGCTGGTCTGGGACGTGCGCGCCCAGACGCTGGCGCTCGGCTCGATGAAGTTCCTCGATGCCCTGCCGATCTTCGGCGAGCCGCTCGGCCGGCTCTTCACGCTCGATCGCACCGTGCCGTCGCTGCTGTTCTTCGTCGTTTTCTTCCTGCACATGGTGGTGCCGCTGGCCATCGCCGGCGGCCTGGCCCTGCATCTGGCGCGCCTGAGCCGCTCGCAACTGTTGCCCGACCGGCGCCTGTCCGCGTGGCTGGGCGGCGCCGTGCTGGCCGCCGCCCTGCTCTGGCCCGCCACCAACGCCGCCCCGGCCGCCATGACGGTCAAGCCCGCCGCCTTCACGATGGACTGGTGGTATCTGTGGCCCGTGGCGCTGACCACGCGCCTCAGCGGCCCGGGCCTGTGGCTCGTCTTCGGCCTGGCCACGCTTGGCTTCGCCGGCGTGCCGTGGTGGCTCGCGCGCCGGCGCCCGCGGGCGGTCTTCCAGGCCAAGGTCGACGTCTCCCGCTGCTTCGCCTGCACCCAATGCTCGAAGGACTGCCCCTTCGGCGCCATCACGATGGTGCCGCGCACGGACGGGAAACCCTTCCCGTCGCAGGCGCAGGTCGACCCCGACCGTTGCATCGGCTGCAGCGTCTGCACCGGCGCCTGTGACACCCAGGGCGTCGGCGTCGGCTGGTTCGACGGCCAGCGCGTCACGCGCGAACTCGAGGCTTATGTCACTTCCGCCCTCGCCCTCGGCGAGAAACCCGCCCTCGCCCTCGTCTGCGCGCAGAACCATGGCGGCTGGGAACTCTTCGACGAGGCCGCGTGGCAGCGCCGCCTGCCCGGCTACACCGTGCGCCCCATTCCCTGCACCGGCTGGGTCGAGCCCAAGGTGCTCGAACGCGTCATCACCAAGGGCGCGCGCGCCGTCCTCGTCATCGGCTGCAGTTCGGGTGAATCCTACTGCCGCGAGGGGAACCTCTTCCTCGCCGCGCGCCTCGCCGGCACGCGCGAACCGGAGTTCCGCCCCAACCGCGCCGACCCGCGCCGCGTGGCCTTGGTCAACTTCGACCCGTTGCGCCCGCACCTGGTCACGGCCGCCGCTGCGCGCCTGCTGGAGCGCGATTATCAGCCTCGGACCAAAGCGACGAAATTTTGGGCCGCGGGCCTCGCTGCCGCGTTGCTCACCATTGTCCTCGGCGCCGCCACGCTGCTGCCCGCGGACCTGCGCTTCCGCAATCCGGCCCCGGAGGCGCCGGAGTTCGTCTTCACGTTCCGCACCCATGGCGCCTGGCTCGATTCCGCCCCAGTCGCGCCTTCCGCCCAGGACAACCGCCCCGTGCACATGCGTTCCGCCCAACCCGTCAAGCGCGGGCGCGCGCCGGTGCGCATCACGCTCGCGGTCGACGGAGCCGTCCAGGAGCATGTCGTGGCGCCCAAGGGCCTGAAATCCGACGGCGTTTCGGTGGGCGAGCTGCGTGTGCCGCTGACTCCGGGCCCGCACCGGGTCGAAGTGCGCGTGCGGGGGGAGCGCGAGGCCGACTGGGCCGGGACCGTCACCGCCGCCCCCCGCCGCCTCCATGTCCTCGCCTACGATGGCGGCCAGGGCTTCGAGTGGAATCCCTGAAACGGCCGCGGCATGACTTGCGTCAAGGCGCCCGGCGGCCGAATCTGGCATCCTGTATCCCGACGATGAAAACCCCGTCCTTCAAGACCCTCGACGTTCGCCCGATGCTCGCGCGCGGCGAGGAACCCTTCTCCGCGATCCGGGCCGCGGTGGACGCGCTGCCTCCCGGACGGGGCCTGACCGTCATCGCCCCCTTCTTGCCCGCCCCGCTCATCGAGATGCTGAAGGGCGAGGGGTTCGCTTGCAAACCCGAGCACCGCGCCGACGGCGCCTGGGCGGTCAGTTTCTGGCGCGACTGATTTTTTTCGCGGGACACGCAGCCGGGGGTCCGCATTGTGGGTGCCGAATGTCCGTCGCGTCCCGTCCCGCCGACCTCAAGCTGACCGGTCTCGTCAGCTCGCTGCGCTGCTGCCAGCTCTTCTCCGGCCTGTCCGGCGATGACATCGACGCCATCGGGCGCTTCGCCCAGCTGCGCCGGCTGGCGAAGGGCGAATACCTCTTCCGCGAGGGCGAACCCTCGCAGGGCTTCTACGTCCTGCAGAGCGGCGCGGTCAACGTCCACCGCGTCAACGCCGCGGGCAAGGAGCAGGTCATCCATGTCTTCCGGCCCGGCGAGTCCTTCGCCGAGGCCTCGCTCGCCTCCCCGACCGGCTACCCGGCCGACGCCCGCGCCGTCGAGGCCAGCGCCGTGCTCCTCATCCCTAAGGCCCCGATGCTCGAGCTCATCGGCCGCCGCCCCGACCTCGCCCTCCGCATGCTCAGCTCCATGAGCCTCCACCTCCGCGTCCTCGTCGGCATGCTCGAGGACCTGACCCTGAAGGACGTCGAGACCCGTCTCGTCAACTGGCTGGTCAAACAAAGCCATGGCCGCGCCGGCGCCGTGCGCGTGCCCGGCACCAAGCGCGTGCTCGCCGCCGAGCTCGGCACGAGCAGCGAGACCCTTTCGCGCACCCTCGCCCGCCTCCGGGACGAGAAGCTCATCGGCGTCGCCGGCAAGACCGTCAACGTTCTCGACCCCGCCGGCCTCGCCGCCCGCCTCCGCCGCAATCTCGGCGAAGCCTGAGACCCCCGCAAATCGCGCCGAGCTTGACCCCGCTCAAGGCGCCCCCGGCCCCGTCGTGCTACCGTGCGGCATCATGTCCACCGCACTTGCCATCACTCCCGAATCCCGCATCGGCGACCTCGTCGCCGCCCAACCCTCCTTCGCCCGGATCTTTGAGAAACTGGGCATCGACTACTGCTGCGGAGGCCGCCGCTCGCTGGCGGAGGCCGCTGCCGACCGCGGGTTGGCGCCCGACACTCTCGCCGTGCTGCTCGAAGCGACCGCCGACTTCGGCGGCCCGACCCCGGAGGTCGACGCCGCGGCGATGTCCCTGTCCGGGCTCATCGACCACATCGAGGGCACGCACCACGTCTACGTGCGCCGCGAGCTGCCCCGCCTTGTCGAGATGGCCGACCGGCTCAGCACCAAGCACGGCCTGCGCGATCCGCGCCTGCCCGAGGTCGCCGATATCGTGCAGGCCCTCGCCGCCGAGATGGCCGACCACATGCGCAAGGAGGAGCAGATCCTCTTCCCCCTCGTGCGTCTCATTGAGCAGAACGCCCGCGACGGTTTCCATTGCGGCTCCATCGCCAACCCGATCCGCGTGATGGAGGCCGAGCACGAGTCCGCCGGCCGCGCCCTCGCCCGCCTGCGCGAGCTGACCGACGGCTTCACGCCCGACGCGTCCGCCTGCAACACGCACCGCGCCTTCCTCGCCGGCCTCGCCGAGTTCGAGCAGGATCTCCACCGCCACGTGCACAAGGAGAACAACATCCTCTTCCCGCGCGCCCTGGCCAAGGCCAACGCCAACAACTGAGGCCCCGCCCGGGTGTCATCTATTAGATGACACTCAGGTGCGCCGGCACGAAGGTGGAGCGCGGCCTCCGGACGCGCCCGAAACCCGCCGGTCGGCCCGTCACCGCTTTGGCGACGACCGAAGGCCGGGTTCACCTCTGGGGCATGACATTGCTTGCCACGAACTACGTCAGCTCGCAGGCGCCGCCGGCGCAGGCCGCGACTTCCTTCAACGCCGTATGGTCGGCCTGTTCCTCCAGCTGCTTGTAGGAGACCGGCTGGTATTTGAGCCGGTTCCAGCGGGCGATGTCCTCCTCGGTGGCCACGGCCTCGCGCGGGGCCTGCGGGTAGCGCTTGTCGCCGTCGTGTCCCAGCAGCGCCACGCCCGTGAACTCCTCGCGGTGCCGCCAGATGTAGTCGGCCACCGCGGCCCACTCGTCGGCGCGCACCGTGCAGGTGTTGGAGACGTTGTGGTGCAGGCCGGGCGAGCGGGAATCCGGCGCCTCGCCGGCCAGCACCCAGTGCCGCTGCACCACGCGGACCAGCCGCAGGAACTCGACCGCGCCGATCTCGTCGCGCAGGATCGCCCCGGGCGGCGCCTCCACGGGGAAGGTGATGACGTCGTCCGTGTCGGGCCGGTAGACCGAGGCCTCGGTCATCTGCGGGTTGATGCGGTGGAAATGCCGGTAGACGGCGTCGTTCCGGTTGGCCTGCACGCGGCGGAAATAATGCCGCGCATGGTGCGGATGGATGCCGGACGCCGCGCCCAGCAGCAGCGACGCCGTGCCCTCGGGCTTGACGCAGGTCGTGCGCGCCGCCGGCCGGAGGCCCAGCGCCCGCGCCACGATGCGGTTGGCTCCGCGCACGAGCCGCGCCCCGCGCTCCAGCAGCTCCGGCTGGAAGAACAGCGCGGGTTGGTCCATGAACCCGCAGATGGAAACGCCGAGCAGCGCGTCGCGCTCGTTCAGGTAGCGCGTCACCGGGCCGAGATACGGGATGTCGGTGTAGGCCGCCTGCAGCGTGCCGATCACGGCGGCGTGGATGCAGGCCACGAGGAAGTCGTCCGGCGTCTCCACCGCGGCGGCGTTGATCGTGCTCAGGTTGCACATCTGCCAGCCCGAGTGCCGCGCCCCGGCGCCGGTCTCGCCCGCGTAGCCGAGCGCGCGGAGCCGGGCCTCCTCCTCCGGCGGCAACGGCCCCTCGAGGACGGGGTGCAGGCCGATCTCGCAGCAGGGGTTGCAGCCGTGGTCGGGGTGGTCGGCGAAGTAGAAGCCGGGCTCGCCGAACTCCTTCTGCGCCTGGAAGAGGCGGCGGAACAGCGCGTCGTCCTCCTGTCCGCGCGGGAGCACGGCGGAATTGTTCGAGGCCGAGCGCTGCGGGTGCTTTTCGAACCAGTTGCCCGTCTTCGCCGCCATCATCTCCTCGTCGTCCGGCGAGAACAGGCAGATCGTGGCCGAGCGGCGGATGCCGCCGCTGAGCACGGAGCGCGCGGTGAACATGCAGATGTCATAGACCTCGATCGGGCGCAGCTTGCGGCCCGCCGCGCCGGCCAGCACCTGCTCGACGTCGAGCAGCGCGCGCTTGAGCGGCAGGTGGCCCGGGGCGCGCCCGCCCGAGGTGCGCAGTTCGCTGCCGCGCGGGCGCACCGCGGAGAAATCGAACTCCACCTTGCGGCCCGCGTAGTGGCCGGTCACGAGCGCGTGCAGGGCGTCGGCCCAGCCCTCGATGGTGTCCTCGACGTGGAAGTGCTCCACCGGCAGCTCCATCTCCTCGCCGCGGGGCGGCAGCGCCGGCAGCCGCTCGACATGGTGCCGCTGCACCGAGAAGCCGCAACCCGTGCCCGCCAGCAGCAGGAAGAGGTATTCGCGGAAGAATTCCGGCCGGTCCACCGGGCTGAACGCGCAGTTGAAGAGCCGCGCGTGGTTGCGGAGGATGGCGTCGCCGCCGAACTGCAGCGAGCGCATCGAGGGCAGCACGCGCTTCTGGCCGACGGCGCCGAAGGCGCGGTGCACGGCGTCGGCCAGCGTGCCGCCCGCCAGCCATTCGGTGAGCAGCCGGCGGTCCTCGGGCCGCGCGGGCGAATCGTCCTCCGGCGGGCTGAGGCGCGCCGCCAGCCGGTCCTGGAAGCGCACGAGGTGCATCTCGCGCACGCGGTGCACGGCCTCGACGAAGGTCTCGCGCCGGCCGAGGTCCGGGCGGTAACGGGCGTATTTGGAGCAGGCGATGTAGTCGCTCAGCCCGTTGTCGGGATACTGCTGCAGCCGGTGCGCGGCGCGCCGCTCCCGGTAGATGATGAAGCTGCGCGCGACCTCCCACTCACCCTCGGCGGCGATGGCCTTCTCCACCGCGTCCTGGATCTGCTCGATCGTCGGATGCCGGCCGGCGCGGTAGATCAGCTCGACCATGCGCGCGGCGCGCCCGGCGATGGTCCGTGCCCGCGCCATCAGATGCGGACCCACCCCGTAGTCGGCCGCGGGATCGTCGCGCAGCGCGTTGGCGGCGCCACCGCTGGCGACATCGTGGAAGGCCAGCGCCACCGCGCGCACCACGCGCTCCTGGTCCCACGGCACGGAGGTGCCGTCGCGCTTGATGACGCGGCGCTCGGCCGGGGCGATCGCGTTGGGTTGGATGCGGGAGGTGAGGACGGAAAGAAGGGAGTTTTTCATGCGGACAACCAGCTTAACGGACCCGTGCCGGATGGGCTACGCATCGGTTGCGGAACCCTGCTTGCGCACATCTTGCAGGCCGCTGCCAAGGCCTGTTTGCTTCTCTTATGACTGAAAATCCCGCGCGCGATTCCTCCTTCCGGGCCCTCGTGCTGCCCAAGGAACATGGCAGCTGGTCGCTGGCCTTCGAGCCCGTGGCGCTCGCCCTGCTGGCGGCCCCGTCCTGGGCGGGCGCGGCCCTGGCCGGGGCGACGGTGGCGGGCTTCTTCGTGCGCCGGCCGCTCAAGCTGGCCGTGACCCTGCCGGCCGCCGACGCCCGGCGCGGAGCCGCTTTGCGCTGGGCCTTCCTGTTCGGGGGCATCGCGGCCGGGTTCCTCGCGCTGGCCGGTGCGCTCGGATCGTGGCCGGCGCTGTGGCCGCTGCTGGCCGCCGTGCCGTTCGGCGCGCTCTTCCTCTGGTTCGACCTGCGCAACGAGATGCGCGAGGCCGAGGCGGAGCTGGCCGGCTCGACCGCCTTCGCGCTCGCCCCGGCGGCGTTCGCCACGCTGGCCGGATGGACGGCGGCGCCAGCCTTCGCCCTCGCCGCCTTCGCCGTCGCGCGCAACGTGCCGACCGTGCTCGCCGTGCGCTGCTACCTGCGCCTGCAGAAGCGCCAGCCGACCTCCGCCGCGGGTGCGATCGCCACCGCGGGTTTCACCACCGGTGTGATCGCCGTGCTCGCCCGCCAGGGCCTGATGCCGGGCGTCGCCCTCGCGCTTTCCTTCCTGCTGCTGGCGCGCACACTCTGGCTGGTGCTGCCCATCCGGCCCGATTGGCCGGCCAAACGCATCGGGATGCTCGAAGCCGTGCTCGGCCTCGTCTGCGTGCTCGGCCTCGGGTTGGCCTACCGCCTCGGCTGACGCAGCGAGGGATTGTGTTCCCGGCCCGCCGGGGCAATTTTCAATCCGGTGTCCGCCCGCCTCGCCATCCTCTGTGCCGCCCTCGTCATGACCGGGGCCGTCCGCGCGCAGGTGAATCCGCCGGCCCGCCCGGCTTCCGACGACAAGACCGTCGAACTGGAGCGCGTCGAGGTGACCGCCACCAACGAGGACGAGGGCCACGACGCCACCGGCATGGGCTCGGTCGAGGAGGAGATGCGGGACGAGCCCTTCGGCAACGATCTGATCAGCGCGGCCGACTTCGCCCTCGACGCCGACAGCCTCGCGCTCGCCGGGCAGATCGCCGCCCTCGCCGAGGCCTCGCCCGCCGACCGCATCGCCGGGCAGGACCGCCTCAATCTCCGCGGCTTCCCCACGCCGACGCTGCGCAACAGCTTCATCCAGGTCGGCGTGCCCGAGGTGCTCAACACCGGCCAGACCATCGTCATCCAAGGCCCCCTCGTGCCCGTGCTCGGCCGCGCCGCGCCGGGCGGCATCCAGAACTTCATCAGCGCCCGCCCGCGGGCCAAGGCCCAGCTCCGCACCGGCGTCTCGGCCAGCAACCGCGGCCGCACCCGCGCCAGCCTCGAGTGGACCGGCCCCGTCGTGCCGAAGAAGAACTGGCAGCGCCTCGCCGCGGAATGGACGCACCGCACCGGCCCCGAGCAGTTCGCGGAGGAGGACACGTTCGCGGCCAGCGCCGCCCTCACCTTCCGCCACAGCCGCACCGCGAGCACGATGATCGAGTTCGACTACCGCCGCATCGACGCGCTCGCGTCGCCCGGCGTGCCCGAGTTCATCCCGGTGGGCGCGACCAAATCCGCGGGGCCCTGGCGGCCCCTCGCGCTCTTCAACGCCAATGGTCCCGAAGCCACCGTGCGCCGCGAAAGCCTCTACGGCGGCGTGCAGTTCGACACGCAGCCGATCAAGGGCCTCGCCCTGCGCGCCAGCCTCGGCGCCTGGCGGCGCGAGCTGGAACAGGAGCGCTTCACCACCTCGCGGCTCGACCTCGCCACCGGGTTCTTCGCCGGCACGCGCGAACCGCGCCACCTCGAGCAACCCCAGCAGGCCTTCATCGCGCAGCTCGAGGGCACGCTGCGCTACCGGGGATTCGGCGCCGAGCACAAGCTCCTCGCCGCCGCCAGCCACACCTGGGGCCGCTACCTCCGCGCGGAGCGTGCCCTCACCGCCGCCGACCGCAACCTGCTGCCCGCCGACGTGCTGCATTTCGACCCGGAGGCGCCCAACTACTTCCGCCCGCCCTACAGCCCGGAGCTTTACCGCCGCGTGATCACCGACCGCCTCGAGCACGCCCGCTACGGCTCCGTCGAGCTCAGCGATCGCGCGGCGTGGAAAAACGGCCTCACCGTCGTCACCGCCGGCCTGCGCTACGACACCGTCGCGCTCGAGATCGAGGACCGCCGGCCCAACGCCGCACGCCCGCACACCGACGACCGCACCAGCCAGTGGAGCGGCCACCTCGGCGTGAACCACCAGGTGCGGCGCGGCAGGCTGCTCGCGTTCGCCTCGACCAGCTCGGCCTTCGACCCGTCCACGCCGGTCGACGCGCGCACCGGCCGCATCCAGGACAACGAGACCACCGTCGGCCACGAGGCGGGACTCAAGGGCCGCCTCGGCCGCGGCCGGCTCGACTGGTCCGCGTCGGCGTTCCTGCTCTTCAACCGCAACATCGCCCGCGGCAACCCGCTCTACAACGACCCCGTGGCCGACGCCAACCAGACGCAACCGCAGCTGGTCGCCACCGGCGAGGAGCGTTTCTCCGGCGCCCGGGTCGAGCTGAACTGGAAGCCGCGGCCCGACACCACCGTGGTGTTCAAGGGCAGCCAGGTGCGCGCCGTCACCACTGCCTCGCCCGACCTGCCGCAGGAGGTGGATCGGCCGCTCACCCGGCTGCCGGAATACACGCTCAGCACCAGCGTGCGCTACCGCACGCCGGATCCCGCCGGCGGATTGAACTGGAACGTGGGCTGGCAATATGTCTCGGGCTTCGTGGCCAACTACGAGGATGCGCGCCGCTCTTTTCTCGCCTATCCCGGCTACGGCCTCGTCCATGCGGGCGCCGGCTGGTCGTGGCGGCGCAAGAACCGCCAGATCGAGGTCGAGCTCAACGTGCGCAACCTGCTCGGCCGCGACCTGCTGGCCTCGCACGCCCGCCCCGGCGCCGGCCGCGAGCTGGTCTTCGCCGCCCGGGCCTCGTTCTGATACGCACTCCAGTCTGGAGGACAAGCACCGGGCGGAACGGTATTATTCCACGAAATTGTTCACGGAAACGCCGGTTCATGCGTCTTAAGTATGACGTCCGCACCACAATCGCCGTTTGAAATAAACGCCCACGCCACTACTCTCACTTCCCTATGAGTTTCCGCCGTCTGCTGTCCACGCTCCTCGCCCTCTTCCTGGTCCCCGCCGCCCTGACGGCCAAGCCCGTCCGCAACGGCTCCGTGCAGGTCGAACTCGTCGCCGCAGCCACCTCCATCCAGCCGGGCCAGCCCTTCTGGGTCGCCGTCAAGATGGACCATGACCCGCATTGGCACAGCTACTGGACCAACGCCGGCACCGGCTACCCGACCTCGATCAACTGGACGCTGCCGGAAGGTTACACCGCCGGCCCCATCGTCTGGCCCGCCCCGCACGTGGTGAAGGACACCGCCGGCAAGGTGACCGGCAACGGCTACGAGGGGCAGATCTTCCTCTTCACGCAGATCACGCCGCCGGCCAACGCCGCCGCCGGCTCGACCGCAAACCTCCAAGCCGCCGTCGAGTGGCTCATGTGCAAGGAAGTCTGCATGCCCGGCGACGCCAAGGTCTCGCTTTCGCTGCCGGTCGCGGCGGAGAAGACCGGCGAAAACACCGCCATCGCCCGCCTCTTCAACAACGCCTTTCTCGACCTGCCCGCCCAACCCGACGGCTGGACTTTCTCCGCGCAGCGCGACGGCGCGAAAATCACGCTCCGGCTCAAGCCTGCCGCCGGCAACACGCACCAGCCCGAAGGCCTGCATTACTTCGACGAGAACGCCGTCGTGGACTACGCCGCCGAGCAGGCCGTGCGCGAGGAGAACGGCGTGTGGGTGCTCGAACTCGTCGCCGACGACGCCGCGCCCGCCGACTCCGCCGGCCTGAAGGGCATCCTCGTCGCGAAAAACGGCTTCAAGCCCGCCAGCGGCTACGGCGGCATCCATGTCGATGTGAAGTTCGGCGCGGAGAAGACCGTGGCCGCCACCGGCGCCCAACCCGCCGCCGCCGGCCCGCAGGTTCCGTCCACCGCCGTCGCCTCTGGCAGCCTCATCAGCACCCTCTTCCTCGCGCTGATCGGCGGCCTGATCCTCAACCTCATGCCCTGCGTTTTTCCCGTGCTCGGCATCAAGATCATGGGCTTCGTCAACCAGTCCGGCAGCGACAAGGCCAAGGTCGTGCAGCACGGCCTCGCGTTCACGCTCGGGGTGTTGGTGTCCTTCTGGGTGCTGGCCGGCCTGCTGCTCTTCCTGCGCGCCGGCGGCTCGCAGCTCGGCTGGGGCTTCCAGCTCCAGTCGCCGGCCTTCGTCTTCGGCATGGCGGTGTTCCTGCTCATCTTCGCGCTCAACCTGAGCGGCCTGTTCGAGGTCGGTCTCTCGGCCACGGGCGCCGGAGCGGAGTTGCAATCGAAGGAGGGCCTGACCGGTTCGTTCTTCACCGGCGCGCTGGCCACGCTGGTCGCCACGCCGTGCAGCGCGCCGTTCCTCGCGCCCGCGCTCGGTGCGGCGCTGTCGCTGGCCGCCGTCGAGTCGATCCTCGTCTTCACTGCCATCGCGGTCGGGCTGGCGCTGCCCTACCTGCTGCTCTCGATCTTCCCGCAGGCCATCAGGCTGCTGCCCAAGCCCGGCGCGTGGATGGAGACCTTCAAGCAGTTCATGGCCTTCCCGCTCTACGCCACCGTGGGCTGGCTGCTCTGGGTGCTGGCCGGCCAGACGCAGGACGATGACAACGCGCTGCTCAACATCGCGTTCGCCTTCGTGCTCGTCGCCATGGCCGCGTGGGCCTACGGCCGCTTCGGCCAGGCCTTCGGCAAGCCCGTGAAGCAGAACATCGGCCGCGTGCTCGCGGCGTTGTTTCTCGTCACGGGTCTCTGGCTCGGCTGGCCGCAGGAGGCGAAGGCCGCCGCGACCACCGACGGCAAGCCCGCCGCCCCGCAGCTCGCCGACTGGGAGAAGTGGAGCCCCGCCGCCGTCGACGCCGCGCTCGCCGCCGGCCGGCCGGTCTATGTGGATTTCACCGCGCGCTGGTGCGCCACCTGCCAGACGAACAAGAAGGTCGTCTTCGCCTCGCAGGAGGTCGTCGACACCTTCATCGCCAAGAACATCGTGCGCCTGAAGGCCGACTGGACCAACCGCGACGCGGCCATCACCGAGGCGCTGGCGAAATGGAACCGCTCCGCCGTGCCCTTCAACCTGATCTACTGGCCCGGCCGGAAGGACCCCGTGATCCTGCCTGAATTGCTCACCCCCGGCATCGTGCTCGAGCACCTCGCCAAGGCCGAGCGCGGCTAAGGGCGCGGACCTCCCCCCTGACCCCGCTACGCCCTCCGGCCGATTGTCATCTAATAGATGACAATCGGATTAAGCCCGGCGCGTCCCCACCCGGCAAGGTGCATCTCAACTGACCATGGAATCGGCGCCGTCAGCGCATCATGTCTTCACCCCTAGACCCGTTGCCGCCCTCAAGAGATATCTCGCGCGATAGATCCGACCCTCGATCCCCTTCGGTGTAGTTGCCAAGATCACCGCCGCTTCTTCGTGCGACATGCCCTCCAAGGCGGTGAGGATCACCGCCGCCTTGAGGTCCTCGGGCAAGGCATCGATCGCCGCTTGAACACGCTGCAAACGATCCAGCCGCTCAACCCCGTGCCGGGGATCGTCCGTCGTGGACATCGGGGATTGGTCCACCGCCGCCAGGGGAGCGTGCAGCGATTCGCGGCGGGCATGTTTGCTGCGGCTGTGATCACGGGCGAGGTTAAGGGCAATCTGGTGCAGCCAGGTTCCAAACTTGGCCCTGGGCTTGAACTGGGCAATCTTGAAGTAGGCGCGCACAAAGGTCTCCTGCGCCAGATCGCGGGCCACGGATTCGTTTCTGGTGTAGCGGAATAGAAACCGGAACACCGCCTCCTGATGGCGGGCCAGCAGCGCGCGCAAAGCCGATTCGTCGCCAGCCTGCAAGGCCAGGACCAGCTCAAGGTCGGGGTCGTCCGCCATGGCGGTCAGTGCGGGTGTTGCGTGAGGGCGTCGGCCGTCAGGCGAAGCAACTTGTCGTATTGCGCCGGGGTGAGCGCGGCCCGCATCTCGAAAACGTGATCGAGCGTGATTTGCTGCAATTCGGCCTGGGCGGCGTGGATCCGGTGGACGGCCGCCGCCACGTTGGGCGAAGCCGCGCGATCCGCGAGAATGGCGCGGGCCAGTTCGTCGTTCGCCTCGTGCAGGCGGCGCATCAGGGCGGCCCGGCTCAGGGCGTAGGCCTTTTCCATCTCGGCGATCTTGCGATCCTGCTCAGGGGTGATCTCCAACTGGCGGTGGACCCAGGCGTGGGCGTCCTCGGGGGGCTGCGACCGGCGCAACCAGTATTCCGTGAAGGCCGCGGCTCCTGCCGCCAACACGGCGACAGAAAGCAGGAACAGCAGGTTGCGGAACCAAGGCTTCATCGGAGAGGCAGCGATGTCAGGGGCAGGTGCCGGGGGGTGGCCGCAAAGACATCCAATCCCAAGGCCTCCCGATCGGACATCTTGGCCGAGGGCGCAAGCAGCGGAGCGGACAAGCCAATGAAAACCGCGGCGGCGGCGGCGACGGCGATGAGACGGGGATTCTCCCAGCAGGCCCACCAGTTCGTCTGGCGGCGGCGGGCGGAGATTTCCTGCAGGACGTCATGGTCGAAGCTGTTTCGCAAGCGCGGGATCGGCTCGCCCCGGAGTTCGGCGAGTAGGAGGTCGAGATCGTCGTTCATGGTGATAAAAACGTCATGGTTGGACAGGCTGACCGGTCAGGCGCTCGATGGCAACGCCGGCGAGGAGTTGGCGCTCCACGGCATCGAGGCGGCGTTCCCGGGCGTCCACCAGGGTCCGTTGTGCTTCCAGAATCTGCAGGAGCGATCCTTGGCCCTGGTTGAACGCGGCCTCGTTGCGCGCCACCACCTCTTCCGCGGCGGGGAGGATGTCTTGCTCCAAGCCACGGGCTTCGCGCTCGAGCGTTATCCACTCGGCATGGCGAGCGGCCAGTTCCGCCTCGAGCGCCAGGCGCAGCGCCGCCTTGCGGTGCGGAAGCTGGCGTTCGCGGGCCCGGGCCGCGGCAATGCCGCCTTCATTCCGGTTATGAATCAGCAGCGGAACCTCGACGCCAAACAGCGCGGTGGCGTCCGCCCCGCGGCGACCGTAGCGCACGCCTCCTGTCAGACCGATGTCGCGGACGTTGCGCGATTTCTCGAATTCGACCGCGCGGGCCCGGAGTTCCGTTTCGGCCTCGAGTCGGCGCAGGTCGGGTCCAGCGGCCAGAGATTCCCGCAGCTTTTCCAGAGGAGCCATGGTTTCGGCTGCATTGAATGCGACGGCGGCCAACTCGGTGCCGTCCGGGAGCCACTCGCCCCACTGGGCGGCCAGGGCACGTTGCGCCTGCGAACGCGCCACGGTGGCGGCTTCCAGCTTGGCGGTCTCGGCGGCGAACTGCAGCCGGGCGAGGGAGAGATCGAGGCCGCTGGCTTGGCCGGCTTCGTTCTGCCGCTGGACGGCATCCGCAATCCGGCGGGCGATCTCGACCGATTGACCTGCCAGCCTGGTCCGCTCCTGCGCCACTTGCAGGGCACGATAGGCGGTGACAGTCCGCTGGCGCAATTCGGCCGTGCGCAGGAGATAGTCGGCCTCTGCCACCGGGCCGAGGGCGGCGGCCAGGCCTTGGGCGGCGGCGCGCTTGGTCTTGCGGACGTAGTCCTGGCGCAACTGCACCGTCAGGGCGGCGTCATCGAATCCCCGGTAGGGCCGTTTGACGCCCACCTCCTCCAGTTCGGAAGACAAGGATGGGTTGGGCAGGAGCCCGGCCTGCGCTGTCTCGCCCTCGATGGCGGCGCGCTCGTCGGCCAGGACGCGCCCTTCGGATGAAGCCGCGAGGACACGTTGCCAAGCCTCCTCCAAGGCAAGCGGCTCGGCGGTGGCGACCAGCGCTCCGGCGAGGAAGAGACCGAGTTGTCGGCAAAGGATGTGGCGGGCCGTCGTCATGGTCTTGGCATCAGGATTGAGCGACCGGACGGGCCGGAGCGGCCGGCTTGGAGGCGTGATAAAGGGAGAGTGTGCCGCAGGGCGTCGCCAGCCGCCGGACCTCGCGGGCGTCCGTGAAACCAGCCTCGTGCATGAAGTCCGGCAGCAATCCGGCCACATTGTCGGCGGTGTTGCCGAAGCCGTCCAACAGTTGCACGGAGAGAAAGGCCGCGCGCATCAGGCCGTTGGAGGCCCGGCCCCAGTCGGCGACATGCAGCGCGCCCCCGGGCTTGAGCACACGGTGGATCTCGCGCAAGGCCGCCCCTTTGGCGGCCCGATCAAGGTGGTGAAAAACCAGGCTGCTGGCCGCCAGATCGAAGCTATGATCAGGAAAGGGCAAACTGAGCGCGGACCCATGCCGCCAGTCGACCTCCGCCCCGGCCCGGCCGGCCTTGTGTCGCGCCAGATCCAGCACCGCCGCATCCCCGTCCAATCCGACAACGTGCGCCGCAGGGTGGGTCTGCTTCAGCATGAGCGCAAAAGTGCCGGTGCCGCAGCCGACATCAAGCACCTGCTGGCCGGGACGCACGTCCATCTGTTCGAGCAGCCGGGATCGGAAATGACGCTCACGCGTCGTCCAGCGCACGACCGTATCATACCACCGCGTGAGGAACGGGTAGGCGAGCGCGGGGACGTAAGTGCTGGACGACACGGTGCAGGTGGATCAACCGGCCTTGGGCAGATTGCGCGAGGAGCTGTGTGAAATATGGATTTTCCAGCCCTCGGCGGTCTTTTTCAAAACACTGGTCGCCACGCCGCGCTTCTCGATGATCCGCCCATCGGACTTGAGAACGATACGATAGATGTAGCTTTCGGTGGCGAAGGCAAACGGACCGTCCAACCGCACCTCGGTCTTGTGGTCCCGGAAGGAGAATTCGGAGAATTCGGCCAGCTCCGGCCCGATGTGATGCTCCAGATAGTGGGCAAAGGTGCCCTCGACGCCGCCCGATTCGAAGATCTGGGAGTCGGCGGTGAAAAGGCGGGTTAGGCCGCCAACGTCCCGCTTCTCCAGGCCTTCCTTGTAGGCGGACAGCACGGCCTTGACGGCCTGCTCCTCATCACCTCCGCCACTGGCCGCTGTCGGATGGCCGCCCGGTTGGCTTTCGGCCGGGAGGAGGGCGCGCACGAGTTTGAGGGCGGCACCCAGCTTCTTGAACTCGACCTCGGCCTTTTTCAGGTCCTTGGCGTCGGCGGCTTCATGCACACTGTCGGCCAGCGCGCTGGCCTGCCGGACCGCGGCCTCGAGGCGCTTTTTCTGGTCGGTGGTGCCGGCGCTTTTTTCTCCAACCACCTTCAGATTGGCTACTACCGACTCAGCAAGGTCGTGGACACCTTGGGTTTCGCCGGAGTTGATCTTGGCGCCGATCTGCTCAACCGCGTCGTTCACGGCGTGCCAGGCGGCGGTCGCATCGGCCGGGGATTCCTTGGTGGGGGGTTTGTCTTCGTGGGCCCGCATCGGGCCGGGTCCAGCAGTGAACAGAATGGCTCCGAGAAAGAGCCGGAGGGGGATCGGGAATTTCATGGTGATGCCAGTTAAACGCATTCCGATGCGGCATCCCTCAAATTTCCCGGAAATTACCCGCCAGACGGGGAGAAATTTTCTTTGGAGGGATGGAGGCAATTACTCCGTTTAACCAGCAATGCCCCTCCGCACCCCTGCCCGATCCTTGGTCCACCATTTCTTTCTCCTCGTCGTGCTTGGCGCCGCGCCGCCGCTGTTGGCCCATGCGGGGCACGACCACGGTCCCAAGGTCGGGAGTGCCGCCGCAACCGGCCCGGTCGTGTTGTCCCCGCAGGCCCGCCTGAACCTGGGGTTGGAAACGGTCGAGGCAGACATCGCGGCGTTGCGCCGCACCACCGCGTTGCTGACCCGCATCCAGGTGATCCCCGAAAAGGTGGCGCGCCTGTCCGCGCGATTCGACGGCCAGGTGGGCGAAATCTACGTGCGGCTCGGCCAGACCGTGCGCGCCGGCGAGCCGTTGCTGAAACTGGTGCCCAAGACGATCGATACCCCCGCCGTGGTGCTTCGCGCGCCATGGGAGGGAGTGATCATGGCACAGCACGCCGCAAACGGCCTCCCCTTCACGGCGGAAACCGTCCTGGTCGAGATCGCCGATCTGCAGCAGGTGCTCGCCCGCGGCGTCGCCTACGAAAACGCCGATCTGTCCGCCGTGCGCGAAGGCACCCCGGTCATGGTGCAGCTCGACTTCTTCCGCGGCGAGAGTTTCGCCGGGCGCATCGAACGGATCGCCCCCGCGCTCGATCCGGAGACAAGGACGTTCGAACTTTACGCGCTGCTGGACAATCCCGGCACCCGGCTCAAGCCCAACCTCCAGGGCACCATGTTCGTGGGCGTGGGCGATGAAGTCACGGGCATCGCGATTCCCGGACGGGCGGTGCTTGGGAGCACGGGCAATTTGTTCGTCTTTGTGGAGACGGAGCCGAACACCTTTGAGCGCCGCTCCGTCACCGTGGGCGTCACGGCCGCCGACCGCGTCGAAATCGTCGAAGGCGTGTTGCCCGGCGAAAAGGTCGTCGTGCGGGGCAATTATCAGTTGCAATTCGCCCCGGGCAAGGCCGCGGCCTCCCAGCCGAAAACGACGTCGGCAGATCCCGGCCATCCGGCAGGCAAACCCTGAGCCCGGTCTCCGGTCATGTTCGACTCCATCATCCGATTCTCCCTGCGCAACCGCCTGTTCGTCGTGGCGGTGGCTGCCCTGATCGTGGCCTATGGCGGCTACATCCTCACCCGGCTGCCGGTGGACGTGTTCCCCGATCTGAACCGGCCCACCGTGACCATCTTCACCGAGGCGGAAGGACTGGCGCCGGAGGAAGTGGAATCGCTGGTCACGTTCCCCATCGAGACCGCCATGAACGGCGCCACCGGCGTCCAGCGCGTGCGCTCGGCTTCGACCATCGGCCTTTCGATCGTGTGGGTCGAATTTGACTGGAGCCAGGACGTCTACCTCGCCCGCCAGATCGTGACCGAAAAGCTCCAACAGGTCACCGAGCGCCTGCCCGAGCGAATCCGCCCCGTGTTGGGCCCCATCTCCTCGATCATGGGCGAGATCATGCTGATCGGCCTCACCGCCGGGGATCCCGCGGTGGACAGCATGGAGTTGCGCACCCTGGCCGACTGGAGCCTGCGCCAGCGGCTGCTGTCCGTGCCCGGCATCTCCCAGATCACGGTCATCGGCGGCGACGTGAAACAATACCAGGTGCTCGCCTCCCCCGAAAAGCTGCGGGCGCACGGCCTCTCGCTCCACAACCTCGAGGAGGCGGTGGCCAACACCAACGTCAACTCCACCGGCGGCTTCATCCTCCGCGACTACGAGGAAAGCCTGGTGCGCAACCTCGGGCGCATCACCGGACTGGACGATCTGGCCAACGCCATCGTGCCCGGCACGCCCCACGCGGCGCCCCCGTTGCCGCTCAAGCAGGTGGCCGAGGTCCGTCTGGGTGGCCCGCTGGCCAAGCGCGGCGATGCCGGGGTGGATGCGGGCCCGGCCGTCATCCTCTCCATTCAAAAACAACCGGGCGCGGACACCGTGCAGCTCACGCGCCGGATCGAGGCGGAGCTGGCGGCCATCCAGGGCACTCTGCCCGCCGGGGTCATCATCCACGGCGAGCTCTTCCGCCAGAGCCAGTTCATCGAGAACGCCGTCCGCAACGTCGAGGAGGCCCTGCGCGACGGCGCCATCCTGGTCGTGATCGTCCTCTTCCTCTTCCTGCTCAATTTCCGCACCACCTTCATCACCCTGACCGCCATCCCCATCTCCATCCTCGTCACCGCGATCGTCTTCCACTACTTCGGGCTTTCCATCAACACCATGACGCTGGGCGGACTCGCCGTGGCCATCGGCGAGCTGGTGGACGACGCCATCGTCGACGTGGAGAACGTGTTCCGCCGGCTGCGCGAAAACCGCCACAAGCCCGACCCGGCCCCGGTGCTGGCGGTGGTGTTCAGCGCCTCCAGCGAGGTGCGCAACTCCATCGTGTTCGCCACCGTGATCGTCGTGCTCGTCTTCGTGCCGTTGTTCGCCCTCGGCGGCATCGAGGGCCGGATCTTCGCCCCGCTCGGCGTCGCTTACATCATCTCGATCGTCGCCTCGCTTTTCGTTTCGCTCACGGTCACGCCGGCCCTCGCTTCCTACCTGCTCCCGGGCATGAAGCGCATGGCGGAGGAGAAGGACGGCTGGCTCGTGCGCCAGATCAAGGCGGCCGAGGAACGCCTGCTCCACTGGGCCTTTCCCCGCGCCTGGCTCGTTTTCGGGTTTGTCATCCTGCTTCTGGCCGCGGCCTTCGCGAAGGTGCCCTTCTTCGGCCGCGAGTTCCTGCCCCCGTTCAACGAGGGGAGCGTCACCATCAATCTCGTCACCGTGCCGGGCACCTCGCTCGCCGAGTCCAACCGCATCGGCGCGCTCGCCGAGCAGCTGGTCAAGCAGGTGCCCGAGGTGAAGCAGACCGGCCGCCGCACCGGCCGCGCCGAGCTCGACGACCACGCCGAGGGCGTGCATTCCTCCGAGATCGAGGTCGAGCTGAAGAAGTCCGGCCGGCGCCGCGAGGAGATCCTCAACGACATCCGCGCCCAGCTCGAAGTCATCCCCGGCCTCGGCATCAACATCGGCCAACCCATCTCCCATCGCATCGACCACCTGCTTTCGGGCGTGCGCGCACAGATCGCCATCAAGATCTTCGGCGAGGACCTCACCACCCTCCGGACCAAGGCCGAGGAACTGCGTGCGCTCATGGCCGGCATCCCCGGCGTGGTCGATCTGCAGGTGGAACAGCAGGTTCTCGTCCCCCAGACCCACATCCGCCTCGACCGCGCGCAGGCGGCAAAATACGGCGTGATGATCGGCGAAGTGGCCGAGATGAGCGAATTGGCCCTTCAGGGGCGTGTGGTTTCCCAAGTCCTGGAAGGCCAGAAAACCTTTGACGTTGTCCTCCGGCTGGCCGATCAGGCGCGCAACTCGCCGGATGTGATTGCCGCCCTGCCGGTCGACACCACCGCGGGCGGCCTCGTGCCGCTCGGGTTGCTCGCCCAGGTCGAGGAGGCCAAGGGTCCGAATATCATCGTGCGAGAGGGCGTGCAGCGCCGCATCGTCGTGCAGGCCAATGTCTCGGGCCGCGACCTGGTCGCCGTGGTGCAGGAGATCCAGCGCACGGCGGCGGAAAAACTCCGCCTGCCCGCCGGCTACTACCTCACCTACGGCGGCCAGTTCGAAAGCCAGGCCACCGCCTCGCGGCTGATCGCCTTCCTCAGCGTCTTCTCCATCGCCGGGATGTTCCTCGTGCTCTACGCCCACTTCCGCAGCGCGATGTTCGCCGCCCAGATCATGCTCAACATCCCCTTCGCCTTCATCGGTTCCGTCGTGGGCGTCTGGCTGTCGGGCGGAGTCTTCTCGATCGCGACCTTGGTGGGTTTCATCACGCTCACCGGCATCGCCGCCCGCAACGGCATCATGATGATCTCGCATTACCTGCACCTGATGGAGCACGAGGGCGAGCGCTTCGACCTCAAGATGATCATCCGTGGCACGCAGGAGCGGCTCGTGCCCGTGCTCATGACCGCCCTCACCGCCGCCCTGGCGCTCGTGCCCCTCATCCTGGCCGCCGGCGAACCCGGTCGCGAAATTCTCCACCCCGTCGCCGTCGTCATCTTCAGCGGCATCTTCTCCAGCACCTTGCTCGACCTGGTGGTCACGCCCCTGGTGTTCTGGAAATTCGGGCGCGGGAGCGTGGCGCGCCTGCTGCCCAACGCCGTGGCCACGCCCGCCCCGGTCTGATCCATGAACTCCCCCGGCCCGCGCAGTCTGCCTGCCCCGTCCGTCTTGCCCACGGATGACCGGAGGACGACCGAGCAGTGGTTCATGCAGGAAGTCCGGCCGCATGAACGGAAGCTGCGCGGATGGCTGCGAGGACGGTTCCCCTCCCTGCGCGACCTCGACGACCTGGTGCAGGAGGCTTACGCCCGGCTGTTCCGGGCCCGCGCTTCGGGGAAAGTCGTCAACCCCAAGACCTACCTGTTCGCCACCGCGCGCAATGCCGCCCTCGATTTCTTCCGCCGGCGGCGGGTGGCCAACACGGAGGCCGTAGAGAATATCCACGAGTTGCGCGTCATGGAGGAAGGTCCGGGCATCGGGGAGCGTCTGGCGCGCGACCAGGAACTTGAAATCCTGTGCGCCGCCGTGGACTCCCTGCCCCCGGCCTGCCGTCATGTGCTGGTCCTGCAAAAAATCCATGGTCTCACCTACGCCCAGATCGCGGCGCGTCTCGGCCTGTCCGAGCGCACCGTCAACGCCCACATTGCCAAGGGCATGTTGCGGTGCCGGGACTATATGCACGCCCATTGCCGGGAGCGCGACAACCCATGACTGAGTCCGAGCAACTCCACCACATCGAGGTCACCGCCGCCGACTGGATGGCCCGCCGCCAGCGCGGTCTCACCCCCCGTGAATCCGCGGAATACTCGGATTGGTTGGGCGCGGACTCTCGCCACCGGCGGACCGCGGCGGAGCTTGAGCGCACCTGGGCTGCCTTGGATCGGCTTGCCGAAGCCGATGCGCCCATCCTGCGCCGGTGGGAGCAGGCCATCCCCCGCGTCGATCGCTTCCCCCACCGGCTCCGGTGGTCGGTGGCAGCTCTGGCTGCGGCGGCCTCGCTCGCTGTCGGCTACCTCGGTTGGTGGCGTCCGGCTCCAGGCGAGAACTTTGGCCGCGAAATCGCCACCATCCCCGGCGAACAAACCTCGGTGATCCTGCCCGACGGCTCGACGGTCCGGCTCAACACCACCACCACCCTGCGGATCGACTACACGGCGGCGGAACGCCGGGTGCTCCTGTTGCATGGCGAGGCCCAGTTCACTGTCGCAAAGAACCCGGTGCGTCCGTTCGCTGTGCAGGCCGGACGCGTGCGGGTGCGCGCGGTGGGGACGGAATTCAACGTCCGGCGGCGCTCGCATGCCATCGATGTGCTGGTCACCGAAGGACGCGTGCAGGTGACCGACATCACTGCGGGCGATCCGCAGCTGTTGGCGCGCGGGGCTCAGGCCAAATCATTGCTGGTCGCGGGTGAACGCGCCTCCATCCCCGTCGCGGATGACATCCCGGCCCCGATGCCCGTCCAGGCCGAGGCACTGCCCTCTTCCGAGATCACCCGTCTGCTGGCTTGGCGTGAGCGACGTCTGGTCTTCGATGATACGCCGTTGACCGAGGTCATCGCCGAATTCAACCGCTACAACCGCCATCAACTGGTGTTGGCCGACCCACGCCTGGCCACGCGCCGTTTCGGTGGTTCCTTCGGCATGGACCACCCGGAGGCCTTTGTGCGCCTGCTGGAGACCCGCTTTCAGGTGCGCGCCGAGCACCGTTCCGGAGTGACTTATCTGCATCTTGACGAGGATTCGGAAAATTCCCCGTAGAGAGACCCGCGGAGGTCAACGTCTTGCTTGTCCGTATGACCCCCTCGAACTACCCCTGCTCGGGATGGCCGTGGCGCCGTCCTTTGATCCAAGTCCGTCGCGTGCTGAGCTTCTCCGCCGCTTTGTTTTCCTTCCTCGGTCCGGTGTCGGCTCTCGCCACTGAAAAATCATTCGACATCCCCGCCGGTCCCGCGGCGGAGGCCCTGCGGCGCTTCACCGTCCAGTCGGGCGTCGAGGTGTTGTTCTCCAGCGACGAGGTGCGTGGTGTGACCACGAATGCCGTCCGCGGGGCGATGGCCCCGCGAACCGCGCTCGACCGGCTGCTCGCCTCAACCCCTCTCTCTGCCACCCAGGATGCCGCCACCGGCGCCTTGGCCGTCGGAAAAGCCGCCAACGACCCAAACGCCCAAAGGGCGGCGCCAGCAAACAGCGTCCGCCCGCAGACCAACCCCGCCGCTGAGCGCCCCGCAGGGGATAATGTCGTGCAGCTGGAAAAGTTTGTCGCTACCGGCTCCCGCTTCAACGAGCGCCTGGACACCGCGTCCAGCGTGCCGGTCGATGTCATCGTTGCCCGTGATCTGCGAGCCGGCGGCTACACCGAAACGGCCCAGATGCTGGTCGCCGCGGTGCCCTCGTTCAACTTCCCCCGCACCAGCTCCAACGACGGTCTCGACATCGTGCGGCCGGCCACCTTGCGCGGGCTCGCACCCGACCAGACTCTGGTGTTGGTCAACGGCAAGCGCCGCCATGGCAGTTCCCTCCTCAACATCAACAACGCGGTCGGTCGCGGCTCCGCCGTGGTTGATCTCAATGCCATACCTGCGGCCGCCATCGGGCGTGTCGAGGTGCTGCGCGATGGTGCCGCCGCCCAATACGGCTCCGACGCTATTGCCGGTGTGATCAACATCATCCTCGACAAATCCTTGGGGCAGGGTTTCGACGCCACCTATGGTGTCACTGGCGAGGACGACGGACAGACCTGGGAGGCCAACGCCTATGCGGGCGTCCCGCTGGGCGAGAAGGGCGTGTTGCGCGCCACCTTCAACTACCGGGATCGTGAGCGCACCGACCGTTCCGCCCCGGACACGCGCCAGCAATATTTCGGCCGCGACCCCGTCACCGGCGCCCTGACGAATATCTCCGGCAACTTCGGCTCCGGCACGGGCCTCACACCGTCAAACGGCACGCTCGACCCGCGGGAGGCCACGATCAACCGGCGCAACGTCCGCCGGGGTGATCCCGCAGTCCGCGATTGGGGCCTCTTTTTGAACGCCGAGACTCCGCTGGGCGAGCAGGCGACCCTTTATGCCTTTGCCGGTTACACCGACCGGCAGGGCATTTCCACCGGTTTCTTCCGGCGTTCAGGACAGAATGAAAACGTCCGTGCCATCTATCCCAACGGATTTCTCCCGCAGATCGATGTTACCAGCCAAGATCATTCGTTCCATCTCGGTGCCAAGGGCGCAGGCGCGAGTTGGAACTGGGACTTCGCCGTGGGTTACGGCCGCAACGACATCGACCTTGTGGTCTCCAACTCCCTCAATGCGACCCTCGGCGCCGCCAGTCCGACCCGCTTTGATGTCGGAGGACACCGCTTCGGCGAATGGACGATCAACTTCGACCTCACCCGCGAGTTCAGCCTCGGGCTTGAGCAGCCGGCCAAGCTTGCGCTCGGTGCCGAATATCGCCGTGAGAACTACGAACTGCAGGCCGGTGAACCCGATTCCTACCGCGACGGCGGCTTCAAGGTGCTCGATGGCCCCAATCTCGGCCAGCAACCTCCGCTCGGGGCAAGTGTCTTCCCCGGTTTCCGTCCCAGCGATGCCGCCGACGTCAGCCGCTCCAGCCGCTCGCTCTACATCGAGGCGCAGCAGCAGCTCTCGCCGGCCGTCGTCGTCTCCGCTGCACTGCGTTTTGAGGACTACTCCGACTTCGGCCAGGAAACCATCTTCAAGGTCAGCGGCCGGGGTGAACTAGCGCCCGGTCTCGCTGTGCGCGGTTCGTTCAGCACCGGCTTCCGCGCCCCGCATCTCGCCCAGTCCTATTTCAGCTCGACCAGCACCTTCTTCATCAGCGGCAATCCCGTGGACAACCGCTTGTTTCCGGTCAACAACCCGGCCGCCCGGCTTCTGGGTTCACGGCCGCTCAATCCCGAAACCTCCGACGACCTCTCCTTCGGCGTAGTTTTCGAGCGCGGCGGGTTTTCTGCGGCGATCGACGCTTACCAGATCGAGATCAAGGATCGCATCGCGCTCTCATCCAATTTCGGCGGGCTGAACAGTTTCCTGACATCCAGCGGCTTTCCCGGCGTCGGCTCGGCCAGCTATTTCACCAACGCCATCGACACGAAGACCAAGGGTCTGGACGTCACCGCGCGCCATCGCCTGAAATTCGGCGAGCAAGGCCGGCTCACGACCACGCTGGGCATGACCTTCCTCGACACCGAATTCAGCCGCATTTCCCCCACACCTGCGGCGCTGGCCGCGCTGGGCAGCACCACTCCGCTCTACGACCTCTCGCAGCAGGTGCGCTTGGCTTCCAGCCAGCCCAAGGACAAGATTGTGCTCGGCCTTGGCTGGGATTGGGGCAAATTCTCGGTCTTCCTGCGGAATGTCCGCTACGGCGAGTATGAGACTGTCTCCTTTACCAGCCTGTCGCAGGCCCGGATCGATGTCTTGTCGCCCGGTTTCAAGATCCGCCTAGCCCCCACTGACCCCGTTTCCGGCAATCGGCAGGTCATCCAGATCTTTGACGCCGAGATCGTCACCGACCTCGACCTGACTTACCGGCACAGCGATCGGGTCAGTGTTTCACTCGGCGCGAACAATCTTCTCGACCGTTATCCGGGACGCAACCTCGCCTCGACGGTCGCGAGTGTCGCCGCTGGCACAAACGGCAGCGACAACGCCGGCACCTTCCCCTATACGAACATCTCCCCCTTTGGCACCGCCGGGGTGTTCTACTACACCAAGTTGAGCTTCAAGTTCTGAGCTGGTCCTGACCTCCATGCCCTGTGATCGCCGCCAGTTCCTGACCGGGGTTGCCGGGTCCGCCGCCCTTGCGATCGCGGGCGGCGGGTCGGTGCGCGCGCAACCCGCAACTGGGCCGGCCACGCCCACGCTGCCGCCGATGAGCGAAACCGACTGGGACCAGCTGGCCGGGCAGTTCACCCTCGACCGGGGAGTGGTTAATCTGAATCACGCCGGAGTCGGAAGCTGCTGCCAGGCCGTGCTGGCCGCGGTCGACGCCCATGCGCGCGAAATTGAGCGGCTGCCTTCCCACCATATCTTTCAATATGGCCCGAAGTTGGAGCCGATCCGCCGGGATCTGGCGCAAATGCTCGATTGCGATCCGGAGGAGGTTGCCTTGGTGCGCAACGCCACCGAAGCGCTCGACACCATCCTCCTGGGCCTGCCTTTGCGACCCGGGGACGAGATTGTCACCACCACGCTGGACTATTGGGCCATGCTTGATGCGCTCGACCAGCGGGAGAAGCGCGATGGCATTGTGGTCCGGAAGGTGCGCGTGCCCGTGCCCGCCCACACCGAAGAGGAAATCATCGCGGCCTTCGCAGCCGCGTTGACGGATCGCACCAAGCTCATCCTCGTCAGCCATCCGGTCAACCTCACGGGCCAGCACTTCCCTGTGGCCAGCCTTTGTGCGCTGGCCCACCAACGGGGCATCCAGGTGGCGGTCGATGCGGCCCAGAGTTTCGGCCAGTTTCCGCTGTCGGCACGCACCCTGGGTTGCGACTATCTCGGCACCAGTCTGCACAAATGGCTCATGGGACCGAAAGGCACCGGCCTGCTCTACGTAAAAAGGGACCTCATTCCCGGCCTGTGGCCGTTGTTCCCCTCGGGCAAAACCCGCGCGCCGGACGACATTCGGAAATTCGAACTGATCGGCACCGCTCCTCCCGTCCATCTCGCGCTGGCGGAGGCTATCCGCTTCCACCGTGCCATCGGCGCGGATCGCATCGCCGCCCGCTTGCTGCATTTGCGCGATCTTTGGTCGGGTCCGTTGCGCGCACATGAGCGATTCCATTTCCACACTTCTTTCGCGCCGGGCATGAGCGGCGTTATCGCCTCCTTTCACCTGCGGGGTGTCAATTCGGGCGACCTGTTCCAGCGTCTTTTCCGCGAAGAGAAAATCTTCACCTACAACGTGGCCCGCCGCACCAGTGAATTCCAGGGCCTCCGGATTTCGCCCGGCCTGGCGACGACTCCGTCCGAACTGGAGCGATTCTCCGAAACCATGCTGCGCCTGGCGCGCGAGTTGCCGTCCGCCGCCTGAAATATGGCGGCCCTCGATCGATCCTCATTGCGGCGATTGGCCTCCTGCGCCGGCTGGATTGCGGTTGCCTTGGCCGGAGCCACCGCCGTGGCTTTGCTCGCCACCGCGCGGGGCGAACCGGTCAGCGCCCTCTGGATGGTCTGTGCCGCGTTGTGCGTCTTCGCCGTCTCGTATCGCTTCCACTCCGCCTGGCTGATGGCGCGCGTCCTTACGCTGGACGGATCGCGCGCCACGCCCGCCGTCATGCGTGCCGACGGCAAAGACTACGTGCCGACCAACCGCTGGATCGTCTTCGGTCATCACTTCGCTGCTATCGCCGGACCCGGCCCTTTGGTCGGACCCGTGCTGGCCGCGCAATTCGGATACCTGCCCGGATTGCTCTGGATCCTAATTGGCGCGACCTTGGGTGGCGCGGTGCATGATTCGGTGGTCTTGTTCTGCTCATTGCGTCGGGGCGGTCGCTCACTCGGCGCCATGGTGCGCGATGAGGTGGGGCCTTGGGCGGGCTTGGTGGCATTGATCGGCATCGTGGTCATCATTGTCATTCTGCTGGCCGTCCTCGCGCTCGTGGTCGTCAAGGCGCTGGCGGAGAGCCCATGGGGACTCTTCACTATCGCCGCCACCATGCCGATTGCGCTCGCCATGGGTCTCGGCATGAAGGCGGCGGGTTCAAACACCCGCCGGCTTGCCACCATCAGCGCACTCGGGGTGCTGGCCCTGCTCGGCGCCGTTTGGGGCGGTCAGTTCCTTCATGGCACGCGCTGGGAAGCCTTCTTCACCTTGCAGGGGACCACGCTCGCGTGGTGGATCATGGGATACGGTTTTCTGGCCTCTGTGCTGCCTGTCTGGCTGCTGCTCGCGCCACGCGATTATCTGAGCACCTTCATGAAGATCGGCACGGTGATTGCGCTGGGACTGGCGGTGCTCTGGCTGGCCCCGGAGCTGAAGATGCCGGCGCTCACCCGGTTCATCGACGGCACGGGACCCGTATTCGCCGGGCCGGTGTTTCCGTTCTGCTTCATCACCATTGCCTGCGCCGCCGTGTCGGGCTTCCACGCTCTCGTGGCCAGCGGCACCACGCCCAAGCTTGTCGCCTGCGAACGCGACATCCGGCTTGTCGGCTATGGTGCCATGATCACTGAAATGTGTGTAGGGGTGATCGCCCTCATCGCCGCCTGCGCCATGGAACCGGGCCAATATTTCGCCATCAATCTCTCCGGTTCCGCCGAGGCGGTTACCTCCCGGGTCACCGCGCTGGGTTTTCCGGTTACTGCGGAGGAGATGTCCGCCCTCGCCGACAGTGTCGGGGAAAAGACCATGATCGGGCGGACGGGCGGCGCGCCGACATTCGCCGTCGGCATGGCGCATATGTTCGCCGGTGCGTTGGGCAGCCCCGTGGCCCTCGCGCTCTGGTATCACTTTGCGATCATGTTTGAGGCGCTATTCATCCTCACGACCATCGACGCCGGCACGCGCGTCGGCCGCTTTCTCGTGCAGGATCTGCTGGGTCTGGCTTGGAAGCCCCTGGGCAACACCCGCTCGCTCGCGGCGGGCGCGTTTGCCACTGGCTTGTTTGTCGCCGTCTGGGGCTGGTTCCTCTATCAAGGCGTGGCCGATCCGCTCGGCGGCATCAACTCGCTCTGGCCCATTTTCGGCATCGCCAATCAGCTCCTCGCGGTCATTGCGCTGGCCCTTGGCACCACCGTGCTGCTCAAGATGGGCCGCGCACGCCACGCTTGGGTGACACTGTTGCCCTTGGCTTGGCTGACGGTCGTTACGCTTACTGCCGGATGGATGAAGATTTTCGGCGAAGCGCCCCTCGGATTCCTGGCCAACGCGGCGGCCTTGGAGCGGCAGCTTGCCGCCGGCGGATCGACGGAACAGTTGCGGGTCTTGTCCGCCCAGCTTCTGAACAACCGGATCGACGCTCTCGTGTGCGGCCTGTTGATGATCTTGGTGCTGGCCGTGCTTTATTTCAACGTTCGGCTGTGGATCCGCTACCTGGCTACCGGAAATCTGCCTCCTCTGCTGGAAGATGAGCTGACTGCGGCATCCGCACGGGCGTAACCACCCCGAGGCTGGCTTCGAACGACCCTCTCCGGTCCCCATCCAAGTCCATCATGAAAATCCTGTGCGTCCTGATCGCGTCGGCCTGTTGGCTGAGTCCGTTCCTTGCTGCCAGTGACCCCGAAAGTCGCCTTGCCGAACTCGGCCTGGCGTTGCCACCGCCCGGCAAACCAGTCGCAAACTACGTGCCGGCTGTTCGCTCCGGCAAACTGCTCTTCCTTGCCGGTCAGCTCAGCCGCAACACCCAAAGTCAGATCATTGCCGGGAAAGTTGGCGGCGATCTCGATGTTGAGCAAGGCGCCGATGCGGCCCGCCGCTGTGCCTTGGGCTTGATCGCCGCGCTCAAGGCCGAATTGGGCGATCTGCGTCGGGTGCGGCGCATCATCCGAGTCGGCGGCTTTGTGAACTCCGCCCCCGGTTTTACCCAGCAATCCGCGGTCATGAACGGTTGTTCCGATTTGCTCGTCGCCGTCTTCGGCGATGGCGGCCGGCACGCCCGCACTGCTGTTGGCGTTTCAGAACTGCCTGCGCGTGCAGCCGTGGAGGCTGACCTGGTCGCGGAGATTTCCGACTGAGGACACCCGAATCCGGCTCCAACATGGCGATCCCTGGCCGAATCGTCGTTGGCCTTGGTCCGACGCTCCCTGTTTCGCACAACAGGGGTTGCGTCGGAATGGGCGCCTGTTTTCGTGCCCGCCATGAAGATCGCGCTGCTGTGTTGCGCCTTTGCCGTCGTGTCTGTTGCCGCCGAGCCGGCTCCGCGCCTGCGGCCGTCACATTGGGCGGCGCCCGTCATCAACACCACGCTGGAAAACTGCTACCGTGTGAGCGACGATCTGCTGCGCTGCGAGCAACCCGAGCCCAAGGACATCGCCGACCTGCGTGCGCTCGGCGTGAAATCCATCCTCAACCTCCGCCGCTACAACTCCGACCCGAAGGAGCTGGAGCGCGCAGGCTTCAAGCTGCTCCTCCAGCGCATGGAAGCCGACGACCTGACGGTGGACGACCTGGTGGCGGCGCTGCGCATCATCCGCGATGCGCCCAAGCCACTGATGGTGCACTGCTGGCACGGCAGCGATCGCACGGGCTCGGTCGTGGCGGCCTACCGCATCGTGTTCCAGGGCTGGACGCGCGAGGCCGCGCTCGATGAGCTGCGTTTCGGCGGCTTCGGTTACCACGAGAAGTGGTTCCCCAACATCATCACGCTGTTCGAGACGCTGGACGTGGAAAAGCTGCGCGCCCGGGTGATGGCGAAGTGATCCACACGAAGCCCGCAATGGCCGCATAGATTTAGGTCGGACCCATTCAATTGAACCACGAATGGGCACGAAGGAACACGAATGGAAAATAAGACATCTGACTCGAAGCTAGCCGCCACCAAACGGTGCTCTATTTGCTAAATCCGTTTGGCCCCGTCCTTCCTCCTGAATTCGTGTCTATTCGTGTTCATTCGTGGTTTTTATTCCAACTAAGTCGTCCGCGACTCGACCGGTGTCGGATGCAACCGCGCTATCACTTCGCGATCTTGGCGGCCCTTGGTGTGAAAACCTCCGACTACTCCGGCCACAGGCGCGCGACCTGGTTGCCCGCCCAGCGGTCGATCCGCAGCGCAAACACCAGCCAGGTCAGCACAAGGAAGGTCGCGCACGCGGTGGCGAGGCCGTTGTAGGCGCGGGTGATCTCCCACTCCTTCCAACGGTATTCGTGCCGGAGCGCGTTCATGTCGCCATTCTCGTCGTCCTCGCCGTGGATGGCGGAGCCGTAGGGGATCTCGCCCTCGCCGCTCCGGATGTCGCGCCATTGCTGGTAGCTGCCGGTGAAGCAGACCGCGGCCAGCATGAAGAAGAAATACCGCGTCGCGCCCCACTTGAACTTATCGGGCAGGTGCACGAAAAACGTCGCCATGACCAGCGCCCCAAGCACGAATTCCCCGCCGATGCCCGCAAACTTGATCCACATGTCCGTGCGGTATTCGGGCATTTTCCAGGTGAGGTAATACTGGATCGGCAGCAACAGCACCGTAAGCACGATTGGCCAGACCTTGCGTTCCTTCCAGCCGGCCACGGCGAACACGCCGGCGAGGAAGATGATCCCGAAGTAGACGAAGCTGCTCTTCTCGGGCTCGATATTCGTCCAGCCGATGGGCAGCGGCAGGGCGCGGTAGCCGCTCAGCCACGCCATGGTCGCGTGGCCGAACTCATGCAGCCACACGGTCGCGCCGAAGAGCAGCGGCTTGAGTCCGGTCTGGTGCAGCACCCAGGCGAAGCCGAACATGAGCGGCGGCATCATCACCCGCACCGGCCAGCTCTCGAGGTTGCCCGGGTTCCAGGGACTGTCTTCCCAGGCCTTCTTCTCCTGCGCCTTCCAGTAGCCGGGATCCTTTTTCGCGTGCTCGACGGCAAAGGCATCGGCCCGGGCGCGCCGGGCCTCCGGGCTGTTCTCGTCCGCACCGGCGGCCTTGGCCGCGTCCTCCTGCGCCTTGAGGTGCGCGACGAGGGCGTCGACCTGGACCTTCAATTGCGCGCGTCCGGCCTCGTCGCCTGCCTTGATCAGCGCGAAGTTCTTCCGCATCCACGCCTTCTCGACCACCTGGAGCGGCTGTCCCGGCTCGACCCCGAGGGCGGCGTAGGTCTGCTGGATCGCGGGGTCGTCCACGCCGCCAGTCCAGCATGGCCCGCGCCGCACCGCCAGCTTTTCCCCGCTCAGCCCAGCACCGCGCGGAGCACGAGCACGGCGGCCAGGGCCGTGAGCCCCGCGATGCCGGAGGCCGCCGTGACGGTGCGGTAGCCCTGGGCCACGCTCATGCCGCTGAGCTGGGTGATGACCCAGAAGAAGCTGTCGTTGACGTGCGAGACCATCATCGCGCCGCCCGCGATGGCCAAGGTGGCCAGCACCGGCCCGGGGCCCTCGGCCAGGCCGAGCGCCCCGAGCATCGGCGCCATGAGCCCCGCCGTGGTGATGAGCGCAACCGTCGAGGAGCCCTGCGCGGTCTTCAATCCCGCCGCGATGACGAACGGCACCACGAGGCTGAGGGATCCGAGCTGCAGGCCGCCCAAGGCCGAGCCGATCAACGGCCCGAGCGGGGTCTCGCGCAACACGCCGCCGAAGGCCCCGCCCGCGGCCGTGATAAGGATGATGGCGCCGGCGTCCCTGATTCCGTCCTGGCTCCAGGCGGCGAACGCGCCGCGTCCGTGCCGGCGCACCACCCACCACGCCGCGAAGACGCCAAGGATCAGGGCCGACGCGGGCTCGCCCAGCGCGGACAGCGCCATTTTCGCCGCCCCCTCGCCCAAGGGCCGGCCCGGCGCATCGACCCAAGATTTCAGCGCGATGAGCACCACCGGCAGCACGATGGGGAAAAAGGCCGCGGCGGTCCCGGGCGCCGCGGGCTTGGCCGGGCCGGTTTCCGGGTCGGGCGCCGCCGCCTCCGGCAGGATCACGATGCGGCGGCCGATCCAACGCGCATAGAGATAGGTCGTGGCGACGACCGGCACGGCCACCAGCAGTCCGCAGCCGATGACGGCCCCGAGGCCCGCCCCCAGCGCGCCGGCCGCCGCGATCGGGCCGGGCGTGGGCGGCACCAGGCAATGCGTCGTGTAAAGCCCCATGCCCAGCGCGACCGCGAAGGCCGCCAGCGACTCGCCGGTCCGGCGCGCGAGGGATTTGGCCAACGCGGAGAGGATGACGAAACCGGAGTCGCAGAAAACGGGGATGGAGACGAGCGCGCCGGTGCCCGACATCGCCAGCACGGCGCGCTTCTCCCCGGTCAGGCGCAGCACCCACGCGGCCATGACCTGCGCGCACCCGCTTCTCTCCAAGGCGGTGCCGATGATGCAACCGCAGGCGATGACGATGCCGATGGCCCCGACCGTGCGGCCGAAGCCCCCCGACAACGCGGCGAGCGTCTTCGCCGGCTCGAGCCCCGCCCCCAGCCCGACGCCCAGCGCCGCCAGCAGCAGAGCCAAAAACGGATGGAGCTTCCACCGCGTGGTCGCCACGACGATGAACCCCACGCCGAGGACTATGGATAATGGCAGGCGGATATCCGAAATCATTTCAGGCGAACGGGGGTTCCTGGCTCATGTGTGGTGTGTCGGAATGAGTTTGTCATGTCGCACTTCGCGCAGGACACGAAATCTGAAGGACACTTACAAGCCGGCGGAAGTCATCGCCCGACAGGACCATTGTCGCGAAGCGCGGTCAATCCTTGCCGGCAGACTGTCGCGACCATCGTCAGATCCAAGCTGTAAGCGAGAAACCTGCAGCCTTCCGCCAAGCGCAACCGGGCCTCCGTCGGATCTGGTGGAACGACATGGATGCCCGGCACCACCCCGTGCCGGGCACAGGCAGCGAGGACAGCGTCGCGCGCGGCCGCATAGTCGGGATGCCCGAATTGCGCCGCGATGCCCATGGAAGCGGTCAGGTCGTAGGGGCCGATGAAAGCCACATCGATGCCGGGAACGGCCAGAATCCGGTCAATGACCCTGACCGCCTCGACATGCTCGATCTGCACCGCCACCAGAATTTCCCGATTGGCCCGGACGAACTCCTCCTCCACGCGGAGGCCATAATTATTGGCGCGGCAAAAGCCGACGCCGCGCAGGCCATCCGGCGGATATTTGCAGGCCTGCACGAGCAGGCGGGCTTCGTCGGCGGTCCGCACCAGCGGAGCCACCACGCCGTCGGCCCCGGCATCAAGGTAGCGTTTGACCAGCGCATAGTCCACGCCGTGCAGCCGCACCATGGCGGCGCAGGAGGGATTCCCCGAACGGATGGCCTGGAACAACCGCTGAGCCTCCGGCAGATCCACCGCCGAGTGCTCGGCATCCACGCAGAGGAAGTCGAGCCCGCACGCCGCCATGAGTTCGGCCAGCATGGGGCTGCCGCTGTTCAGCCAGCTGCCCACCACCGATTCGCCCGCTTGCAGGCGGGCCCGAAGATTCGGACGGTGGAATGGCGGATTCATGGCCGCGATGCGGCGGGAAATTCCGCCACGGGAATTTTCACCACCAGCTTGCACACCTCGGCGGCACCGGCGCCCGTTTGTATCCCGCCTCGATGCGCATCCAGCGGCGTGAAAATGCTGAAATATCCCGGTTCCGCCACGTTCCTGCCGGCAACCGGTCCCGGGTGATGATAGAGAAGATCCGTGGCAGCATCATATTCCCCGTCGGGATTCAGCGCAGCCCGCGGCGACCACTCCAAAATCTCACACCCGTCCAAAGTGTATTGCAGGTCCACGAAACGGCGGTGCGATTCGAAGCGGGCCGCGGCGGCTTCGCCCGTCCGGTAACGGAGGATGCGCGCGCGCATGTCGCCGCCAAGATCGGCCCCGGCCATCGCCGGCTGCGCAGGCAGGGACCGGATCCAGGCCACCGCCCGCCAAGTCGCCGCGCCGAGCACGCCGAGACCCAGGGCTTCAAAATCATTCAACCGGCCCGAGATCACGGCAGCCTCCCCCACAAAGCCCGCAGTGCCGTGCCCGAGCCCGCCAATGTGGCGATCCAGGCAATTCCCAAGGTGGAACCAAGCCGCCAATCGGCCCTCGGACCGGATGCCGGAAACTTTTGGTTTAGCATCCAAAGCAGCCCGCCCACAACCAAGGGAGGCAGGAAGACTTGGGCCGCCTGCCCGGCCGCCCGATGAACCTCCAGCAGGCCGTCTCCCCATAGGGGACCAGAAGCTCCCAGCCCGGCCGCCGTTATCATCAAGGCCCGGCCAGGAACATCGGTCAGGCCGGTCGTTTCCCCACAATAGTCGGCCAGCAAAACGGGAAGGATCAGCAGCATGGGAAGGACGGATGTCAGACCAGCGCCCAGAGCCCCGAGAGCAAAACCCATCGCCGCCCACTTGCCGGCTGTCGCCTCAATGGCACGGAGTGTTGTCCGGACATCGCCATCGCAAGGGCCGACAACCGCCATAAGCGCAAGCATGGATCCACAGAGAACAAAGAGGAGCAGGGCGGCCAGTGCCGCATCTCGATTTTGCGCCCCAGGGTCCAAACCGCCAGTCAGCCAAGGTCGGATCAGGAAGGTGGGCATGGCCAGCGCGATCCCGAGCAAAACAAGCCCCGAAGTGGACACAGGCATTGGCATGGACTCTGTCGGACCATGTGGCCCGGCCACCCAAGCAAGTATGCATGCAGCTCCCAGTCCGACCGCGGTCAGACCCACCAACACGACCATGGCCTTCCCCAGCCGACTCCGCGCGTCCGGCCAGAGCCAGACCAGGGCGCATGCGAGCAATCCGGCGGCGATGACACCGAGCCCGGCGGGACTGGCCGCCGGCAAGCCCGGCTGATGCAATCGCGCTCCGTCATACAGAAGTCCGGCCACCTGACGCATCAACACGGGCAGGCCGGTCCACTGCGCCAAAAACACTCCCGCAATGACAAGCCCGGCAAGCCAGCCGCCGGCTGCGCCACGACCGGCAAGCAACTTCACCAGCGAACCGCCGTCGCCGTCCCGTGTCAGCCGATCGGACGCCTGCAGCAAGGCCCCGAAAAGCACCGTGCCCACCAGCACCAGACTCAGCGAACTCCAGCCCGATGCCGCACCCAGCTTCGCCATGGAACCCAAGCCGAAGGTGTAGCCCACGCAGACAACCCCCGGCAGCCATGCTCCGGCTATCGTGCCTCCTCCATCCCGCATCTGGCTCGACGTCTGCACGGACGGGATAGGCGGTCAATGTCCTGGATTGTCCCAAGCATAGCCGTAGAGGAACGCCCGGTGCAGTTCGAAGCGGACCTTCACCGCACTCGCCGGGGCGGTCCCACCGCCACGCCAGGTGAATACCGCACGACGGTGATCTCCGGTCAGCGGCTCGCAATCCCCCAAGGAGTAGCCCGGGAGCGGCTGCCCGGCCGCATCCAGCAATTCGGCCCGCAGCGAACCGCCGGGCTTGGTCAGCAGGTTGACCACCAAGCGACCCGTCAGCCGGGCGCGCGGACGCGTGACGGCTTCTCCCAGAGTGGCGCCGCCGGCGGAGGGGACGAGCGCGTAAAGGCGGTCGAATTCCCACGTGGCGCGGCACAAGGCGGTGTTGAAGGGGAGCGTCGGGGTGTTGACGCCGATGACCGATTCATGCCCGACCTCGAGCCGGGGGGTGAACCGGGTGTCATGGATCTCACCATGCAGCCCCTCCGACCCGGCATAATAGACGTGGAGTTTATCCTTCTCCACAACGGGACTGTGCATCTGCCAGATCATGCCGCCGCCGTATTCGCCCAAGGGCGGGTTGGGCAGCGCGGCCCGGCGGTCGGGTCGCCACCAGCGGATGCCGTCGCGCGAGGCCGCCATTTGCAGGCACATGGTCTGGATGACGGCATCGTAATAATTGATGAACGCCACGTAGCCGCCGTCCACGGGCACGGGGCAAATTTCGAGAAACTGCGCGTAATCCGGATCGCGCCAATCGCGGGTCAGCACGAGTTGCTCGTGTCCCCAATCGCTGCCATCGGGACTGGCCCGGCGTGAGACGCTGCGGAGGCCGCCGCGGGCGTTGTTGTCGTAGGGGATGAGCCGGTCGCCCTCGCGGGCCTTGGGATAGGACTTGAAATAGGAGAAGTAGGTGCCGTCGGACTGGCGGTAAACATAGGAGACATCGCCACCGCCGCCCACGGCGGGATGGATGGGGCCTTCAACCAGGCGCCAGTCCTTGCCGTCCTTGGACCGGTAGCGGTAAGTGCCGAGACGCTCGGTGGGGCCGGGAAGATGGCCAACCCGGTTTTCCTTCATCCCGCCATAAAGCGGGCCGCGCATCACAAACATCTCGTAAGGCCAGTCGCGGTCTGCCGGATTGACCAGCACCGAGGCATAGACCGAGGTGCCGCCCGAATCGAGGTCGAAGATGATGTTGGTCCGTTCGTGGCCGGGCCAACGGACGAAAGGCAGCTCCGGGCGATACCACTTCACCCCATCCCGGCTTTCGAGGTAGGTGAGGCGGCGTTGATGCTCGTGCTCGGCTTTGAGGCCGTCGAGCCTGGCCTCGGCCGGGGTGGACACCTGCCAGGCCTTCCACAGGCCGTCGAGCGGGTCGCGCAGGACCGTGCCGTGCGCCATGATGCCGCCGGAATCCCACGGCATCGCCGGCTCGAGCAGCGGATTCGCCGGATCGGGCACACCCTGCTCCACCCGCCAGGCCACGAGCTGGAGCGACTCGAAGTCGTCGGGCATGAGCAAGGGCAGCCGCAGGGCCCCGGCGGAAACGCAGAACGGAAGCGAAACCAGCAACGCGACCGTCAGCAGACAGCGGCGATGGAGGGAGGAAGAGAGCGGGTTGGTCACGGCGGAGAACATGACAGGCGACGGGTGCCGGGCCGGAAGGTATCCCACGCCTGGCACCGTCCGTCCACAGGAAGCGCAAAACACCCCTCAGAAGCGCCGTTCAAGGGAAAACACAAAGCGGCGTGGTGAAGTGCCGCTGTTCGCGGTGCCCGTGACGATGTAGTCGTCGAGGACATTCTGGACGCGGAATTGCGCATCCCAAGAGCCGCGTTCCACGCGGCGGAGGGCGCGCACCCCGACGTCCCAGCGAAAACTGGCGCTTTGAAGCACGATGTTATCGGGGTTCAACACGACGTCATCGGTATAGCCAAAGGCGTTTTGCACATAAACCACCCAGTTGCGGTTGCGATAGGCCTGGTAATTGCCGAGGAAGTTCAGACGCACAGGCGTGTCGCCGCGCTGCCGGCGCTTGACGATGGACTGGTCGGATTGCACGGCGAAAATCGCGGTGTGGGCAAAGGCGGCTGAGGCATAGAAGGAAATCCGGTCGGTCGGGGCGCCGGACAACTCGACCTCGACCCCCTCGGCGGTCGCGCTCGGATCCACCACATTCTCGCGCCAATTGAACTGCGGACTGATCTCGTCGTTGCGGTTGGTGCGGAAGTTGACCGACCGAATGTCGCTGCCCTCGAGTATCTTGTAATACGACACGTTGAAGGTGTATTTGCCCCCGAAGAGTTCCGATTTGAGGCCGATCTCGTCGAGTTCGACGGTGCGGGCCGCGGAGATGCGCTCGGCGGGGTCGCGCCCGGCCACGCCGAAGGTGCCCTCGGGATAGCGCAGGACATTCCTCGCGGGATCCTGCTGCTCGGCGTGGACGGCAAAAAGCGTGGCCCAGGGAAAGACGCGGTATCCCGCACCCAGCCGCCAGGTTTTGTCGGTGGGATCGGGGCGCGACGCGGTGAAGGTGTTGTTCCTGAGATTGCGGATGTCCTCCTCGATCTTGTCGTAGCGCCAGCCGCCCGTGACCTGCAGCCGATCATCAAAGGCTTTCGCCGTGTGCTGCACATAGTAGGATGTTTCTTCCGAGTCGCGGGTCTCGTGCGTGCTGACCGCCTGGGCCGGAAGGTCGCTGCGCTTGAGGTTGAGGAAGGCGCTGTTGTCCATGATGCGCCAGATGCCCCCGGTGTTGGCGCGCTTGAACCGGTCGAAGACATCGCGCTTGGTGAACTCGTAGCCCAGCAGGGTCTGGTGCGACATCTTCGCGAAATGATACTCGAGCAGGAAGTCGCCCTGGTAGGAGACGAATTCCGTGTCGCGCTCGGTGGTGTCGTGGCGCAGGGCCATGGTCCAGTCGATGGGCGGCCCGAGGGGATTGGCCGGATCGAAGATGAAGCTGCCGAAACCGCGCAGGCGGGTGAGCTCACGGTCCACCTCGGTTTTCACCCACAGCAGTCCCTGCCGGGTCGAGAGCCAGTCGGTGAATTTGTGGTTCAACTGGGACAGCACCTCGTAGGCCTGGGCATCGGGGGCGACCCATGGCAGTGTCTGCGGGTAATCCTTGGGCAGCATGCGGGTTTTGTGCAGCGCCCCGTCTTCGGGGAACGTGCGGAAAACCTGCCCGTTCGGGGCACGGAAGAAAAACTGGAACTCATCTTGGATCTCGAAAAACTCCGCCGAAGGCGTGGGACCCGACTGCAAACTGCCTTCGATCAGGAGGTCCGTGCGATCATTGAAGCGGAAATGAAGCGAAGGGAAAAATGCGATGGTGTCGTATTTGTTGTTCGGCAGATAGGTTTCGCCGCCGGTGTAGGAGGCGATGGCCCGGTAGAGGATCCGGCCGTCGGAAGTGAGCGGTCCGGTCATATCCAGTTCCGTCTTGTTGAAACTGAAATCGTCGATGGTGAAGCGGAGGGAGGTGGCTTTCCGCGCCTGGGGTTTCTTGGTGACCAGATTGACCACACCACCCGCTTCACCCCGGCCGGTGGTGGCGGATCCAAGCCCCTTGATCACCTCGACGCGATCGATGTTCGCCATGTCCTTGCGAAAATGCAGCGAAGAACCGGTGGTGTAGCGGAAGCCGTTGCGAAACTGGCTGTTGACGTCAATCGAACGGACCTGGAATTGGTCCTGCCCTCCGTTGCGCACGGTCACACCGGGCAGGAAGGCCACCGCCTCACCGAGAGTCGGCGCGGCCAGTTCCTTGATCATCCGCTCTCCGGCGATGTTCACCGTCTGCGGTATGTCGCGCAGCGGGGTGTTGAGGCGCGTGACGGAGGTGGCGGAGGTGACGCCATAGCCACTCGCATCCTCCTTGGCCTCGACGGAGAACGGCTCCAACGTGATGACTTCCTCGGCCGGATCAGGTGTGGCGCGGGATTGCGCAGACGCGGAGGCGGCAAGGACAAGCAGTGCCGTGCCGGCAAAAAGCGAACGGCGACGGAACAACGGATGTCCCGAATGTGCATATTTGCTTCTCATGGTGGGGCGGGGATGAGTGGTTGCAGTGAGGTCGACACAGCCCAAGCAGGACGTGGCGACGTGAAATTGTGGCGGCACCTTGCGCAGCATGGCATTGACCGGCAATCGGCGCGGCATGTTATGATAACCTGATGCAATCCGCCCCGCCTGTCGCCAGTCTGCAAACTGTCGCCGCGGCCTGCGGTGTTTCAGTGATGACCGTGTCCCGCGCGCTGCGGAACCATCCGCGGGTGGCGGCTTCCACCCGACGCAAGGTGTTGCAAGCTGCGAAGCGCCTGGGCTACGCACCCGATCCCTACATGGCCCGGCTCATGGCGCGCGTGCGCGGATTCAGGAAACAACGGGCCGAGGCGGTCATCGCTCTGGTGCGGGACTCCACACCCGGCGATGAATTGCTTGACCCCGCCTATCACTATCTCGCCGAGCCACACATCCGACCGCGAGCCGAGCAACACGGCTATCGCACCGAGGTGTTTTCCGTCGACCAGAGCAAGATGCCGGCAAAACGCCTTGCCAGCATCCTGTCCGCCCGCGGCATCGAGGGGTTGATCATTTCGCCGCGCTCGACGCACAGCATCGGAGCACAACTTGATTATTCCAACTTCGCGGCTGTCACATTGGGCTATGGTTTGCAGCAGCCGCCACTGCACCGTGCCAGCACCAATATGACCGCCGGCATCCTCCAGGCGACGACCGAACTGGCCCGCCGCGGCTACAGGCGCATCGGCCTGGCGGTGAGCCGCTGGATCGATGACCGGGCGGATCACACGTATTCCGGCGCCATGCTCACCTATCAACAGTCCATCCCGCCGGCAGACCGGGTGCCATTGCTGCTCTTCCCGGAGAATGACATTTCAAAGGAAGCCGAGATTTTCTGCTCTTGGTTCCGCCGGCATGAACCGGATGCCATCATATCCTTTGACGCCTACATCCCGGACTGGATCACCGGGATCCTGGGAAGGCGGATTCCCGAGGACGTCGGCTTTGTTGCGCATGATTGGGATGAACGCTCCGGCCGCCTGGCCGGGATTTCACACCGGCGGGCGGAGGTGGCGGCGGCGGCGGTCGACCTGCTGGCGACACAACTTCAACACAACGAAAGGGGCATCCCCGCAGTGCCGCGCCAGGTTCTGATACCACCCCGCTGGATCGACGGGACGAGCATCCGGGCGGTCATTTGACGATGTTAACATAGCGCAACCCGGCAGTTGCCGCCGATTGCCGCCCCCAAGCAGGCTGCCATTCCCCATTCCATGGCCCGCGAAGCCCGTCCCATCGTCCTCCTCACCAGCGCCGTGCCAAGCGCTTTGCTGGCTCGATTGGCCGGGAAAGCACGGGTCATCCAAGGCCCCGGGCAGGGTGAAACGATGCCGCGCAGCGAGGTGCTGCGGCATGCTCCGAAATTGACCGCGATCATCAGCCAGGGCGAACTGGCCGTGGATGCCGATCTGCTCGATCGCGCTCCTTTGCTGCGGATCGTGGCCAGTGCCTCCGTCGGGGTGGACAAACTGGATCTCGCACTGATGTCGGCCCGCGGTGTTTTCGCGACCAATGCGCCGGACTATTTCGTTGAGGCCACGGCCGACTACACCCTCGGGGTCATTATCTCCCTCCTGCGGCGCCTGCACGCGGCCGACCGATTTGTCCGCAGCGGGCGCTGGCGCCGGTTCCAACCCGGAGCGTGGGACGGCGTGCTGCTCCGGGGCAAGGTGCTGGGTCTCGTTGGCTTCGGCGCCATCGGCCGTGCGGTGGCCCGACGGGCCGCCGCCTTCGGCTTGGAGGTGATACACTGCCGGCGTTCATCCTCCTCGGAGGCGGGCTGCACCACGCTCAATCGCCTGCTCGCCTCCTCAGACATCGTGTCGCTGCACGTTCCGCTCAACGAGGATACCCGGGGGCTCATCGATGCGCGCCGCTTGAAGCGCATGAAACCGGGGTCCTACCTGGTCAATGCCGCGCGCGGGCCGGTGGTGGATGAAGGCGCGCTCGTCCGCGCGCTGGAATCCGGCCATCTGGCCGGAGCCGCCCTCGACGTCTTCGCCTGCGAACCCCGGGTGCCCGCAGCCCTGCTCCGGCGCGACAATGTCGTGCTCACCCCTCATCTGGGAGGCGGCACGCAAGAAAGCCGCTGGCATTCCCGTCTCACCTGCATCGACAACGTGGCCCGGGTCCTGGCTGGATTACGGCCGGGCAACCTCGTGAACCGCCCGAACCGCCGCCGGTCATGACATCCGCCGAAATGGATCGCCCCGACGTCATCCGGCGTGTCAGCGGACGGCTGCTGCCGTTTCTGATGCTGCTCTATCTGATCGCCTACATCGATCGTGCGAACATCTCGGTGGCGGCCTTGCAGATGAACGCCGACCTGGGCCTCACCGCCCAGATGTATGGGTTGGGCGCCGGGCTGTTTTATGTGACCTACATCCTGTTCGAGGTGCCCAGCAATGTCATCCTGGCCAAGGTCGGTGCCCGCCGTTGGATCGCCCGCATTATGGTCACTTGGGGATTGGTGGCCTGCGGCATGGCCTTCATCCAGAATGCCGCACAGCTTTATGGCATGCGCTTGCTGCTCGGCGCCGCCGAAGCGGGATTTACTCCCGGGATCATCTACTACCTCAGCCGCTGGTTCCCTTCGCGACACCGTGCGGGCGCCCTGTCCTATTTTTATATCGCCGCGGCCTTGGCGTCGGTGGTCGGGCTTCCGTTGTCCGGCGCGTTGCTGCACCTAGATGGAACGCTCGGTGTCGCGGGATGGCGTTGGCTGTATTTTGTCGAGGGTCTGCCGGCGGTGGTCCTCGGGGTTGTGGTTTGGTTCAGATTGCCCGACCGACCGGGCGATGCCCGCTGGTTGCCGGCTGACGAAGCCGCGTGGCTCGAGGCCCGCCTCGCCGGAGAAGCAATCTCCCGCCCCGCTCCGGCTCATCATACAGGTTGGAAGGTGGCTTTCACGGACCTGAAAGTGTGGTTGTTGAGCCTGTTTTGGCTGCTCCAAGCCTTTGGCACGATCGGGGTCACGCTTTTCCTGCCGCAAATCCTCAAGAACTTTTCCGCGGCGGACAATTTCGTCATTTCCCTGCTCGCAGCCCTCCCCTTTCTGTTCGCGTGCCTGTTCATGCATGCCAACAGCCGGCATTCCGATGCCACCGGGGAAAGGCAGTGGCATCTTGGCCTGCCGCTCATCCTCGCGGGGGTGGCCCTCGCCCTGGCTGTCGGCACGCGGAACCTGACCGTGGCATATGTGTTGCTCGTGCTCGCTGTGGCCTTGAACTGGGCGGTCACCCCGGTGTTCTGGGCTGTCACCACGGAATATCTCGCCGGCGGGGCGGCGGCGGCCGGGGCGATTGCCCTCATCAATTCCGTGGCCAACCTCGCGGGCGTCGGACTACCGCCCGTCATCGGACATATCCGCGACTTCAGCGGCAGTTACACGCCTTCGCTGCTGCTCATTGCCCTCGCCTTGGGTGCCGGCGGGGTCTTGGGTCTGGCCTTGGCCCGTCAGCGGAACGTCAAATCGAATGTCGCAGCTCGTCCGGCAACTGTCACCATCCCGTCGAAGACCGACGCATGAAAATCACCTCCCTCGAGACCTTCCATGTGCGTCCCCGCTGGCTGCTGGTGCGTGTGCGGACCGACTCCGGTCCGGCCGGTTGGGGTGAAGCCACACTCGAAGGCCGATCCCGCACCGTCGAGTCCATGATCCAGGAGATGGGCCGTTGGTTGCTGGGCCGGGATCCGCGGCGGATCGAGCATATCTGGCAGCAGCTTTATCGCGGCGGGTTTTATCGCGGCGGCCCCGTCCATTGCTCGGCCCTGTCCGGGATAGACATGGCCCTGTGGGATATCCTTGGCCGCAGCCTGGGGGTCCCGGTCCATCAGCTGCTCGGCGGCCGGGTGCGCGATCGGATCCGGCTCTACGCTTGGACCGATGCCGGCACCGCGGACGATTATGTCAACGCCATCCGCGATGTGCGGGAGAACCGGGGACTCACGGCCTTCAAGTATAACGCCACCGGGGCGATGCGGCCGCTTTCGAATCCGGCCGTCCTGGCTGCGGCGGCCGAGCGGTTCGCCGGGCTGCGTCGCGCCGCGGGGCCGGACATAGACATCGCCACCGATTTCCACGGTCGTCTCACGCATGCGGATGCCAAGCGCCTTGTGCATCTGCTGGAGCCGCACCAGCCATTTTTCATCGAGGAGCCTGTCCTGCCAGGCGATCCGGACGCCCTGCGTGATATCGCCACCTCGACCAGCGTGCCCATTGCCGCGGGCGAACGGCTCTTCACCCGATGGGAATTTTTACCCCTCATCGAACGACGCGCCGTGGCCGTCGTGCAGCCGGACGCGGCGCACGCGGGCGGAATCACGGAGACCCGCCGCATCGCAGCGCTGGCGGAAACCCGCGATATCCTGTTCGCGCCACATTGCCCGCTCGGCCCCGTGGCCTTGGCCGCCTGCCTGCATCTGGATGCTGTGGCGCCCAATTTCCTGATCCAAGAGCATGTCACCCTTGGCGAAAGCCTGCTGCGCACGCCCTTTGTTCCCGCCGACGGGCATCTGGCCGTGCCGGATGGCCCCGGCTTGGGGATCGAGATCGACGAAGCCAAGCTCGCGGCTGAAAAGTTCGACGGGGTGTGGGACAATCCCCGCTTCACCGCCGAGGATGGAGGTTTCGCCGAGTGGTAGCACTGTGAAATCCGATCATCTCTTCCTCTCCTGCGACTGGGGCACCTCCGCGTTCCGCCTCAGATTAGTCCGGCGACACCCGTTGAAGGTAATGGATGAATACGCGACTGCCGAGGGAGTGCAGGCTGTTTCGCGTGCGCTTACGGGCGCCTCCCGCCGTCGCGCTTTTTTGCGCATCCTGCGACGGGGCGTGTCCGCGCTCGGAGTGGCCCATCGCCCGGAAATCCCGCTGATCATTTCCGGGATGGCCACTTCCAACCTGGGTTGGCGTCCGATGCCCTACACGCGCACGCCCGCGCAGGCGGACGGCGGCGATCTCCTGATGACCGAAGAACGGCTGGCGGGGCGCCGGGTGCGATTCGTGTCGGGATTGCGCACCCACGACGATGTGATGCGCGGGGAGGAGGTCGAGCTGGCCGGGTTGTTCCACTCCGCCCGCCGGAGCCTCCCGGATGATTGCATCGTGGTCCTCACCGGAACCCACGCCAAGCACGTCCGTCTGAGCCGTGGTGTCATCGCCGGTTTCCGCACCTATCCAACGGGGGAATTGTTCGCCCTGCTTTGCCGGCACAGCACGCTCTGCGGCCCAGCCGCCCGGGGATTCTCCAGATCCGCCTTTCTCTCCGGGGTGGCGGCCGCCAAAACCCTGGGGTTGAGCGCGACGCTGTTTCAGGCCCGCGCCGGGGTGATCGTGGGCCGGCTCCATTCCGGGCGCGCCGCGGACTTTCTGAGTGGCGCCCTGATCGCAGCCGAACTGGCCGCGCTTCCCCGGACAGGGCATGTGGTTCTCGCCGCCGGATCGGGACTGGCGATGCGCTATCGGCTCGCCTTGCGCATGCTGCGGCGGTCGCGGAAACTGACTGTCATCGCGCCGCGTCTGGTCAAGCATGCCGTGGTGGCGGGCCATGCCCTTCTGTTGCGGACCCCATGAAGCCTGGAGTTTTGAGCGCCGACCGCTTCGGCTGGATGCCATTGATCGGCATCCTGCGGGGATTGGATCACGCCATGGTGGAGCCGGCGGCGCATGCATTGGCGGATGGCGGATTGGTCGCGATCGAAATCACCATGAATTCTCCGGATGCCTGCCGGCAAATAGAGCTGGCCCTCGCCTGCTCCGGCGACCGGCTTGGTGTCGGGGCGGGCACGGTCACAAGCCTGGACGAGTTGGACCGGGCCCATGCGGCGGGGGCCGCCTTCATCGTCACACCGGCGGTCGTGCCCGAGGTCATCGCCGAGTGTGTCCGGCGGAAACTGCCGGTGTTCCCCGGCGCCTTCACGCCCAGTGAGGTGCATCAAGCCCACAGGCTCGGCGCGACGATGGTGAAGTTGTTTCCCGCGAACCGGCTCGGACCCGCCTATGTGCGGGATCTGCGCGGGCCTTTCGCGGCGATCCCCCTGCTGGCCACGGGAGGCATCACGCCGGAGGCGATACCGGAATACGTCGCAGCGGGCGCGGCGGGTTTCGGCCTGGGCAGTCCGCTTCTTCCGGCCGAGCGCATTCACGCCGGCGACTGGGAATGGGTGCGGAACCAGGCCGCGCGTTTTTGTTCGGCCTGGCTGCGGTCCAGGCCCAAGTAAGGTTTCTACCCGGCCACGCGCACGGTCTTCGCCTCGTAGGCGCGCAGCGAGAGGTAGAGCAGGCCGGTGGCCGCGGCGATGCCGGCGAGGAAGCTGAGCGAGGCCGTCCAGTTGAAGCGCTCGGCGAGGAACGGCATGACGAGGTTGGCGCAGAGCTCGCCGACGAGGTAGCCGCCGAGCCCGACAAAGCCGACCGCGACGCCGGCGGCGCGCAGGGGCACGAGGTTGAGGGTGAGGACGTTGACGATGAGCTGCGGGCCGTAGACGAGCATGCCCATGAGGCCGGCGGTGACGAGGAGCAGCGGGTAGCTGCGGTTGCCCATGTAGAACACGATCAGGCCCGCGAGCACGGCGAGGCCGAGGCAGCCGACGAGCGACTGCCGGTTGGGGAGCGCGACCGAGAGCCAGGCGAAGAGGAACGAGCCGGGGATGGCGATCCACTCGAGCGAGCTGAACGCCATCGAATACTGCGCGCGGGTGAAGCCCATCTCCGTGCCGAGGAAGGCGGGCATCCAGTTGAGGATGCCGAAGCGCAGGAAGTAGAGCATGGCGTTGATGGCGGCGAGCGTGAGGATGACGCGGCTGGTGAAGACCTCGCGGCGCACCAGCGTCCAGTAGGAGGCGGCGGGGCCGCCCGGTTCGCGGGGCGAACCGGCCTCGCCGTAGATGGCGTCGAGCGTGCCGAGGTTTTCGACCTCGGGGCGGTCGCCGCCGATGCGCCAGAAGAGGAAGCTGACAGCAAGGACGACGGCGCCGGGGGCCCAGAAGGCGACGGCGATGTTGTCGGGGCCGGCCCAGCCGAGGAGGCCGGTGATGATGAGGGGGAGGCCCGCGCCACCGAGGTTTTGCGAGGTGTTCCAGATCGCGATGCCGGCGCCGCGCGTCCGGTTGGGATACCAGTTGGCGATCATCGTCATCGAGGCGGGGGCGAGCGCGCCCTGGATGAGGCCGAGCAGCAGCATGGCCGCGAAGAGCACGGGCAGGCTGGTGATGAAGCCGAGGGCGATGCACAGGCACGCGCTGAGCCCGAGGGCGAGGGCGAAGGTCTTCCGCAGGCTCGTGCGGTCCACCACCATGCCCATGATGAACTTGCCGAATCCGTAGGTGACGGTGAAGGCGGTGAGGATGAGCCCGACCTGCGTAAGCGACCAGCCGTTGGCGAGGCGCAGGGCCTCGCTGGTGAGCTTGAAGTTGTTGCGCACGAGGTAGGCGCAGACGTAGCCCACGTAGGCGACGAGGAAGACCGTCTTCCGCCGCGCCAGGTAGCGCGCGAAGGTCTCGGGGTGCTCCCGCCGGAAGGCTTCCGAGGCGTCGTGGTCGGCGCGGGTGTGGCTCATGGGCGGCTCAGTTTCCCGCCGCCACCGGGCCGCGGGTGACCCGGCCGGTGATGACCTCGCGCGCGCTTTTCAGGATGAGATGGATGACGCCCGGCTCCACCGGGTCCCACGCGAAGGCCTGGCCCTCCGCCGTCATCGGGATCGTGGCGATCCAGCGCAAGGTCGAGCCAGCCGTCGGGAATTCGAGCACACAAAGCTCCCTTTCGTCGTGCCCGGTCACAAAGAGGAATCCGCCGGGCCCGACGGCGCCACCCGACATGCTGAAGCCGCGTGAGCCGAGATGGGTGATGAGCGCGGCGGGGAAAACCCAGCCGCGGCCGGTCGGGCGCCAGTCGTCGTCGTATTCGGCCAGCCGGGTCCAGCTTTGATCCTTGCCGGGTTCGCCGCCGCGCTTGGCGTAATGGACGAAGCAGGCGAGCCAGCGGCCGTCGCGCCGGTCGATCCAGGTGAGCGAGCCGTCGGTGCGGCCGAAGCTGACGGAGCCGAGGTGCCGCAGCGTCGCCGGATCCCACATTTCGACCGAGCTGACGTGGGGCACGCCGGGGTAGTTGGAGTGCGCGCCATAGAGCCGGCCGGCATGGACGAGGCCCGCGTTGACATGCGTGAGCGGGTCGCCCTCCGGGCAAGTCCAGGCGGCGAGGCGCGCGCCCCCCGCCTTCGGGTATTTCCCAAGGTCGTGGTTGGAGATGACGTAGAGGAAGTCCGCGTCGGCCGCGACACCCTGCCGGGCTTCCGGCGCCTTGAAACGCCGGATTTCCTCAAAGCGCCATTCGCCGGGACCGGGGATGGCGACCTGGGTGGCGGGCTCGGCGGCGGCGGCGGCAAGGGCGAGGACAGCGGACAGGAGGATGGCGGTTTTCATGCGGGGACCTTGATCAACATTGCCGGCCGGGTCCGCCATTGCCGCCGGGGGATCCGCAGGCGGACCGGTGATGCCGCGGCCGGGAGGCGAGGCGCCCGCGTCCGGAGGGCGCGGTCCACCGTGGAGTCCGGGTGGCGCAGGGCGTCATGTTGAACCGGTCAGATTCTTTGCAGGCGAGGCTGGCCGGCGGCAACGCGGAACGAGGCGCGGGTGAACAACGGGCCGCCGCGCCGCGTGATGTCGGGCACGGTGCGGAAGTCCGTGCGCCATTCCTCCGGCGTGACCTCGCAGCGCACGTAGCCGCGCTCGTTGTTGTGGAATTTCACGCAGGGGTTGCGGGCGAGGAGGGCGTCGAGGTGCTCGGGCCGGTCGACGCCGTGTCCGCCGGAGCTGATCGAGGTGCCGACGAACTCGACGGCGACGGGCGGGGAGCCGGGGTGGTCAAAATCGGCGAGCAGCTCGTTGGCCCAGTTGCTGTGGATGTCGCCGGTGATGACCACGGGGTTGGCGATGCGCTGGTCGCGCAGGAAACGCAGGATCTCGCGGCGCTCGTGCTCGTAGCCCGCCCACTTGTCCACGTCCACGATGGGGCCGGGGCCGGCAGTGGCGAGGTCGACCGGGGCCATGATGACCTGCTGGGCGAGCACATTCCAACGGGCGCGGGAGGCGGCGAGGCCGTCGAACAGCCAGCGGCGCTGCTCCGCGCCCAGCATGGTGGCGGCGGGATCGAGGAGGTGCGCCCCGGGGGACTGCTTGCGCGGCCCGGCCGGCTGGTCGGTGCGGTATTGGCGGGTGTCGAGGACGTGGAAGGTGGCAAGGGCGCCGTAGGCGAGGCGGCGGTAGAGGGTCAGGTCGGGGCCGGCGGGCCGGGCCCCGGCGCGCAACGGCATGTGCTCGTAGTAGGCGCGATACGCGGCGGCGCGGCGGGCGAGGAATTCGGCCCGGGGGTGGCGCTCCGGCTTCTCATGCACCGCGCCGGCATAATCGTTGCTCACCTCATGGTCGTCCCAGGTGACGATCCACGGGGCGAGCGCATGGGCCGCCTGCAGGGCGGGGTCGGATTTGTAGAGGGCGTAGCGGATGCGGTAGTCGTCGAGGGTGAAGACCTCCTTGAAGCCGTGCGGGCGGACCGCCTCGGCATCGTCGCCCTTTTCATAGATGTAATCGCCGAGGAAGACGACGAGGTCGAGGTCCTCGCGGGCCATGTGCTCGTAGGCGGTGTAATAGCCGACCTCGTATTTCTGGCAGGAAGCGAAGGCGAAACGGAGGCGCTGGGCCGTCGCACCGGCGGCGGGCAGGGTGCGTGCCCGCCCGACGATGCTGGCGGCGCCGCCGGTCGTGAAGCGATACCAATACCAGCGGTCGGGCCTCAGGCCACCGACCTCGACGTGCACGCTGTGCGCCCATTCGGGCGCGGCCGTGGCGGCGCCGCGACGCACGATGCGGGTGAGGCCCTCGTCCTCCGCCACCTCCCAGTGCACGGACACGGGTTCGGGCCGCATGCCGCCGCCGGGTTCGAGCGGACGGGGGGCGAGGCGGGTCCAGATGACGAAGCCGTCCGCCGCGGGGTCGCCGGAGGCCACGCCGAGGGTGAACGGCGGCGCGGCAAAGGCCGCGGCGGCCGCGAAGGCGCGGCGGGGGAGCAAGGCGGCGGCGGCGAGCGCCGCCCCGCCCGCGCAAAATGCCCGGCGCGTCAGCGGCGCCGCGCCGGGCGCGAGTTGGGACGAGGATCGGGACACAGACATCACGCCATGGCCGTCCCCGGCCGCAGGACGAGAAAATACAAGGTGAAATAGCGGCGGACGGGCGGCGTCACAGGCTCCAGTTGACGCCGAAATTGGCGTTCCAGCCGTAGATTTCGTATCCGCCGGAGCGGCCGGGCACACCGGTGTAGACGCGCAGGGGCGCCTCGTTCAGGTTGGTGAACTCGCCGAAGAGGCGGAGGCGGGAATTGATGCGGTAGCTCAGCTTCGCATCCCACACGCGGCGGCTGTCGGTGTATTCGTCGTTGGCGGATGAACTGCCGACGGATTCCAGGTAATCGCCGTTGAACGAATAGGCGAGGCGGGCCTCGAAGCCGCGCTTCTCGTAGACCAGCGCGATGTTGCCGAGCGAGTCGGACTGCTTGAAGAACGGCAGCTTGTCGGGCCGGCCGAAGATGGTGACGGACGAGTCCACGAGGGTGTAGTTGACGTTGAGGCCGAGGCCGTCGAAAGGCGCGGGCAGGAAGCTGAAGAACTGCTGCCAGTTGAACTCGACGCCGGTGATCTCGCCCTCGTTGGCGTTCTCGGGGCGGGAGATGCCGAGCGTGGAGTAGTTGCGGCCACCGTAGGTCGTGTTGTTGAGGGTGTAGGCGTTCTGGTAGACGGGATTGTCGATGCGCTTGTGGAACACGCCCACCGATACGAGGCCGTTGTTCTTGAGGTAATACTCCAGGCTCAGGTCGAAGTTGGTCGACTCGTAGGGTTCGAGCGCGGGGTTGCCCGACGAAAGGCTGCCTTGGAACTGCCCGCCGCCAAGGTCGATGTCGTCGAGGACGTTGCGGGGCGCCAGCGAGGTGTAGGCGGCGCGGCCGTAGGTGTTGGTCCAGGCGGCGCGCACGACCCAGCGGTCGTCGGGCCGCCACGTGTAATGGAGGCCGGGGAGCACCTGGGTGTAGCTCTTCGGGATGCTGATGGGGGCATAGACGCCGTTGCGGCGTTCGAGGGCGGCATAGAAGGCCTCGGTGCGTTCGACGCGCAGGCCGGCGATGAGCGTGCTTTTCGCGGTGGGCTGGAGCCCGGCCATGAGATAGCCGGAGGTGACCTCCTCGCCGGCGTCGAAGTCGGCGTCGAGCGAGTTGCTGTTGGTGCTGTTGGCGTCGAAGACGAACCGGGTGGGGTTGTCGCGGAAAAACTGCTGCAGGGCGGGCAGGTTGATGGTCGGTCCGAAGCGGTAGCGGCCTTCCATGAAGCCGGCGGGCTCGGGGCCGGCGAGCCCGGCCTGGGCGAGCGTGAAGAGGTTGGCGGCGCCGGGAGCGAGGTTGTAGTTCACGTTCGTGCGGTCCTGGTGCTTCTCGCTGTCGAAGTATTTCACCCCGGCCTTCCAGTAGGCCGGGCGGCCGAGCAGCTCGATCTCCCGGCGCAGGTCGGCCTGGAGCGAGTAGATGTCCTCCCGTTCGTCATCCATGCGGAAGCGGACGCGGCGGAAGGGGAAGCTGGCGGGGTCGTAGAAGGCGGCGTTGGGCGTGATGATCGGGATCGGATCGGCGAGGACGTAGCTGTTGGGAAAGGCGCCGGCGGCGGAGCGGAACTCCCAGTCGACGCGGCGCGGGGTCTCGCGTTCGGCGTCGGACATGCCGATCTGCCACTCGAACTTGTAGTCGCCCCCGAGCCGGTGCTTGCCGCCGAGGGTGTAGGCGTCGATCAGGTGGTTCTGCTTGTAGTCGCGGAACTCCTTGGTCGAGCGGCCCTGGCTGAAATTGCCGCTGGTGGCCGTCTGGTTGGAGAGCGTGCCGAGGCCGAACTCGTAGCCGGTCTTCTGCCGCCCCTCGTCGTCGGTGAACTCGTTGTAGTTGATCCGGAAGAAAAGCTCGTGGCCCTCGCGCGGACGGTGCTCGAGCGCGAGGTTCAGGCCGAGGCGGGTGCGCTCGATGTCATAGTCGAAGGATTCCTGCGTGCCGGGCACGTAGCTGCTGTTGCGCAGCGTCCAGTTGAGGGCGTCGGAGGTCTGCGAGGCGTAGTTGCGGAAGGAGTAGCTGAAACCGGCGGTGACACCCCATTGCTTCCCGGCGCCGAGCAGGCGGCCGTAATTGGCCGAGGCGCCCCACCAGCCCCACTTCTCGTTGAACTTGCCGTAGCCGGCGCTGAGGGAGCCGAAGAGGTAGCCCTCGGGGCGGTCGAACACGCTCTGGGTGACGATGTTCACGGCGCCGCCGATGGCATTGTGGTCCATGTCGGGCGTGACGGCCTTGGCCACCTCGAGGCGCGAGATCAGCTCGGCCGGGACGGAATCCATCGAAAGGCCGCGGCGGCCCTGCTCGGCGGGCGAGGCGAGGATCTGGCCGTTGAGGGTGACGTTGTTCAACTGCGAGTCGACGCCGCGGATGACGACGAAGCGGCCCTCGCTCTGGTCGATCTCGAGCGAGATGCCGGGCACGCGGCGGAGCGCCTCCGCGGCGTTGCCGTCGGGAAACTTGCCCACGGCGTCGGCCGAGACGGCGTCCATGATGTTGTCGGACTCGCGCTTCTGCTTGAGGGCGCGGGCCTGGCCGGCGCGCTCGCCCTCGACGACGAATTTCTCCAGCTGGACGACCTCCTCATTTTCCGGGCGCGCGCTCGCCGGACTTGGCGCCGCCCTTCCCCCGTTTGGGTCGGAAGTGACGGTAAAGGCGCCGCTGCGGGCGTCAGCCGTGGCGGCCAGGCCGGTTCCTTCGAGGAGACGGGCGATCGCCTCGGCAGCCGTGAACTCACCCTTGACCGCGTTGGTGCCGGTCTTGCCCGCGGTCTTGGTGGCGAAGAGCACCTCGAGCCCGGACTGGGCGGAAAAGGTCTTCAGCGTCTGCTCGGCCACACCCGCCGGGATGTCGTAGCTCTTTTTCACCGGCTCGGCGGCCAGCAAGGCGGCCGGAAGCAAAGCGGCCAGCAGGCCGCGCAGGAACGCGGCGATGAGGCCGCCGCGAAACAGGCGAGGGGTAACAATGCGTAGGTTCATCAGGTTCATGGACGAAACAGCATACGGGTTTCCCTACCCGCGCGCGTGACAAAAAGGCAAATTCCGGGCTGGCCCGGGGAGACCGCGCCGCCATGCTGTCCGTGACATCGGCCGCCCCGCCCCGCCCCGCCCCGCCCCGCCCCGCCCCGCCCCGCCATGCCGCCCCCGCCCTCCCACGCCGCCACTCCGAATCAGGCTGAGCCCCCGTTGCCCTCCGCCGACCTGCCGAGGTGGTTCAACGAGGAGGTGCACCGCCATGAGTCGGCCCTGAGGGCCTACCTGCACGGATCCTTCCCCGCCGTGCGGGACGTGGATGATGTCGTGCAGGAGTCCTACCTGCGCATCTGGCAGGCCCGGGCGGCCCGGCCCATCCATTCAGCCCGTGGTTTCCTCTTCCGCATCGCCCGCAATCTGGCCCTCGACTTCGTCCGGCGCGAGCGCACCTCGCCGGTCGCGGCAGTAGGGGATTTGACCGCGCTGCCCGTCGTGCAAGAGGGACCCGATGCCGCCGCCCTAGCCAGCACCCAGGAGAAAATCCACCTTCTCGCCACCGCTCTTGTCGCACTTCCGCCCGTCTGCCGCCAGGTTGTCATGCTTCGCAAGCTCCAGAACCTTTCCCGCGCCGCCACCGCCACCCGGCTGGGCATCGCTGAGAAGACCGTGGATGAACATCTGGCCCGTGGACTGCGCAAACTCGGACAAAACCTCCGCGCCCGGGGCGTCGGCGGCTACTACGAAACATGAAACACCCTCCTGAGACCGACTCCTCCGGCCCCGCCGCGCTCGACTGGGCGTTGCGCCAGGGCGTGGCGGACCGCGTGGCCACGGAGGTCGAAGTTCTGCTGCGGCGGCGCCGCCAACGGCGCCTGCTCCTGGCCGGCGGCATCGCCTCGGTTCTGGTCGCAGCCGCGCTGTTGCGGACCGACCGGCCGGCGCCGGCCGGGGCCGAAAACGCCGACCTTCCGGCCGCCAACGCCGTCGTCTCCCTGCCCGCCAAGCGCACCCTGCCCGACGGCACCATTGTCGAGCTGAAGGACGGCTCGCAGATCACTTTCGATTACAGCGGTTCCGCCCGGCACGTCATCCTGCAGCAAGGCGAAGCACATTTCGCCGTCATCAAGGATGCGCAGCGGCCTTTTGTGGTCGAGGCCGCCGGTGTGCAGGTGCGGGCGGTGGGCACCGCGTTTTCCGTGCAACGCGGCACGGGCACCGTCGAGGTCGTCGTCACCGAGGGGCGCGTCGCCGTGAGCGCCGAGCCGCCGGCCGCGGCATCCGGACCGGTTGAGGCCACCTTGGTCGACTCAGGCAACCGCTGTGTGGTCGAGATGCCTGTCGCGGATGTCCCTGCCGCCCTGCTCCGGGTCGCGACGGTCGATCCGCGCGAGATGAGCGAACGTCTTTCCTGGCGCGTGCCGCGGCTGGAATTCTCCGGCACCCCGCTCGCGCAAGCGGTCACGCTCTTCAACCGGCACGCGGGCGTGCGGCTGGTGCTGGCCGACAGCTCCCTCGGAGCGCTCGAACTGAGCGGCGTGGTGCGCGCCGACAACACCGGCTCGTTGCTGCGTCTGCTTGAGACCGAGTTCGGGATCGCCGCCGACACACGCGGCGGAGAAATCATCCTGCGCCGGGTGCGCTGAGGCCGCGCTGCGCCGCCGCGAGCTTTCTCTGTCGCGGACGAAGGCCGGCAGAGCCTCAGCCGCCGCCGAGGGAGGCGCGCTTCTTGCGGTCGCGCGCGGCCTTTTCGGGGATGTCGTCGGCGACCTTGATGCCGGCCTGGCGCAGGGCGTCGTCGAGCAGCACCTCGCCCTTGAGGTAGCCGGTCACATGCGCGACCACCCTGCCCTCGCGGTCGATTATGAACTGCTGCGGGATGCCGCCCACGCCGTAGAGCTTGCGCGCCGCGCGGTCGGGCGAGCGCTCCAGCGGGTCGTGCGAGAAAATGATATCGGGGTAATCCTTCGCGTTGGCCTTCACCCACGCGTCGAACTTGGCCCGGGCGTCGCTCGTGCAGGAGGCGAGCACGACCACACCCTGCTCCTTGTATTTGGCGGCCACCTCCTGGGTGTGCGGCAGCGAGGCGAGGCAGGGCCCGCACCAGGTGGCCCAGAAATCGAGCACCACGACCTTGCCGCGGTAATCGGAGAGTTTCACCGGCCGACCGTCGACATCCGTGGCGGGAAAATCCGGCGCAGCCGCGCCGACCTTGAGCAATTCGACCTTGGGCTCGGGCGGCTTTTCCTTCGTCTCCTCGGCGGTGAAGACCTTGGCGGGCATGTCTTCCGCGGCCAGCTTGATGCCGGCGCGGAGCAACAGGTTGCCGAGCGACTCGGCGGCCGGCGCGCCGGCGCCGACGTAGAAACCGAGGAACCGGCCCTGCGCGTCGATGACGGTGTTGTTCGGGACCGGAGCCATGAGCCCGCCGGTCATGATGAAGGGGATGCTTTTGTTGAAATGCTCCCGCTGCGCCTTGCCGAAGGCCGCGCGCTCATCGTCGTTCAGCTCATCCAGCGGCTTGGCCGGTCGCGGGGCCGCGCCGACGGGGTCGAAGAGAATCGGGAACGAAAGCTCGTTGGCGTTGGCGGCGTGCCACCGGTCGAAATCCTCCCTCGAGCCGTAGGCGCCGATACCGACGAACAACACGCCTTGGTCGGCGTAGCGCCGGGCCCAGGCATCCATGGATTTCAGCGCGTCGTCGGGCACGCCATTGCCGGCCGACCAGATGGTGGCGACGACGGTCTTGCCCTTGGTGAATTCGGAGAACTTCACGGCCTGGCCTTCCGCTGTCTGCGCGTCAAAGTCGGCGACCGGCTCGCCTTTCTTGAGCCTGCCGAAGGCCTCGCGGAATTTCGGCGTGGGGTTCTTCGCCTCCTCGGCGGCGGCCGCTGCGCGGGCTTTTTCCTGTTCGGCCGCCTTCGCGAGCTGCTCCTTGCCCTTGGCGACGGTGGCTTCGTCGACCTTCACGCCGAGCGCGGCGAGCGCGGCCTCGGTGCGGGCGTCGTCCTTGCCGCCGTTGCCGACGATGGTGGCGGCGATCTTGCCGTCGCGGCCGATGACAAACTGCGTGGGGATGCCGACCACGTGGTAAAGCTTCTGCGAGGCCCGCTCCTCGAATGTGGCCGAGCCGCGTTCGTTCGGGTCGAAAGCCCAGACCATGTCGGGATACTTCGGGGAATTCTTCGGAATCCACTCCTTGAACTTCGCGATGGTGTCGCTGGTGCCCGAGGCCAGCACGACGACACCCTGGTCCTTGTATTTCCTCGCGATCTCCTGCGTGTGCGGGAATGACGCGATGCACGGCCCGCACCACGTGGCCCAGAAGTCGAGGATGACGATCTTGTCCTTGAAGTCCGACAGGCGCACTTCCTTGTCGTCCACCGTGCGCATCACGAAATCGGGCGCGACCGCACCGGCGCCGAGAGTGGCGGGCGGTGGCGGACCGGCGTTGGTGCGGCCGCCAGAAGCCGCACCGCTGTCGCGCGCGGCGAAGAGTTCCTTCAGGAGTCCGTCAACGACGGCCTGGTCCTCGGCGGTGAGCTTGATCCCTGCGGCGGCGAGGCTCTGCCGCGTCCAGCCGGGAATTTTCGGCCCCATGCCGATCAGGCCACCGCGAAAATCGCCCTCGGCGTTCACAACCATGAAGGCGGGATACATGCCGATGCCGAAATTCATGTAGGAAATGGCTTCCATGACGGCCTTGCCGGCGGGATCCCACGACACGGTGTAGCCGAGCGCGGCGGCGCTGCCCCTGGCCCACTTCTCGAAGTCGGCGCGCTCGGTGGCGGTGTTGATGGCCCAGACGACGAGCCCCTGGTCTTTGTAGGCGGCCGCGAGCTTCGCGAAGTCGTCGCTCGGCGGGCGCGCGCCGGTCCAGAAAGCGACGAGCACGGTCTTGCCCTTGAACGAGGAGAGTTTCACTTCCGCGCCGTCCGCACCGTGCGCGGCGAAATCGTCCACCTTGTCGCCAAACTTGAGCGTGCCCAATGTCGTGGTTGGCGGGCGGACAGCGGCGGTCTTGCCCGAAGCCGGAATCGCAGCGGTCTTTCCGATCAGCGGGATGGAGGCTGGGCCGTCCTTCTTCTCGGGCGGAAGATGGGTGAGGTCGACGGGCAACCCGCCCTGGGCGAGCAACCGGGTGACATGGGGATTCTCGCCCGGGCCGCCGCCACTGGTGGTGCCGACGATCCGACCCTCGCGATCGATCAGGAAAAGCGTCGGAAACCCGGAGACCCCGTATTGCTTGTTGAAGACGGAATCGGGCCAGCCTTCGCGGCCGGCTGGATCGAAGGCGGTCAGGAACTTGTATTTCGCGGCGTTGCGCTTCACCCAACCGTCGTAGGCGGCGCGGGTGTCGCTGGCGCAGACCGCGAGCACGACGAGGTCCTTGTCGGCGAATTTCTCCGCCAGCTGGCTGTTGTGCGGCATCGAGGCGATGCACGGACCGCACCATGTCGCCCAGATGTCGAGCAGCACGAGCTTGCCGCGGAAGTCCGACAGCTTCAGTTCGCGCCCATCGGGGCCGATGACGGTGAAGTCGGGGGCGAGATCACCGGGCTTGGGCCCGGGGCGGCTCGCGGCAGAAGGTGCGGCAACGGTCTCGGGTGTTTGCGCGCTTGCGACCGCCGGCAACAGCAGCGCCACACTCAAGAGAAGAAGGGATTTCAGTCGGGATGTCATACAACAGGGCGAAAAGAGACCCGCCGGGTTGGCGGCGGGTCGGATGAATCAGGTGACGGGGGACGGTTCAGAGCGGCAGCGAGAAGGAGAACTCGTAGGCGCGGCCGAGGATGAGCTGGCTGTGGATACCGGCGTTGAAACCCCAGACCGTGTCGGAGAACGGCGGCTCCTTGTCGAAGACGTTGTTCACGCCGACGCCGAGGCGGAGGCCCTTGCCATAGCCGCGCCAGACGCCGTCCTTGAACTCGTAGGCAGCCCGGAGGTCGAGCTTGGTGACGGCCGGGGTCGGATAGTAGACCACCGCCGTGTTGTTCTGCACCAGGTTGTTGCCGGCGCTGTTGGAGCGGAACCCGTCCACATACCAGAGGAAGGCGGAGGCGTTCCAGTTGCCTTTGCGCCAGAAGAGCGAGGCATTGATCCTCCACTTCGGCGGCGAAGCGGTGTCGTCCTCGAGGACGACGGGGGGTTGGCCGGGTGCCAGCTGCCGCGTGGCCTTGAGGGTGGTGCTGGCGGCGAAGTTCAGGCGCCAACGGCCGAAGTCCTCCCACGGCAGGGTGTAGTCGACCGTGATGTCGGCGCTGCGGTTCTCGACGCGGCCGAAGTTGGCGAAGATCGTGCTGACCGCGGTGATGCGGCCGGGCTGGCCGAGGGCCGTGTCGGTGGCATCCGGGGCGGCGCGGGTGACGCGGCCGGGAAAAAGCGCCTCGTTGTTCACGATGGTTTGGGCCGAGAGCACCTGCAGCACATCCTTCTGCACGGTGGCATAGAAGTTGGCCTGGATATTCAGGCCTTTGGCGAAGGCGGGTTCGTAGACCAGGCCCGCGAAGGAGTTCTCCGAATCTTCCGGTCCGGAGTTCGGATTGGATCCGCGCGAAACAGTCACCCCGGTGGTGTTCGGGGGCGTGCGGCGCGGATCAGTGAGCGAGGAGGTGAAATTGGGCGCGACCACGAGATATTCCGTCACCCCGGGGGCGCGGAATCCCTCGCTCCAGCTGCCGCGAACCAGCAGCGATTTGAAGGGAGCCCAGCTGACACCCAACTTGGGCACCGACTTGGAGAAAGGACCGACCTCCTCCGTGCGCCCGGCCAGCTGCAGGTCGAGACGGTGAATCATGGCGGCGGGGCGGGCGTTTTCCTTGCCCACGACCGGCACGGAAAACTCCGCGTAGAACGCCTTTGAGTCCTGTCCACCGGACAGCGCGGCGACGGTGGCGACCGGCACAGCCGCACTGGAGAACGAGATGCTCGTGCTGTCGACCTCGTCGCGCCGGATAGATGCGCCGAAGGCCATCTTGACCGGGCCGCCCCAGAAATCGAACAGGTCGCCGTCGGCCGAGAAGTCCACCGCATTGGACGTGGATTCGGAGCGGAGCGTCGGGTATACGGCCAGGGTCTCAAGCAAGGGAGCTTGGGAGGGAGCGCCGGGCGCCCGGGCATCGATGTAAGGATTGAAAGCCTGCGTGGTGCTGTTGAGCAGGCTGGCGAACCCCGCGCCGTTGTAATTGCGCGTGACCTGCCGGACCTTCTGGTTCTCCCAGGTTCCGCTCAGGTCATATTGCCAGGTTTTGCTGAACTGGCCGCGCACGCCGGCATTGGCGGCATCGGAGAGGGTGCGCACCCGCTGCGACTCGGGCCCGAACTCCAGCAGGATCATGCCGACCTGGACATTCTGGTTGAAGGGGTTGAAGGCCGCCTGCTGCACGGCGGCCGTGCCGAATCCGCCCGTGATGGAGTTCGCGGACAGTTGCGCCTGCATGTGGCTCTTGTTCTCCGTGGTGCGGAAACCGGCATAGGCGTCGAGCCGGTCGTTGATCTTGTAATTGAAATTCGCGTTGAGTCCCTTGCGTTCGGTCTCGGGAATGAGGTCGAGGAAGGCCGCCGTGTTCGTGCGGCGCTGACCCGAAGCGTTGACGATGGTGGCGGGGGGCACCGGCGTGGTGACAGGCGTAAACTGTCCAACAGCGGGTGTCTGGGTCGCTCCTTCGGGCGTCAACACGACACGGACGCCAGGAATGGCGTTAAAAGTGCCAGCGACGGTGCCGCCTGAGGCCTGGATGACGGCCGGATAGCCCCAAAGCAGCCGGAAATCGCGGCCGAACTGCACGGCCCCGGTCGAAAGGAGGGTGCCGGCCGGGATGGCGGTGTGGTTCTGGTTCTTGGAGAAACTCCGCTCCGAGGCCTTCAGGTTCTGCCGGTCAAAATACTCGATCGAAATGCTGCCGCTGAGTTTTCCATAGCTGAATCCCTGCAGGATGCTGGCGTTGCGCTCGCGGCCGCCGCCATGCTCGGCGGTGCGGAAGCCGCCGTTGATCTCAGTGCCCGAGTAATTTTTTTTCAGGACGATGTTGATGACACCGGCGACCGCGTCGGCACCGTAGATGGCAGAGGCGCCATCGGTGATGACCTCGACGCGCTCGATCATACCGAGGGGGATCGTGTTCAGGTCTACGAAACCCTGGCGCGTGTCCGTGCCACGGTTGCCCGCACCGGATTGCGTGGCGCGACGCCCGTCAACCAGGACAAGGGTCGAACCCGAGCCGAGGCCTCGCAGCGAGACCCCGGACACACCGGTCTGCGCGGCTGGAGCGGCGGAGGAACCCAGCACAAAATTGAACGGCGGCGAACTCGTCTCTGTGCGCTGGCCGAATTCAGGGTTGAGTTCGTTGGGGGAGCTGCCGCGGCCGGAACCGATTCCCGAATAGGTCTGGGGCAGCTGGTTGAGGAAATCCGCCAGCGTAAAGGCACCGGTCGATCGGATGTATTCGCGATCGTAGGTGCTGACCGGCGACGGGCCGGCGCTCTCGGTCTGCCGGATGCGCGAGCCAAGGACCCGCAGTTCGGCCATCTGGATGGCCTTTTCGCCGGACTCCGTTTCAACGACGCGGGTTGCGGTCCGGCTTGCGGCGTTTTTTGCTTCGGCGGTCTCGCGGAGCCCGAGGGCGCCGGTGCGTTCGTCCTGCACGACCTCGAAGCCGGTGCCCGCCACCATCTGCTCGAGGGCGGCGCGCGGGGTCAGCGAGCCGCTGACGGCGTTGGTGCGGACGCCTTGCGCGGCGTCGGTGGGAAACAGCACCTCGACCCCGGCCTGCTGCGAAAAGGTCTTGAGGGCCACCGTGGCATCGCCGGCGGGCACGTTGAAGTTCTTCGGGGCCGCATTCTGGGCAAAGGCGGCCAGTGCCAGCGCCAGATAGGCGGCCAACACGCGGAGTCCACGGACGGGGCGGTGTGTATCAGTCATGGTGCAAGGGTTCGGGCTCCGGCGGGAGGCCGGGGCGCAGGGGTTGTATCAATCCAGACGCCCGGGCCCGACAAATCTGTTACGGGTATTATGACCGGGTTGATGACCCGTCAGCGCTGGCGCCGGAGCACGACCTGTCGCTCGGAGATGCGCACCGCCACCAACTCCAGACTTTGCTCGGCGACACTGACGAACCCCTCGGGATTGTCGGCGCGGAAGTTGCCGCTGATGCGCAGGGCGCCAACGGCCGGATCGGCCAGGCTGATCTGAAGCGCATTGTGGCGGTTGAGCAGCGCCACGGCCTCGGCCAAGGGCATGCCCTCGAACTCCAATCGCGGCAGGCGCCAGGCCAGCCGGGCCTCCATCTCCTGTTCCGTCATGGTCACCGGTTGGACCGGCTCGGAGTGGGCGGTGGGATCCGCCGCGGGCGTCGGGATGGATGCGCGCTGGGCCGGGCGCAGCCGCATCAGAGGCATCACGATCCGGTTGCCGGCATCCACCCGCACCGGGCCGCTGTCGTTGGTCGCCGGCGTAGCGTGCACGACATCAACGGCGCCTTCCTTGACGACGACCTCCACCGCCGCGACCTGCATCTGGACGGAAAAGGCCGTGCCGACGGCGCGCACCTGCACGCCATGGGCCTCGACGTAGAACGGACGGGCCTTGTCCTTCTCCACCCGGAAATAAGCCTCGCCCCGGACCATGCGCACACGGCGGGCCTCCGCCGAGTAGGCCACCTCGATTTCGGCGCCCTCCTTCAATTCGACGATGGAACCGTCGGGCAGCTTGCGGATGGGATCGAAGGCCACGCGCGGGGCGGGCGGGGTCGGACCGGGTTCAGCGCCCGCGGGCCCGGCCGGGGCACGCAGCCCGAAGTAAAGCAGGCCCGCGCACAACACCGCGCCCGCCGCCACCCCCGCCTGCGCCCGCCGCGAGCGGCGGCGGCGTATCCGTTGCTCCAGCCGGTCGAGGATGACGCTGACCGCGCCCTGCTGCTGCGCGCGGTCGAACACCGCCCATGCCTCGGACAAACGGTCGAAGGCGTCCGCATGGCGCGCGTCGGCCGCGAGCCAGTCCTGGAAAATCTGCTGCTCGGCCGCCGTCAGCCCCGCATCGCAGCGCGTGACCCAGTCGGCCGCCGTCTTTTCGACGTCGTCGTTGGTCTCGAGTGAAGGGGTGTAGGGTTTCACGGATGGCGGAGGCGCTTTTGCAGGGTTGCGGTCACGCGCCGCAGGCCGCGGGCGGCCTGCACCTGCACGGTCTGCTCGGAGAGGCCGAGACGGGCGGCGATGTCCTTCTGGGAGACACCGCGGAGTTTGCGGAGGATGAAGATTTCACGGCAGCGGGCCGGCAGCGCGTCGATCGCCTCCACCAGCAGGTCGATTTCCTGCTGGCGGGCGGCGGCGGACGCGGCGTCGGGTTTGTCATCTATGACGAACAGGGCGGACAAATCTGTTACGGCGTCGATCGGCGAGTGGCGGGCGTGGCGGAGGGTGTCGAGGGCGAGGTTGCGCGCGACGCGGAACAGGAACGACTTGGCCGACTGGATGGGGTGCAGCATCCGGGCCCGCCAGACGCGCAGGTAGCTCTCCTGCACCACGTCGTCCACGTCGCGCACGGCCGGGAACCGCCCGCGCAGCCACGCTTTCAGGGAGGCGTCGTGCTTGTGCACCTCCTCGGCGAACCACTTCTCGGGGGTCGGCGGCCTGTTTTCGGACATCGGGTTGGTATGAACGCATGCCGGCGGAAAATGCACGCCCAAACAGACGCGACGGTCCGGCACTCCAGGATGTTTTGGGGATTCCCATGGCGTGGCAAATGGCCCATTCGATGGCCCCACATGAAGGATCCGCAACACGCCAAGGCCGTCGCGCTGCTCGTCGCCTGCGCGGTGTGCTGGAGCCTGGCCGGGGTGCTCATCAAGCACATCGACTGGCCCCCGCTGGCGATCGCCGGCGGGCGCGGGCTGATCGCGGCCGTGTTCCTGCTCGCGGTGCGCGGGCGCGGACTGCGTTTCACGTTCTCGCCCCTGCAGCTCGGGGCCGCGCTGGCCTTCACGGGCTGCACTATCCCCTTCGCGGTGGCCAACAAGCTGACGACGGCGGCGAACGCGATCCTGCTCCAATACACCGCGCCGGTCTGGGTCGCGCTGTTCGGGGCCTGGTTCCTCGGTGAGAAGACGACGCGGCGCGACTGGCTGGCCCTGGGCGCGGTGGCGGTGGGGTTGGCGTTGTTTTTTGCCGAAGGCGTGCGGCTCGAGGGCCTCGTCGGCAACCTGCTCGCGGTGTTCAGCGGCGTCAGCTTCGCGGCGATGGCCATGCTGATGCGCAAGCAGAAGGACTCTTCGCCCCTCGAGGCGATTATCCTCGGCAATCTTCTTGGCGCGGCCATCGGCCTGCCCGCCGCGATCGGCGAACCCCTGCCCTCGCCCACCGGCCTGTTCGCGCTTGCCGCGCTCGGCCTCGTCCAGTTGGGCGTGCCCTACCTCCTTTATGCGAAGGCCATCCGACATGTCACGGCGCTGGAGGCGGTGCTGATCCCGGTGATCGAGCCGGTGCTCAACCCGATCTGGGTCGTCCTGTTCGTCGGCGAGCGACCGCACCCGCTGGCCCTCGTGGGCGGGGTGATCATCGTCGGCGCCGTGACCTGGCGCACCCTCTCCGCCCTGCAACAGCCGGCTGGCCAGGAGGTCAAATGAGGCCTAGTTTTTCGTCAGTCCCCCACCCTTATGAAAATCGCGCGCGCTGCCTGTGCCTCGTCCCTAATCCTGCTTGGTGTCGCTTGTTCGGCCGTTGACTCAGAAGCACCCTCCGAGGCGCAACCCCGGGCCACGGCGACAGAACTCTCTCTGCTTCTGGATTATCTTTCCAAAGCATCGCCAGCGGAGCTACGAACCGTGGCGGAGGAGTTGGTCGAGGCGGGGACGCCGAAGCTGATGGTCCGCGCTTTGCTGGGCGCTGTCATCCAAGTGCGTTATGCTCCCGCTCCCGCGTATGGCGGGCCAAGTCGGACGGAATATTGGAAAGAGCCCATCCAAAACGAAGCCCAGATAGCGGAACAATGGGCCGCGCGCACGAAGTTGGCCGAAATGAGCCGCCAAGTCTTCGACCCTGTGTTGTTCCCCCCAACAACCGCCTCCTTCATGGGCCTGAAACTGCCGCCGGAAAAAGCGGCGGAGCTGGAGAAACTGCAGCGCGATTTCTCGGAAAAACAGTCTGTCCTGATGATGCGCGCGCAAGGCGTGATGCTGGCCGAGGACCAGGAGCAGCTCACTGCCTTGGAAAAGGAGCATGGCGCGCGGATCCGCACATTGCTCACCCCTGAAGAGCATGAGCAATACGAGTTGCGCCAATCGCAGACGGCCATGCGGTTGCGCTCCGAATTCGCCGGAATGGACGTGACCGAGGAGGAATTCATCCGTGCATTCCGGGCGATGAAGCCATTTGACGATGAATGGGGCGTCGGGGTCATTCGGAGCGCACAGCCAGAAAACCAAGCGGAACTGATGCGGCGGCGGCAAGAAGCCTCGTCCGAAGCACAGAAGCGGTTGCGGATGGCGCTGGGCGAATCGCGTTACGCCGAATACGAGCGCAACCGAGATTACCAATTCCGCTCTACCAAGCGGCTGCTCGCACGGCTCGATCTACCTGTGGAATACGCCGAGAAAATCTACGATCAACAAAAGGCGGCTTCGCAGGCCGCCCAGGAACTGGCGCGGGATCGCACCCTGAGCGCGGAGGCCCGACGCGCGGCACTGGGCAAGTTGCGGGATGACACTCTCGCCGCGCTTTCAGGCTGGCTAGGAGAAAAGGGTCTGGCCGCTTACCGCCGCTCCGGTTTGGGCGGGTGGCTGGGCCAGCTCGATCCGAACCGCGCGAGCCCCCCGGGCAATCTCCAGCAAGCCATACGAATAAATTGACCCGCCGACTGACAGTCCTTCTGGCGCTCACCACCGCCGCCGCCACTGCACCCGCCACCGAGCCCGAGTGCGTGGTGCTGCTGCACGGCATCCTCGCCTCGGGCGCGTTCATGAAACCGCTGGAGAAGGAGCTGCAGGCGGCGGGCTACCGCACGGTGAACATCTCCTACCCGTCGCGGGACAAGACCATCGAGCAGATCGCGGCGGACTTCCTGCCGGGTGAACTGAAGAAGCACGACGTGGCCCGCGCGCCCAAGGTGCACTTCGTCGTGCATTCGATGGGCGGGTTGATCACGCGGGCCTATCTGGAGAAATCCCGCCCACCCAACCTCGGGCGTGTCGTCATGCTCGGCACGCCCAATCACGGCAGCGAGGCCGCCGACCGTCTGGCCGAGTCGGACATCCTGAAAAAGATCGTCGGCGTGAACCTCGAGAACCTGCGCACAAAGGAAAACGGCACGGCCGGCAAACTCAGCCGGGCGACCTACGACCTCGGCATCATCGCGGGCGACACGAGCATCAACCCATTGTTTTCCAGCTGGGTGAAAGGCGACGCGGACGGACCGGTGTCGCTCGAGTCGGCCAAGCTGGAGGGCATGCGCGACTTCGTCGTCGTGCCCTATTCGCACACGGCGATGCTCTGGCGCGAGGAGACGGCAAAACAGGTGCTGGCCTTCCTGCGCGACGGGAAGTTCGTGCACAAGGAAGACAAGGCGCCGTGACCGGCTAGATGCCGTTGTTCTTCATGTGGGAGCGAGCTTGCTCGCGACCAAATGCCCTGAGTCGCGAGCAAGCTCGCTCCCACAGGTCCGCCTGCAAGGCGCTTCCGTGGAAGGGGCAGTGCCGCCAGACCGCCGAGGGTGAACGGCCTTACTCCTTCGCGGGCGGCTTGAGCTGGAGCAGCACGTTGCCGAGCGTGATGAGCGCGCCACCGATGAGCAGATGCCAAGTCAGGGTCTCGTTCGGATAATCGAAGCCGGCCCACATCGAGAACCAGCCGGGCAGGAACAGCGCCATGAGCGAGGCGAAGATGGGCTCGATGCAGTAGATGAGCCCGGCCTCGGTCGCGGTGATGGCCGGTTGATATTTGTTCATGATGATGAAGGAGCCGAGGGTGCAGAACACCGTCAGCAGCACGGTGAAGCCGAGCCACGGACCGGAGGTCCACGGCACGAGCACGTCCGCCGGCCGCGGCGCGGTGAAGAGCGCCATGACGGAGAAGATCACGGCAAGCACGGCGAACATCACGAAGCTGACCGGCAGCGCGCGGTTGCCGAGGTAGCGGCGGTCGTCGAGCACGAGGATCTGCCCCATGAAGAAGAAGGCGCAGATGAGCGTCTCGAGTTCGCCGCGTCCGATCCGCAGCGTGTGGAAATCGAACCGGGCCAGCACGCCGACACCGCCCAGCACCAGCGCGCAGCAGAGCCACACGACGGGCGGCGGCGCCCGGCGGGCCCGCCAGGCGATCCAGCAGGGAACGAGGATGGCGGTCAGCTGTGTCAGGAAAGCCGAGGTGGAGGCCGAGGTGAACTGCAGGCCGTCGTTCTGGAACAGGACGCCGCCCGCGGCGGCCAGACCGATGAACAGGCCCTGCCGGAACTCGAGCGCGCTCATGCGCACCAGCTCGCCCCGCAGGAGCACGGCGAGGAGGAGAGCCGCCAGCAGGAAGCGCGGGGCGATGGTGCCGGCGGTGATGAACCAGTTGCTGCTGGCGGGCAGGAGCTGCGCGTGCTCGAGGCCGATGGCCTTGATCAACGGGAAGCTGAGCCCCCAGAAGAGATTCCCGAGGAGGAGCATCCAGAGGGCGCGGGTGTGCGCGGCGCGCGAGGGCGTGGTCATGCGTGGTGAGGTGTCATCCTGAGCGGAGCGAAGGATCCACGGTTAGGAATCATGCGCCGCCTTCACCAGCCGGGATTCTTCGCCGCGCCCAGAATGACACGAGGTGGATGGGCGACTGTGGTCGCGCGCGCAAAAGAAAACCGCCGCGGATCACTCCGCGGCGGTTCCGAAAATTGCAGCGCGCTGCTGCGGATCAGGACACGTGCTTCGACACGAGCTTGGTCATGTCGAACATGCTGACCTGGCTCTTGCCGCCGAAGACGGCCTTGAGCTTGTCGTCCGCATTGATCATGCGGCGGTTCTTTTTGTCCTGCAGGCCGTTCTTCTTGATGTAGGCCCAGAGTTTCTTCGTCATCTCCGTGCGCGGCACGGGCGTGGCGCCGATAACGGCGGCGAGGGTGGCGTCCGGGGTGACCGGGGCCATGAACTTAGCGTTGGGTTTGCGACCAGATTTTTTAGCCATAGTGAATTCCGTATTAGAACCGGGGTGCGGCAAGGCAATGATTTTCTAGAGCGAAAATCAGATTTTTTCAGAGGGAAAATGGGTGGACAGGCCGCCTGATTTCGGCTCGCGGAAATTCCCGGCGTGTCCGAGTCTGATCTTTGCATGCATTTTCCGGCCGAGTATCCGCAGATCGAAACGGCGCGCTTGCGGCTGCGCGCGCTGGCGCCGGCGGACGCGAAAACGGTGCAGCGGCTCGCGGGCGAACGGGAGGTGGCGATGACGACGGCCAACATCCCGCACCCCTACCCCGACGGCATGGCCGAGACATGGATCCAGACGCACGCGGAGCTCTGGCGCGAACGCCGGGCGCTGGTGCTGGGAATCACGTTAAGGGCGACAGGCGAACTGGTTGGCTGCACCGGCCTGCATGTCGAGCCGCTCCACGAGCGGGCGGAGCTGGGCTACTGGATCGGCCGGCCCTACTGGGGGCGGGGCTATGCCTCGGAAGCCGCCCGGGCGCTGGTGGATTACGGTTTCCGCGTGATCGGCCTCCGGCGCATCCATGCGCACTACATGGCGCATAATCCGGCCTCGGGCCGGGTCATGGAAAAGGCCGGGCTGGCCCGCGAGGGTCGCAGCCCGAGCGCGATGAAAAAAGACGGGCGGTTCGTGGATCTTGTCTTCCACGGCGCAGTCCGGCCGGCCGGTCCCGGGGCGGAATAACGGCTTGCCCCGCCGCGCCCGCCGCACAGCCTCCGGGGGCGTTGGGTTGGTTGTTTGTCATGATTCTACCGTCACGGAAAATTATCAGGTGAGCGCTTGGAGCCCAGTGATGATTTGAACTCGGTGTTCGGGAACGGACGGCAAGGCAGCAGCACTAGCTCACTCACACCATGGATAATGCAAAGCTCTACGTCGGGAACATTCCGTTCCAGACCACCGCGCAGGACCTCGAGGCCCTGTTCGGCCAAGCCGGCACTGTCAGCGTCGTTGAGGTGATGTTCGACAAGTTCACGGGCCGCTCCCGCGGCTTCGCCTTCGTCACGATGGGCTCGCCCGAGGATGCCCAAAAGGCGGTCGAGAAATTCCAGGGTTACTCGCTGGAAGGCCGGCCGATCGCGGTGAACATCGCGCGCCCGCGCGAGGAGCGTCCGCCCCGTCAGTTCGGCGGCGGTGGAGGTGGCGGCGGCGGTTATCGCGGTGGTGGCGGCGGCTTCCGCGGCGGCCGCGGCGGTGGCGGGGGCTATCGTGGCGGCGGTGGCGGCGGTTATCGCGGCGGCGGCGGCGGTTACCGCGGTGATCGCGGTGGCGACCGCGGCGGCGGCGACGGCGGCTACAGCCGCGAGTAAACCGCCCCCAACCAGTGCACGATTCTTCGAGGCCGGACGACTGTCCGGCCTCTTGTGTTTTGCAGCTCTTCCGCTTGCCGGCAGGCCGCGGCCCGGCGACAAGCGCCGGCTGGCGCCCGCGCCGCATCAGCCTGGCTTGTTTTGTTAGGTGCTCTAAGCCGGAAGTATGCACTCGGAATGAGGTGGAACCTGCGCTCCGCGCAGGTTTTCC
>CAZRNE010000010.1:51927-104194 GCA_964601365.1 uncultured Opitutaceae bacterium | reverse complement strand
CGACGAGCCCACGGGCAATCTCGACTCCAAGACCTCCGTCGAGATCATGGGCGTGTTCCAGAAGCTCAATGCGCAGGGCATCACCATCGTGATGGTGACGCACGAGCTGGACATCGCGCATTACTGCAAGCGCAACCTCATCATGCGCGACGGCCGCCTCGTCAGCGACACCCCCGTGGCCCGGCGCCTCCACGCCCCCGAGGAGATGCGCCGCCTCGAGGAGGCCGAGGCCGCCGCCAAGCTCACCGCCTGACCGCCATGCTCCGCCTCTACTCCATCGCCGTCGTCGCCCTGCGCGCCCTCCGCCGCAACCTCCTGCGCTCGGTGCTGACCGCCCTCGGCATCATCATCGGCGTGTCGTGCGTCATCACCATGGTCAGCATCGGCAACGGGGCGAAGTCGCAGGTCGAGAAGCAGATCTCCCAGCTCGGGCAGAACATCGTCACGGTCTTCCCCGGCAGCGCCAACACCGGCGGCATGCGCGGCGGCTGGGGCAGCATGTCTACGCTCACCGTCGAGGAGGCCGAGGCCATCGAACGCGAGGTGCCGGGCGTGGCCGCCGTGAGCCCGGGCTTCCGCGACCGCTCCCAGATCATCGGCAACGGCCTGAACTGGAACACATCCATCCAGGGCGAGTCGCCCGCCTTCATCGAGATCCGCCAGTGGCCGCTGGCGACCGGCGCGATGTTCTCCGAGCAGGAGGTGAAGACGGCGGCCAAGGTCTGCATCATCGGCGAGACCGTGCGCAAGCAGCTCTTCCCCGAGACCGACCCCATCGGGCAGAGCATCCGCATCAAGGGCCAGCCCTTCAAGATCCTCGGCGTGCTCACCACCAAGGGCGTGAACTTCTTCGGGCAGGATCAGGACGACGTCGTCGTGGTGCCCTACAGCAGCGGCCTGCGCCGCCTCGCCCGCCGGCCCAACCTCAACCAGATCACCATCCAGGCCGCCTCTCCCGACATCATGGACGCCGTGAAGGCCGACGTGACCGAGCTGCTGCGCCAGCGCCGGCCGGGCCGCGATGATGACTTCAACGTCCGCACACTCGACGAGCTGGTGCAGGCCGCCACCGCCACGTCGCGGACGATGACGCAGCTGCTCAGCGCCATCGCCGGCGTGTCGCTGATCGTCGGCGGGATCGGCATCATGAACATCATGCTCGTGAGCGTGACGGAGCGCACGCGCGAGATCGGCGTGCGCCTTGCCGTCGGCGCTCGCGGGCACGACATCCGCCTGCAGTTCCTCGCGGAGGCCGTCGTGCTCAGCCTGCTCGGCGGCGCCCTCGGCGTCGCGCTCGGCCTCGGCGCGTCGGAATTCCTTTCGGCGAAAAACAACTGGCCGACGCTCGTCTCGGGCGACTCGGTGGCGATCGCGCTCGCGTGCAGCGCAGCGGTCGGCGTGGTCTTCGGTTTCTATCCCGCGCACAAGGCCGCGCAGCTCGACCCGATCGAGGCGCTGCGCTACGAGTGACGGGCGGGCGGGGATTCCGGTTGTCGCTTCGCTCCCCCGCGCGATACGACCATTGAACCATGATCCGGAATTTCGACACGGAGGACACCGAGGCAAACCGGAGGATACCGGGAGTCGGGCCCAGCAGACCTGCCGATTTCACCCACCTCACGGGATATCGTGTGAATCCTTCGCGTCTTCAAAAGCTTTGCTCGGTGAACTCGGTGCCGCCTCTTCATTCCCTCAGTGACCAGAACTGATGGCGTCGATTTTTCCGAAGCGTCCCACTTGCGGGAATCGCCGCTCCCGGCACCGCAGGATTCGCGGAGTTGGAGGACTTGGCCGGTCGCCTAAGCGGAAAATTTATCAAGCAGAGGCACAGCGGCTTAGCGCAGGTTGCCGGGAGTTGGCACGCACGCTGCGTTATGCCGGGTAACAACAAACTACGACCATGAAGACCTCAAAAATCCTCACGCTCTCCCTCGCCGCCGGTGTCGCCGGTGTGGCTGTCGCCGAGATCACCGGCGCCCGCGCGCTCTTCGTGTCGGGTGAAACCTTCTTCGCCACCCTTTCCGTCCTCGGCATCGGTGCCATCGCCCTCGCGGACCAGCTCCGTCACCGCCGCGTCGGCGAAGTGCGGGAGAAGCTCATCCATCCGGCGCTGCCGGCCGTGCGCCAGCCGCATCCCTACTTCGCCCGCCATTCGCAGGTGAATGACGTCTGCAAGGCCGCCTGAGCGCGACCGACCTTTTGCGAAGCGGGGTGCGCCCCGCTTTTTTTGCGCCCCCACGCCTCGCTTGACAGCCCCGCCGCCGCACGAGTCTCCTATCCCGATGGCCGCCAACGCCCCCGCCCCCCACCGGATCCTGGTCGCGGATGACCAGGCCGACGTGCTCGAAGCCCTGCGCCTCCTCCTCAAGGCCGAGGGCTACCAGATCGAGACCGTCAAGTCCCCCGGCGCCGCCATGAAGGCCGTCGAGAGCCGCGACTTCGACCTCGTGCTCATCGACCTCAACTACACGCGCGACACCACCTCCGGGCAGGAGGGCCTCGAGCTGCTCAACAAGCTCCAGACCGCCGACGCCACGCTGCCGGTGGTCGTGATGACGGCGTGGGCCAGCGTCGACGTGGCCGTGGAGGCCATGCGCCGCGGCGCGAAGGATTTCATCACCAAGCCCTGGGACAACCCGCGCCTGCTCTCGATCGTGAAGAACCAGATCGAGCTGGCCAGCGCGGTGCGGGCCTACCGGCGGCTCGAGCAGGAGAACCAGATTTTGCGCGGCAAGGGCGGCCCGAACCTCATCGCCCAGTCCGCCGCCATGCGCCCGGTGCTCGACATCATCGCGCGCGTCGGCCCCTCCGACGCGAACGTGCTCATCACCGGCGAGAACGGCACGGGCAAGGGCGTGGTGGCGCAGGCCCTGCACGCCGTCTCCGTGCGCGCCGACAAGGCCTTCATCTCCGTCAACATGGGCGGCCTGCCCGAGGGCGTGTTCGAGAGCGAGCTTTTCGGCCACGTGCGCGGCGCCTTCACCGACGCCAAGGCCGACCGCGCGGGCCGCTTCGAGCTGGCCAACGGCGGCACCCTCTTCCTCGACGAGATCGGCAACATCCCGCTCGGCCAGCAGGCCAAGATCCTCCGCACGCTCGAGACGGGCGAGTTCGAGCGCGTCGGTTCCTCCAAGACCTACCGCGCCAACGTCCGCCTCATCTCCGCCACCAACGCCGACCTGCAGGCCGAGGTCGCCGCCGGCAAGTTCCGCCAGGACCTGCTCTTCCGCCTCAACACGATCACCATCCACCTGCCGCCGCTGCGCGAGCGCCGCGAGGACATCCCGCTGCTCGCCCAGCATTTCCTCAAGGCCCACGTCGAGCGCTACCGCAAGGGCATCACCGGCTTCGACGACGCCGCGGTCGAGGCGATGCGCGACTACGCCTGGCCGGGCAACGTGCGCGAGCTGGACCACTCGGTCGAGCGCGGCGTGCTGATGGCGCCGGGCAAGGTCGTGCGCGCGGCCGACCTCGGCCTCAACGCCGGCCAGAGCGCCCCGCGCCTCGAGGACATGAGCCTCGAGGAGGTCGAGTCCTTCCTCATCAAGAAGACCCTCGCCCGCTGCGACGGCAACGCGCGCAAGGCCGCCGAGCAGCTCGGCCTCAGCCGCAGCGCGTTCTACCGGCGGCTGGAACGCTACGGACTCTGACATTTGACCACGGATCGCACGGATGGCCACGGAACATCTCCAGGCTCAGCCTGCGTCGCTTTGAAATATCCGTGCCTATCGGTGTAATCCGTGGTTAAGAGACTGCGGAACTCCCATGGCCCAGCAGAAGCCCCGAAAAGTCCCCCACGAGCAGCGCGTGTTCTACTACACGCTCCTCTCCGGGCTGCCCGCGGTCTTCGTCTCGATGTGGATCCTCTGGACGGGCGAATACCAGGCCAAGGTGCAGTGGACGCTCACGCTCTTCATCGGCCTCTTCTGGATCGGCTTCGCCCTCAGCGTGCGCGAGCAGGTCGTCCGCCCGTTGCAGACCATGTCGAACCTCCTTCTCGGCCTGCGCGAGGGCGACTTCTCCACCCGTGCCCGCGGGGCCAGCCGCGAGGAGGCCCTCGGCGACGTGATGGCCGAGATCAACCTGCTCGGCGGCGTCCTGCAGGAGCAGCGCCTCGGCGCCCTCGAGGCCACCGCCCTCCTCCGCACCGTCATGGAGGAGATCGACGTCGCCATCTTCGCCTTCGACGCCAACGAGACCCTGCGGCTCGTCAACCGCGCGGGGCAGGAGCTCATCGCGCAGCCGGCCGAGCGCATCCTCGGCAAACAGGCCAAGGACCTCGACATGGCCGACCTGCTCGTCGGCGACAGCGCGCGCGTGCTCAACCGCACCTTTCCCGGCGGCGCCGGCCGCTGGGGCATGCGCCGCACGTCGTTCCGCGAAGGCGGCCTGCCCCACTCGCTCGTCGTCATCGCCGACCTCAGCCAGCCGCTCCGCGAGGAGGAACTCAAGGCCTGGCAGCGCCTCGTCCGCGTCATCGGCCACGAGCTGAACAACTCGCTCGCCCCCATCAAGTCCATCGCCGGCAGCCTCACGACCATGTTGCGCCGTCCGCAGAAGCCCGCCGACTGGGAGGACGACATGCGCGGCGGCCTGGAGATCATCGAATCACGCGCCGAGGGCCTCAACCGCTTCATGCAGTCCTATGCGAAGCTGGCCAAGCTGCCGCCGCCCTCGCGCCAACCCTGTGACATCGGCACCATCATCCGCCGCGTCGCCGCCCTGGAGGCTGAGGGGGCCGTGCAGGTGATCGACGGCCCGGAGGTCACGGCGCAGGTGGACGCCGCGCAGATCGAGCAGGTTCTCATCAACCTGCTGAAGAACGCCATCGAGGCCGCCCCCGAGGCCGGCCAGCCGGGCCGCTCCACCTGCTGCGTGCGCGTGGGCTGGAGCCGCCAGCCGGGCGCGATCGAGATCACCGTCGAGGACGACGGCCCCGGCGTGGCGAACCCGCAGAACCTGTTCGTGCCTTTCTTCACCACGAAACCCTCCGGCTCGGGCATCGGCCTCGTGCTGTGCCGCCAGATCGTCGAGAACCACGGCGGCGTGCTCACCCTGACCAACCGCGAGGACGCCACCGGCTGCATCGCCCGCGTGCGCCTGCCGGTCTGAAGCCACGTTCCCACTTTCGGGACGGCAACTTCCCGGCTTCGTGGAGGCCCCCCGGCAGGGTCCGGGAGGGCGAAGCCGCTTATCACTCGGGGCCAGCCACTTAAAGCTGACCAGTCACTTGGCACGGGCGTTGCAATGCTGCGCGCAAATCACGCCCTGAATGGACATCCCGCGCCCCAACGCCGCCAAAGAAAAACGCAAGAAGCGCATCATCTACAGCTCGATCGCTGTGGTCGCGCTCGTCGGCATCACCGTCGCCCTCTCGCGACTGAAGCCCGCCGCGCCCACGGTCGACCGCAACCTCGTGTGGGTCGACACCGTCAAGCGCGGCCCGATGGTGCGGCAAGTCCGCGGCCTCGGCACCCTCGTGCCCGAGGAGATCCGCTGGATTGCCGCCCGCACGCAGGGCCGCGTGGACAAGATCATCCTCCGCCCCGGCGCCACCGTCGAACCCGGCACCCTCATCCTCGAGCTGACGAATCCCGACGTGGAGTCCAACGCGGCCAACGCCGAGTCGCAGCTGCGCGCCGCCGAGGCTCAGCTCATCAACCTTTCCACCCAGCTCCAGAGTGGACTGCTCGCCGCCGAGGCCAATTTCGCGCGCGCCAAGTCCAACTTCGAGACCACCAAGCTCCAGGCCGAGGTGCGTGAGGAACTCTTCCGCGACGGCCTCGTCTCGCGCCTCGAACTCCTGCTCTCCCAGGCCACCGCCAACGACGCCGCCACCACCTACGAGATCGAGAAAAAACGCTTCGAATTCGCCAAGGAATCCATCAAACCCCAGCTCGCCGTGCAGGAAGCCGAGGTCGAGCGCCTCCGCTCCATGGCCAAACTCCGCAAGGACGAGCTCGAGGCCCTCAAGGTCCGCGCCACCATGGCCGGTGTGCTCTCCGCCCTCCCCGTCGAGGTCGGCGCCCAGGTCGGGCCCGGCACCAATCTGGCCCGCGTCGCCGATCCCACCAAGCTCAAGGCCGAGGTGCGCATAGCCGAGACCCAGGCCAAGGACATCACCATCGGTCAGCTGGCCAGCGTCGACACCCGCAACGGCATCGTCGAAGGCCGCGTCTCCCGCATCGACCCCGCCGTGCAGAACGGCACCGTCACCGTCGACGTCACCCTCGTCGGCGAATTGCCCAAGGGCGCCCGCCCCGACCTCTCCGTCGACGGCACCATCGAACTTGAGCGCCTCGACGACGTCATCTTCGTCGGCCGCCCGGCCTTCGGACAGGAGAAGAGCACCGTCGGCATCTTCCGGCTCGCGGCCGACGGTGGCGAAGCCTCCCGCGTCCAGGTCCAGCTTGGCCGCAGCTCCGTCAACACCATCGAGATCCTCAGCGGCCTCCAGCCCGGCGACCGCGTCATCCTTTCCGACATGTCCCAGTGGGACGCCAACGACCGCATCCGCCTGAACTGATCCGCCCGCCGGCGACGCTCTACCATGTTCCTCCCCACCCTCATCCTCAGCCTCCTGACCCTCCTCGTCGCCACCGACGAGGCCGGCGCGGAATAACTTTTTGTAACCAGACCCGCTCCCCGCGTGTTTCCACCCCAACCCCCGCTCCTTACCCATCATGACCAACGATAACAGCGCGCTCATCAAACTCGAAGGCGTCACCAAGGTGTTCCTGACCGACGAGGTCGAAACCCACGCCCTCTCCGGCATCCACATGGAGATCAAGAAAGGCGAATACGTCTCCATCGCCGGCCCTTCCGGCTGCGGCAAGTCCACCCTTCTCTCGATCCTCGGCCTGCTCGACACCCCGAGCGACGGCACCTACATCCTGAACGGCCGCCCCGTCCAGGGCCTCACGCTCCCCGAGCGCGCCCGCATCCGCAACCGCGAGATCGGCTTCATCTTCCAGTCGTTCAACCTCATCGGCGACCTCACCGTCTACGAGAACGTCGAGCTGCCCCTCACCTACCGCGGCATGCCCTCGGCCGAGCGCAAGCAGCGCGTCACCGAGGCCCTCGAGAAGGTCGGCATGGGCCACCGCGCCAAGCACCTGCCCTCCCAGCTCTCCGGCGGTCAGCAGCAGCGCGTCGCGGTCGCCCGCGCCCTCGCCGGCTCCCCCGCCGTCCTCCTCGCCGACGAGCCCACGGGCAACCTCGACTCCAAGAACGGCGACGCCGTGATGGAGCTCCTGCACAATCTGCACAAGGCCGGCTCCACGATCGTCATGGTCACGCACGACGCCCGTTTCGCCCGCCACGCCGAGCGCACGATCCACGTGTTCGACGGCCGTGTCGTCGAGGAGCAGGTCGAGTCCGACCCGACCCGCTGAGCTCGCCTTAGCTTTGGCCATCCCCGGGGCGGACGTTGCTGGTCAGCGGCGTCCGCCCGTTTCGCAGCTGACCCACACAACACCCCATGCGCGAACTCATCGCCGACCTGCGCTTCGCCGCCCGGTTGCTCGCCAAGAACCCGAGCACCACGCTCCTTGCGGTTATCGCGCTGGGCTTCGGCATCGGCCTGTCCACGGCCATCTTCAACGCCTTCAGTGCCATCCTCCTCCGGCCGCTGCCCCACATCCGCGACGAGCACCGCCTCGTCTACCTCAACAGCCTCGATCTCCGGCGCCCGGACGGCTTCTATGAGCTCTCGCTCCCGGACTTCCTCGACCTCCGCGCGCAATCCAAGACCCTCGCGGGCCTGACGACCGCCACGAGCAAGACCGTGATTTTTGCCGGCACCGGCACGCCCGAGCGCGTGCTCGGAGCCGATATCTCGGCGGAGGGGTTTGCCATGTTGGGCGTGCAGCCCGTCCGCGGCCGCGTGTTCACGCCGGCCGATGCGGAGCCGACCGCCCCGCCCACCGCCATCCTCAGCTATGCCCTCTGGCAGCGCCGTTTCGGCGGCCGCGACGACGTCATCGGCCGCACCGAGGTCATGAACGGCACGCCCACCACCATCATCGGCGTGCTGCCGCGCGGGTTTGGCTTCCCCGACAACCACGAGATGTGGACCCCGATGGTCTACAAGAACGATCCCAACGCCCGGGCCAGCCACCACCTCGGCGGCTGGGCGCGCCTGCGCGACGGTGTCACGCTCGACGAGGCGCGGGCCGAGATCGCCGCCATCGGCGCCCGTCTCGCCCTCGAGCACAAGGCCACCAACGAGGGCAAGGGCTTCGCGCTGCGGCTCGTGCGCGAGGAGGCCACCGAGGACACCGCCCTGCTCATGCGCCTGATGCTCGGCGCCGCCCTCTTCGTCCTGCTCATCGCCTGCGCCAACGTCGCCAACCTTCTCCTCGCCAAGGCCGCCGGCCGCGCCCACGAGATCGCCATCCGGTTCTCGGTCGGCGCCACGCGCACGCGCATCGTCCGCCAGCTCCTGACCGAAAGCCTCCTCCTCGGCCTCCTCGGCGGCGCCGCCGGCCTGCTCGTCGGCGTCTGGGCCAACGGCCTCCTCCTCAGCGTCGTGCCCGAGGTCGAGATTCCGTTCTGGATGACCTTCGACTTCGACTGGCGCGTGTTCGCCTTCGCCGCCGGCGCGGCCGTCGCCTCCGCGCTCCTCTTCGGCCTCTTCCCCGCACTCCAGGCCGCGCGCAGCACCGCCCTCGAGATGAAGGAGGGCGGACGCGGCACCGCCGGCAGCCGCCGCTCCCGCACGCTGCGCCAGGGCCTTGTGGTCGCCCAAGTCGCGCTCTCCGCCGTCCTGCTCATCGGCGCCGGCCTCTTCGTGCGCAGCTTCCTCAAGCTCCAGTCCACCCCCTCCGGCTACGACGCGCAGGGCCTCCTGACCTTCCGCGTCGGCCTGCCCCCCACCCAGTTCAAGGACCGCGACGAGGTCCGACGTTTCTTCGACCAGCTCACGCCGCGCCTCGCGGAGGTGCCGGGTGTCACCGCCGTGGCCGCCACGGCCATGCTGCCCAGCTCCGGCAACAACAGCAACTCCTTCCTGCTCGAGGGCCAGGCCCTCCCCCGCAACGTCGCCGAATCCAGCCAGACCACCGCCCGGCTGGTCTCCGCCAATTATTTCGCGACCATGCGCATCCCCGTGCTGCGCGGCCGGGCCTTCGCCGCCACCGACACGCGCGAGTCGCCCCGTGTCGCCGTGGTCGACCAGCAGTTCGTGGACAAATGGTGCAACGGGCAGGACCCCATAGGCCGGCGCGTGCGCTTCGGCTACCGCCCCGAGGACGACGCGCCCTGGATGACCATCGTCGGCGTGGTCGGCAACGTCCCCCAGCAGCTCGACCGTCCCTACGAGCGCGGGTCCGTCTATCAGCTCGTCGAGCAGAACGACGCCAACTTCCTCAGCTACGTCGTGCGCGCGGCCGGCGACCCCGCCACCTACGGGCCCGCCCTCCAGAAGGCCGTGCTCACCGTCAGGCCCGACATCCCCATCTACAACGTGATGACCCAGGCCCGCGTCGAGGCGCTCGCCTATTGGGAAAGGAAATTCTTCGGCCAGGTCTTCAGCGCCTTTGGCCTCGGCGCCCTCTTCCTCTCCGCCCTCGGGGTTTACGGCGTCATGGCTTACAGCGTCGCGCAGCGCACCGCGGAGATCGGTGTGCGCATGGCCCTCGGCGCCTCGCCCGGCGACGTGCTGCGGCTGGTCAGCCGGCAGGGATTCATCCTCGTCGGCGCCGGACTCGTCCTCGGGATCGCGGCCGCGCTGGGTCTCACCCGCTTCATGGCCGCCCTGCTCTACGGCATCAGCCCGAGCGATCCGCCGACCTATTTTGTGCTGACCCTCGTCCTCGCCGCCGTCGGCCTGCTCGCCTGCTGGCTGCCCGCCCGCCGCGCCACCCAGGTTGATCCGATCCTGGCGCTGCGCGCCGAGTAGCACCTTCTTGCCCCACACCCCATGACCTCCCACTTCCGTTTCGCGCTTCGCTCACTCGTGAAGTCGCGGGCCTACAGCGTGGTCGCCATCATCACGCTTGCGCTCGGCATCGGCGCCTCGACCGCCATCTTCTCCGTGGCCCACGCCCTGCTCGTCGAGCCCCTGCCTTACCAGGACGCGCGCCGGTTGGCGGTGATCAACACGCAACACCCTGAGCAAGGCCTCTCGGTCCTCGCCCCGGCGCTCTTCGCCGACCTCGCCCGCAACACCCAGGCCTTCGAAACCGTCGCCGCCTTTCGCTACAATTACGCCAACATCTCCCGCGTCACGACACCCACCCAGGTCACCGACGCCCTCGCCACCACCGACTGGTTCAAGCTCTTCGGCGTGCCTCCTCTCCTTGGCCGCACCTGGACTCCGGAGGAGAGCAGGAAAGGCGCGCCGCCCGTCGCCGTGCTCAGCCACGCGCTGTGGATGTCGCATTTCGGCGGCCGCCCGGACGCCGTCGGCGAGCAGGTCTGGCTCGACGGCACACCGCACACCATCATCGGCGTCATGCCCGCCACGTTCAAGGATCCCGCCAATGTCGCGCAAATGTGGCGTCCGCTCGCGATGGACGACGGAGAGGCGCTGGTCCGCAACAGCCGCTTTTGGAACACCCTCGGCCGCCTCAAACCCGGCGTCACCCTGGAACAGGCCAACGCCGAGCTGAAGGCCATCGCCGACCGCGCCGCGCAGGAGTTTCCCCAGAACCACAAGGGCTGGTCGTTGAGCGCCACCGATCTCCAGGGCAATGTCGTCGGCAATTACCGGCAGGGCGTCCTCGTCCTCCTCGGCGCCGTGGCCTGCGTCGTGCTCATCACCTGCGCCAACGTCGCCGGTCTCTCGGTCGTGCGCGCCACCGCCCGCCGCAAGGAACTCGCCATCCGCGCCGCCATCGGCGCCTCCGGCGGCCAGTTGCTCCGCCAGCTTCTCACCGAAAGCCTCGCCCTCGCCGCCGTCGGCGGCACGCTCGGCATCCTCGTCGGGGTCTGGGGCCTCGAGACCCTGCTCGCCTCCATCCCCTCCGGCTGGCTCCCGCGCGCCGATGAAGTTTCGCTCGACACCGCCGTGCTCGTCGCGGTGCTGGTCCTGACCCTCCTCACCGGCCTCGCCTTCGGCCTCGCCCCCGGCTGGACCGCCGCCCGCACCGACGCCAACGACGCCCTCAAGGACACCGGCACGCGCGGCTCGGGCGGCCCCGCCGCCCAGCGCATGCGCTCGGCGCTGGTCGTCACCGAAATCGCCCTCGCCATCGTCCTGCTCGTCGGCGCCGGGCTCCTCTCCAGGAGCTTCCTCTCCCTCCTGCAAAACAAGCCCGGCATGCAGACCGAGCGCGTGCTCTCGCTGGTCCTCTCCCTGTCTCCCAAGGACTACGACACTCCCGACAAGCGCCGCCAGTTCTACAGCCGCGTGCTTGAAAACGTCGCCGCCCTGCCCGGTGTCCACTCCGCGGGTTTCTCCAGCACCACGCCGTTCCGGTGGGGCTTCCCCGGAACCTTCATCCCCATTGGCGACAGCCTCATCCGCCCGGAGAGCATCCCGCTGTCGTTCGTCGACTCCGTCTCGCTCGATTACTTCGCCACCACCAGCATCCCGCTCAAGTCCGGCCGTCTCTTCAACAGCGGCGACCATGCCAAATCCACGCCGGTCGTCCTCCTCAGCGAGGCCACCGCCCGGACTTTCTTTGGCGACACCAATCCCATCGGCCGCAGCCTGACCATTCCCGGCGCGATGCAGCCTGGCACGCAGACCCCGGTTGCCTTTGAGATCGTCGGCATCGTCGGTGACGTTCGCCGCTCCGGTCTCAACAGCGACGCCCCGCTCCAGGTTTATCGCCCGCTCGAGCAGCGCCCCTCGCCATTTGCCACCCTGATGGTCCGCACCAATGTGCCCGCCGAGACCCTGACCGCTTCCATCCAGAAAGCCATCTGGGCCATCGACCCCGACCAACCCATCTCGCAGATCGCCACCATGGACACGCTGGCCCGCAATTCCCTCGCCCAGCCCCGATTCTACCTCTCGCTCTTCGGCGTCTTCGCCATCCTTGCGGTCGGACTCGCCGCCATCGGCCTCTACGGGCTCATCGCCTACTCCGTGGCCCAGCGCACGCGCGAGTTCGGCATCCGTCTCGCCCTCGGCGCCACGCGCGAGGATGTCGTCCGCCTGGTCCTCGGCGAAGGCGTCCGGCTCACCGCGGTTGGCGTGGTCCTGGGACTCGCCGGAGCCTTGGTGGGCGCCCGGGTGATGGCGCAGATGGTCTACAACACCCCCGTGCGCGACCCGGTCGTGTTTGGCGCGGTGACCGTGCTCCTCGTCTTCGTCGCCCTGGCCGCATGCCTGCTGCCGGCCCGCCGCGCAACCCGGGTCAATCCCATCGAGGCCCTGCGCACCGAGTGACCCGGATAAATGCCCGTAACCGAAGGGCCCGCCAGCGGGTTATAGGTTGAATCCTCCCACCCCATGTTCTCCGACCTCAAATTCGCCCTTCGCTCCCTCGCCAAGTCGCCCGGCTTCACCCTGGTGGCCGTGCTGACCCTCGCCCTCGGCATCGGCGCCAACTCCGGCATCTCCAGCTTCCTCAACACCATCCTGCTCCGGCCGCTGCCTTTCCCGGATTCCCACCAGCTGCTCTTCATCGGTGAGCACTCGGCCCAGGTGCCGAACATGTCGGTGTCCTACCCGAACTTCCTCGACTGGAGGCAGCGCCAGAAGCATTTCTCCCACCTCGGGACGGGACGCGGCCAGAGCTTCAACTACGTCGGCCCCTCCGAGACCGAGCGTCTCAGCGGCGGCCTGTTCACGCATGACATGTGGCCGGCCCTCGGCGTGCCGACCCTGCTCGGCCGCTGGTTCAACGCCGGCGAGGACAAACCCGGCGCACCCCGCACGGCCCTCATCAGCGAAAAACTCTGGCGGCGTTCCTTCGGCGCCCGGCCCGACGTGCTCGGCGAGAAAATCAACCTCAGCGGCGACATCTACACCATTATCGGCGTGATGCCCGCCACCTTCGCCTACCCCAGCACCGTCGCCGAGGTCTGGGTGCCCTTCGGCCTCTTCGCCGAGCAGAACATGGAGCGCGGCAACCACCCGGGACTCTACTGCGTCGGCCGTCTCAAGCCCGGCTCCACCTTCGAGGCCGCCCGCGCCGATCTCGTCGCCATCGCCAAACAGCTCGAGCAGGAATATCCCGGCAGCAACACCGGCAACTCCGTCAACGTGCAGACGCTCGCCGACCGCGCCATCGGCGGCCAGCGCAACGCCGTGTGGGTCTCCTTCGGCGCCGCGATCTTCGTGCTCCTGATCGCCTGCGCCAACGTCGCCAGCCTGCTCCTCGCGCGCGCCGCCGCACGCGCCCGCGAGTTCGCCGTCCGCTCCGCCCTCGGCGCCGGCCGCGGCCAGCTCATCCGCCTCGTCCTGGCCGAGAGCCTCCTGCTCGGCCTCGCCGCCACCGCCCTCGGCCTGCTCGCCGGCTACGGCACCATGCAGGGCATCAAGGCCCTCATCCCGCCCAACTCGCCCATCGCCACCCAGACCACGATGGACGCCACCGTCTTCGCCTTCACCGTCGTCGTCGGCCTCGGCTTCACCGTGCTCTTCGGCCTCGTGCCCGCCCTCATGGGCTCGCGCGTCGACCTCAACGAGGCCCTCGCCGCCGGCACCCGCTCCGGCGGCGGTCACGTCAGCGCCCGCTGGCGCTCCGTCCTCGTCTCCGGCGAATTCGCCCTGACCCTCCTCCTGCTCTTCGGCTCGGGCCTGATGATGCGGACCATCCACAACATCTACCGGGCCGACATCGGGATCAAAACCGAGCGCGTCATCTCCTTCGGCTACGTCATGGCCGGCCGCGACTGGCAGGACCGCGCCAAGCGCGTCCAGTTGCTCGACCGCGCCCTCGAGAAGCTCCGCGCCCTGCCCGGTGTCACCCAGGCCGGCCTCACCAACCCCCTGCCGCTCTCCGGCGGCGGCAACCAGACCAGCTACATCATCGAGGGCATGGCCGACCCCGGCCCCGGCAAGTGGTTCTCGACCGAGAACAACGCCGCCAGCCGCGACTACTTCGAGACCATGCGCATCCCGCTCGTGCGCGGCCGCCTGTTCACCGACGAGGAGAAACTCGAGGATCCGCGCGTCTGCATCATCGATACCAAATTTGCCGAGACGCACTTCGCCGGCCAGGATCCGATCGGCAAGCGCGTCGTCTTCGGCGGTCACGGCAACCCCAACCCGATGTATGCGACGATCATCGGCGTCGTCGGCCACGTGCAGAACTACGGCATCGGCCAGCAGACCCGCGTCCAGCTCTACAATCCCTACCGGCAGGTCGTGCCCGGCAATGTCAGCTTCGTCCTCCGCACCGCCCTGGACCCCGCCGCGCTGACGCCGGCCATCCGCACCGCCATGCGCGAGCTCGAGCCCACCCTGCCCATCTTCGGTGTGCGCACGATGGACGAGATCTTCACGACCTCGGTCACCAACCAGCGCATCCTGCTCACCATCCTCATGGTCTTTGCCGGCGTCGCCCTCCTGCTCGCCGCCATCGGCCTCTATGGCGTGCTCAGCTACATCGTCGGCCAGCGCACGCGCGAGGTCGGCGTCCGCATGGCCCTCGGCGCCACCGCCCAGTCCGTCCGGCAGATGATGCTCGGGCAGGGTCTGCGCCTCGCCGCCTTCGGCCTCGGCGCCGGCCTGCTCGCCTCGCTCGGGCTCGGCAAACTCATGGGCAGCCTGCTCTACGGTGTCTCGCCCCTCGACCCGCTCATCTACGCGGCCGTCGTCGTGCTTCTCGTCGCCATCGGCGTGTTTGCCAGCTGGCTTCCGGCCCACCGGGCGACCCGCATCAACCCCGTCGAGGCCTTGCGGACGGAATGAGGTGTTCTCCATCAGGCTTCTCTTCTTTTTCACGGGTCCGGGGGAACCCCTAGGACCCGTTCTTCACCCCTCCCGCACACCCAACCATGCTCTCCGATCTCTTTTTCGCCCTCCGCACGCTCCGTAAGACCCCCGGCTTCACCTTCGTCGCCGCCTTGGCGCTCGCCCTCGGCATCGGCGCCAACACCGCCTTCTTCAGCGTCATCAACTCCGTCTTCTGGCGGCCGCTGCCCTATCCCGAGCCCGACCGCCTCGTGCGGCTCAGCTCCACGGTGCCCGATTCGCCCCTCACCCGCGTCGGCTTCTCCTCGACCCGTCTGGCGGTCATCCGCGAGCAGCAAGAGGTCTTCACCGACCTCGCCATGGCCGCGCCCGCCCTCTTCGTGGTCACCGACCGCGAGGAGGCGCGCCAGTTCACCGGCGCCTTCGCCTCCGCCAACTATCTTTCTGTCCTCGGCGTCTCCCCGCAGCACGGCCGCTTCTTCACCGCGGAAGAGGACCAGCGCGGCGGTCCCGATGTCGTCGTGCTGAGCGACAACTACTGGCGCAACCAGCTCGCCGCCGATTCCGCCGTGCTCGGCCGCGTGCTGAAGATCGACGGCCGGCCGCACACGGTCGTCGGTGTCCTGCCGGCCAGCCTCTCCCGCTTTCCGTTCCAGCAGCGCGACCTCTGGGTGCCGCGGCCGATCGAGGTGCCCTACTTCGTCCCCGCGCAGATCGAAAACGGCGTCTTCGGCTTCGAGGTCATCGCCCGGCTCCGCCCCGGCATCACGCTGGAAAAGGCCCGCGAACAGGTCGGGCTGCTCGCCGCCGGCTACGGCGCCGCCAATCCCAAGAACGTCGACGCCAAGTCCATCGCCGAGGTCAACGAACTGCTCGAGGACAACGTCGGCGAGCAGCGCCGCGGTTACCTCATGCTCTTCGGCGCCGTCGGCTGCGTCCTGCTCATCGCCTGCGCCAACGTCGCCAACCTCCTGCTCGCCCGCTTCGCCGGCCGCCGCAAGGAGATCGCCCTGCGTTTCGCCCTCGGCGCCAGCCGCGGCGCGGTCATCCGCCAGCTGCTCGCCGAGAGCCTGCTGCTGGCCGGCCTCAGCGCCGTCGCCGGCGTGCTCCTCGCCCGCTGGGGGCTGGACGTGATCGTCGCCGCCGGCGCCGACCTGCTCCCGCGCGCCGCCGAGATCACCCTCGATGTCCGCGCCCTCGCCTTCACCCTGCTCGTGGCCCTCGCCACCGGGCTCGTCATGGGCCTCGTCCCCGCGTGGCAGGCCGCCGGCGCCGACGTGAACGATGCCCTCAAGGAGTCCTCGCGCGGCTCGACCGGCAGCCGGGCGCAGCACACGTTCCGCAGCGGACTCTTTGTCGCCGAGGTCGCGCTCTCGCTCGTGCTGCTCATCGCCGCGGGCCTGTTGCTCACCAGCTTCGCCCGCCTCCAGCGCGTCTCCGCCGGTTTCAACCCGGAGGGCGTTTTCGTCGCCAACGTCGTCATCCCGCCCGCCAAATATCCCGACACCCCGCGCCTCGCCGCCCTCTACCAGCGGCTCTACACCCGCATGAACGCCCTTCCCGGCGTCGCCTCCGCCGCGCTCACCGACCGCGTGCCCCTGACCGGCCAGGCCACCACGGCACCTGTCGCCGTCTCCGGCCGCCCGCTCCTGCCCATGAGCCAGCGCGACACCGCCATGCGCAACCTGGTCTCGCCGGGTATGTTCCGCACCCTCGGCATGCAGCTCAAGCGCGGGCGCGATTTCGACGAGCGCGACAACCCGCAAAGCCCGCAGGTGGTCATCATCAACGAGGCCTTCGCCAGGAAACATTTCCCGGGCGAGGATCCGCTCGGCCGCGTCCTCATCACCGGCATGGGCCAGCGCCCGGCGGAGATCATCGGCATCGTCAGCGATATCCGCGGCACCAATCTCCAGACCGCCCCGGAGCCGGATTATTACCTGCCCGCGCTCCAGCGTCCCGAGGGTTTCGCCGCCATCCTGTTGCGCGTGCAGGGCGGCGACCCGGCCGGTTTTGCCGGCGCCGTGCGCGCCGCGCTCCGGGAAATCGACCCCGACCTGCCGCTCATCCAACCGCAGGCGCTCACCGACCGCGTGGCGCAGACCGTGGCCGACCGGCGCTTCGCCCTGGTGCTGCTCGGCTCCTTCGCCACCCTCGCCCTGCTCCTCGCCTGCATTGGCGTCTACAGCGTCATGGCCTGCATCGTCAGCCAGCGCACCAACGAGATCGGCATCCGCATGGCCCTCGGCGCCGACCGCACCACCGTGCTGCGCCTCGTCCTCAGCCAGGGGCTCCGCCTGACCGGGCTCGGCATCGTGCTCGGCCTCGGCGCCGCCTTCGCCCTCACCCGCCTCATGCAACAGGTGCTCTTCGAGGTGCAGGCGCACGACCCGCTCATCTACGGCGCCCTGGCTGTTCTGCTCACCGCCGTCGCCGCCTTCGCCTGCTGGCTGCCCGCCTTGAAGGCCACGCGCGTGAATCCCATCATCGCGCTCCGCGCCGAATAACCTGTAACCTCCGCCCCGCCGCCCGGTAATCCCCGCCATGTGGCAAGATCTCCGCCTCGGCCTCCGCTCCCTCCTCAAGTCCCCGGGCTTCGCCGGCACCGCCCTCCTCTCCCTCGCCATCGGCATCGGCGCCAACACCGCGGTCTTCAGCCTCGTGAACGAGCTGCTGCTCCGCACCCTGCCGGTCCGCGATCCCGCGCAGCTCGTCATCTTCCGCAACATCCAGGGCGCCAAGGGCGGCCTGGCGCGCTCCACCGACGGCTACGGTTCGCGCGACCCGGCGACCGGCCGCCACACCACGACTTCGTTTCCTCTTTCCACCATCGACGCTTTCGCCGCCCGCGCTGACGTGCTGAGCCGCGCCTTCGGCTTCTCCCCCTTCTGGCAGTGCAACGTGCTCGTCAACGGGCAACCCGATCTTGCCGCCACCGCCCAGATGGCCTCCGGCGGCTACCACGAGGGCCTCGGTGTCAGCGCCTGGCTCGGCCGCACCTTCACGCCGGCCGATGACCAGCCGGGCGCCGAACCCGTGGCCGTCATCTCCCATCGGTTCTGGCAGCGCAATTTCGGCGGCAACGCCGATGTCATCGGACGCACCTTTCAGCTCAACAAGGTCACGGTCACCATCATCGGGGTCACGCCCGAGGCCTTCGCCGGCGCCGGCCAGGCCGGCGAATATTACGACGTCACCGTGCCCCTGGCCCAGCACGGACGCTTTGCCCCGGACATGGCCGAGGAACGCCGCCGCAATTCCACCTGGTGGGTGCGCGTGATGGGCCGGCTCGCCCCCGGCGTCAGTGCCGAGCAGGCGCAGGCCGCGCTCGCCCCCGTCTTCACCGGGATCGCCCGGGATGGCTGGCAATCCGCCCCGCGCCGCGGCACGGAGCAAATGCCCGATGATCCGCTCCTGCGCGCCGAGTCCGGCGCCCGGGGCGAGAACGACAACCGCCGCGAGTTCACCCGCGGCCTGCAGATGATGCTCGGCCTCGTCGTGCTCGTCCTCATCGCCGCCTGCGCCAACGTCGCCAACCTCCTCCTCGCGCGCGCCACCGCGCGCCGCCGCGAGATCGCCCTGCGCCTCGCCCTCGGGGCCACGCGGGGCCGCATCATCCGCCAGCTTCTGCTCGAGAGCCTGCTGCTCGCCGCCGCGGCCGCCGCGCTCGGCACCCTGTTCGCGTGGTGGGCCCGCGGCGCCCTCATCGCCCTGCGGCCCTTCGGCAACGGGGTCGAACTCAGCCTGCCCCTCGACGCCCGCGTGCTCGGGTTCACCCTGGCCGCCGCCGCGGTCACCGCGGTCGCCTTCGGCCTGGCGCCGGCGCTCCGGGCCACACGGCTCGACCTGGCGCACGAATTTTCCGGCGGACGCACCACCCATGGCACGCGCTCCTGGCTCAGCCGCGGCCTGATGGTCCTCCAGATCGCCATGTCCCTCCTGCTGCTCGTCTGCACCGGCCTGATGATCGGCTCCCTCCGCAACCTCCAGCGCGTGGACGCCGGCTTCAACCGCCACTCGCTCGCCGCATTCCGCATCGATCCCGCCTCCGCCGGTTATTCCGGCGCCGATGGCATGGCCCTGCGTGCGCGCCTGCAGCAGCGCCTCGCCGCACTGCCCGGCGTAAGCGGCGTCACCTACGCCCGGATGCCCGTGCTTTCGCGCAGCCGCCAGACCTCCTCCGTCACCCTCGTCGGCGAAACCTCCGCCGGACAGGGACAGTCCGCCAACGTGCACGTGAACGCCGTCGCTCCCGACTTCTTCGCCGTCGCGCAGCTGCCCGTGCTGCTCGGACGCGCCTTCACCGAGGGCGATGCCCCGGGCGCGCCCCGCGTCGCCATCGTCAACCAGGCCTTCGCCAAACGTTACCTCTCCGGGGCCAACCCCGTCGGCCAGCGCTTCCGCTACGGACCCGAAACCGGCGACATCGAGATCGTCGGCCTGGCCCGCGACGCCAAATACGCCGACCTGCGTTCCGAAGTGCCGCCCACCGTTTATTTTCCCGCGCTCCAGCATCCGGGCGGCCCGGCGAATTTCCTGGTCCGCGCCTCCGGCGATCCGGCCGCGCTGTTCTCCGCCATCCGCGCGGCCGTGCGCGAGATCGACCCCGCCCTGCCCGTGCTGAACCTCCGCACCATGGATGAACAGGTCAACCGGCTCCACAATCAGGAGCTGCTGGTGGCGCGGCTCGGTGGCATCTTCGGGATCCTCGTCCTGCTCCTGTCCGCCGTCGGCCTCTACGGCCTCATGGCCTACGCCGTCGCCCGGCGCACGAGCGAGATCGGCGTGCGTATGGCCCTTGGCGCCCTGCCCGGACACGTCCTCCGGCAATTCCTCGGCGAATCCCTCGCGCTCGTCGTCATCGGCCTGGTCTTCGGCGGATTCGCCGCCTGGGGCGTCGCGCAGCTCCTGACGCGGATGCTTTTCGGCCTCGGGGCCGCCGATCCGCTCACCTACGGACTGGCCGCCGCCGTCCTGCTGCTCGTGGGACTGGCCGCCGCGGCCTTGCCGGCCTGGCGCGCCGCCCGGATCGACCCCACCGTCGCCCTGCGGACGGAATAGGCGTTTTTGCCGGGGTTTCCTGCAACTTCCCTTTCCGGCCCGTGTGCTGGGGATGGCGCCGCCGTGCCTGCATGGTGGCGCCTTGATCGCCACCTCCGCCACCGGCCCCCATGCACGACCTCAAGCTTGCCTTCCGCATCCTCCTGAAATCCCCCGGCTTCACCGCCGTCGCCGTCCTGACCCTCGCCCTCGCCATCGGCGTCAACTCGGCCATCTTCTCCCTCGTCAACAGCCTGCTCCTCCGCCCGCTCGCCCTCGAGAAGCCCGAGGAGGTCGTCAACGTCTTCACCGCCCGCAAGGACGCCACGCGCGACTACCGCCAGTTCTCCCACACCGAATTCGCCGCGCTGCGCGAGAACAAGGATGTCTTCGCCGAGGTCGCCGCCCTGAGCTTCGGTCTCGCGGGCCTCTCTCCCGAATCCGGCGGCGACGTCCGCCGCAGCTTCGTGACCATCGTGTCGGAGGAGTTTTTCCGGCTGCTCGGCGCCCGGCCCGTCGCCGGCCGCTTCTTCAACGCCGAGGAATCCCGCCCCAACGCGCGCATCCCCGTCATCGTCCTCAGCCACTCGTTCTGGCAGCGCCTCGGCGGCGATCCCGGCCTCGTCGGCCGCACCCTGCGGGTGAACGACCGCCCCTACACCGTCATCGGCATCGCCCCGAGGAATTTCTCCGGCATCAGCGCCGCGTTCGCCCCGCAGGCCTACCTGCCCATGGGCGTCTACGCCGAGATGAGCGGCGCGTTTTCGGAAAGCGATCTCAAGGACCTCAACCTCCCCAAGCTCTACGCGCTGAACGTCGTCGCCCGCCTCCAGCCCGGGCTGACCATCGAGGCCGCCAAGCCCCGCCTCGCCGTCCTCGAGCAGCGCCTCACCGCCCTCCAGCCCCCCGACGTGCCGGGCGTGCGCGAGCTCCAGATCACCGAGCCGAGCAAGTTCAGCATCAGCACCACCCCGAGCGACGACGGCCCGATCGGCCTGCTCGGCACCCTGCTCGTCGCCATGGCCGGCGTCGTCCTGCTCATCGCCTCGCTCAACCTCGCCAACATGCTCCTCGCCCGCGGCACCGCCCGTGCCCGCGAGATGGCCGTGCGGCTCGCCGTCGGCGCCACCCGCTGGCAGATCGTCCGCCAGCTCCTCGTCGAGGGCCTCGTGCTGGCCCTGGCCGGCGGCGCCCTCGGCGTCGCCCTCAGCTACTGGTCCAACGACCTGCTCGAAAAATCATTCAATGGCATCTTCAGCACCTTCAACATCGCTCTCACCAGCAACCTGACCCCCGACACCACGGCCCTCGTCGTCACCTTCCTCTTCTGCCTTGTCGCCACCGTCATGTTCAGCCTCGGGCCCGCGCTGAAGTCCTCGAAGGCCGACCTCGTCCACGATCTCAAGGCCCAGGCCGGCGACGCCGCCGTGTCCGGCCGCTGGAACCGCTTCTTCGCTGGCCGCCACCTCCTCGTCATGGCGCAGATGACCCTTTCGCTCGTCCTGCTCTTCGCCGGCGGCCTCTTCTTCCGCGGCGCCCTCGCGGCCGGCGGCCTCGACACCGGTTTCGAGCCGCGCGGCGCCGTCGTGGCCGAACTCGACTACTCGCTCCTCAACACGCCGAATCCCGAGGCGGCCAACCGCCAGCAGCGGCTCCTCGAGCGCGTCCGCGCCTATCCCGGAGTCAGGTCCGCCGGCCTCTCCACTCTCATCCCCTACGGCAGCATCACCAACATGGCGCGCATCATGCCCGCCAACGAGGCGTTGCCGGCCACCACCGATCCCAAGGCCCCCCGCCCCGGCGCCGCCGGCATCTTCACCGCCATCACCGACGGCTACCTCGACTCCATCGGCGTCCGCCTCCTCCAGGGCCGCGATTTCACCGCCGGCGAGGCGCGCGACAAGGCCTCGCCCCGCGTCTGCATCCTCGACGAGGGCATCGCCCTGAAACTTTTCCCGAAGGGCGACGCCCTTGGCCAGCGCGTCAAATACACCCAGGCGCCGGCGGACGGCTCCCCCGCCGAAATGGAGGTCGTCGGCATCGTCTCGAAGCACCGCCACGAGGTCACCGACTCCCCCGGCCCGCGCTTCCGCATCTACACCCCGCTCGCCCACAACTTCAGCGCCGGCGGCTACCTGATGGTGCGGCTCCAGTCCCTGGACTACGCCGCGGCCTCCGCCTTCGTCTCCACGCTGCGCGCCGAGCTCCGCGCCGCGGATCCCTCGGCGCCCATCCTCAACATCGTCCCCTACGTCGACAAGAAGGAGCAGACCATCACGCTCTGGGCCATCCGCCTCGGCGCGGTGCTCTTCGGCATCTTCGGCGCCATCGCCCTCCTGCTCGCCATCGTCGGCGTCTACGGCGTCAAGGCCTACGCGGTCGAGCGCCGCACCCGCGAGATCGGCATCCGCATGGCCATCGGCGCCGACCGCGCCGACATCTTCGCCCTCATCATGAAGCAAGGCGCGCAGCAGATCGCCGCGGCCACCGCCCTCGGCCTCGTCCTCTCGCTTCTCGTCGGCCAGGTGCTCTCCGGTGTCCTCTTCCAGGTCAAGGGTTGGGACCCAGTCGCCCTCGGCGTCTCCACCCTCGTCCTCGTCCTGGCCACGCTCTTCGCCTGCTTCCTGCCGGCGAAAAAGGCCTCGGCCGTGAATCCCATTGTATCCCTCCGCTCAGAATGAAATCCGTCTCGCCGAAGCATCAGCGTAGGCGGACGGCCCGGCGCGCCACGGCCGTCAGCCCCACCACCGCGCTGCGCTCCGAATAGCCATTCGCCATCTTGGAGGAGCGAGCTTGCTCGCGACCCAACGCAACCGAAGCGCATCAATTTCCCAAGCAAAGATCAATCCTTCAACCCTTTCACTGTGCTCACCGACCTCCGCTTCGCCCTCCGCCTGCTGGCCAAGTCCCCCGGCTTCACCGCCGCCGCGGTTCTCGTCCTCGCCCTCGGCATCGGCGTGAACACGGGCATGTTCACGGTCATCTACGCGCTCGCGTTCAGCCCGCGCCCCTACGCCGACCCGGACCGCATCGTCCAGGTCTACACGCAGGACCGGAAGAATCCCGGGAGCTACCGCCAGTTCTCCTACCCGCTCTGGCGCGAACTCGACGCGCGGCACGACCTGTTCAGCAGCGCGCTCGCCTTCAACCACACCGTCGTCGGCCTGCAGGAGGGTCCGGAAACCCGCCGGACCTTCGCCACGATGGTTTCGGCCAACTATTTCGACGTGCTCGGCGTCAAAGTCACCCGCGGCCGCGCCTTCACGCCCGCCGAGGAGCGTCCGGGCGCGGCGCCGCAGGTGGTCATCGTCAGCCACGCCCACTGGCGCAGGACCGGCTTCGATCCCGGCCTGCTCGGCCGCACCCTCCGCATCAACGAGCGCCCGTTCACCATCGTGGGCGTCGCCCCTGAGGGCTTCAGCGGCACCACCATGCTGTTCGGCCCGGAATTCTTCTTCCCCCTCGGCGACTACGCCTCGCTGGAAAACTTCGTCGTCGGCGATGAACGCCGCACCCTCGAGCGCGCCGACGCCTACAGCCTGATCGTCGTCGCCCGTCTCGCCCCCGGTGTCGAAGTCGGCCAGGCCCGGGCCGCCCTCGACGCCCTCGGCGCCAACCTCGAACGCGCCTTTCCGGTCGAGTTCAAGGACCAGACCGTCACCGCGGGACCGCTGGCCCGCCTCGGCACCAGCTCCTCGCCCCGCTCGGAAACACCCGTGAAGATCTTCTGCGGCGTGCTCATGGCGCTCGCCGGCGCCGTCTTGCTCATCGTCTGCCTCAATCTCGCCGGGCTGCTGCTCGCTCGCGGACAGGCCCGCCGCCGCGAGTTCGCCATCCGCCTCGCTTTGGGCGGCCGCCGTGTGCACCTCGTGCGCCAGCTCTGCCTCGAGGGACTGCTCCTCGCGGTCGTCGGCGGCGGTCTCGGCCTGGTCCTCGCCCACGCGACCCTCGGCGTCATCATCGCCTCGCTCGAAGCCCGCCTGCCCATCAGCTTGTTCCTCTCCACCGGCGCCTCGGTCGAGATCGTCGCCGCCACCCTGGTCATCTGCCTCGGCGCCACGCTGGCCTTCTCGCTCGGACCCGCCCTGCGCCTCTCCCGCGCCGATGTGCTCACCGACCTCAAGCAGCAGTCCGGCGAGGCCCCCTCCGGCCCGCGGCCGGCGTGGTGGCGCCCGCGGCATCCGCTCATCGTCGCGCAGATCGCTCTTTCCCTCGGCCTGTTGGTTGTGGCCGGCCTGTTCCTGCGCATGGCCCTCGGCACCATCGGAGTCGACCACGGTTTCCGCGCCGACCACACTGTCGTGGCCGAGGTCGATTCCAGCCTCGGCGGCATGGACGAACCGCGCGCCCTGGAGGCGTTCCGGGCCGTGCAACAGCGCCTCGCCTCTACCCCCGGCGTGCAGGCCGCCGCCATCGCCGCCATCGTGCCCTACGGCTTTGTCAGCCGCAGCCTCGACGTCCGGCGCGACGGTCCCGAACTTCCGCCCGAGGCCCGTCCCGCCACGGCGGCCGAAGGCCGCGCCTATGACGGACGCTGGAACGCCGTCGGCGCCGACTACTTCTCCGTCATGGGCCTGCCGCTCAAGCAAGGCCGCGCGTTCACCCCTGCCGAGGCGGACGCCCCCGGCGCCCCGCGCGTGGTGATCCTCGACGAAAGTCTCGCCCTCAAGCTCTGGCCCGAGGGCGGCGCGCTCGGCCAGTTCGTCCGTTTCGCCGGCCGGCGCCACGGCCGGCACGGTCCCATGCAGGTCGTCGGCATCGTGGGGTCGAGCCGGATGGACTTCTTCGAGGAAGATCCACCCGGCGCCGTCTACCTTCCCTTTGCCCAGGGATTCTCCAACAACGCCTTCTTTCACGTCCGGCCCGCGGCCGACTCCGCCCCGGCCGCGCTCGCCCTCGTGCCGGTGGTGCGCGCAGCCTTGCGCGAGACCGCCCCGGGCCTGCCGGTCTTCAAGATCCGCACCTTCCGGCAGCACGCCGAGGACTCGATCGAGCTCTGGGCCATGAACCTCGGCTCCGCGCTCCTCACCGTGTTCTCGCTCTTTGCCATGCTCGTCGCCGTCGTGGGCATCTACTCCGTCAAGGCCTACCAGGTGTCGCGCCGCACCCGTGAGATCGGCATCCGCATGGCCCTCGGCGCCCTGCCCGCCGCCGTGCAGGCGCTCATCCTGCGCGAGGGCCTGGCCACGGCCCTGGGCGGCATCGCCGCCGGCCTGCTCCTCGGCGCCGGCGTCAACCGCCTGCTCAGCTCCGTCATGTATGGCCTGAAACCCTTCGATCCCGCCGTGCTCCTCACCGCCGCCCTCCTCTTCCTCGCCGCCGCCGCGGTCGCCTGCTGGCTGCCCGCCCGGAAAGCCACGCGCGTAAACCCGCTTGATGCGCTTCGCTCTGAATAGCTTGCCCTGCTTGCCTCGCCGTAGCTCAGTGAGCGAAGGCGGGCGGGCCGGATAATAACTGAAACCTCCCCCCGCTCCCGCGGTATCACTCCTGCCCATGAACAACTCCCTGCGCCTTGTCTCCCTCCTCGCCCTCGCCGCCGCGGCCCTCGACGCCCGCGTCACCGAGAAATTCACCGAGACCTTCGGTCTCAATCCCAACGGCGTCATCCGCCTCGAAAACGTCAACGGCGACGTCGAGATCGTCGCCTGGGACAGGAACGAGGTCAGCCTCGAGGCCGAGAAGCGTGCCAGCAACGACGACGACCTCAAGAAGCTCGAGATCCAGATCGACGCCAAACCCGACCGCCTCGCCATCAAGACCGTCTATCCCAAGAGCATGAAGCGCTGGTTCAACCACGGCCACTTCTCCGTCACCTACAAGCTCCGCGTGCCCGCCGGCGTCTCGCTCGAGAGGATCGACGTGGTCAACTCCGACCTCACCGTCGAGGGCGTCCGCGGCAACGTCGACCTCGACACCGTCAACGGTTCCATCCGCGCGAAGGGCCTGCGCGGCGAAGGCCGCTTCGACACTGTCAACGGCTCCATCCGCGCCGACTACGACTCGCTCGACGGCGTGAAGAAGATCTCCCTCGATACCGTCAATGGTTCCGCCACGCTCTACCTGCCGCCCGACGCCGCGGGCTCACTGGTCGCCGATTCCGTCAACGGCAGCATCAGCTGCGATTTCCCCATCAAGCTCGAGCGCTCCAGTCGCACCTACCTCCGCGGCAAGATTGGCAAGGGTGAAGGCCCGTCCATCCGCCTCGACTCGGTCAACGGCGGCCTGAAGATCCGCGAGCGCGTGACCACCGGCGGGAAATAGCCCGCCGAACACTTCGACCGGCTTCCCGTTATTGGGACGCCGGTTTTTCGTTTTCAGTATGGGTCCGCTTCCGCAGATGGGTCGTTCGTGCGCAAACCACTCTGCACCAAGCGTTAGAATCTAGACCAGACCTTGGCACGCGCGTTGCAATTCGGCCTGCGTGCTGCCAGCCCACCACTCCCTGCACTTCCGCGTGCACACGCGGGTTTTGCTCACGCTGCTCGTCGCCCTGTTTGTTGTCACCGCGATCGCCCTCGCCGAGCCCGCGCACCGCCGGCTCCTCCGCGAGGCGACCGAGGCCGCCAAGGCCAACGACCTCGCCACCGCCACCGACAAGCTCGAGCAGGCGGCGCGTTTCGCCCCGGACTATCCGCGCGTCCACTTCAACCTCGCCCGCCTCTACACCGCGCAGCAGCGGCCCGCTGATGCCCTGCGCTCCCTCCGCACGCTCGCCGACATGGGCCTCGTCTTCGGCATCGAGCAGGATCCCGCCTTCGCCTCGCTGAAGGATTCGCCCGAATTCGCCACCCTCGCCGCGGCCTTCGCCGCCAACCGCCGCCCCATCGCCCCGGCCGGCGCCGACGAAGCCGCCTGGGCCATCACGGACGTGACCGGCATCATCGAGTCCGTCGCCACGCATCCGGCCGCGCTCGAGAATTTCTTCGGCGACGTGCGCCACCGCTGCATCTGGTATCGCGACACCTCCGGCCCCACCGGCGTGCTCAGGAAATTCTCCGCCGACACCGACGGCCTCGACGGCGTCTTCGCCCTTAAATTCTCCGCCGACGGCCGCACGCTCTGGGCCACGACCTCCGCCCTGCCGCAGATGGCCGGCTTCACCGAGGCCGACAAGGGCCGCGCCGCCCTCGTGGCCTACGACTATCCCACGCGCCGGCTGCGCGCCCGCTACCCGCTGCCCGCGGACGGCAACGAGCATGTGCTCGGCGACTTCGCCCTCGCCCCCGACGGCGCGGTCTATGTGACCGATTCCACGACGCCGGCCATCTGGCGCCTCGCCCCGGGCGGCGACGCGCTGGAAAAATGGGCCGCGTATCCGTGGTTTGTCTCGCTGCAGGGCGCGACGTTCTCCGCGGACGGCCGGGCGCTCTACGTGGCCGACTACGCCAACGGCATCTGGCGCCTCGATCCTGCCACCAAGGAGGCCGTCGTGCTCAAGGCCCCCGCTGGCTCCACCCTCTTTGGTATCGACGGGCTCTACGCCGTGCCCGGCGCGCTCATCGCCGTGCAGAACGGCGTCAACCCCCAGCGCATCCTGCGCATCGCCCTCGACGACCGCGGTGAAGCGACCGGCGTCCGCGTCCTCGCGCAGGGCCATGCCGCCATGAAGGACGCCGCCCTCGGCCAGATTCTCAACCGCCACTTCCACTTCGTCGCCGACAGCGGCTGGGAACTCTTCGGCCAACCCTCCGCCGCGCCCGCCCCGCGCAACGTCACCATCCTCTCGGTCCCCACGGAATAAGCCCACCCACCCCCGTCCTCCGTTCTCCGATCCCCGACCCCATCCCGCCATGTTCCTCGAAGACCTTTTCCAAGACCTCCGCATCGGCTTCCGCGTCCTCGTGAAGGAAAAATCCTTCTGCGCGCTCGCCGTCTTCATCCTCGCCCTCGGCATCTGCGCCGTCACCACCCAGTTCAGTGTCGTCAACGGCGTCGTCCTCCGCGGCTTCTCCTTCCCCACCGCCGACCGCCTGATGGGCATCAATTTCATCGACCCCACGCAGAGCACACCCTTCGGCGTCGCGGGCCAGGTCTCGTCCATGGATTACGTGGAGTTCGCGGCCGAGCAGAAATCCTTCGAATACGTCGCCTCCCAGATCAACGGCTCCACCGTCAACATCACCATCGGCTCCACGCCCAAGCGCTTCACCGGCGCCTACGTCACCGAGCACTGGCTCAGGATCCTCGGCGTCACCCCCATCATGGGCCGAGACTTCACCCCGGCGGACAACCGTCCCGGCGCCGAGAAGGTCGCCATCATCAGCCACGGCCTCTGGCAGCGTGAGTTCGCCGGCGCCGCCGACGTCGTCGGCACCGCCGTCCGCATCAACGGCCGCCCCGCCACCATCATCGGTGTCATGCCCGCCGGCTTCAAATTCCCCGTCAACGAGGAGATCTGGAGCCCCCTGCACAGCGAATTCCCGCCTCTCCCGCGCAACAATCCGCGCGCCATCGGCGGCGGCGTCATCGGCCTGCTCCGCCCGGGTGTGACCATCGACCAGGCCCTGCTCGAGGTCGACGCCATCGCCAAGCGCTTCGCCGCGGCCTACCCCGACACCAACAAGCGCTTCAACACCGGCCAGGTGCAGCCGCTGCGCCAGAACTTCACCCCCGCCCTGCTCCGGAACCTCATGTTCGGCATGCTCGCCCTCTGCCTGCTCGTCCTGCTCATCGCCTGCCTCAACGTCATGAACATGCAGTTCGCGCGCGCCGCCCTCCGCGGCAAGGAGCTCGCCGTCCGCTCCTCGCTCGGCGCCACCCGCCTGCGCCTCATCCGGCAGATGCTCACCGAAAGCCTCATCGTGGCCACCCTCGGCGCGACCATCGGCGTCGCCGGCAGCTACTGGGCCATCGATTTCCTCACCGCCGTCGTCCGCAACCTCGCCAACCCGCCGCCGTCCTGGATCACCTTCGACATCGACGGCAAGGTCCTCGCCTTCACGGTCATCGCCACCGTGCTGGCCGCCGTCGTCTCCGGCCTCGTGCCCGCCTGGATGTCGTCCCGCGCCAGCGCCACCGAGGCCCTCAAGGAGAGCGGCCGCGGCAACACCAGCCGCGCGGTCAACCTCATCACCCGCGGCCTCGTCGTCACCCAGATCGTCCTCACCAGCGCCATCCTCGTCGCCTCCCTCCTCCTCGGCCGCTCCATGTATGCCCAGCAGAACATCAACTACGGCTACGACAAGGAGGGCGTCATCGCCGCCCGCATGGGCCTGATGGACGGCGATTACCCCACCGCGCAGGCCCGCATCAATTTCTACCAGCGCCTGCTCACCCAGCTCCGCAGCTCCCCGCAGTTCGCCGACGCCGCCCTCACCAGCCGCTTCCGCATGACCTTTGTCTTCAACGGCCCCGGCGCCCTGCCCATCGAGATCGAGGGCCGCGAATACAAGGACAACAGCGACCGCCCCAACACCAGCCTCGAGCAGGTCAGCGACGGCTACTTCCGCACGCTCGGCGTCCGCCTCCTCGAGGGGCGGGACTTCACCGCCGACGACAGCGACCAGCGCCAGCCCGTCGCCATCGTCAACGCCGCCTTCGCCCGGAAGCATTTCGGCGGCGAGAGCGCCCTCGGCCGCCGCTTCCGCACCGTCGCCAACAACGGCGCCCTCTTCGGCCCCTGGCGCACCATCGTGGGCGTCTCGCCCGACCTCCGCATGGCCGGCCCCTTCAACAATCCCAACATCGACGACACGGGCTTCTACCTGCCCTTCGTCTCCACGCTCACCGGGCCGGTGCCGGCGCAGCCCATCGCCAGCCAGTTTGCCACCGTCATCGCGCAGCCGCCGCGCGGCCAGCGCGCCGACGTCCTCGCCGAGGCCCTCCGCCGCGAGGTGACCAAGGTCGACGGCAACCTGCCGATCTACTTCGTCGAGACGCCCGCCGCGGGGCAGGACAGCTTCATCGCCCAGAACCGCATCATCACGATCATGGTCGGCATCTTCGGCGTGGTCGCCGTCATCCTCGCCTCCGTCGGCCTCTACGGCGTGATGAGCTTCTCCGTGAACCAGCGGGGCCAAGAATTCGGCGTCCGCATGGCGCTCGGCGCCGACGCCGGGCGCATCCTCAACATGGTCCTCCGGCAGGGCCTCTGGCAGATCGTGCTCGGCCTCGGCGTCGGGCTCGGTCTCACCTACGTGCTCGCCTTCGTCGCGCGCGGCCAGCTGCAGAACTTCTTCTTCGGCATCGCGCCCACCGACCTGCCCAGCTACCTCGCGGTCGGCATGCTCGTCGCCGCCGTCTCCCTCGCCGCCGCCGTCGTCCCGGCCCAGCGCGCCACCCGCGTCGACCCGCTGGTCGCGCTGCGGGCGGAATAAAAGCCCACCATCCGGTCCTCTTCATGTCACCTCTGTCCTACCCCGCGCTTCTCGTCCTGCGTAGCTCCCTCTGGTCGGAGCGAAGCAGGATGGTTGCGTTGCGGGCGGAATAAGGAACCCGTTCCATATCCTCCATCTTCAGTTCTTCATCCTCGATTTCCCCCGCCATGCTCCTCGAAACCTTCCTCCAAGACCTCAAGATCGGCCTCCGCGTCCTCATCAAGGAAAAGGGCTTCTGCGCCCTTGCCGTCACCGTGCTCGCCCTCGGCATCTGCGGCGTCGCCACGATGTTCGCCGTCGTCAACGGCGTCCTCCTCCGCGGCTTCACCTTTCCTGACGCCGACCGCCTCGTCGACGTCCAGATGGTGGACCCGACGAACTTCCAGCCGGGCAACTTCAACTCCCGCATGACCACGATGGACTACAAGGAGATCGACGAGATGCCGTTGAAGTCCTTCGAGGCCTTCACCGCCTACCTCAACGGCTCCACCGTCAACGTCACCTATCAGGGCCAGCCCAAACGCTACACCGGCGGCTACATCTCGCACGATTTCTTCCGCACCCTCGGCGTCGCCCCCGTCATCGGCCGCGACTTCCTGCCCGAGGACGACCGCCCCGGCGTCGACAAGGCCGTGCTGCTGAGCGACGCGCTCTGGCGCGCCGACTTCGGCGCGCGGCCGGACATCGTCGGCCAGGCCGTCCGCGTCAACGGCACCGCCGCCACCATCGTCGGCGTCATGCCCCCGCGCTTCGCCTTCCCGAACAACGAGCAGCTCTGGATCCCGGTCAACACCGCCTTCCCGCCCCGCCCGCGCAACGACCGCGGCATCAACTTCGTCAGCATCATCGCCAAGCTCAAGCCCGGCGTCTCGATCGAGCAGGCGCAGAACGAGATCGACACGATCGCCAAGCGCTTCGCCGCCGCCTTCCCCGACACCAACAGGCAGTTCTCCATGGGCTATGTCCGCCCGCTCATCGAGCAGTTCACCGGCCAGCAGCTCAAGCAGATGCTCTACACCATGCTCGGCTTCTGCGTGGGCGTGCTGCTCATCGCCTGCATCAACGTCATGAACATGCAGTTCGCCCGCGCCACCCTGCGCGGCAAGGAGCTGGCCATCCGCTCCTCCCTCGGGGCGGGTCGCTTCCGCCTCATCCGCCAGATGCTGACCGAAAGCCTGCTCGTCGCCTCCCTCGGCGCCGTCGTCGGCGTGGCCCTGGCCTACTGGTCCACCGACATGCTCAACGCCGCCGCGCGCAACCTCACCAATCCCATCCCCTCGTGGATGACCTTCGACATCGAGCCCAAGGTCCTCGTCTTCGTGGTCGGCGCCACGCTGCTCGCCGCCCTCGTCTCCGGTCTCGTGCCGGCGTGGATCTCCTCGCGCGCCAGCGCGGTGGACGTGCTCAAGGAGTCCGGCCGCGGCAACACCGGCCGCGCCATCGGCGTCATCACCAAGGGCCTCGTCATCTTCCAGGTGCTCGTGACCTGCATCCTGCTCATCGGCGCCCTCCTGCAGCTCCAGTCCATCCTCCGGCAGCAGGCCATCGACTACGGCTACGACACCAGCGGCGTCATCGGCGCCCGCGTCGGCCTGATGGAGGGCGATTACCCCAACAACGAGGCCCGTCGCCTCTTCTACGAAAAGCTCGTCCGCGAGCTGCGGGCCACGCCCGAGTTCGAGTCCGCCGCCCTCACCAACCGCTTCCGCATGGTCTTCTCGGGCAACGGCCCGATCGAGATCGAGGGCAAGGAATACGCCAAGGACACCGACCGCACCCAGGCCAACTTCGAGGCCGTCACCTCCGATTTCGCCGCCACCATCGGCCAAAAGGTCATCGAGGGCCGCTACCTCACCGACGAGGACTCCGACCAACGCGAGCCCGTCGCCGTCGTCAACGCCACCTTCGCCAAAAAGCACTTCGGCAACGAGAGCGCGGTTGGCCGCCGTTTCCGCACCATCAACCAGAACGGCCAGAACCCCGGTCCCTGGCGCAAGATCGTCGGCGTCGTCACCGACGTGCGCATGCTCGGACCCTTCAACAACCGCAACGACAACGCCGGCTTCTACGTGCCCTTCTTCTCCGCTCCCTTTGGCCCCGCCGCTCCCGGCCCCGTGGCCAATCAGTTCGGCACCATCGTCGCCAAACCCCGCGGCGGCCAGCGCGGCGAATCCCTCCTCAAGGCCGTCACCGCCGCCGTCCAGCGCGTCGACCCCAACCTGCCGCCGTATTTCGTGGAGACGCCCAAGACCTCCTTCGACGGCTTCCTCGGCCAGAACCGCATCGTCGCCACGATGTTCACGATCTTCGGCATCGTTGCCGTCGTGCTCGCCTCCGTCGGCCTCTACGGCGTGCAAAGCTTCTCCGTCAACCAGCGCACGCAGGAGTTCGGCATCCGCATGGCCCTCGGCGCCGACAACCGCATGATCCTCGGCATGGTCTTCAAGCAGGGCGCGTGGCAGCTCGGCACCGGGCTCCTGCTCGGTCTCGGACTCACGCTCACCCTCGGCATTGTGGGCCGGCAGGGCATCCAGAACTTCCTCTTCGGCATCACCCCCACGGACCCGGCGACCTACATCGCTGTCGCGCTGTTGCTCAGCACCGTCGCCTTCTTCGCCGTCCTCATCCCCGCCCGCCGCGCCACCCGCGTCGACCCGATGATCGCGCTGCGGGCCGAGTAAGTCTGACGCCTCCCCCGAATGCCCTCCTCCCTCCGCTTCGCCCTCCGCGCGCTCTTCAAGTCGCCGTCCTTCACCGCCACGGCGCTCACCACGCTCGCGCTCTGCCTCGGAGCCAATCTCACCATCTTCGCCGTCGTCGACGCGGTGCTCCTTCGGCCCCTGCCTTTTCCCGACCCCGACCGGCTGGTGACGATCTTCAACACCTATCCGCAGGCCGGCGTCGAGCGCGACGGCGCCTCCCTCACCAACTACTACGAACGCCGCGGCCAGCTCGCCGCCTTCAGCGACCTCGCCGAAATCCGGTTCGAATCCGCCATCGTCGGCGAACCCGGCTCAACCGACCGCGTGGACGCCGCCCGTGTGACGCCCGAATTCTTCCGCACGCTCGGCGTCGCGCCTCTCCTCGGCCGGACCTTCCACGAGATCGAAACCACTTATGGTTCCGACGCGGTCGTGATCCTCACCGACGCGTATTGGCGGCGGCATTTCCACGCCGATCCCGCGATCCTCTCCCGCCCCCTCCGCATCAACGGTGCCTCCCACCGGATTGTCGGGGTGCTGCCGCCGGATTTCCGTTTTCTCTCCTCCACGGCGCGCCTCTTCATTCCCCTCTCCTCGGATCCTGCGAGCCGCGGCCCGGCCGGGCGCCACAGCGGCAACGCCATCACGATGATCGGCCGGCTCGCACCCGGCGTTTCCCTGCCCGAGGCCCAGTCCCAAATCGACGCCCACAACGCCGCCCTCGCCGCCAGCTATCCGCAGGCGAAGATGATCGCCGAAGCAGGCTTCCGCTCGATCGTCACTTCGCTGCATGCCGATCACGTCGCCGGCATCCGGAATATCCTGCTGCTCCTTCAGGGCGGCGTCTTCCTTCTGCTTCTCCTCGGCGGCGTGAACCTGGTCAACCTCCTCCTCATCCGCGCCAGCAACCGCCTGAGGGATTTCGCGATCCGCCAATCGCTGGGGGCCACCGCAGGGCACGTCCTGCGCGAAGTCATGGCCGAGACGCTTCTGCTCGCCACCGTCGGCGGCATCGGCGGACTGCTGCTCGCCGCCTTCGGTATCGATCTCGTGCGGCTGCTCGGCGCCGATCGCCTCCCGCTCGGCGCGCAGATCGCCTTCGCCGCCCGCCTCGGCGCCGTCGCCCTTGCCGGCTCGGTCGCACTCGGGATCATCATCGCCCTGCCGATCGCGTGGTTCAATCTGCGCGCGCATCCCGCCGACACGCTCCGTTCTTGCTCCCGCGCCACCACGGGGCATCGCTCCACTCGCCGGCTCCAGCACGCCTTCGTTGTCACGCAGCTCGCCCTCGCCTTCATCTTGCTGGCCGGCGCATGTCTGCTCCGCCTCAGCCTGGAGCGCGCCCAGGCCGTTTCGCCCGGCTTCCGCGCCGGCCATGTTCTCGCCGGCCGACTCTCCCTCCCTTGGCAGAGTTACCACGGCGATGCCCTCGTTCCTTTCGCCGAGCGGCTTGTCGCCGAAATCGCGCGCCACCCCGGCGTCAGTGCGGCAGGACTCGCCACCACGCTGCCGCTCAACGCCCAGTCGGGTCTCAGCGCCGTCACGGTGAAGGGGCACGCCGTGGCGCCCGGCCAGTCCGTCCGGGGTCATTACTCCTACGGCGTCACCGGCGACTATTTCGCCGCGCTGGGAATCCCGCTGCGGCGTGGCCGCTTTCTCGACGCCGCCGATTCGCGCCGCGCCGCGCTGAGCTGCGTCGTGGACGAGGCCTTCGCCCGCCGCTACTGGCCCGATGCCGACGCCCTGGGTCAACGGATTTTCATCGGCTCCCGCGAACGCAGCGATGCCGAGGCGTTCACCGTCGTCGGCGTCGTCGGCACGGTGAAGCAAACTCAGCTCACCGAAGCCGATGCGCCCGGCACCGCTTACTTCCCGCTGGGACACCGGCCCGATCTGGACCTCTTTGTCGTGGTGCGCGCCACCCTGCCACCCGCCGCCGTGGGCAGCACGCTCCAGGCGTCGGTTCGCCGGCTCGACCCTGAGCTGGTGCTCAGCGACCTGCAGTCGATGGACGAACGCATCGGCGATACGCTCGTCACCCGGCGCTCGCCGGCGCTGCTCACGGCGATCTTCGCCGGGATTGCGTTGCTGCTGGCCGTGATCGGCACCTACGGCGTGCTCAGTTTCGCCGTCGCCCAGCGGCATCGTGAAATCGGCATCCGCCTCGCCCTCGGCGCCCCTGGGCAACGTGTGCTCACGCTGGTGCTGCGCGACGGCCTTCGCGTCGCGCTGGCCGGACTCGCGGTCGGCCTGCTCGCCGCACTTGCCAGCGGCCGGCTGGTCGCCTCGTTCCTGTTCGGAGTCAGCCCATACGATCCGATTGTCTACGTCGCCGTTGCGGGTCTGTTGTTCACAGCGGCGATCATCGCCTGCCTGCTCCCCGCCCGGCGCGCGACCAAGGTTGACCCCATGATGGTCCTCCGCGCCGAGTAAACGACCACCTGGTATCTTCGCCATGTCCCCTCTGCCCTCGCCTCGCGAAACACTCCCCTCGCCCCTGTTCCCGTAATCGTTCTCTTTCTCTCACTCTCCGTTCTCCGACCTCCGTCCTCCCTTGATGCCCTCCTCCATCCGCTTCGCCCTCCGCGCGCTCTTCAAGTCGCCGTCCTTCACCGCCATCGCCATCGCGACCATCGCGCTGGCCGTCGGCGCCAACACCGCGCTTTTCTCCGTCTTCGACCGGCTCGTGCTGCGTCCGATCGATCTGCCCGATTCCGACCGGCTGGTCCGCATCTGGGTCAACAACCCCGACCGCAATCTCCTGGGTTCCTTCCTCTCCGTGCCGCGCTACGAGATGATCCGCGACACGCAGCAGTCGTTTGCCGCGCTGGCCGCCAGCGCCTTCTCCGGCCACACGCTCACCCGCGAAAACGCCGACCCGGAGCAGCTCACGACCTTTGCCGTCACGGCCTCCTGGGTTTCCACCCTCGGCCTGCAACTTGCCCGCGGCCGCAGCTTCACCGCCGAGGAGGACTCACCCGGCGGCCCGCCCGTTGTCATCCTGGGTTACGACATCTGGAAGACACGGCTCGGCGCCCGCGAGGACATCGTCGGTGGCACCGTCATGCTCAACGGCCTGCCGCACACGGTTGTGGGCATCCTGCCTGAACGCCTGCCGGGCCCCATCGCCTTCATTCAAGGTGTCGTCCCCCGCCCCTTCGAGGGCACCGGACTGACGCCGGAGCAGATCCGCAACGGCGCCGGTTACCTCCAGGTCACCGCCCGCCTCAAGCCCGGCGTCAGCTTCGAGCAGGCCGACACCGAGGTCCGCACCATCGCCAGGCGCTACAAGGAGGAATTCCCCGGCCGCCTCGACGCCTCCAACGCCAACGAACTGCGCACCTGGACCGAGGAGATCGCCGGGCAGATCCGCCCGGCCTTCCTCCTGCTGCTCGGGGCCGTCGCCCTCGTGCTGCTCATCGCCTGCGCCAACGTCTCCAATCTTTTCCTCAGCCGCCTGACCGCCCGCCACAAGGAGATCGCCATCCGCCTCTCCATGGGCGCCACGCGACGCCAATTGATCGGACAATTCCTGCTCGAGACGGTCATTTTCTGCGTGATCGCGGCCGCCCTCGGCGTGCTGGCCGCCACCTGGTCCCTCGAGGCCATCACCCGCCTGACCGCCGGCCAGCTCCCGCCCAACACCGTCTTCGAACTGAACTTCGCGACGCTGCTTTTCACCCTCGGCCTGACTGTCCTCGCTTCCGTCGCGATCGGGCTTGTGCCCGCTTTCCAGGCCTCGAAGGTCAACCTGGCCGAGGTGCTCAAGGACACCGCCCGCGGCCAGCCCGGCGGCACCCGGGGTTCCCGCTTCCGGGCGACGCTCATCGTCGTCGAGGTCGTGCTTTCCGTGCTGCTGCTGGTCGGCTCCGGCCTCCTGCTCACCAGTTTTCTCCGGCTCCAGTCCACACCGCCCGGTTTCAACGCCACGGGCGTGGCCGGCGCCTTCGTCAACATCCCGCTCGCGCGCTACAAGACCGGCCCCGAGCAGGCCGCCTTCGCCAACCGCGTCATCGAAAAGCTCAAGACCAACCCGCAGGTCAAATACGCCGCCATCTCCACCGCCCTCCCGACCGCCAACTTCGGCGCGCGCACCGCGTATGCCATCGAGGGCCAGCCCGTGCCGCCGGCGGACAAGCGGCCCATCGCCTTCCTCACCATCGCCACCGAGGAATATTTCCCGATGCTCCAGATCCCCCTGAAGCAGGGCCGCCTGTTCAACGCCAACGACCGCGCCGACACGCCCGGCGTCGTCGTCATCAACGAGGGCTTTGCCAAGCGCCTGTTCCCCGACGGCACCGCCCTCGGCAAGGTCCTCCTCCGCGGTCCGCAGGCCAATATCCGCTTGGAGATCATCGGCATTGTCGCCGATGTGAAGGCCCAGGGCGTCAACGCCCCCGTGCCCGACATCCTCTACTTCCCCTTCAACCAGCTCCCGCGCTCGTTCATGACCGTCGCGGCCCGGGTCGAAGGCGACCCGCTCGCACTCAACCGCCAGATCAGCGCCGCCGTCGCCGCGGTGGACCCCATCCAGGCCACCTCCTTCTTCACGACCCTCGAGCAGTCCCTGCGCAACGCCCTCGGTTTCCAGCGCATCACGGCCACCCTCACCGCCGCCTTTGCCGGCGTCGCCCTGACCCTCTCCGCCCTCGGCCTCTACAGCGTGCTCGCCTACGCCGTCACCCAGCGCACCGGCGAGATCGGCATCCGCGTCGCCCTCGGCGCCCAGAAAAACCAGGTCATCGGCCTCATCCTCTCGCAGGGCATGAAGCTCGTCCTGCTCGGGCTCGTCGCCGGCCTCGGCCTCGCGGCCGCCTTGAGCCGGTTCATCCGCTCGCTGCTCTACCAGGTCGAGCCGCTCGACCCCGTGGTCTTCGCCGCCGTGCCCGTGCTCTTCGTGCTCGTCGCCCTCGTCGCCTGCCTCGTCCCCTCCCTGCGCGCCTCCCGCGTCGACCCGCTCGTCGCGTTGCGCTCCGAATGATCACCCTCACTCCATTCGCCTCACCCGCCCCCAAGGCTTAATCGAGGTCCACACCCCATGCCCCACTTCCGCCTCGCCCTCCGACAACTGCTCAAGAGCCCGGGCTACAGCGCGACCGTCGTGTTCGTGCTCGCGCTGGGCATCGGCGCGACCACGGCGATTTTCAGCGTCGTGCAGGCCGTGCTGTTGAATCCCTTCCCCTATCACCGGGGCAACGAGATCCTGTTTGTCGGCAGCAAGCGCCTCACCGTGGCCAACAGCATGATGCCGGTCACTTATCCGGATTATCTCGATTGGAAAAAATCAGCCACGACCACCGACGGACTCGCGTTCGCGTCCGGCTCCTCCGTCACCCTCACGGGCACCGCCGAGCCCGCCCATCTCCGCAACGCCGCCGTCTCCGCCGAAACCTGGTCCTTGCTCGGCATGCAGCCGGTCCTCGGCCGCGTCTTCACCGCGGCAGAGGACGCACCCGCCGCCAGCCCCGTTGTCGTGCTCAGCCACAGCACCTGGACTTCACGCTTCCAAGCCGATCCCGCGGTGCTCGGCCGTGCCATCACTCTCGACGGCAAGCCCTACACGGTTATCGGCGTGATGCCCCCCAAGTTCAGGTTCTGGGCCGGCGATGTCTGGACTCCAGCCGGCCTGCAGGCCGACACCGACCTGTTCCGCAGCCGCGTGCTGCGCTTCGACAGCTGGGTCGTCACCCGTCCCAAGGCTGGCCTGACCCAGCAGGACGTCGAATCCGAACTCTCGGTCATCGCCGCCCAGATCGCCCGGCAGCACCCCGACACCAACAAGGACGTGGGCGTGACGATGAACCTCCTCAGCGCCTCCGTCAGCGGTCCCTTCCGCCAACCCCTGCTCATCCTCCTGGCCGCCGTCGGCGGCGTGCTGCTCATCGCCTGCGCCAATGTCGCCAATCTGCTTCTCGCCCGCACCAGCGCCCGGCAGCGCGAATTCGCCGTCCGGGCCGCGCTCGGCGCCTCGCGGCGCGCCATCCTGCGGCAGATCCTGGCCGAGTGCCTCCCCTTGGCGCTGCTCGGCGGCGCCGCCGGCGTGCTGCTCGCGACCTGGGGACTCGACTCCATCCTCGCCATCCTGCCCCGCGAGTTCGTGCCGGCGGAGTCCGACATCCGGGTCAACGCCCCGGTGTTGCTCTTCTCCTTGGCGCTGACGCTCGGCACCCTGCTGCTTTTCGCGCTCTATCCGGCCTTCGAGAGTTCCCGCGCCGTCGTCGCGCCCCGTTTGCAGGAAGGCAGCCGCGGCACCGTCAGCCGTTCCACCGCCCGGGTGCGCTCCGCGCTGATCGTCGCCGAGGTCGCCCTCTCGCTCATGCTCCTCGTCGCGGCCGGCCTCCTGATCCGCAGCCTCGCCCAAGCCAGCGCCGCCGACCTGGGATTCAACCGCGAAAACCTCCTCCTGGCCCCCGTGCAACTACCGGAGTCGCGTTACCGCACGACCGAGCAGGCCACGCAGTTCTTTGAAGACGCCGTTGCGCGCATCCGACAACTGCCCGGAGTGGATTCGGTCGCCGCCACCACCAACGCCCCCTTCGCGGGCGGTCAGGGCATGCCCCTCGTCGTTGAGGGCAAGACCTATGCGACCCTCGATGACCTCCGGGGCGTGCAGTTCGCCCTCGTCACCGGCGACTACTTCCGCGCGCAGGGCCTCCGCCTCGTCCAAGGTCGCGTCTTCAGCGACCTGGATCACACCGGTTCCTCCCCCGCCATCATCCTCAACCGCGCCGCGGTGAAGGAATTCCTGCCCGACGGCGATCCCCTCGGCAAGCGGGTGATGCTGGGCGTGCCGCAGAACCTCCTCACGCCCGGCATGCTGCCCCCCGGCTTGGACCGCTTCACGTGGGCCACCGTCGTGGGCGTCGTCGAGGATGCCCGCCACTTCGGCGTGCAAGGCGGCACGCCGCCCCCCTCGGTCTATGTGCCCCTGCGGCAAGGCTGGGATTTTCCCCAGCTGCGGCGCTCCATGTTTCTGCTCGTCCGCACCAAGGGTGAACCGACCGCGTTGGCGCCCGATCTCCGTGCCGTCGTCCGCTCCCTCGATTCCGACCTGCCCCTCGAGCGTATCGCGCCGATGGACATGATCGTGGGCGAGACCATGCAGGGGGCCCGCTTCAACACCATCCTGCTCGGCATCTTCGCCGGCGTCGCGCTTCTGTTGGCCGCGGTCGGCATCTACGGCGTCGTGTCTTGGAACGTCACCCAGCGCACCCGCGAGATTGGCGTTCGTCTCGCCCTCGGCGCCGAACCCGGCAGCGTGCTGCGTCTCGTCGTCCGCCAATCCATGACGGTGGTGGGCCTCGGCCTCGTGCTGGGCACCGCCGGTGCGCTGGCGACGGCGGAGCTGATGCGCAGCCTTGTCTTTGGTCTCAGCCCCTTCGATCCGCTCACCTTTGTCTGCGTCCTCGTGGTGCTCGGCGGCTCGGCGCTCCTCGCCTGCTGGCTGCCCTCGCGCCGCGCCGCCCGGGTCGACCCGCTCGTCGCGCTGCGCACGGAGTAGCACCACCCGTCCCGGGAATCGAAAAACGTTCACCTCCACCGAAAATTCCATGTCCCGCCTCCTCCTCGCCTTCCGCTCCCTCCGCCGCACCCCGCTTCTCTGGGCCGGCATCTCCCTCACGCTCACGCTGGCCCTGGGCGCCGCCGCCCTCGTCTTCACCCTGCTCAACAACTACCTGTTCCGCCCGCTGCCCTACGGCGACGCCTCCCGCATCGCCGTCATCTACGAATACCCGGAGCAATCCGGTCGCGCCCAAAACCTCCGTGTCTCCTTCGGAACCGGCGTCGACATCATGGAGCAGGCGAAGTCCTTCTCGCGCGTCGGGCTGCTCCGCAACGAGTCCTTCACCTACCACGGTCCCACTGCCACGGAGGTCGCCTTCACCCAGCGCGTGACCGTGGATTTCTTCCCGATGCTCGGGGTCCGCGCCGCCCTCGGCGACATCATCCACGCCGGCAACGCCGACCTCGACGGCCAGCGCGCCCTGCTCCTCTCCGATTCGCTGTGGCGCCGCCTCTTCGGCGCCGATCCCACCGTCATCGGCCGCTCCGTCCGTCTCGACGACCGCACCTACCGCGTCGTCGGCGTCATGCCCGCCGGTTTCGTCATTCCCACGGGCGACGACAACCCGCAGGGCTGGACGGCGATGGTCCCCGCCGACTACATGCGCAACGAACGCGTGCAGCGCCGGCACCATCTCATCGGCGAACTCGCCCCCGGCGCCACGCTTTCCAGCGCCGAGCGCGAGCTTTCCCTCATCAACGCCGCCCACAAGCGGGACTTCCCCGCCCACTACGCCAACTTCAGCCTGATGATCCGCTCGTTGCGCGAGGATCTGGTCGGAAATTTCAACCGGCCGCTGGTGCTCCTCCAGGGCGCCGTCGTCCTCGTCCTGCTCGTCGCCTGCCTCAACTGCCTGTGCCTCCTTTTCGCGCGCTCGGTCGGACGCCGCCGCGAATTCGCCGTGCGCCTCGCCCTTGGCGCCAGCCCTCTCACGCTCGCCCGCCAGCTCTTCGCGGAGTCGTTCCTCCTCGCCCTGCCAGCCATCGCCGCCGCCGGCTTCATCGCCTGGCTCGCCGCGCCGCACCTCACCGCCCTGCTGCCCGCCGTCACTTCCCTTCGCGCCATACCGGATCCCCGCCCCGACGCCCTGGTTCTCATCGGCCTCGCGCTCACCGGCCTCGGCATCACCACCCTCTTCAGCCTGCTCCCGCTCCGTCAGGCCCTCTCGCTCAACCTGGAGTCCGCCCTCCGCGACGGAGGACGCCAGATCGGCTCCGTCTCCGGGGGCCGTGCGCTCCGCTGGCTCGTCGCCGGACAGATCACCGTCACCCTCGCCCTCCTGGTCGGGGCCACGCTGCTTCTGCGCACGCAGCGTGAAATCCAGAAAGCCGATTACGGCATGCCGCTGGCCGAGCTCGATTATTTCCGCGTGGGCGTTCGCGGGCAGATCTTCAGCGATCCTGCCGCCCGGATGCGGGTATTCCGCCAGATCGCCGAAAACGTCTCCCGGCTCCCCGGCGTCGTCGGCGAGGTTTCCTACGGCACCACGTTCTTCGCGCCATCGCCCATCGCCTTCAGCGCCTTCCAACTCGAGGGCGACACCGCCCCGATCACCGAATCCACCAAGCGCGCCTCGATCCGCGCAATCACCTCCAATTACGGCGAAGTCACCGCGCTTCGCATCGTGGAAGGCCGATGGTTCTCGGCCGCCGACGATGCCACGCGGCCCGACGTGGCCGTCATCTCCCAGTCCCTCGCCCGCAAATACTGGCCCGGGGCCAGCCCGCTCGGCAAACGCATCCGCGTTGATAACACCACTCGCTGGATCGAGGTCGTCGGTGTTGCCCGGGACATCCTCGACCTCGGCAACCAGCCCAAGCCCTACGATGTCATCTACCTTCCGGTCGAGCAACGCCCGCCGCTCGGCCTCGGTGTCGGGTTCCTCTACCGTTACAAGGGCGCACCGCCCGACCAGCGCGCCCTCCAGCAGGCCATCTACGCCGCCGACCCCAACGCCCAGGGATTCGCCTTCGGCCGCGTTGACGCCCTCTATCGCGACTCCACTTGGCAGACCCGCTTCGTGCTTGTCCTGGTGGCCGCCTTTGCCGCCCTCGCCATCATCCTCGCCGTCGGCGGACTCTACGCCGTCATCTCCTTCCTCGTCGCCACCCGCACCTCGGAGTTCGGAGTCCGCCTGGCCTTGGGCGCTTCGCCCGGCGATGTCGCCCGTCTCGTCCTCCGCGAAGGCCTCCGCCTCACCCTCCTCGGGGTCGCCGTCGGCGTCGTTCTCGCCGCCATCGGCAGCCGCGCCCTCTCCGGCCTGATCTACAACCTCCCCGCCGTCGACCTCGTCTCCTACCTCGGCAGCGCCCTGCTGCTCGCCGCCGCCTGCGCCCTCGCCTCGTGGCTCCCCGCCCGCCGCGCCGCCCGCGTCGATCCGCTCGTCGCCCTGCGGACCGAGTGACCCGCCTTTGCCCACCTGACCCATGTCCCCAACCCTGCGCCTGCCGGCCAAGCGGCCGGGTTTCTTCATCGCAGCCACACTGCTGATCGCACTCGGGGTGGCCTCCGCCACCGCCGCATTCACCATTGTTCATACCCTGTTCTTCAAGCCGAGGGCCGGTATCGACCGTCCGGCCGAGCTCTACAATGTCCATCCTGCCCGGCCGGATGGCGAAACGGGTTCGTGGTCTTATCCCGACTTCATTGCCACGCGCGATGGAGCCACCAAGGTTGCCGGACTTTTGGCATTCACCGGCCTGGAAACCGGGCTTGCCCATGGCAACCGGAGTTTTTCGGTCAAGACACAGCTCACCTCCGCGAATTTCTTCGCCCTGCTCGGGGTGCGGCCCGCCGCCGGCCGCCTCTTTCTGCCGGCCGATGACCAGAGCATCGGAGGGAGTCCGGTCGCCGTCATCAGCCACCGGCTGTGGCTGTCGGAATTCAATGGCGCCCCGGATGTCATCGGCCGCTCCGTGCGGGTGAACGGCGAACCCCTCACGATTGTCGGAGTCGCGCAACCGGGATTCCACGGCACGTTTATCGGCTTCGACATGGATCTCTGGATCCCCCTTGCCATGGCGCGGATCATCGGGGCCGAGGCCGATCTCTCCTCAAGGGATGTCCACTGGCTCGAGGTCATTGCCCGTGTGCCCGCGGGCACGCCCGTCGCCGCCGCCCAAGCCGAGCTGCAGCAGCGTTACGAGGCCATCGGCGCGCACAAACCGAAGCCTTCCGGCCACGAAAATGGCAGCCGCCTGCTGTTCACCCCGAATCGTCCCATCGACCACGACCTCCGCGGCGCGGCGCTCGGCTTTGCCGGCGTCCTGGCCGGCGTCGCCGGACTTGTCCTCGTCATCGCCAGCCTGAATGTCGGCGGCCTGCTGCTCACCTGCGCGGAGGAGCGTCGGCGGGAAAGCGCCGTGCGTCTCGCCCTGGGGGCAGGCCGCGGACATCTCCTGCGCCAGTGGCTGGGCGAAAGCCTCATGATCTTTTCCGCCGGCGGCGCCATCGGCCTCCTGTTCACGGTGTGGATCTCGGATCTGTCCCTCTTTCGCCAGCCCACGCAATTCCTGCCGCTCACCTTCGATTTCTCACCCGACTTGCGGACATTTGCATTCTGCTTTCTCACGGTGCTGGTGACGGGCCTCCTGACCGGACTCGTGCCGGCCCTGCGGGCCTTCCGCACGGATGTCGTGGGCGATCTCAAGTCTGGCGGGCATGGCGCGACCGCATCGGCCCGGCTCCGCAACATCCTCGTGGCCGGCCAGCTCGCGCTCGCGCTTGTGCCCATCGTCATCGCCACCCTCTTTGCCCGCACGCTCGATCACGCCTCCCGTCTGTCCCCGGGGTTCGATCCTGACTCGCTGCTCTCCGTGACCCTCAACCTCGGACAACTGGGCGATGTGCGCATGCATGGTCCCCCTGCCGTCCGCCGTCTGGTGGATGCGGCGCGCTCGGTCCCGGGCGTGGCGTCTGTCACCGCCACCAGCCGCATGCCGATGGGACCGGGCGGCCTCAGCACCCATCTCAAGGCCCCTGACGCCGTCGTCCCGTTGCCGGAGCAAGGCCAGGCGGCGAGCCTTACCTTTGTCGACGCGGATTATTTCTCGACCCTGCAGATCCCGCTGCTCGCCGGCCGGGGATTTTCCGCCGCCGAGGCCATGGATGCCCGCGCCACGGTGGCGGTCCTGGGCGAGGCGCTGGCGCAACGGCTCTATGGCTCGCCCGGGGCCGCCCTCGGCCGGGAAATCCAACGCGGCAACGACCGTCTGCGCGTCATCGGCGTCGCCCGGCAGGTCAGATACAGCCGATTGTGGGAAGACCCCCGGGCCCAGTTCTACCTCCCGCTTTCAACCACATCCCGTGCGCGCGTGACCATCGCCGTGCGCGCTTCCGGCCAACCCGCCGCCCTTATCCAGCCGCTCTTCGACGCCCTGCGCGCCGCCCAACCGGACCTGCCCATGTCGCCGCCATTGCCGGGCCGCGCACAGATCGATTTCACCCTGCTTCCGCAGAAAATCGGCAGTCGGGTCGCCCTCGTTCTCGGCGGAGTCTGCCTCGTGCTCGCCGCGACCGGCCTTTATGGTGTGCTCGCCCTCGGAGCCGTCCGACAGCAGCGCGAATTCGGTGTGCGGCTCGCCTTGGGCGCGCAAAAAGCGGATCTCGTGGGCTTGGTGGCACGGCGCGTGGCGTGGCTGGCGGGCAGCGGCGCCGTGCTCGGCGGCACCCTGGCCTACGCCCTGGCCCGGCTGCTTCGCTCCTTCTTCCACGGCATCAGCCCGCTCGACCCCCTCGCGTATGCCGCAACCGTCCTCGTCCTGGTCCTGGTCGCCTTTCTCGCCTCCTGGCTCCCCGCCCGCCGCGCCGCCCGCGTCGACCCCCTCGTCGCACTCCGCGCGGAGTGACCCCACCCCATGAACAACCTGAAAGCTGCCTTCCGCTCCCTCTGCAAATCACCGGGCTTCACCCTGATCGCCGTCCTGATCCTCGCCCTCGGCATCGGGGCCAACACCGCCATTTTCAGCGCGGTGCACGCCGTGCTTCTGCGCCCCCTGCCCTGGGCCGGCTCGGAGCAGCTCGTCAGCGTCCGTGCCATGGTGCAGCGCGACTCCTGGGAGCGGCGCGCCTTCTCCATGCCCGACTTCCGTGATTACCGTGCGCAAACCGGCGCATCGTTCGCGAGCTTCGCCGGCTTCGCCCAGACCAGCTACAACCTTTCCGGCACCGGTGAGGCCGAGCGCATCGGCGGAGAGACCGTCAGCCACAACTATTTCCCCACCCTCGGCGTGACGCCCGCGCTCGGTCGCAGCTTCACGGCCGAGGAGGATTCGATTCCCGACAAGTTTCCGGTCGTCGTGCTGAGCGACAGCCTCTGGCGCGACCGCTTTGCTGCTGACCCGGCGATCATCGGCCGCACCATCCGCCTGAGCGAGACCGTCTACACGGTCGTCGGGGTGATGCCCCCCGGGTTCACCGGCCTGAGCGGCAACTCCCGCCTGTGGGTGCCGATGGCGATGAACGGCGCCCGCCTGTGGGAAAACCGCGGCAACCGCTGGCACGAGGTCGTGGCCCGCCTGAAGCCCGGCGTCACGGCCGATCAGGCCCGCGCCGAACTTGCCGCCGTCGGCCGCACGCTCGCCACCGCACATCCCGCGACCAACACCAACTACGGCGCCGATCTTGCGCCGCTGCGCGAGGAGCTCTTCGGCAACCTGCGCCAGCCCCTGCTCGTCCTGCTGGGCGCGGTCGGCTTCGTGCTGCTCATCACCTGCGCCAATGTCGCCAACCTGCTGCTCGTCCGCCTGGCGGGACGCCGTCGCGAGCTCGCCATCCGCGCCGCCCTCGGCGCCGGGCGCGCCGTGCTGGCGCGGCTTCTGCTCGCCGAGTCGTTGGTCCTCTCCCTCCTCGGCGGCGGGCTGGCGCTGCTGCTCGCCGCCTGGCTGACCACCGGCCTCGCACAGCTGAATCCCGTCGGGCTGCCGGGTTATGTCAGCATCGGCACCAACTGGCCCGTGTTCCTCTTCGCCCTCGGCCTCACGTTGCTCTGCACGCTCGCGACCGGCCTCCTGCCCGCGCTGCTGGCCGGCAAGGTCGACCTGAACACCGCGCTCAAGGACTCGGCCCGCGGCTCCTCCCCGGGGGTCGCCGGCGCCCGCCTGCGGGCCGGCCTGGTCGTCGCCGAGCTCGCGCTCGCCCTCTCCCTCCTCACCGCCGCCGTCCTGTTTGTGCGCAGCTTCGCCAACCTCATCGGCCAGGCCCCGGGGTTCCGCACCGAGCAGCTGCTGGCCCAGCGCGTGGCCCTCCCCGGTTCCCGCTACAACGCCGCGGCGGTGCGGCAGTTCACCGCCCGTCTGCAGGAGCAGGCCGCCGCGCTGCCCGGGGTGCGGGCCGTCGCCCTCTCCTCCGATTCCCCGCTCGACGGCACCTCCAGCGCGTCCTTCTTCACCGTCGAGGGCGCCTCGGCCGTGCCGGCGGAGAACGAGGGGCGCACCTACACCCACGTCGTCACCCCGGAGTTTTTCCAGGCGGCCGGCGTCCCCCTCGTGCGCGGCGAGAACTTCGCCCGCAGCTATCCCGAGGGCTCCGAACCTGTCGCCATCGTCACCGAATCCTTCGGGCGGCGCTTCTGGCCGGACGGAAACTTCGTCGGCCGGCGGTTCAAGATCGGCCGGTCCGACTCCCGCGCCCCCTGGATGCGCATCATCGGCGTCGTGCCCGACGCCCGGTTCCGCGGCCTGGCGGGCAACCCCACGCGCGATCCCGACATGTTCGTGCCGTTCGACCAGCGGCCCACCGGCAACTTCACCCTGCTCGTGCACACCACCGGGGCCTCCGCCGCCCCGACCGCCTCCATCCGGACCCTCGTGCGCGCGCTCGACCCCGACCTGCCCGTCTACAGCGTCGCCACCATCGAGGAGCGCATCCGCCGGGCCAGCGCCGGGCAGCGCTTCAGCGCGACCCTCATGGGCGGCTTTGCGGTCGTGGCCCTCCTGCTGGCCGCGCTCGGTCTCTACGGCGTGGTCTCCTTTGCGGTCGGCGCCCGCACACAGGAGATCGGCGTCCGCATGGCCCTCGGCGCCCGGCCGGCCGACATCTTCGGCCTGATCCTCGGCGGCACCAGCCGCCTGGTCATCGCCGGGGTGTTGGCGGGGTTGCTTCTCTCGCTCGGTCTCACCCGCTTCATCACGAGCCTGCTCTACGAGGTGCCGCCCTACGACCCGCTCACCTACGCCGGCGTCGGCCTGCTGCTGGCCGCGGTCGTGTTCCTCGCCGCCTGGCTCCCCGCCCGCCGCGCCGCCCGCGTCGACCCTGTTGTGGCCCTGCGCGCGGAATAGCACACCTGCGCAAACCGCCATCTCCCGTCCCATTCCGAAAATGCACCACCTGAACCACGCCCTCCGCATCCTCGCCAAGTCGCCCGTGTTTTCCGCGGTCATCATCACGATGGTCGCGCTGGCCATCGGCGCCAACACCGCCATCTTCTCCGTCCTGCAGGCCGTCGTCCTGCGCCCGCTCCCGCTCCGCGAACCCGACCGCCTCGTCCGCATCTACGAGAAAAAGGCCGATGGGGCGGATGCCGCGCGCTTTTCGCTCTCGCCCCGCGCCTGGAAACTCTGGGGCGAAAACAACACCGTCCTCGCGGGCCTCGCCCGCGCCGGTTTCAGCAGCCGCACCTATTCCGCCGACGGCCGGGAGTCCCTGCGCCTCGTCACCACGCAGGTCTCCGCCAATTTCTTCGGCGTGCTCGGCGTGCAACCGGTCCTCGGCCGCGACTTCACGGAAGCCGACGACCGCCCCGGCGCCGCGCCCGTCGTGATCATCGGCGATGCCTTCTGGCGCAACACCCTCGGCGCGCGCCCCGACGCCATCGGCCGGACCATCCTGCTCGACGGACTGCCCCATACCGTCATCGGCGTCATGGCGCCGGGCTTCCGTCATCCCTTCCGCTCCGACATCTGGGTGCCCTTCGCCGAAGCCATCGATCTGGCCCAGATCGGCGGCAACCAATACTACGCCCCCGCCCGCCTCAAGCCCGGCGTCACCCCCGCCCAGGCCGAGCAGGCCCTCGCCGACCTGAGCGCACGCCTCAACCGCGAGCTGCCCCTCGACGGCGCGCCCACCGGGGCCGCCGCCCTGCCCCTGCAGGCCAATTTCGTCGCCGACCTCCGGCCGAAGCTCGTGGCCATTACGGCCGCCGCCCTCTTCGTCCTGCTCATCGCCGGCGCCAACCTCGCCAGCCTTTTCCTTTCGCGCCAGCTCGAACGCGAGGGCGACGCCTCCGTCCGTCTCGCCCTCGGCGCCAGCCGCGCCCATCTGGTGCGCGAATCGCTCGCGCAGAGCCTCATCCTCACCCTCTTCGGCACCGCGCTCGGCATCCTGCTCGCCCTCTGGGCGCTTCCGCTGCTCGTGTCGCTGAGCCCGCTCGGCAGCGACAACGCCGGCGGGGCCATCCGCGAATTCCACGTGCCGATCTCCCTCAACCTGCCCGTGCTCGCCTATTCGATCGGCGCCACCTTCCTCCTCGCCTTCGGCTTCGGCCTGTTGCCCGCGCTCCGTGGCGCCCGGACCGAGCTCGGCACCGCCTTGCGCGGGGTGGGCCGGGGCGGCTCCCTCGACGCCGGTTCACGGCGCTGGTTGCGTCTCATCGTCTCCGTCGAGGTCGCCGTGGCCGCCCTCCTGCTCGTCGGCACGGGCCTCCTGGTGCGCAGCTTCCGCAACCTCGTGCGCGAACAATGGGGCTACGGCATCGAGCAGCGGCTCGTGGTGGATGTCAGCTTTACCAACCGGCTGCGGCCCGAGCACCCGCAGCGCGTGGACTACGTCGAACGCGCGCTCGAGAAACTCCGCGCCCTGCCCGGCGTCCAATCCGTCTACGCGACGACGCCGCACCAGATGTTCCCCGCCTTCAGCCTCGCCGCCGTCACCCCCGAGGGCACGACTCCGCCGGAGTCCCCGGGTTTCTACATCACCTATCACCGCATGGTCTTCCCCGGCTATTTCCGTGATGCCGGCATCCCCATCCTCGCCGGCCGCCCGCTTGATGAGACCGACCGCCCCGACGGCCCGCGCGTCGCGGTCGTCAGCGAGACCTTCGCCCGGCGCATGTGGCCCGGCCAGGATCCCATCGGCAAGACCATCAAGCGCGGCCGCGCCACCGACCCGCGCCCGCCTTACCTCGTCGTGGGCGTCGCCGCCGACCGCAAGGCCATCATCGACCGCGACGACGGCGACGTCGTCGGCCAGTGGTATCTGCCTTACGCGCAAAACCCGCGCTTCCTCGCCGACACCGTCACCTTCGTGCTCCACACGCAGTCCGCACCGGAGATGCTCCAGGCCGCCGTGCGCGCGGCCCTCGCCACGGTGGATCCCACGATCGCCGCCTCCAATTTCAACACCCTCGAGCGGCTGGTCGACGAGACCTACGCCGCCGACCGCTTCGCCCTGATCCTCATCGGGCTCTTCGGCGCGCTGGGCCTCGCGCTCTCGGCCATCGGCCTCTACGGCCTGCTCGCCTTCCATGTCGCGCGCCGCACCCGCGAGATCGGCGTGCGCACCGCCCTGGGCGCCACCTCCGGCAACATCGTCTGGCTCATCGTCCGCGAGGGCTCGCTGCTTGTTGCCGCCGGCCTGTTCCTCGGGCTCGTCGGAGCGCGCCTCGCCGTGCAACCCTTTGCCGGCCAGCTCACCAAGGTCAGTCCGGCCGACCCTCTCGTCTACGGCGCCGCCCTCGTCGTCGTCCTGCTGGTCGGCCTGGCCGCCATGATCCTGCCCGCGCGCCGCGCCACGCGCGTCGATCCGCTCATCGCGCTCCGCAGCGAGTAACCCTTGTTGCCAACCGCGGTTATCACTGCATTCCAGCACCCCACGACTTCCCCATGATGCGCCGTCTTCTGCCCCTGCTCCTGTGTCTGCCAATCGCCCTCGCCGCCGCCCGCCCGCCCGAGCTTCAGGCCGCCGTCGACCTTTACAACCAGAGGAAAAACCCGGAGGCCAAGGCGGCCTTTGAGAAGCTGGTCGCCGCTGATGCCAAGAACGCCGAAGCCTGGTTTTTCCTTGGCCAACTCGCGCTCCGGGCCGACGACCATGAGACGGCAGTGAAGCATGCCGAGAAGGCCGTCGCGCTCGAGCCCAACAACAGCATGTTCCACCTTCGTCTCGGCGACGCCTACGGGCGCACTGCGCAGAAGGCCGGCGTGCTTACCAAGATGAGCTGGGGCGGCAAGTGCCGCGACGCCTACCAGAAGGCCGTCGAACTCGACCCGAAGAACGTCGACGCGCGCTTTGCCATCATGGGGTTCTACCAGCAGGCGCCGGGCATCGTCGGCGGCGGCATGGACAAGGCCTACAACGAGGCCGCCGAGATCCAGAAACTCGACGCAGCCCGCGGCCGCGAAGCCTACGAGCGCCTCTACCTCGCCGACAAGAAATACGCCGAGGCCTTCGCCCTGTGGGAACCGTTGCTCAAGGAAGCACCCGACAGCTACCTCGCCAATTTCCGCATCGGCCGGCTCGCGGCCCTCTCCGGCGAACAGCTCGACCGCGGCCTGGGCATGTTGAAAAAATGCCTGGACCTGACACCCGCAGCCGGCGCGCCCGGCCATGAGGCCGTGCATTTCCGCATCGGCACCATTCTCGAGAAGAAAGGCGACAAGACCGGGGCCAAGTCAGCTTATGAGACCGCCCTCAAGCTCGCCCCGCAGTTCGGCCTGGCTGCCGAGGCGCTCAAGAAACTGAAGTGACGCAGAGGCCAGCTTCAACAACCCGGATCGCTCCTGCGATGGAGTGATGTGCCGTCCGCTTCTCTTGTTCACCACGGATTTCACGGATAATACGTGATGATCCGGATCGGCCTTATCCGTAATTATCCGCGTAATCCGTGGTCAACAAATCGGCCTGGCGACGGAGCTCGCATCCCGCGCTTGCCGCGCCCGATTGCAGCGGTAATTTCCCTGCATGTCGCCGGTCGCCGAATTTCGTGTTCTGCTTGAGGAAAGCCTGCGCGACGGGACTTTTGCTAGGCTGACCCTCGGCAAGCCGCGCGGTGCCGACCGGACCCTCCAGAAAATCCTGGTGCGCCCGGTCACGCTGCAAGGCGGTCCGCACCTGTCCTTCCTCCATCGGCACGACACCCGCGACATCACCAAGAACCTGCCGCTCGCCGAGGCCGTGCGCGAAATCGGCCGCCTGCTCGGAAGCGACTTCTACAGCGCGCACATGTTCACCACCCGGCGCGGCGTGCAGCTCGAATTCAACAAGAAGGGCGAACCCCGCCTGAGCTACGGCTCCGCCGCGCCGCAAGCGGCCGACCCGGCCCATGACCGCGAAAAGCACCGCTTGCTGCCCGCCGCTTCCCGGGACTGGCTGCAGGCCCTCGGTGTCGTGAACGCCGACGGCTCGGTCCGCCCCGGCATGGCCGACAAGCACCGGCAGATCCACAAGTTCACCGAGATCATCAGCCACCTCGTGGCCGAAGCCCGTCTGCCGGGAGACCGACCCGTCGAAGTCGCCGACATGGGCTGTGGCAAGGGCTACCTGACCTTCGCCGTGCACGACTGGTTCGAGCATGTGCACAAGCGCTCCTGCCGTGTGACGGGCATCGAGGCGCGCTCCGACCTCGTCGAGCTCTGCAACCGCGTCGCGCACGACACGCAGCGCCCCAAGCTCAGCTTCATCGCCGGCGACATCGGCAGCGCCCAGCTGCCCCACCTCGACATCCTCATCGCCCTGCATGCCTGCGACACCGCCACCGACGACGCGCTCGCGCGCGGCGTGCAGGCCGGCGCCGCGCTCATCGTCGTCGCACCTTGCTGCCAGAAGGAGCTGCGCCCGCAGCTCACCCCGCCACCCGTGCTCGCCCCCGTGCTGCGGCACGGCATCTGGCAGGAGC